>CAVOXG010000001.1:0-919708 GCA_963700365.1 uncultured Actinomycetota bacterium | reverse complement strand
CGAAGCTCAACGTCCCCGACCTCGAGATCATCCCGATCTCGGCGCTCAAGGGCGACAACGTGGTCCACCGCAGCGAGCACATGCCGTGGTACGAAGGCCCCTCGCTCATGCACCACCTCGAGAACGTCCACGTCGCCTCCGACCGCGACCTCGTGGACGCACGCTTCCCGGTTCAGTACGTCGTCCGGCCCAAGTCGGACGAGTTCCACGACTACCGCGGCTACGCCGGCATGGTCGCCGGTGGTGTCTTCAAGCCCGGCGACGACGTGCTCGTCCTCCCGAGCGGCATGACCTCCAAGATCGCCGGGATCGACCTCTTCGACAAGGAGATCTCCGAGGCGTTCCCGCCCATGTCGGTGACGCTGCGCCTCGAGGACGACGTGGACGTCTCGCGCGGCGACATGATCTGCCGCCCGCAGAACGCTCCGAAGCCGAGCCAGGACATCGACGCGATGATCTGCTGGATGACCAACGAGCCGCTGCAGCCCGCGGCAGAAGCTCGCGATCAAGCACACGACCCGCACGGGCCGGGCGCTGGTCAAGGACATCCAGTACCGCATGGACGTCAACACGCTGCACCGCGACCAGGAGACCAAGGAGCTCGCGCTCAACGAGATCGGTCGCGTCCAGCTTCGTACGACGGTCCCGCTGCTGTGCGACCCGTACAGCAAGAACCGCACCACGGGCTCGTTCATCCTCATCGACGAGGCCACCGGCGTGACTGTGGGCGCCGGCATGATCAACAGCGCTAGCTGACCGCCTGGTTGAGCCGGGGCAGCATGTGGGTCTCGAAAGCCATGAGCTCTCGACGCTGCTGCTCCGGCGACACCGGCTGCTCGTAGTTGCCGTAGACGGTGCGAAGGTACTCGTGCGGCCTGGTCGGGCCCGGTAGCTCCACACCGTCGAGCCGCAAGGTGGACGGTTCCCTGAACCAAGCGGCTTGGAACAGCTCGCGGCTGCCGTAGCAGCCGAGTGGCGGGAAGAGACGAGTGCTCTCACGTCGGCCGCTCGTGAGCGCGTCGAACGAGCGCAGGTAGGCGCCTCGAGGAACGGCTCCCAGAAGTGCGGAGGCGGCGCGCGCGGCGACCGCACGTGAGCGGGAGTAGTCCTTCGACGCGAGGCGGTTGTTCCTCGCGCGGTACAGCCACCCCAAGCTCCGCGTGGCCGCCCTCAGCAGGAGAAGCCGCCCGTCGCTCTCAGGGGCGTGCGCGACCGGGAAGAGGTCGACGTGGAGGTAGTTGTAGTCGATGCCCGGCTCGGCGAGACGCAGGAACAGATGCTCATAGCTCTCGTCCCGGTACGGCGAGAGAACATGAAACCGTCCCGGATGTGCCCGGAGCGCGTCGTCGAGTCGCCGCACGTCGTCGACGAAGACATGCACGTCCGCGTCGCTGTCCCAGGGGATGAACCCGCCCTCGCGGACCGCCCCCAGCGCTGACCCGTAGGCGAGGTAGACGGGGATCCCCGCCTGCTCCGCGACGTCCACGACGTGTCTGAGCATGTCCAGGAGCGTCCGGTGCACGTCTGACAGGTTCGAGTACACGGCGACCCCTCCACCACTACGGTTTTCCCTGGGACGAACGCTACGCCGCATGCCGGCCGCACCATCGCCAAGATGGTCCATTCGCAACAGGGGTGCTGTCGATGTCCTCGTTCAGCAGGACCGCGCTGCGACAGATCGCCCGGCTCGCGGCACCGGTCTTCGACCAGGGAAGTCTGGCCGCCCTCAACTTCCTGGTCAGCGTGCTCGTGGCACGCGCGGCCTCCGCGTCCGAGTTCGGCAGGTTCGCCCTCACGTGGACGGTGTTCTCCTTCGTGCTCTACGCCTGGACCTTCCTCCCCGGGGCCTGGATCCTGTCCTACCAGGACGAGACGAAGGCGTTCACGGACGATGCGCAGGTCGCGCGCGGTGGAGTGCTGTTCGCGGGGGTCCTCGGGCTGCTCACCGTCCCGCTGACCGCACTGGCCTACTTCCTGATCTCGGCGGGCAACCTCGTGCTCGCGGTGTCCGTGGCTGTCAGCACGGGTGGCTGGATGGTCATCTCGGCCTTCCGGTTCGGCGCCTACCGGACGGGCGAGCGTTTCCTGGCCTCTCGGATCGTCCTGCTCAACCTCCTCGTCTTCGGCCTCTTGTTCGGGACTCTCCACAGCCTGTCGGCCGCGGAGGAGCTGGGCATCGCGGAATGGGTGGTCCCCCCTGTCAGCCACGCCGGCTCCACGACCCTGTGCGCCGGCATCGCTCTCCTGACCCGGAGAGGTCCGAGAGCCGACGGGCTCGTGCGTCAGGCGGCTCGCGCCAGCTTCACCGGCTATCGCTCCATCGGGACGAGCTTCGGCGTCAACGGCACGATCATGCTCGGCGTGCCGTCCACGATCGGCCTGGTCGCCGGCCTCGGCGCCGTGGCCGGATACCGAGGAGGACAGACGCTCGCGGGGCTACCGCTGCAGATCCCGCAGGGCCTGCAGCCGATCCTCCTCCGGCAGCTGGCGGACCAGGACGGCTCGTCCCCGGCAGCGCGGCAGTCCGCCCTGAGGCTCTGGCAGCTCGGTACCGCCGTCCTCCTCGGCGGCTCGGCTCTCATCGCCACGATGGTCACGGACGTCTGGGGCGAGCGCGTGCTGGGAGACACCTGGCAGTACGCAGAGGATGCACTCCCCTGGCTGCTGGTCGGCGCGATCTTCTCCCAATGGATGTACGGGGTGGAGGCATCGTGCCGAGTGACGGACCAGATGGCGACGTACGCGCTCTGGCGAGCGATCTGGCTTCTCCCCACCTTCGCGCTCGTCGTCGTCGGCGCCGACTGGTCCGGCGCACGCGGCGCGGCCATCGCCATGCTCACGGCCAACGCCACGCTCTTCCTCACGCTGCGCTACAGGGTCAGCCTTCCGCGAGCGCGTGCCGACGAGTGAACCCGCTCGACCACCCGCATCGAAGCAGCGCGGGCCCTGTTGAGGAACACCGAGAAAGCCATCGGTGTCGGCCACAGCAGCAGCGCCCGGATGACGCCATACGTGGCCACCGCGCTGAAGTCGTAGTGGTCCCTCATCACCAGCAGGCGACTGCGGATCTGGGTGCGGCGACTGTCGATCGAGATCCCTCGTGGGTCGAGGATGCAGTCCACGAGGGGCTCCGCCAGGTTCGCCGTCTCGAACCGCTTCACCACGGAGTAGAACAAGGCGTAGTCCTCGGCTGCCGGGCGGTCCGTGGGGTACAGCACCCACCGCGTCGAGCACCTCGGCGCGGAAGACCACCGACGGATGGGTGAACACGCAGTTGATCGGCATGCGCCGACGGATGGACCTGCTCGTGGCCGGTTGCCGGGTGACGTACCTGATCGTGCCGTCGAGGTCGACCTGGTTCACCCATGACCCCAGCAGGTACACGTCGGGATGTGTGTCCAGGTAGTCGAGCTGCTTCCTGAACCGCTCGGCACGGCAGCGGTCACCGGCATCGAGGCGAGCCAGGTAGCGGAACCGGTCCCCGGCCTCCTCGATTCCGCGGTTCAAGGCCCGTGCGATCCCCCGGTTCTCGGGAAGCTCCACGAGCTCCAACGGCACTCGCGACCGGTACGTCTGCAGGACCGACCGGGCAGGCAACCTGACGCTGCCGTCGTCCACGACGAGCACGCAGACCCTGCCCGACGGGTTGTCGATGGAGTCCAACGCCACGACCAGATCGTCTCCCGAGTCGTAGTACGGGATGATCACACAGCAGTCCGGCCTCATCACGTCGCGTCACTTCCGTGGCGCGCTGTCCGGGCTGCTGTCGCGACGCCGCGCTCGGGAGGCTCCTCGGCCGACAGTCGCGCGGTCGCCAGCAGGGCGATGACCACGTACAGGACCGTGTCCGCGCCGCGGAACTCGAACAAAGCGGCCACGTTGAATACCAGCAGATACGCGAGCAGCTCGAGTTTTCCAGCATTCCTGAGAATGGTCGCGTAAATCGCGACGATATACACAATGGGGCCGACCACCCCGAAGGAGACGGCACTGCCGAGCAGATAATTGTGAATATTGTCCTCGTAGCTCAGCCAACCCATTGAAATAAGCGCATCCGGCTCATTTCCTGCCCCATAACCGAAGATCGGGCGCTCGAGGAACGCGGCGGTCGCATAGCGCATCACCTCGATTCGTGCCGATGCTTCCCGGTTCGTCACCGATGGCGTAGAAGCGTCGTACCGTTGCCAGCTCGTTCAGCTGCTCGCTCGCCAGCACCGCGAACAGCAGCAGCGCCGCGACTCCGCCGGCCAGGACCGCTACGCGTCTCAGACCTGTGCGCGCGACCGTCCAGACGAACACCAGGCCGACGAGGACGAACAAGATCGCGCCCGTACGCGATGCGTAGGCGAACTGGACGATCAAGGAGAAGGCGCTGTAGATCGCAAACTGTCTGGCGGAACGAACGAAGAAGAGCCCGGCGAGCGCGATCCACGATGCCTCGATGTTCACGCCGCCGGAGTACACCATCCCCGGGACCTCCGCCCGGATGCCCGTCTCAGGACCCTCCGCGTGCGCCGCCACCACTGCGTCCCAGTGCACGACGACGTTCACCGCGGCGTACCCGGCGACGACCAGGGCAGCGGCACGCAGCCCACGGAGGACCTCGACGTAGTCCGCGTCACGCAGCAGCGTTCCTACGGCAACGAGGACCAGGAGCGCGAACAGGTAGTTGAAGTACAGCGCGTCGAACCCCCACTCCAGGTAGGCGATGAGGGACACGAACAGAGCGAAGACCAGAAATCCCGGCCATGGGACGCAACGGGTAGGGCAGTCCGAGTCGCGAGATGCCCAGGAAGAAAATCACCGCAACCAACAGGTGAATCGGTTTCAGCGCCTGCCCGTTGTCGAAGGCGACGAAATCCACGTTCTGCAGAGAGGCCGCGACGTAGACGACGAAGGACAGCACCGCTGTTCTCATTTCCCACCCCTCGCACCGGTCGACGCCGACGAGAAATTCATGCTAACCGCACCGGCACGACGCGTCCGATTCATGGGGCTCATTTCGAGGATCCGTCCGAACCAGCGACCGGGAGTTACTCTGGGCTGTTGGGACGAGCCCACGCCACACCGATCCGAGAGGTGTGCGTCATGCGGGTCATCACGTACGGGACCTTCGACCTCTTCCACGAGGGTCACCGTCGGCTGCTCGAACGCGCCAAGGCGCTCGGAGACGAGCTCGTGGTCGGCGTCACGACAGAGAACTTCGACGAGGCACGTGGCAAGCTCAACGTTCAGCAGTCGCTGATGGAACGCATCAAGAACGTGGAGGCGAGCGGCCTTGCGGACCGGGTGATCGTCGAGGAGTACGAAGGGCAGAAGATCCGCGACATCCAGCGTTACGCCGTCGACGTCTTCGCGATCGGCTCTGACTGGCTGGGCACGTTCGACTACCTCCGCGACTACTGCGAGGTGGTGTACCTCCAGCGGACTCCTGGCGTCTCCAGCACCGAGCTCCGCGCCTCGTCGAGCGGTCTGCACCGGCTCGGAGTGGCCGGGACCTGCGCCAAGGCGGACCGTCTCGTCGCGGAGTCACGGTTCGTCAGCGGCCTGGAGGTGGACGCGGTCTTCGACCCGGATGACGCATCGGCGCACGCGTTCCACGCGGCACACCATCTCGGGTTCGCCGCCAGCTCCTTCGCGGAGCTTCTGGCCGACTCCGACGCCGTGTACCTGACGGCCCCGCTGGACACCAGGAATGAGCTCGTGCACCAGGCCATCTCCGAGGGCGTGCACGTGCTGTGCGAGAACCTCTCCGCACTGTCGGCGGCTGACTGCACCGCTCTGTACGAGCACGCCGCGGCGGCCGGGGTCACCCTGCTCGAGGCCACCGAGACCGCCTTCTGCCCCGGCTTCCAGCGCCTGGTCGCGATCTCGCGCAGTGGAGCGATCGGGCAGATCCGGTCGGTGGACGTCACGTTCACGCCTCCCGCGGACGCCTCGGACGGCGTCGGGCGAAGTGTCACGGGCGCCATCCTCGAGCTGGCCCGTTATCCCCTGCTCGCGGCGGTGAAGCTGCTCGGCCACGACGTCCGTCGCGTGAACGCCTACTCCTGGTGCCCCGACCACTGCCGGTGCGGACCTGTTCAGCCGCATCGACCTGACGCTATGCCGGCGCCGTGGCTTCGACGCGCGTCGGTCTCGAGGTCAGATCGGAGGGAGAGCTCGTCGTCGCGGGTACGCAGGGGTACGTCTACGTACCGGCTCCGTGGTGGCGCACCGAGTACTTCGAGCTCAGGTTCGACGACCCCTCGCTGAACCGGAAGTACTTCAACAAGTTCGACGGGGATGGGCTCCGGTACGAGCTCGCGGAGTTCGTCACCCTCCTGAACGGCGAACGGCGCGGAGACCTTCAAGCTGAGTCCCCGGGACTCCGTGCTGATCGCGGACCTGGAGCACCGGGCCAGGTCGACTGCCGTCGTCTTCGGCTGAACTCGGCACGCTCCGGCCGCACTTCGCGTTGCCGACCACTCACTCGGCGAGTACGACGGCCAGCGGGTCGTCGTGGTCGAGGAGAACGGAGACGATCGAGTCACCGGTGACCGGCTGGTGCGTGGACCAGACGACCTCGATCCCCGCGGCGGTGAACTCGGCACAGTCGCCCATGTAGGCGCGCCCGCCGACACCGGCGAGGTACGTGTCGGCCTTGTAGCGGCGCAGCGTGCTCACCAGGCCTGCGCTCCCCCGGCCCTCCGGTGGGAGCCCGATCGCGATGGGCGTCTCGATGCCCAGGAGCTCGCGTACCCCGAGGAGCAGGGAGAGGTTGAACTGCCAGAGATGCTCGGTGTCGATGTCCGCGATCATCTCGAGCAGTGCCTTGCCCATCGGCTCCCAGTTCCGGGCCCCCCGGTACCGGCCGACGATGTGGTCGCTGAGCACCTGCCTGGCCTCGTCGGGCCGGATCCTCACGTCGCAGATCCGCGCGCGGGTCGGGCTGCCCACCACCGGGATCGACGCCCAGGTGCCGCGCATCGGCACACGCCGCTGGTAACCACGAGCCTGGAACTGGTCGTAGATCTTGAGGTCGAACAGGTCCGCCTTGGCCATCTTGAACCAGAAGCCGGAGTAGGGCAGCAGGTCGGCCTGATGTGTGGTGACGATCATCGCTTCAGGCTGTCGACGATTCCGCTTGGCGTGCCGCCGAGGCGCCGCGGCTTGCCCGCACGGCACGCACGAGGGCGTAGTGCTCCGCCCAGTCGACCTGGCGTGCCGCACCCAACGCCTGCGCAGACTCCTTGATCCCGTTCAGCGGATGTGGCCCCTCGACCTGCTGAGAGGCGTACGCGGCTACCGCCTCGACCTTCCTGTCCACGTCCTGCTCGTCCAGCGACTCGAACACGTTCCAGCGCAGGTCGGTGGGATAGAGCTCCACGTCGTAGGCCGCGACGTCATAGACCAGGACGGTGGGTGGGAACCAGTGGGTCGAGTTCATCGACAGGCGCGCGGAGCGCATGCCGGCTTCGTAGGTCGCCACGTGGTCCTGGTGCACGGACGGATACGGGAGGTACAGCTCCTGGGGACGACACTGGTTGAGCACCCAGTCGATCTGCCCCACGAGCTCGCGCATGTTGTCGCCGACCGCACCGTCCGGAAGGTCGAGCAGAATGATCTGGCGGTAAGCCAGCAGATCACGAGCCCTCTCCAGCTCCTTGGCCCGAACGTCGTCCGGCTTCGCCAGCACCACGACGGCGCACTCCGCCGGATACTTGGCCAGCAGCCCGCCGCATCCGAGAACCTCGTCGTCGGCATGGGGCGCCAGCACGACCCGGCTGACTTGGGTCAGTTCACCTGACTTCGGGATGGTTCGCATGGTTTCCCCCCTGAAAGCTCGGCCCCACCAAGGCGTGACGAGCTCCCACTCTCGGTTCAGCGCTTGTCCAACGCTAGTTCCGCGAGTTCGAAACAGTTCCCTCGATCGGCCGCAACTCACCAATCTTGGCGAGACGAGTCAGCTCATTCCCGCACATTCAGACCGGTGCGCGGTCCCCTCGTCCTCGCTCCATGGAGCGCACGACGAGGTAGCCGACCAGCACGCCGAGAGTGTTCGCCACCACGTCGTGGACCGCGGGGGTGCGCTCCGTGAGCACCACCATCTGCGTCAGCTCGATGACCGACGCCGCGACCAGGCCGAGCAGCGCCCACGCGAACCAGCGCCAGCGCGGCCGGAAGACCGGCCCCAGCAGGCCGAGCGGCACGAAGAAGAGCACGTTGAGGCCGAACTCGACCGCGGCGGGCGACAACCAGCCGGGGGCGCCGGCGGCCTGCATGGCGTCCCACACCCCTGAGACCGCGGCGCCGGCGACGTCCGGGGACGGCCAGAAGGCGATGGCGGCAACAGCGACGACATAGCCCGCGGAGTACAGCGCAGCGACCCTCCGCGTCATGATCGCCATGCAGAGTCGAAGGTACTGACGACCATCTAGCGAGCGTAGGTGGCCCTCACCGCGAACCGACAACCATCTACCCTGAATTGGGTATAAGCCGCAGGCGCGGATCGAATCCCGCGTGACCTGCCCCTACCGTCAGGCCATGAAGGTTCTCGTCACCGGCGGTGCCGGCTACATCGGATCCACCACGGCCACGGCCCTGGAGCAGGCCGGGCACACGCCGGTGATCCTCGACTCCCTCGTCAACGGTCCGCGGGCCTTCGTCGGTGACCGGATCTTCTACCAGGGCAGTGTCGCCGACCGACAGCTCCTGGCACGGGTGGTGGCGGAGCACCCCGACATCGCGTGCACGATCCACATGGCGGCCCGGATCGTGGTGCCGGAGTCGGTGGAGCAGCCCTACGAGTACTACCGCAACAACGTCGCCGAGTCGCTCGAGCTGTTCGACGAGCTCGTCCGCCTCGGCAAGCCGGATGTCGTCTTCTCCTCCTCCGCGTCCGTCTACGCGCTCACGGACGACTTCGAGGTGTTCGAGACCTCCCCGCTGGCCCCGCAGTCGCCGTACGCCCGGACCAAGCTGATCATGGAGATGGCGCTGGAGGATCTCGCCGCGGGCACGGATCTGCGGGCGATCATCCTCAGGTACTTCAACCCGATCGGTGCGGATCCCGGCCTCCGGTCCGGTGGCTACGTCCGCGAGCCCTCACACGTCCTCGGACAGCTGGTCCTGGCCGCCCAGGGTCAGCAGCACGCGTTCACCATCACGGGCACCGACCTGCCGACCCGCGACGGCACCGGGTTGCGCGACTACATCCATGTCTGGGACCTCGCCCGAGCCCATGTCGCCGCGGTGGAGCGGTTCGACCAGGTCATGACCCGCGAGGCCAGCTCGAGCACCATCATCAACCTCGGCACAGGGGACGGCGTGACCGTTCGAGAGCTCGTCACCACCTTCGAGAAGGTCTACGGGCAGCCGATCACGGTCGACGAGGGCCCGCCGCGGCCCGGGGACGCCGTCGGCTCCTTCGCGAACGTCGACAAGGCGCGCGAGGTGCTCGACTGGACGGCCTCACTGACGGTGGAGGACGGCATCGAGTCCGCCCTCGCCTGGGCCCGACGGCGCCGCGACGTCCTCGGCTACGACTAGAGGTTCCTCCGGGTCGCCGAGGGTCAGCGCAGGTTCGGGCGGACGTGGAGGCCGACCTCCGGGTCGACGATGACCTCCTGTGACGCCGGGATGCCGTCCACGTCGAGCGTGGCGTCCATCGGCACGTTGCGCTTGACCATGCCGAGTGCGATCGGCCCCAGCTCGTGGTGCCGGGCCGACGTACCGACGAAACCCACGCTCTTGCCGTTGTGGAGCAGCTCGGCGCCACGCACGGGAAGCCGGTTGTCCGAGCCGTCGAGGTGGAGCAGCGTGAGCCGGCGGGGCGGTCGACCCAGCGTGTGCACACGGGCGACGGTCTCCTGGCCCCGGTAGCAGCCCTTGTCCAGGTGCACCGCGGTGCCGATCCAGCCGGCTTCGTTCGGGATCGTGCGGTGGTCGGTGTCCAGTCCCAGGCGCGGCTCCCCGCGGGCGATGCGAAGCGCCTCGAACGCCCACATCCCGCAGGCGGGCCCGGCCGCCTCGGCGAAGATCTCGAGGTCCTTGCGCGGCACGAACACGTAGCCGGAGTACGGCGCACCCTCGATGCGTGCGGCGGGCCGCCAGACCACGGCGAGCTCCTCGGTCACGTCCGTGACCTCGACCCGCATCATGAACCGCATCCGATCGAGCCACTCCACGAGCGTGGGCGCCTGACCGGGCTCGACGTGGGCGGTGAACGCCTCCCCGTCGTCGACGCCGTACATCGCGTGCTCGACGTGGCCCTGCGGGCTGAGGACCAGGGCAGCCGTGGGCACGTGGGGGGCCAGGCTCTCCACGTGCTGCGAGGTCAGCGAGTGCAACCAGGTCAGCCGGTCCGGGCCGCTGACCCGGATGACACCGCGGTGCGAGAGGTCCACGAACCCCTCTCCCGACTCCAGGACCCGCTGCTCCTTGTTGAACGACCCGTAGTGCGCGGCCACGCAGGAGTCGATCCCGTCGCCGGCGACGGCGGCGGGGAGCTTCAGGAGGGGGCTGGGATCAGTGGTTGCAGACACCATTCGAGAGTACCCCGGCCGTTACGTCCGCTTTGCCGGGCTCCAGGCCCCCAGGTGTGCACGATGCACATGTGCGTCTGCCAAGTTCGTCCGCCCACGACGTAGGCGGACTCTGAGCGGCCGCTTAGTGTCGTGGCTCACAGAGATCATGTGGCGCGGGCCACAATGAGTATGGAGGGTCGATGAAGCTCGGCTACCTGCCGTGGAACAGTGCGAACGCAGCGGCGCAGCACCTCGACGAGGTCGGCGTCCGCGACGACCGAGCGGAACTGACCTACCGCGACTTCGACGCATGGGTAGAGGCGTTCGCAGAGCAGCTCGTGCAGTTCTCGGCGGGCAAGTTCTTTGACCAGATCGAGCGGCTGCGTCCGACGTACTTCTCCGCCGTCCCGACCATCTACGCGGTGCTCGCCGCGCTGCCCGAGGAGGTCAAGCCCGACACCTCCTCGCTGCGGTTCGTCATTTGCGGGGCGGCCCCGGTCTCGGAGGAGCTGCTGCGTAAGTCGCAGGAGCGGTACGGGTTCAAGATGGTGGAGGCTACGGGCTCACCGAGGGCACTTGCGCCTCCGCGTGCAACCCCGTCGACGGGGTGCGCAAGCTCGGCACCGTCGGACCGGCCCTTCCTGGACAGGAGATCCGCATCATGCGCGCGGACGGGACGGTCGCGCCCACCGGCGAGGTCGGCGAGGTGCTGGTCTCGGGGCCGACCGTGATGCGCGGCTACCTGAAGAAGCCCGATGCCACCGAGCAGACCGTCGTGGACGGTTGGCTTCACACCGGCGACGTCGGCCGGCTGGACGAGGACGGCTATCTGACATGCATGCGCATGCTGGCAACGCACTGGGTCGACTTCGGTTCGGGGTCCGAAGACGAACCACATGCTCTACGTCTACAAGTTGATGCTCTACATAGCCGGTGCTCACGGTCGTCGCGCTGACTACCCCGGACTGGCGTGTTCGCTGGCTTCACCTCCTGGTTGGGCGAGTTGATCGTCTACCAGAAGCTCATGGTGTGGACGATCCTCTTCAGATCGTCGGCTTCGCCTCGTCGTCCGGCCGCTGGCGTTCAAGTTCAAGCCGTTCATAGGCGGGATGCTCTACTGGACCTGGCGCAACACTCTGCGAGTCCCACCGTGGCCGTGCAAGGTGCCCTTCACCGCCGGTGACCACCGCACCGCCTTCGACGTCGGCATCTACTTCGCGCTGCTTGGCACGCTGGTCTTCCTGTTGATCGGCCCGGGGGTGCAGACCGCCGCCATGCCGGACACCGAGGCCGGCCTGCTCCCCCAGTGGGCGCTGCTGACGTACGTCGGACTCATCATCGTCATGGCCTGCGCGACAAGATCGTCTTCCTCGCCGCCCGGTCGGAGCAGTACGTCGCGGTCATGTTCTTCTTCGGCGTCCTCGCCAGCCACGTCGACATGGTCCTCGCCGCCAAGATCGCCATCGTCACCATCTGGATGAGTGCCGGCATCTCGAAGTTCGGCCACCACTTCACCAACGTGGTCCCGCCGATGCTGAGCAACACGCCCTGGATCACCTCGCTGCGGTTCAAGCGCGCGCTCTACAAGAGCTACCCGAAGGATCTGCGCCCTTCTCGTGTGTCCTGGAGCTTCGCTCACATCGGCGGCACAGTCGTCGAGCTGTGCTCCCGCTGGTGCTGCTGTTCTCGACGAACACCACCATCACGTGGCTGGCGATCGTCGGCATGATCACCTTCCACATCTTCATCACCTCTACCTTCCCGCTCGCGGTGCCGCTGGAGTGGAACGTTTTCTTCATGTTCGCCGCCGCGTGGCTCTTCGCGCCTTCCCGCTGGTGCCGGCCACGGCGTCGCGACGTGAACTCACCGTGGTCTGCTGTCGATCTCGCGGCGTTCCTGACTTCTCGGTGATCTGCAATTTGCGCCGTACTCGTGTCGTTCCTGCCTCGATGCTGCAGTACGCCGGAAACTGTGCATCCCACTGTGCGTTTCTTCTACATGCTAGAACAAGCTGAACATCACCTGTTAAGTACAACTCAACCAGATCGACCAGCTCGCCGGTGCTTCGCAAGGAGATCTCCGAGATCTTCATGCAGAAGGCGATGCCTTGCGGACAATGCACAGCCAGGCCGCGGCCTATTCGCTGATATGCGGCACATCGACAAGCTGGAGAACTACCTATCCGTGAAGCTAAGTTCGTCTGCACCACGCTGATCGCTGGCAAATTCGTGACGCACACTGCACACGATCGACTGATCGAAGCCGTCCAGAAACGGTGCAACTTCGCGCCCGGTGAGTGCGTCGTCGTCTGATGATCTCAGCCCATCCACAAGAATACACAGAAGTACAACGTCATCGACGCCGCCTCGGTGTCGTCGAGCAGTGCTATAACGTGCTGACGCGTCTCGAGCAGCCCTGGCTGCCCAACGGCCATCCCGCACAAATCACATACGCTTCACGTACTAGCGCCACGATCTCCTCACCGAATCCTGTATTCCTACTTCGTGAATATCCTCCTTCAGCAATCAATTGTCGCGTGACCAATGCAATCGTCGTCTGCAGCGGCCCAACGGCTCGCTGCCGCCCTACCCTGCTGCCGAGGGCGTCGACGTACGTGTCCTCGAGGCAGCCACACGATCGGCGGCGGCACGCGCATCACTAGCTGACGTGCCGGCCTGATGCACGACAATGCTCGCTTCCACCCTCTCCGTACACGCCGTTCTGCGACGCTTCAACCTCGCCCAGGCTGCTTGGTTGTAGCCCGAGATTGAGTACGCCCATCCGCTCGACGCGGTTCGCGTCGCTTCCGCATCAATCACAACCGCCGTGCTTGCAACTACGCTGCGCTTGCTCAAATTTCGCGTCGACCGAACAGTTCTACACTTCATCAGGACTCCTGCAGCTATCTGCACATGCCTCGCATCCGATAAGCTCGCCGTTCTCATGCTATCGCTGACTCCCGCATCACTGCTCGCGCCGCCTGGTCACATATCCTATGCCTTACAGTTCACCACCTTCCTTTCACTCTCCATTCATCTCTTTTTGTATCTCACCCATTATTCTAGCTTCACGTCATCACCTATGCCTCCTCGCATCTAAACTTGCAAGATCAACTTCTCTGTCATCATCCTATCTCCTCCCGACGTTATGCTCACTCTCCCTTCTTCAATATCTCTATTCTCTCCGTATTTAGCCTACCCTACCACACCTGCCGTTCAATCACTTCCAATCACTATGTCTGACGACAATCATGCCACCGTCACTCCCACTTATCTCATGTCTACGGCAATCCACCTTCGTTCTCTCCCAGCATACCTCCACCTCAATCCTTTTACACTTTAATAAAATCTAATACTTGGCTTTCTCGCCGGATCTCGACCACCGTTGGGCGACCGTTCGGTGGCTCAGGCGTCGGCAGGCGTCTGCCGGCCGTAGTCGTCCTCGAAGCGGTGGATGTCGTCCTCGCCGGTGTAGGCACCACGCTGGACCTCGATGATCACGAGCTCCTCGCTGTTCTCGTTGCACAGTCGGTGCTTGGCGCCCTGAGGCACGTCGATGCTGTGGCCGGGGCCGGCGGTCGTGACCTCGCCATCGATGATGCACGTGGCGATGCCGAAGACCACGACCCAGTGCTCCGAGCGGTGGTCGTGGGTCTGGTACGACAGACGGCACCCGGGCTTCACGTGGATGCGCTTGACCTTGTAGCCACGGGCCACGTCGATGACGTGCCAAGAACCCCAAGGGCGCTCCTCGAAGTCGAGTGCCACGTGGGTCTCACCCCCTGCTCAGGCTACTGGTCGGTTACATAGCCTAAGGGAGCGTAAGGGGTCATGGCCTGCGGGGTCACGGAAACGCCCGGTCCGAGAGAGGCCGTGACGCGCGCGGCGGGCGCCTACCCTGGACCGATGAGCCGATCCCTGCTGGTCAAGGTCACAGCCGGCGCCGAGGACGCCGAGCGGTGCAACCAGGGGCTCACGGTCTCGGCCACCGCTGTGGCGGCCGGAGTCGAGGTGAGCCTGTGGCTCACCGGGGACGCTGTCTGGTTCGCGGTCGAGGGCCGTGCTCCGGACCTGGGGCTGGAGCACGCCGCGCCGGCGAACGATCTGCTCGAGGCGGTTCGCACCGGCGGGACGGGTCACCGTGTGCACCCAGTGCGCCCGGAGGCGGGACCTGACCGCGGACGACCTGATGGCCGGAGTCCGGATCGCCGGCGCTCAGACCTTCGTGGAGGAGGCGCTGGCAGAGGGCGTGCAGGCGCTTGTCTACTGATCGGGTCCCGACCGGCTCGACCCCTCCGGGCGGGAGAGCCGATCCCGGCTCGCGAACACCCCCGTCAGTAGCCCGCGAACCCGGGTACTGCTCTCCTGCCCGGAGAACCCCCGTCCGCGGCAACTATCGACGGGTTCTCACGCTCGATCCAGTGGTTTCGCCGTCTCCGTACAACTCCGTACAGACCCAGACAGGCCGGACGGCCGGGCTCGACCGCTGAACCGCGACCGGCTCAGCCGCAGGGGGCGGCGTACGGCACGCCAGGGACGTAGCGGGTCCACTCCTCGCGAGTGATCGGCGTCCCGACCGCGGAGCAGATGCGGGCCCTGGCAGCGTCCAGCGACATGTCCCACACCCGCACCATCCGGTCGCCGCCGGCGGCCGCGAGCCGCTCGCCGTCCGGGGTGAACGTGACCGTGAACGCGTCGCCCGTGAGGGCGAGCAGGTTCGCGAGTGGTAGCGGGCGTGCCGGGTCGGCGAGGTCCCAGGCCCACACCGAGCCGTCCGTGCTGGCACCTGCGAGCACCTCACCCGACTCGTCCCAGGCCACCGAGTAGACGGTGTCGGTCGGGCCCTGGATCGCCCGGCCGACCCGCGAGATGCCCGAGGGCTCGGAGACGTCCCAGACCCGGACGGTCGCGTCGCTGCTCCCTGCCGCGAGCAGCGAGCCGTCGGGGCTGAAGGCGACCCCGATCGCGTAGTTCTCGAATCCTGTGAGCGACTCGAGCTCCGAGGCGCCGGCCTCGGACAGCTGCCAGAGGTGGACGCGGTTGTCCGCGCCGGCCACGGCGATCAGCGACCCGTCAGGGCTGAGCGCGACACCGAGCGGGATCGTGTCGACCTCCAAGCGAGCCACCTCGGCGCTTCCGGGGTCCGAGCGCAGCAGCGCCGCGTCCCACACCACGACCGCTCCGTCATCCCCGACCGAGGCGAGGAGCCGGCCGTCGGCGCTGAAGGCGACCGCCTCGATCAGCTGGGTCGAGGGCTGCAGCACCGCCGCCTCACGGAACGAGGACCCCGCTGCCTCCCAGACCACGACGCCTCCGGTCGCGGTGCCTCCGGCAATCAGGTCGCCATCAGCCGTCATGGCCGCGGCCCCGTTGAGAACCCCGGCCGACGAGGGCGCCTCGAGCGTCGCGAGCTCGACCGGGGGGCCGTCCGGCTGCACGTCGTACACCCGCAGCGCTCCCTCACCCGTGCCCGGGGCCACCATCAGCCGTGACCCGGACGTGTCGTAGGCGAGGCTCCAGATGTTGTCGTCGAGCCCCTCGACCCGCCGGGACTGCAGCGACCAGAGCCGCGCAGTGCCGTCGAGCGAGCCGGTCAGCAGGCCACGGCCCTCGTTCACGAAGGCCACGCTCGTGACGTTCGCCGAGACGTTGATGCGCGCGGTCTGCTCGCGGCTCGCCAGGTCCCAGACCCGCGCGGAGCCGTCCGAGCCGCCGGCGGCGAGCCGGGAACCGTCACCCGAGAACGCGACGGAGTTCACCAGGCTCTCCAGCTTCGTCTCCGGGCCCTCCAGCGGGCGCGGGCGGGCGGGATCCTCCACCGACCAGAGCCGCACCACCTTGTCCTTGGCGCCTGCCGCGAGCGTCCGCCCGTCGGGGCTGAACGCGACGCTCAGCACGAAGTTCGCCTCGCCGAGCGATCTCTCGCCGACCAGCCGAGCATGGTCGTCCTGCAGGGACCAGAGCCGCAGGATCCCGTCGTGGCTGCCGGTCGCGAGCAGGTCACCGGTCGGCGAGTACGCCAACGACTGCACCGTCCCCCCGAAGCCGGTCAGCGCCGGCAACGGCTCCACCTCCCCGCCGGACACGCGCCAGCGGAACACCGCCGGGTCGCTGGTCGCCGCGCTGAGCACCTCCCCGCTGGGGCTGAACGCGAGCGCCTGTACGGCGGACGCCGGTTCGTCGAGGGTCGCGAGGAGACGCGGGACGGCCGGGTTCGCGACGTCGAACAGCCGCACCGTCCCGGAGATCCCGCCGACCGCGAGCACCCGCCGGTCAGGACTGAACGCGCTCGCGAACAGCAGCCCGCCCGCGTCGTCCCCCACCATCTGGGAGACCTGCTCGTAGCCGTCATCGGCGCCATGCGCCCAGAGGCGGACCCTGCCGTCCGCGCCGGCGAAGGCCAGCACCGAGCCGTCCGGGGACCCGGACGCGTGCATGCTGCCGTCGGGGCCGACGAACCGGGTCGCGTCGCGGTAGGACGTGGCGTCGAGCAGGCTCGAACGCGCCTTCAGCGTCGGCGAGATGTCGTACGCGACGACGGCGAGCTGCTTGGCGAGGGTGGGGTCGTTGCCCAGGAGCCGGTCGGCCTCGGTCGCCACCTGACGCGAGAGCGCCGCGTCGCGGGCACGGTTGGCCGCGGCGCGCTGGCGCCGGGCCTCGCTCCGGGAGTCGAGCGCGAGCACCGCCAGGAGGCCGGTGACGACCGCGAGGACGGTCATCGCGACCAGCAGCTGCGCCAGCCGCCGGCTCCGTCGCTGCTGCGCACGGAGGTCGGCACCTTCGCGAGCCCTGCTGACCTCCACGAACTCCCGCTCCACGGGAGTCAGCAGCTCCCGGTCGTCCTCGAGCAGGTCGACCGCGGCCGCGAGCGGGGCGCCGCGGAGCAGGACCCCCTCGTCGTGTCCCTGGTCCGCCCACAGCGTCGCCGCCGACGCGACACGACGCCGGGCACGCAGCGCGTCCCGGTCGGCCTCGATCCACTCCCACAGCCGCGGCCACGCCTCGAGCAGCGCCTCGTGGCTGACCTCCACCGTGGTGTCGGTCGCGGTGAGCAGGCGTGCCGCGATGAAGCGATCGAGCACGACGGTCAGCGGACCGCCGGCCTCGGCGGGCTGCGTCTCCACCGGCTCGACCAGCGGGGGCCGGTCGCCCGACGAGCCGGCCAGGGTCTGGAGCTCGGAGTGCCGGGCGCGGCGCCGCGTCAGGACGCCTTCCTCGTCGACGTTCACGAGCCGGCTGAACAACTGGTGGGCCACCGCCTGCGCCTCCGGCGAGAGCGAGGCGTAGGCCGACTCGGCCGAGGCCTGGACCGCTCCCGCGATGCCTCCGGCGGCGAGGTAGTCCCCCACGGTCAGCCGGTCCCCGCTGTGCCGGTCCCAGGCGGTCATCAGGGCGTGGGACAGGAGCGGCAGCGCACCCGGCCGATGGGCGCCGGTGCCGTCACGCGGGCCACGCGGGGCGAGGTCACGGAGGAGCACCTCGACGAGCTCGTCGTCGACCGTGACGCCGACGGTGCGCGCCGGCCCGACGATCGCGCGTCGAAGCTCGTGCCCGGACATCGGTCCGAGCACGACCTGGGCCTGCCGGAGGGCCGGCAGCAGCGCGGGGTCGCGGAGCACGTCGCCGTAGAAGTCGGCACGGAGGCCGAAGAGCACGACCGTGTCGCGCCCGCCTCTCGGTGACGCGGGCTGCGTCATGGCGGCCAGCCGGTCGGCGAAGTCACGCCGCGCCTCCTCAGGGACACCGGGCGCGAAGATCTCCTCGAACTGGTCGACGACGAGCACCGCCGGCCGCCTCTCGAGCGAACGCAGCGCTCCCACCGGGTCGGACCCGGGCACCAGCACGGCCACGTCCACCGGCGGGGAGGTCCGATGCAGCGCCGGCACCACGCCACCGAGGAGGAGGGACGACTTGCCGGCGCCCGAAGGAGCCACGAGGGCGACCAGGCCGGGACCCGAGGTCACCTGCTCGTCGAGGCGCTCGAGGACCTCGGCGACGTAGCCCTCCCGCCCGAAGAACCGGTCGGCGTCCTCCTCCGTGAAGCTGCGCAGGCCGCGATAGGGGTTCGGGGCCGGCTCCGCCGCGGGCCAGGACGGACGCGCGCGCAGGCGTCGTACCGCGTCGAGCCATGCGCGGGCCTCGTCCCGGTCGGACACCCCGAGCGCGGAGAGCATGTCCTCCAGCGCGCTGCCCTGGCTGACCGAGGGGAGGTGCCGGCCACTGAAGTAACCGCCGAGCGTCGCCGGCGGGATGCCGGTGACGGAGGCGAGCTTGCGGATGGAGATCCCCGCCCGGTGACGCAGCGCGGTGAGGGCCTCGGCGAACTCAGCCGTCGTCGAGATCGAGCCGGGTGCGACGGCACCACCCAGCCCTTCCACCTCGACGTCGCCCACCACGAGGCAAGGCTAAGCGGTGGCACCCCCGATCACGGCCATCGGCTGGGGATGGACCGTGGGGCCGCGGGGAGGTACGTTGACCGGCAGGGCTGGGCTCTTGAGCCATCAGGTGCGAAGACAGCCACTCAGCCACCAAGGACCACCATGACGGGGATCATCGACGCCCACCCGACAGCGGAGGGCGCGGGGCCGCACCGCGGCGCCAAGGGCTTGACGGGCTTCACCTCCACCGCGTACCCGACCGCTCTCATCGAGCAGGCCAAGGGCGTGCTCATCTTCCGGTACGCCATCGCGGCCGAGGCTGCGTACAGCCTCCTCGAGCTGTGGGCGGCGCAGACGGACGCGACCGTCGCCGAGGTCGCCCGGGCGGTCGTGCACGACATCTGCCAGGGAGACCGGACCGTGCCCAGCGACCCGGGGCTGGTGCGCTGGCTCGAGGAGCGGCTGCGCCACGAGTTCCCGGGTGTCGAGTGCGAGGGGTCGGCAAGCTAGGTCTCGACGGCCCAGGGCGGCCTGCTAGGAGCGAACCGCCTCGCCCTGCGAGAGCCACCACCGTGCCGCCGCGCGCTGCCACTCGGGGGCGTTGCGCGCGTTCGCGATCGACGAGAGCGCGGGCGAGCCCGACATCCCGAGCGCGTACATCTTGGCGCGCTCGCGCGGCGACCACGACTCCTTGAGCGACGAGCGGATCACCTGGTCGGAGAAGGCGGTGAAGCGCATGTGGCCGACCCCCTGCACGATCGGAGCCCCGACGTCGTCGCTGGGGTCCTCGACGAAGCCGAGCATCCGGAGCCGGTGCGCATCGCTGCTGAGGTAGCGCACCAGGGTCGCGGCCCGGACCCGCACCGGGCCGGGCGCGTTGGGTGCGGACAGCAGGCCGAGCAGGCCGTCTGCCACGGCGTCCCCGAACGGCGAGGCGGAGATCAGCAGCGAGGCCAGGTGCCGGCGCTCGGAGTCACGATGGAAGAGCGACTCGCGCACGAGGCGCACCAGCATCCGGTCCTCGTCGTACACCGGGTCGCCGGGCACCCTCGCGCGCGCGGACTCGGCGAGGTCGAACGACAGGCCGCGGGCCATGTCGGGGGCCAGGTCCTCACCGCTCTCGACGACGTACCCGAGCTTGCGCTGGCCGGCCTTCGACGCGGCGTCGGTCAGCGTCGAGCGCAGCCCCTCGGGCAGGCAGGCGATCAGCTCGGCGAGCTCGTTGGAGGCCTTGAGCGGGTTCGCCCGCCACATCCGCAGCACGAGCATGTCGAGCCGGCTGCGCTCCTCGGCCGAGAAGTCGCCGCGCGTGATCTTCTGCGCGGCCACCCACACCGTGAGCGCGAAGACGGCGTCTGTGGGCGGGTGCTCGACGAGGTCCAGCACGATCTCGGCGGACCGTCGCGTGGGCAGCTGGTCGAGGATGCCGATCGGGTTGGTGAGGACCTGTACGCCGGGCGTGTGGATGTGATGGTCGACGGCGTCGGTGAGGAAGTCCTGGGCCCGGGGCACCGAGGCGATGTTCATCGTGGCCGTGGAGTACTGCCGGTAGGGCACCTTCACCGACCGGGGCAGCTGGTTGACGACGCGGTGGGTGATCGCCTCCCACGTGCCGGCGCGCAGGTGCACCAGCGGCGCCGCGGCGAGGTGCCAGCCGAGGTCCTGCCAGTCCGTCGCCTTCGCGTGCCCGTCCTCGGCGATCTCGATCAGCTCGTCGAGCCGCACCGAGAACTCCTTGCTCGCCGGGTCGAGCTGGGGACGGACCACCCGCGCCTTCACGCCGGGGATCGCGGCGCGCATGTAACCCGTGAGCGACGAGATCTGGCCGGTCGTCAGCCCGAGTGCCTCCTCGTAGGCGGACATGCCTTCGTAGGAGATCGGGATCTCGCCGGACTCCCAGCGGCTGACCAGGCTGCGGCTCGCCCTGCAGCCGACGGCCTTGAGCGCCTCGGTGAAGCGCCGGCCGTCTGCCATCTCCCGGTCGCGGTGGTGCAGACGCGACATCGCGAGCAGCCAGCCGATGCGGGCGTCGATGTCGGGCTTGCGCGAGTTCAGAGGCGTCTCGTCGTACGCGATCTTCTGCACGCGCCCGGGGCGGCGGACCGTAGTCATTGCACCCCTCTCCACTCGCGCAACAGATCCGACCGGCCCAGCATATTGCGTCACGGGCCGGTGTCGTTTGTTTAGCAGGATCAGCCCGTCGGTTGCAGACCGCAAGGGCCATCGACAGGCGTGCCGCCGTACGGGCGGAGGTGGTCTTGACCAACTGCTGCGCGGCCCGGTCTGACCGCAGACCGGCTAGGCCCGGTCGGAGCCGGCCTTGGCCTCGGCGACGATCTCCTCGGCGACCCGGCGCAGCTTGACGTTGCGGTGCTGGGAGAGCCTCGTGAGGAAGGCGAACGCCCGCTCGTCGTTGAGGTGGTAGCGCTCCATGACGATGCCCATGGCCTGGCCGATGGTGGTGCGGGTCTCGAGCGCCTCGTTGAGGCTCGACACCTCGTGCGCGTAGGCGATGGCGACGGCCGCCTGGCTGCGGAACAGCACGGCGGTGTCCTCGAGGTCGGCGAAGGCGCCGGGCTTGGTGGAGTACAGGTTCAGCGCTCCCTGTATGCCGCCGCTGCGTTCGAAGAGGCGGAACGCCGCCTGTGCGTTGATCCCTGCCTCGACGGCTCGTGGGCCGTAGTCCGGGAACCGAGGGTCGGTCGCGAGGTCCGGCGCGGTCACGTGGGCCGCGTCCGTCGCCGCGTCGTAGCAGGGACCCTGCCGAAGGGCGTACTGCGCGGCGTCGAGCGCGAGGACGTCCCGGTTCGTGGCGTCGACGGTCTCGAGACGGTCGCCGTGGCGCACCGTGATCGAGGCCATGGACGCGTCGGGGATCAGCTCGACGGCGGCCGCGGTGATCTGGCTCAGCGTCGCGTCGAGGTCCCCCGGCTTGAGCATGTCCGCCAGCCGGGCGGCGCCCGCCAGCACGGTGTCAGGGGTCATGGCGTGAACCTACCCGTCGCCGCAGGCGCGACACATGCCGAAGATCGTCAGGTGCCCGATGTCGGTGGTGAAGCCGTACTCCTCATGGAGCGTGTCGGTCACCGGAGCGACGATCTCCGGCGCGACCTCGGTGATCGCACCGCAGCCACGGCAGACGAGGTGGACGTGGTCGGGCGTGGCGGTGGAGTGGTAGGTCGGCGCGCGGTCGCTGATGTGGTTGTGCCGGACCAGGCCGAGCTCCTCGAGGAGCTCGAGGGTCCGGTAGACCGTGGAGATGTTCACCGCCTGCGACTCCTCGCGGACGGCGGCGAGCACCTCGTCGGGAGTCGCGTGGCCGAGGCGGTCGACGGCACGGAGCACGAGCTCGCGCTGCGGGGTGAGCCGGTAGCCCCTTTCGCGCAGCGTCGCCTGCCAGTCCCGCGTGGTCACGGTCCCGAGTCTAGAAGGTGGGTCGTGTTGTGACGTTGCGCCCACGACGTGTGAGGCCGGCCGTTCGGGGCACGTCTGCTCCAGCCACGAAGAGGGAGGGGCTTACAAGCTCATGCGCAAGATCGGTGTCGAAGAAGAGCTCATGCTGGTGGACCCGCAGACGGGTGAGCTGGCGGCAGTCGCCAAGCAGGCCCTACGGGCCCACGAGGAGCTGGTACGACAGGAGGACCAGGACGTCGACGAGGACATCGTCGACCAGGAGGCGTTCCTCCAGCAGATCGAGACGGCGACCAAGCCGTGCACCGATCTGTCGGAGCTCGCCGACGAGATCGCCCGAGGACGCCACTTCGCCGGGCGTGCGGCCAGGGAGGCCGGGGCCGCCGCCGTCGCCGTGCCGACCCCGGTGGTCGCCGCCGAGGAGGGGCTGGTCACCCAGAAGGACCGGCACCAGCGGATCCTGAACGAGTACGGCGAGATGTCCCGGCAGTCGCTGGTGTGCGGCATGCACATGCACATCGACGTCCACGGCGAGGACGAGGCGGTTCGAGTCCTCGACGGCATCCGTCCGTGGCTGCCGGTGCTCCTCGCGCTCAGCGCCAACTCCCCCTACTGGCACGGCCGCGACACGAACTTCGCCAGCTGGCGCTCGCAGGTGTGGGGCCGGTGGCCGAGCAGCGGGCCGGCCGAGCCCTTCGAGAGCTCCAGGGAGTACCGCCGGACGCTCGAGAAGATGGTCGAGTGGGGCGCCGCCGTCGACGAGGGGATGCTGTACCTCGACACCCGCGTGGCCAAGGACTACCCGACGATCGAGGTCCGGGTCGCCGACGTCTGCACCGAGGTGGAGGACGCCATCCTCATCGCCTCGCTGGCCCGCGCGCTGGTCGAGACCGCTGCGTCCGGCACCACCGGCCCGGCCTGGCGCAGCGACCTGCTGCGTGCCGCCTCCTGGCGGGCGGCGAGGCACGGCCTCGCCTCGACGCTGGTCAACCCCGCCACCGAGGACCTCGCTCCCGTGCGCGACGTCTTCGAGGCCCTGCGTGCCCACACCGAGGGCGCGCTGCGGGACGCCGGAGACTGGGACTGGACCGCGGACGCCTTCGAGCGGCTGCTGGCTCAGGGCACCGGTGCGGCACGGCAGCGCGCGGCCTTCGAGGCGAGCGGCTCCGTCGAGGGCGTGGTGAAGGACCTCATCGAGCGCACCGAGGGCTCCTGGCACGAGCCGCGCCGCGCGGCGTCCTGAGCCGAGGCCCGAGATCGCGCCTAGCTGCGCCAGGCGTCGAGCACGTCGACGGCGAGGCGGCCCTCCCGCACCCGCTGCGGGTGGTCGCCCACGGGCACGTGCTTGATCACGGACCCGTCGCGGTAGTCGATCACCACGACCTTGTCGTCGCCGCTCACCGACACCCAGCACTCGTTGTCCCGGACGCCGTTGGTCGACCAGTACGGCTTGGCGCCGACGTCGATGATCTTCCGCTTCAGCGTCGTGCGGTTCACGATCGCGGCGTAGTCGGACATGGTGCCCGCGGCGCACAGCTTCGTCCCACGACGGTTCATCGCCAGGCCGTGGTGGGCGGAGTCGAGGACGTACTGCTCCCGGGGGAGACCGTCCGTCCGGTCGGGGAGGCGGACGACGCGGCGCACCTTGCCGACGAGCGGCTCACCGTCGTAGGTCCGCTTCGGGTCCTTGGCCTCGGTGTCGAACTCGACGAAGCCGTGGAAGAACGACACCTGTAGGTACACGAAACGCTCGTCCGGGGCGACCGCCATCGGGCGGACCGCCGACTCCATGCCCGGGTGGCCGGCCTCGGCGAGCTCCTTGCCCATGTCCCAGCGCTTGACCACCTTCATGTCGCGGTTTCGCACGATCTGGAAGACCCGCTCGCCCTTGGCGGTGTCGTAGGCCGCACCGAGCTCGGTGCGGTCCGTCGGCGTGTACACGCGGCCGATGCTGGCGTGGAAGATCCGCTTGCCGTCGACGGTGTAGTTGTTCTCGTGCGGGGTGTCGCCGCTCGGGAACTCCCGCAGCTTCTTGCCGGTGAAGATGTTCAGCTCGTGCACCTTGTTGGCAGTCGAGTCGCTGACCAGCAGGCGGCGACCGTCCGGCGAGACGCCCATGTGGTCCGCGCGGTAGCCCTCCATCGGGAAGCGCCACACGATCTTGCCGCTCTCGAGGTCGATGCCGACGACGTCGGCGAAGCTGGGCCGGCTCACCGCGACGAGGCGCCCGTCGTGGGTGGTGAACATGTCGTCGGTGTACTGGTCGTGCCCCTCGCCGACGCCCTGCTGGATCGCCAGGTAGAACGCGAGCTTGTCGGGGGTGGTCGCGATCTCGGCCATCCGCGCGTCCTTGTCGGGGATCATGTCGATGGTCCTGATCCGCCGGTGGGTGCGCGCGTCGACGATCGTCGCGGTGCCCTCCCAGTTGTTGCCGACGAACATCACGTCGCGGGTCTCGGCGGACCGCTCGAGCGGCGTGATCGCGGCCGTCGTACTCGCCTGTCCGAGGTCGATGACGGCGTCGGCCGGCGGGGCGACGCCTATCAGGCTGGTCGCGGCGGCCGCCGTCAGGGTCGCCGTCGTCGCGAGGGCGAGAGAGGCTGCTGCGGTACGACGCATGTGGGGGCTCCCGTGGGTTGGCTACGGGATGTCCAACGCAGCGGAGCCCCTCCGGTTACGCCCCGGTAACCGCGCCTACTGCCGGACGAGGCGGCCCCAGAGGTGGGGCTGGAGCTTCTGGCCGACCGCGGCCATGTCGTAGGTCCACAGCAGGTCGCCCTCGACGAGGCCGTAGAGCCGGTGGCCGGCGGTGACCTCCTTGGCGGTCTCCGTGCGACCCACCGCGTCGGTGGCCATCTCGATCTTGGCCGGCTCGGCGTGGCCGTACCAGATCTCGATGAAGCCGGTGTTGTGCGTCATCACGACCTCGAGGCTGCCGTCGGCCTTGGGCCGGAAGAACCCGGTCTCGATGGCGGCGTCGCGCACCTTGTTGCCCTCGGCGTCGACGATCCACGCCCGGCTCATGTAGTGGAAGAACGGACGGCCGTCGTGGGTGAAGATGACCTCTTGCCCGAACTGGAACGGCTCGATCGTCGGGTAGTCCCCGTGGCCGTTGCCGCGCCAGGTGCCGAGCAGCCACGCGATCGGGGCGCACTCGGGGTGCAGGTTCTCAGGCAGCTCGAAAGGCATGCTTAGGAGTTGTCTGCCTTGAGCAGCTTGTAGACCACCAGGATGGACACGAATCCGCTGAGCAGCACGACGGCGGCCATCAGCGCGATGAACACGGCTTCCATGCGGGTGAGTCTATCGGCGTTTGATCTGGAGCAGCTCGCGGGCTTCGTCACATGACATCGGCTCGCGCTGCGCGAGGCGGCCCATGGCCACGGCACGGTCGACGAGCTGGGCGTTGTGCTCGACCGGCACACCCTTGGCGAGCGTGAGCACGTCCTCCATCCCGACTCGCAGGTGACCGCCCTTGCTCAGGGCGGCCAGGCCGACCGTCAGCGTGGACCGGCCGATCCCGGTCGCCGACCAGGAGGTGACCGCCTCGGGCATCGCGCTGACCGCGGCGACCAGCGCGTCCGCCGTACCCGGCATGCCTCCGGGGACGCCCATGACCAGGTCGCAGTGCACGCGTCCGCCGTAGGGCAGGCCGTACTTGTCGAGCAGCCGGTGCAGCGCGTGCACGTGGCCGAGGTCGAACAGCTCGAACTCCGGGACGACCTCGCGCTCCTGGGACAGCTGGTAGAGCTCGGTGATGAACGGCCACGGGTTGGAGAACACGTCGTCGCCGAAGTTCGTGGTGCCCATCGTCAGCGAGCAGGAGTCGGGCTGGGCGTCGAGCACCTTGAGGCGGCTTGCGAGCGGGTCGTGGACCGAACCGCCCGTCGAGAGCTGTACGACGAGGCCGGTCTGTTCGTGCAGGGCGTCGACCGTCGCGGTCAGCCGGCCGAGGTCGAGCGTGGGCCGGTGCGCGTCGTCACGGATGTGGACGTGGATCATCGCGGCACCCGCCGCCTCGCAGCGCTGGGCGGTCTCGACGAGCTCCTCGAGCGTCGTGGGAAGCTGCGGCACGTCCTCCTTGGCCGTCTCCGCGCCGGTCGGGGCGACGGTGACCAGGAGCTTGTCGGCGATGACGGTCATGGGCGTCATCGTGTCAGACGTCTCCCGGGCCCGTCGACCCGGCGTCCCGAAGAACATCCGGCCTGCACCTCTGCTCGCGGGAAGATTCACTCTTTGGCTCGACCGGATCTCCGTAGATCTGTGCGCGTCTGTCGCCCGGTCCGGGCTGGTCCTCACGACTCGTGGTGTCACCCGCTACCTTCGGCGCCATGCGCGCCGTCGTCCAGAGAGTCCTCTCCGCCTCGGTGTCCGTCGACGGCGACATCGTCGGAAAGGTCGACGGCCCCGGCCTCGTCGTACTCCTCGGCGTGACCCACGACGACGGCCCCGCCGAGGTCGCCTGGATGGCGCGCAAGGTCTGGGAGCTGCGGATCATGCGGGACGAGAAGTCGGCGTCCGAGATCGGCGCACCGGTCCTCGTCGTCAGCCAGTTCACGGTGTACGGCAACGCGCGCAAGGGCCGGCGCCCGACCTGGAACGCTGCCGCCCCCGGACCCGTCTCCGAGCCGGTCTACGAGGCGGTGTGCGCGGAGCTCGAGCGGCTCGGCGCGACCGTCGCACGCGGGATCTTCGGGGCGAACATGCAGGTAAGCCTCGTCAACGACGGACCGGTCACGCTGATCCTCGAGTCTCCCTGAGATGAGCGCGAGAGCCGGGCGGATCGCTTTCGGGAAGCGGCGTTCCCGCAACCGCTGCCTGAGGCTACTGTGGGGCCAGGGCGCCGAACCTCCAGGTCCGGGCGCCGAGCACGCACCAGAGGAGACGAGGTCCTGTGGAGCTGCGAGACTACGTACGCGTCCTACGGCGACGCTGGCGGATCATCGTCAGCTGCGTCGTGCTGTCGCTCGTCGCAGCGACGATCGTGACCTTCGCCATGACACCGCTCTACGCCTCGACAGCGGGTCTCTTCGTGTCCACGCCCACCTCCGGCAGCGAGGCGTACCAGGGCAGCCTCTTCTCCGCCCAGAGGATCACCTCGTACGCCGACCTGGCCACGGGACAGGAGCTCTCCCGCCGCGTGAGCCAGCGGCTCGATCTTCAGACGACCCCGAAGGAGCTCTCCGAGCAGGTCACCGCGACCGTCGTACCCGAGACCGTCAACCTGGACATCACCGTCACCGACCCCGACCCCGAGACGGCCCAGCTCCTGGCCCAGACCACCGCCGAGGAGCTGACCACCTTCGTCGACGAGCTGGAGACCCCCCGCGGCCAGGTCAACGCTCCCATCAAGCTCACCATCGTCGATGCGGCCTCCTTGCCGCGTGGAGCCGGTCTCGCCGCGACCCCTGCGGAACCTCGGCCTGGCGGGAGCCCTGGGTCTGCTGCTGGGACTCGGCCTCGCTGTGCTCCGCGAGCTGCTGGACACCTCGATCACCGGCCCGGACGACATCGCCACCGTGACCTCCGTGCCACTCATGGCGGGCTTCCACTTCGACCCGGGGGCGGGCGCGCATCCGCTCATCACCGGACTCGACTCGCGTGCTCCTCGTGTCGAGGCGTTCCGGGTCCTGCGCACGAACATGCAGTTCGTCGACGTCGACAACCCCAGCAAGGTCTTCGCCGTGACCAGCTCGCTCCCCGACGAGGGCAAGAGCACGACGGCCGTGAACCTCGCCATCATGATGGCTCAGGTGGGACAGCAGGTCCTGCTCATCGACGCCGACCTCCGCCGACCCCAGGTCGCCAAGCTCTTGGCGCTGGAGGCCGCGGTCGGGCTGACCACCGTCCTCATCGGCTCCGTCGACTTCGACGACGCCCTGCAACCGTCGCCCATCGAGAACCTCACGGTGCTCACGAGCGGCACCGTCCCGCCCAACCCGTCCGAGCTGTTGCAGTCCCAGGCGATGCACAACCTCCTGAAGCGTGGGCGCCAGGAGTTCGACGTGATCGTCATCGACACGCCACCTCTGCTGCCTGTGACCGACGCAGCGCTGGTCGCGAGCGACACCGACGGCGCGCTCATCGTCGTTCGCCACGGTCGGACCACCACCGACCAGCTCGGCCACGCCATCGAGAGGCTCGAGGCGGTCGGGGCCAAACCGCTGGGCGTGGTGCTGAACATGATGCCTGTCCGCGGGGACTCCCGGGCCGGCTACGGCTACGGCTACGGCTACGCGTAGGGGCTGGTCCTGCCGGCGGCGGGCCCCTGGCGGCTCACGGCTCGACGGGCGCGGCGACCCTGATCTCGCTGATCGCCACGGTGTCCCGTGGTCCTCGCTTGCGACCCGAGGATCTCGAGCACCACGCGGGAGGTCTGCGTGACCGGGATGCGCATCGTGCGCATGGACCGGTCGCCCGGGTTCGCGCTCATCCGTTGCACGAACGTCGTGCCGTCGTCGAACCGCCAGCGCACACGGGTGATCCTGTTGTTCTCGGCATACCTGTCCACGCCGTTGGCCGGGTCGGTCTTCGCGTAGCCCGGCACGAGACCCACCTCGGCCAGCGCCAGTCTGTCGCGGCAGCTCGATCGTGATGCGCTGTCCGACACCCGACCCGTCACAGCGCCAGGCGGTGGTCAGGTCGGAGTCGTGTGCCCTTGCGGGCTGGTAGGTCACCGGGTTGCCCGCGGCGTCGACGCTGGCAGCCGACTGGCAGGTGGCGCTCGAACGCGCGACGCCCACCGCGTTCACCGGTCCGTCGTAGGCCTCCTCGGCGGGCGTCCCTCCGGATCCGGCGACAGCCTGGTCGCCCTCGGACTCCGGCTGCGCGGTCGCGCCGTCGTCGGCGACCAGCCGGCCGACACCGAACGCGCCGACCACGAGCAGGAGGGCGAGCCCCGCCGAGCGCGGCCACCTTGAGGATCCGTCGCCGGCTCTCCTGGTCGGCCCCGCTGTCGTCGCCCCGGTGATCGGCCCCGTCATCGACGACGGGGTCGGTCGTCCGGCGTCCTGTCGCCCACAGCGTCGTCGTGACCGTCGTACGTCAGCCCGGCGAAAGCGCTCGCGAGGAGTCCGACCTGCTGGGTCGGCTCGCTGTCGTTCTCGCCGCCCCGGGGCGCCGCGGTCATCGTGAGTCTCTTCCGACACCTGCCGGTCCAGGCGGACCGTGGGCTCCGCACCCTGACGGGCTCGTTCGTAGCCGCGTCGGTAGGCCTCGGCGTACTCGTCATCGCGTGATCGGTTCATGACCCGAGTCACCCTACGGAAGGCGAGCGCTCGCGTGCCAGGCCGTCCAGACGACAGATCCGCGGGCCCGCGACGTCGATCGACCGGGCCGTCGCCACACACCGGTCTGGACCGGTGTTATGGAACCGATGGTCCGGGAAGACTGACGTCAGTGAACAGTGGCCGCCGGGAGTGGTGCCCCGGCTGGAGCTGAGAAGGCCCCTCGCGTTGGCTGCGTAAGCAACGCGAGGGGCCTCGTCCGCCTCAGGAGTGAACAGGGCAGGACGTCATCTGGCCCGGAATTTCCCCGTGCTCGGCGTTCCAAACCCCTGCGTCGGGTTCAGAGCCTGATCGCGACCTCGGCCACCTGCCCGGTCCGCGCCTCGACCTCCTGGTCGACCCGGTCCGCCGCGGGCGCGAGCACCCGGAGCGTCCACGTGCCGGTCGAGGCGAAGAACCGGAACGAACCCGTTTCCGAGGTCTGCACCTCCGCGGTGAACTCACCGTTCCTGTCGAGCAGGCGCACGTACGCGTTCGGAACAGGCGCCCCGGAGCCTGCCGGTCACGACGCCCTGGATCACTGCCTCCTTCGTCGCGTCGACGCCGTCGATCCCGTACCCGCCCACGGGCGCGCCGCACCCGGCAACCGTCGTGCTCATCAGGCCTCCCCGCGCTCGTCGCCGAGAGTGATCGGGACACCGATCAGCGACCCGTACTCGGTCCACGATCCGTCGTAGTTCTTCGTCGACGTCTCCCCGAGCAGCTGGTGCAGCACGAACCAGGTGTGCGAGGAGCGCTCGCCGATCCGGCAGTAGGCGATGGTCTCCTTGTCCCAGTCGACGCCGGCATCGGTGTAGAGCTTGCGCAGGTCGTCGTCGGACTTGAAGGTCCCGTCGTCGTTGGCGGCCTTGCTCCACGGCACGTTCGACGCCGTGGGGATGTGACCGGCCCGCTGGGCCTGCTCCTGCGGGAGGTGGGCCGGGGCGAGCAGCCGGCCGGCGTACTCGTCGGGGCTGCGCACGTCGATCAGGTTCTTCGTGCCGATGGCCTCGACGACCTCGTCGCGGAAGGCCCGGATCGCCCGGTCCTGCTCCTGGGCGACGTACTCGGTCCTCTCGCGCGTCGGCGCCTCGGCGGTGAGCGCGCGGCTGTCGAGCTCCCACTTCTTGCGGCCGCCGTCGAGGAGCCGCACGTCCTGGTGCCCGTAGAGCTTGAAGTACCAGTAGGCGTAGGCGGCGAACCAGTTGTTGTTGCCGCCGTAGAGCACGACGGTGTGGTCGTTGCGCACGCCGCGCTCGGAGAGCAGGGCGGCGAACTGCTCGCGGCTCACGGCGTCGCGCCGCACCTGGTCCTGCAGGTCGCGGCTCCAGTCGAGCTTGACCGCGCTGCGGATGTGGCCCTTGTCGTAGGCGGTCGTGTCCTCGTCGACCTCGATGAGGACGACGGTCGGGTCGTCGAGATGCTCCTCGACCCAGTCGGCGGTGACGAGTACTTCGTTGCGGCTCATCTTCTTTACCTCTCCGCGGCGACCGTGACGGCGCCGTTGTTCGTTGTCTGGTTGGGGTTGGCGACGGTGCGGCTCGCGGGGAGCGCCCGTCGTACGAGCAGGTAGAGCTCGCAGCCGAGGCAGAAACCGAAGGCTGCGTTGAGGAAAGCGGCCGCCAGCGCGAAGCCGGTGGCCACCAGCCCGAGAGCGGTGACTCCCGTGCCGAAGCCGGCGAGAGCCACGAGCGCGAACGCCAGACCGACGGCCTGCGCGAAGCGTGGCGGGGCCGCGTCCTCGAGCTCGGTCGGCGGTGCGAGACGCGGCCGGACCAGGCGCTTGAAGAGCCAGGCGTACGGCGTGCGCTGGATCCCGCCGACGGCACCGACGGCGAACAGCACCGTCTGGGCGACGAGCAGGGCGACCGCCGCGGGCGACGGCGCGGTGAGCAGCACGACCGCGAGGAGCGCGGTGGTCAACGTGGCTGCGAACCGTGGACCGCGCGGGTCGATGCGGGTGTTGCTGGACATGGGGTTCTCCTGCGTCTGAGCGCGCAGCGACCTGCCGCCGGACAGCCTCGACCGACCGGACGTCACCGTCCGGCGCCGCGGGTCGGAGGACGGCGGCAGTGCTGCGGGAAAAGGGGAATGGGCCTAAGAGCTAGGCACGGGTACGTCGACGTGGAGCCGCTTCAGGGCTCACACAGACGGGTCCTGCGAGGACCGGACGGGACGTACCCGTCAGGACATTCGACACAGCGCCGAGCGCACGAGGCAGTGGTCCACTGCACGGCGCTTGGTCAGCATGGTCGAAGGCATGCCGGAGACACTAGACGACCGGTTCCGAAACTCCCAGTCCGTGTCTCGAAATACGGACGCGCGTCTCAGAAAGAGAGACGCAGGATGCGGGGAAGGATCCGGTCGAGCAGCTCGTCGATGTGCGCAGCGGCGGCCGCGGCCGCCTGGGGCCCCCGGCCGTAGGGGTCCGCGACGTCGTCGTCGGAGACCGCCGTGGCTCGCGCCCGGCGGGCGGCCACCAGCAGCTCCTCGCCCTCCAGGTCGTCGGGGACGGTGTCGATCGCCGCTGCCAGCTGGCCGAGGCTGAAGGTGCGACGCAACGCCCCCGGCCGTTCCTGCAGCACGAAGGTCCGGTGGGCGGCGGTGGCGGTGAGGACGACGTCGGCCGCGTCGACCATGACGGAGCTCAGCGGGCGGCTGCGGAAGCCGGACGGGTCCGCGCCTCGGCGCGTGAGCTCCGCGGCCATGGGTGGGTCCATCGGATGCCCGGCCCAGCCGTGGGTGCCCGCACTGTTGACCTCGAGGCCGTCGACGCCGCGCTGCGCGGTGCGGACCTCCGCGTAGGCCGACCGGCAGATGTTCGCGGTGCAGACGAACAGGATCCTGGTCACGGGATGGCCTTGGCCAACGTGGCGATGACCTCGTCCCGCTGGGGAGCCCCGCTGGCACGGGAGATCTCGCGGCCGTGGGCGTCGAGGATCAGCGTGGTCGGCGTGCGCGAGATGCCGAGCCGGCGGACCAGGTCGAGGTGGTGCTCCGCGTCGACCTCGACGTGCACCACGCCGGGGACGACGTGCGCCACCTCGGCGAGCACGCGTCGGGTCACCCGGCACGGGGCGCAGAAGGCCGACGAGAACTGGAGCAACGTTGCCCGCTCCCCCAGCTCGTGCTCGATGTCGGCGCCGTGCAGCACGCTCACCGGTCGCTCCTCCGGCTCATCGGTCGTCGTCGCGCCGCGCACCGCATGGGTGCCGCGGAAGCGTCCGTCACGGGCCGCGCGCCAGACCCCGAAGGCCGTCGCGAGCACCAGCACGACGGCAAGGACCCAGGCTCCATCACTCACGCTGGGATTCAACCACCTCGGTCGGCACCGCAGCGCCCCCGGCGAACCTTCGAAGGTTCGCCGGGGGCGCTGTCCGCTCAGCAGAGCCTCGATCGGGTCAGTGAGCGCGACGGTGCAGGACGGGTCGACGGTCGACCTGGAGCCTGCGCCTGAGCATCAGCAGGACGCCTGCCACCACGAAGGTCAGACCGCCGAGCAGCATCAGCGCGTTGTCCGACGCGCCCGCTGCGGGCAGGACTCCGACGGAGGGGCCCGCTGCCGAGGGCACCCGCTCCTGCTGCACACCGGCCACCTCCTCCGGACCGGCTGCGCGGCCGGCTGCTCGGGCTGGGCGACGGGCTGGATGCCCGGCTGCTCCGGCGTCACCGGCTGCTCCGGCGTGACCGGCTGCTCCGGCGTGACCGGGGTGACCGGCTGCTCCGGCGTGACCGGGGTGACCGGCTGCTCGGGCGTGACCGGGGTGACCGGCTGCTCGGGCGTGACCGGCGGCTTCACCTGCGAGACACACCCGGTGTGCGCCGGGTTGCCCTCGGCAATGCCCTGGTTCGGTCGCTCGCCGGGCCAGTCGCACTCATAGCCGCTGTTCCCGTCCTCGGGGCCGGGCTCCTGGCCGGGCGGGTTCTTGTTGTCCGCACGGCCGACGCTGCCGGCTGCGGGTCGACCTACGGCTTCCCCGTCGCCGAGACCGTTGCGGGACTCGTGACGGGTGGTGGCGCAGTACGGCCCGACGGGTCCGTCCTCGCAGTCGTAGGCGTTCGCACCGCCGTCGTTCTCGTCGGCGCTGCTCTCGGGCTGCGGGCTGGGCACCGTCCCCTGGGTGGAGGCGTTGCCCAGGCTGTGGTCCGGGCCGGTCGTGTTCGTCGGTCGGGCCGCCGTCCTGGTGGTCAGCGGTGTCCGACGTCGGGTCGGCCTCACCTGACGCCGTGGCCTCGAACGCGGCGTCCGCGGCACTCGCGGCCGGTGTCCCGGCGGAGCCCCCGGCGGCAGCGGCCACCTCGTGCCCAGGCGGGCTCGAGGACGCTGCACCAGCGGCATCCTCCGCGGCGTAGACGGGAGCAAGTGCCCCCAGCGTGATCCAGGCTGTGACGGTCGTTGCTGCGGCCATTCGCCGCAGAGTCGCTCTGGCGTGCATCGCACTCCTTGTGGTCCCCCCGGCCTTCCAGCGAAAGGCCAGTCACTTGCCGGCGCACGGATTGGCCCCGACCCTCCCAGGCCTCTTCCGTACCCGCCGGAGCAGTCGGGTCACTCACCCGACGCCGCACGATGCGCAGCGAAAGCCGAACACAGGGACATATGTGCAGTCGAGTCGGACAAGTCCGTTTTCGCCCGCCCTCGCCCGGGGGACCGTCTCACCGCTCCGTGTCCCCACGCCGTGCCACAGGGCGTGCACGGCCCGGGAGGCGGGCACGCGAGAACCCCCGCCGGACCGTGAGGTCCGACGGGGGTCCTGAAGCAGTCAGGTCAGTGCGACCTGGTGCTCAGCTGTCGCCCTGAAGCCGGCGACGAGCGAGCAGTGCGGCACCGGCGGCGAGGAGACCGACGCCGCCGAGGAGCACCAGGGCGTAGTCACCGGCACCGGTGGCCGGAAGGATGCCGGCGGCGGGTGCCACGACCGCGGGCGCCCGGTTGGCACCGGCTGCCCCGGCGGTGACGGTCGAGCCGGCGGCGCGCTGCGCCTCGACGCCGAGCACCTCGGGCTGCTCGACGGCGTTGCCCGATGCGGTCGCGCTGGTCAGGGACGAGTCCGACGGGGAGCTCGTGGAGACACCGGCCACCGCGATCCCGCAGTCGGCGTCGTCGTCGGACGACGCGGCGTGGTCGCCGTGAGCAAGGTGCGCGGGCAGCGCGCTGTCATCGAAGGTCAACAGGTTGTACGAGCCGTTGCCGAGGATGTGGCAGACGGTGACCCGGTCGTTGTCCGCGTCCTTTCCGCGTCCGTCTCCGCGGTCTCGACCGGGGCCGGGCAGCCGTCGTCCGGCACCGGGTAGAGGTCGTCGTGGTTGTCGACGTGCTTCTCGAGCGCGTTCTCGTCGAAGGTGATCTCGATGTAGCCGCCGTTGCCGAGGCTGTGGCAGACCGTGACCGGGGTGTGGCCGTTGCCGTTGGCGCTCTTGTCGGCGGCGTTGCCGCTGGCGTTCGGTTCGCCGACTTGTCGGTGCTCTTGGGTCCTTGGGCCTTGGAGCCCTGGCTCGGTGCGGAGTCGGTCTCGTCGGTCGACGACGAGTCGTCCGCCGCGACGTCGTCGCTCTCGGTGGCGGTCTCGTCCTCGGCCTGCTGGTCCTCGGCCTGGCTCTGCTTGTCCTCCGCCGCGGTCCGCTTCTCAGATGCCTCGGCCTGACCGGCCTCGCCCTGCTCGGCTTCCTGCGTCGACGTGCTGTCCTCGGTGGCCGTCGCCGTCTGGGCCGAGAACCCGCCACCCAGGGTCATGAACAAAGTGACGGTCGCAGCCGCGGCTACGCGCAGCAGACTCTGCTTGATGTGCATTTCGCGCACTACCTTCCAATTCCCCCGGCCCTACGGCAGAGGCCCGAAACCTTTTGTCGACGCACGTGGTTGGACATCGAACTGTCCAGACAACGTCAAAAGGCCGGAAGGCGTTACGCCCGAATAGTCACCTGTGACCATTTCTTTACTCTGGCCCAGACCAGTCATCGGAAAACCGGCACTCGATACCGCCGGGGCTTGGCGCAAGATCTCCCTGAACGCCTGCCCCGACCGGGTCAGCCTCCGGCGAAGGGTGGGAGCAGCTCGACCGTGTCGCCGGGCTCGAGTACGACGGTCGCCGGGTCCGACGTACTGACCGGACGGTCACCGACGAGGACCGAGCAGACCGAGACGACGTCCTTGAGCTGCGGCCGGTCGAGGTGCCGCGCGACAACCTCGGAGAGCAGGTCGGCGAGGCTGGTGGGAGCCGGGAACGCCTCCTCCGCGACACCCGCCGCAGCGCGCGCCCCGGCCCAGTAGCGCACGGTCACCACGGGACCGGCCGTCTCGTTACCGCGGGGCTGCTGTGCCATGTCAGGTATCCTGCCTCACCTGGCCAAGTCGTCCGAACAACGCTCCACGGCGACGGTCGGACGCAGCGCGGCTCAACGGCGAGTCGGCTACCCCCTCAAGCACGAGGAGGTGCCATGAGCACCCTGCTCCTCCTGACGAGCGCGCTCCAGCCCTCAGCGGAGGTGCTTCCTGCCCTCGCCCTGCTCCCCCACCACGTGCGGATCCTGCCTGCCGAGGGCAGTGCGCTGCTCGAGGCCCCCGACTGCGACATCGTCCTGATCGACGGCCGCAAGGAGCTCGCCCACGCCCGCGACCTGTGTCGGCTGATCCGCACGACCGGCTCGGACCAGCCGGTGCTGCTGATCACCACCGAGGGCGGGCTCGCGGTCGTCGCCGTCGACTGGGGCATGGACGACGTCATCCTGGCCACGGCCGGTCCCGCCGAGCTCGAGGCCCGGCTCCGGCTGGCGCTCGGGCGGTTCGCCGCGGCGAAGGAGCAGGAGGACCCGGAGGCCCACGTGATCCGCTCCGGCGAGGTCACGGTCGACGATGCGACGTACACCGCGAAGCTCGGCGGACGGCCGCTGGACCTGACCTTCAAGGAGTTCGAGCTGCTGAAGTACCTCGCCCAGCACCCCGGGCGGGTCTTCACGCGGCAGCAGCTGCTGCAGGAGGTCTGGGGCTACGACTACTTCGGGGGCACGCGCACGGTGGACGTCCACGTGCGCCGGCTACGGGCCAAGCTGGGCCCTGAGCACGAGGCCCTGATCGGGACGGTGCGCAACGTCGGCTACCGGTTCGTGATCCCGGTGGTCGACCGCACCCAGCCGGACGAGCCCGAGGACGCCGTCATCGAGGACGAGGTGGTCTCCGACTAGGAGACCTTTGCCGGGACCGGGGTCAGGCGGCCGCGGTCGCGGGGGCTGCCTCGATGGCAGCAACGGGCGCCGGCTCAGGCGTCGGCGTTCGGGGCCTCGAGCCCGTCGGTCAGCGTGTCCTCGAGACGGGCGAGCCACAGCAGGAGTCCCAGACACAGGAACGGGACGGCGACTGCGAACGTAAGCGTGATCGCTTCGTTCATGACCTCACTCCAAACCTCGACAAGTGGTTGTTGCCCGGTCGGTTCCCCGTCCTTCTGGGTTCATGCGGTCCTTCCCTAGAGTGGCCGCGTGACGTCCATCGCCCGGGTGACCCCCGACCAGTACGACGCCGCCGACCCCGGATCGGTTGCCTCCGGCCCGCCGGACGTGACGGCGGAGACGCCCGCCGAGGCGGTACGACGGGTGGCAGCCGATGCCGCGCGCGAGGACGGACGCAACCCCCTCAACGAGGCGACGCACCTGTCGCTGCAGCACAACGGTCTCGAGGGCAAGGACCTGTGGGTCGCGCGTGACGCGGCGGGCGCGGTGACCGGCTTCGCCCTGGTCGTGCGTCCGGTCGGCACGGGCCCGGCCGAGGTGAACCTCGTCGTCGCGCCGAACGCCCGCGGAGCCGGCGTGGGGCGTGCCCTCGCGCAGGAGGTCGATGAACGGCGTCGCGGGACCAGCCGGTCTCGGCGTGGTCGCACGGCAACCATCCCGCTGCGGCCCGGCTCGCGGCCGCCCTGGGCCTCGAACGCACCCGCGACCTCTGGGTGATGCGCCGCCCGCTGACCGACGCGGACCCGCTCCCGCCGGTCACCCCGGCGGAAGGGGTCGTCGTGCGCACGTTCCGGCGGGGCCAGGACGAGGAGGCGTTCCTGGCGATCAACGCGGAGGCGTTCGCGGACCACCCGGAGCAGGGCTCGATGTCGAGGGCCGACCTCGAGCAGCGGATGGCCGAGCCGTGGTTCGACCCCGAGGGACTCTTCCTGGCAGAGCCGGCCGACGCGCCCGCGAACGAGGCGAACGAGTTCGTCGACAGTCCGTCGCTGCTCGGCTTCCACTGGACCAAGGTGCACGACGACCGTGTCGGGGAGGTGTACGTCGTCGGAATATCACCCCAAGCGCAGGGACGCGGCCTCGGGAAGGCGCTCACGCTCACCGGGCTCCACCACCTGCGGGACCGCGGGGATGCGGGAGGTGATCCTCTACGTCGAGGCCGACAACGCCCCTGCGATCGCGGTGTACTCCGGTCTCGGGTTCACCCATGCCGACGAGGACACCGACGTCCAGTACGCCCGCGGCTAGCACCGAGCCGGCCCGGGCCCCGGCTAGGTCAGGGCGCGCTTGAGCTTCACCGCGACCTCGACCATCGCGGCGCGGTTCGTGCGGCCGACGCCGACGATGTTCGCGAAGCCGTGGATGAAGCCGGGGTACCTCTTCAGCTCCACGTTCACGCCGGCGTCGGCGAGCATCCGCGCATAGGCCTCGCCCTCGTCGCGCAGCGGGTCGAAGCCGGCGGTGACGACGAAGGCGGGGGCGAGCCCGTCGGGGACCTTCTCGTGGAAGTAGACCGACACCATCGGGTCCCGCCGGTCGTGGTGGTCGAGGAGGTAGGACGCCTCCGCGAGGTCCATGAACGCCGTGGTGAGGAAGAAACCCTCGCCGAAGATCCTCCGGCTGTCGCTGGTGTCGGCCATGTTCGTGACCGGGTAGATCAGCAGCTGGTAGGCCACGGGCAGCCCGAGCTCGGCGGCCCGGATCGCCGTCACCGCGCTGAGGTACCCGCCGGCGGAGTCGCCACCCACGGCGATCCGCTCGGGGTCCGCGCCGAGCTGCTCGGCGTACTCGCTCACCCACTGGAACGACGCCCAGCAGTCCTCCACCGCGGCAGGGAACCGGTGCTCGGGGGCGAGGCGGTAGTCGACGGAGAGCACGCGTACGTCGGCCCGCTCGGCCAGGAACCGGCAGAGCGAGTCGTGGGTGTCGAGGTCGCCGTACATCATCCCGCCGCCGTGCACGAAGAACAGCAACGGAGAGGGCCGCGGCGTCGCGACCTGGCTCCGCGGGACGTACAGCCGTGCGGGGATCTCCTCGTCCGCGCCCGGGACCTTCAGGTCCCGGACGAGCCCGATCGGGTGCGTGCCGCCGACGAGCCGGGTCTGGCGACGCATCCCGGCGCGGGCCTGGCTCATCGGCAGCGTCTCGACCGCCGGCTCGCGCATGAGCTTCTGCAGCCGCAGCATCCACTGGGTCTCGAGGTCGAGGGTCTGGCCGTCGACGACGACCGGTCGCCCCGCGAGCGCGCGCATCACCGGACGGGGCAGGCCCATCAGTGCACGGAAGACAGCGGGCTCGACCTTCTCGACGTATGCGTGGGCCATGCGCGGCAACATACCGGCAGTCGGTCCGGGGCAGCGCGATGACTACCCGCCGTTCACCACGGAGTGGGACGATGGGCCCATGGATGCCGCGCCCGAAGTCTCAGTGCCCACCCTCGTCGAGGACAGGTTCCTGGACCGCGAGCTCTCCTGGCTGCACTTCAACACCCGCGTGCTCGAGCTCGCCGAGGACGAGACCGTGCCGCTGCTCGAGCGGGTGCGCTACCTGGAGATCTTCTCGTCCAACCTCGACGAGTTCTTCATGGTGCGGGTGGCGGGTCTGAAGCGCCGCATCGCCGCGGGCGTCGCCGTCCGGGCCGCCTCCGGGCTGATGCCGCGCGACGTGCTCGAGCAGATCTGGAGTACGACGGGCGCCCTCATGCACCGCCAGGCCGCGCTGTTCCGCGACGAGATCATCCCCGCGCTGGCCAAGGAGAACATCGAGCTCCTGCGCTGGGACGACCTCACGCGCGAGGAGCAGAAGCAGATGAAGAGGCAGTTCAAGGAGCGCCTCTTCCCCGTCCTCACGCCGCTGGCCGTGGACCCGGCCCACCCGTTCCCGTACATCTCCGGGCTGTCGCTGAACCTCGCCGTGCTCGTGCGCAACCCCAAGACCGGGAAGGAGCACTTCGCCCGGGTGAAGGTCCCGCCGATCTTCTCGCGGTTCGTCGCCGTGGGCGAGCAGCGGTTCGTGCCGCTCGAGGACGTGATCGCCGAGCACCTCAAGGCGCTCTTCCCGGGCATGGACGTGATCGCCGTGCACACCTTCCGGGTGACCCGCAACGAGGACCTCGAGGTCGAGGAGGACGACGCCGAGAACCTCCTGGCCGCGCTGGAGAAGGAGCTCCTGCGGCGGCGCTTCGGCCCCCCGGTGCGCCTCGAGGTCGAGGAGTCGATGGACTCGCACATCCTCGAGCTGCTGATCTCCGAGCTCGGCGTCGCGCAGGCCGAGGTCTTCCGGCTTCCCGGCCCCCTCGACCTGCGCGGTCTGGGGGTGATCGCCGACATCAACCGGGCCGAGCTGAAGTACCCCGCGTTCGTCCCCTCGACCCACACCGACCTCGCCGAGGTCGAGTCGGCCTCGCCGGTGGACGTCTTCGCGGCGTTGCAGCGGCGCGACGTGCTCGTGCACCACCCGTACGACTCGTTCTCCACCTCCGTGCAGCGGTTCATCGAGCAGGCCGCCGACGACCCGCACGTGCTGGCGATCAAGCAGACGCTGTACCGCACGTCGGGCGACTCGCCGATCATCGACGCCCTCATCGACGCCGCCGAGGCCGGCAAGCAGGTGCTCGTCATCGTGGAGATCAAGGCCCGCTTCGACGAGCAGGCGAACATCCGGTGGGCCCGCAAGCTGGAGCAGGCCGGATGCCACGTGGTGTACGGGCTGGTCGGGCTGAAGACCCACGCCAAGCTGGCGCTCGTCGTACGCGAGGAGCCCGAGGGGATCCGCCGCTACACCCACATCGGGACCGGCAACTACAACCCGAAGACGGCCCGGCAGTACGAAGACTTCGGCCTGCTCACCGCCAACGCCGACATCGGCGAGGACGTCGCGCACCTGTTCAACAACCTGTCCGGGTTCTCCCGGCACACCGACCACCAGACCCTGCTCGTCGCGCCCGACTCGGTCCGCGACGGGCTGATCGAGCGGTTCCGCGCCGAGGCCGCCAACCTGGCCGAGGGGAAGCCGGCCCGGATCCGGATCAAGGCGAACTCGATCGTCGACGAGGCGATCATCGACGAGCTGTACCTCGCCTCCCAGGCCGGTGTCCCGATCGACCTGCTCACCCGGGGCATCTGCGCTCTGAGGCCGGGCCTGCCGGGGCTGTCGGAGACCATCCGGGTCCGGTCGATCCTCGGCCGTTTCCTGGAGCACAGCCGGATCTTCTGGTTCGAGAACGCCGGCTCCCCCGAGGCCTGGATCGGGTCGGCCGACATGATGCACCGCAACCTCGACCGCCGCGTCGAGGCGCTGGTCCGACTGCCCGGGCAGGCCCAGGTGGACGAGGTGGGTCGCCTGCTCGACCTCGCGTTCGCCGAGCGCACCGCGTCCTGGTGGCTCGGGCCGACGGGTGAGTGGGAGCGGCACGCCTTCGACGCCGACGGGTGCTCCGCTGCACGACATGCAGGAGGTCCTCATCCAGACCAAGCGCCGCCGCATCCGCTAGCCCTGGCCCGCCCCGCACCTCCGCCGTACCCCTCGAGCCCCGACCTCGGATAGTTCGTGAGCAAACCGCTGTCCCGGCGGCACGATGACAGCAGTTTGGCCACGAACTATCCGGGTGGGGCTGCGGCCACAGGTGCCCGCGACCAAGTCGTGCCCGCCTGGCACGGCTCGTGCCTGTGGATGAGCGGATGCGCGCTCGCGTCATCGGTTGCATGCTCGCGGCATGCCCAGGCAACGTCACCGTTGGGACGCCCGCTGCGATCCCCCGAGGACGCTGGTGCGCCCAGTCCCCATCGACCCTTCGGGAATCAATGGACCCACCCCGGGGCAGGCGAGGGGACCGCGATGGCGCAAGACCACCCACGGCCTCTACGTGCCGGCGGCCGTCGACGCCGACGTGCCTGAACAGCGGATCCTGGAGCAGTCCGCCCGGCTCCATGAGGGAGGCGCGGTCACGGGCTGGGCCTCTTTACGGCTCCACGGAGGCACGTTCTTCGACGGGCTGGGCGGCGACGGTCGCACCCGCCTTCCGGTCCCGCTGAATCCGGGACCGGGCCACCAGCTGGCACCGGATGTGGAATGCACGGTCTCTCGCGACCGGCTGTATGCCGCCGAGCTCGCGGTGCGGCAGGGAATCCCCTGCACAGTCGCGCTTCGCGCCCTGTTCGACGAGATGCGCTACTCCCCCGGTGTCCGCGCCGCGGTCGTGTCCATGGACATGGCGTCGGCCGCCGAGCTGGCATCGCTGCGCATGATGGCCGGGTACGTCGAGCAGCACCCGGCCTGGACCGGCGTCGAACAGGTGAGACTGGCACTGCCGCTGGCCTCGGAGCGGAGCCTGTCACCGAAGGAGACCGAGACCCGACTGATCTGGGTGCTCGACGCCGGCCTCCCACCTCCCCTGTGCAACGTCCCTGTCTTCACCACGCATGGTCGGTACGTCGGACGCCCCGACCTTCTGGATCTCGACGCCGGCGTCGTCGGCGAGTTCGACGGGGCCGAGCACCGGCTCGGGCCGCGCCATACCCACGATGTCGAACGAGAAGACAAGTTCAGGCGTCTGGGCCTCGAGTACTTCAAGATCACCGGCCTTGACCTTCTCGACCGAGGCAAGGTGGTCGACCGCATGCTCGCGACGCGCCGCCGAGCCTTCTTCCGCCCGCCGGCTGAGCGAGCTTGGACAACAGACCCTCCGGCCTGGTGGACGCCCGACCCCTCGCTGGAGGAGCGCATCGCCGAGCGCCTGTGGCAGGAAGAGCTGCACCGACAATGGGCGACGGAGGAGCTGCCTGACGTCAAGGAGCTCGGCGGCTGGTGATGCCCGGCCACCGGAACGCCGGGCCTGTCGCGGCGATAGTTCGTGAGCAAACCGCTGTCCCGACACCACGCGAACGACCGTTTGCTCACGAACTATCGGGCGCGGGCGGGCGCGGGCGGGGCGAGGTGGGCGACGACCGACGCGCGGTGGGTCAGCAGGAGGCGAAGAGGAGGGGGCCCTGGGTGAGGTCGCTGAGCAGGGGCAGGTCGTCGGCCGCCGGCTCGAGCTGCATCACGATCTCGTTGCCGTCGGCGGCGGCCTCCTCGACCCGGAAGCGCTCCCCGAAGGACCCACCCTGGCCAGGCGCCTCGCCGGTGGCCAGCTCGGTGCGCGGACGCAGGTCGTCAGAGGCCTGCGAAGAGTCCTCGAAGTGCATGCCCACGACCATCGACCGGTCCGGCTGGAGAGCGAACACCACCCCGGCCAGCGGGCTCACCCCACCGGCCGACGCGATCAGCTCGTCGGCGAGCGCCTGGTCGTCCTCGTCGGCGGCGCCCATGCTCAGCGCCTCGCACGCGAAGTCGGAGGCGAACAGCACGGCGCTCGCCGGCTCCTCGGCCGCGGCCGCGAGCGAGGTCGTCCCGGGCACCTCGTCGAGGCCGGCCGCGGACCCGTTGACGACGGAGGCCGCCGCGGAGGCGTACGCCTGGCTGTCCGAGAGCAGCACGATCCCCTCCGACGGAAGCACGACGACGTTCTGCATCACCGGCGTGAGCGAGGGGTCGATCGTCGCGACGAGATCGGCCGAGCCGGCCCACACGCCGCCGCTCGCGCCCCCCGACGAGGGCGGGGTGTACCCGAGACGACGGAGGTTCCTCTCCACGCCCTCGAGGTCGACGGACTCGCCGAACTTCATCACGACCACCTGTCCCTCACGGGACTGCCCGAACATCTCCCAGTCGGCGTCGATCGGCGAGAAGCCGTACCGGCGGTTCATCGCGTACGTCGAGTCCACGACCGCCGAGGTCCCCGTCAGGTCGAGGTCGTAGGCCCGCGACAGGAAGTTCCCCACGTCCCGGGACGTCGACGCAGCCCCCAGACCGGAGCCTGCCGCGAGCGTGCGCACCGAGGCCCAGTCGGTGTAGGTGGCCCGCAACGTCTTCTCCGGCAGCGAGGCCACAGCCTCCTCGTACGTCGTACGCTGCATCGACTGCCAGCCCACCCAGGCGCCGACAACGAGCGCCGTCACGACCGCGACCGCGACCGCCACCACAGCGACACGTCGAAGCACCCGGGGCCAACCTCTCTTTGTGGGGAATTGGGTGTGAGACTAACGCCATGGCGCAATCAGCCCGCCGCCCCGCCGACGTGATCGCCGCCGGCGCCGTCGTCACACGCAAGGGCGGCGAAGTCCTCCTGGTGCACCGTCCCAAGTACGACGACTGGTCGTTCCCGAAGGGCAAGCTCGACCCCGGCGAGCACGTGACCACCGCCGCAGTGCGCGAGGTGGCCGAGGAGACCGGCCTCGACATCCGTCTCGGCCCGCCCCTGGGCACGCAGCGCTACCCGATCGAGAGCGGCGAGCGGCGGATGAAGCGGGTGCACTACTGGGTCGCCCGGGTCGTCGGCGGCGACGACGTCTCGTCGTACAAGGTGAACAGCGAGATCGACGAGGTCGTCTGGCTCCCCCTCGAAGCGGCCCGCGAACGACTGCACTACGACTACGACCGCGCCACGCTCACGGAGTTCGAGGGGGTCCGGAAGAAGACCTACCCGCTGGTGATCCTGCGCCACGGGCGCGCGAAGTCGCGCAAGGCCTGGACCAAGGACGACCGCGAGCGCCCGCTCACCAAGGCGGGCGAGTTCCAGGCCGAGCAGGTGGTCCCGGTGCTCGGGGCGTACGGCGTCACGCACGTCCTCACCTCGAGCAGCCGCAGGTGCTGGCGCACCGTCGCGCCGTACGTCGATGTGGCCGGCCTCGAGATGGAGGACACCGACGACCTGTCCGAGGAGGACGCCACCCCGGAGACCGTCGCCGAGCAGGTCGAGGCGCTCCTGGCGCTCAAGGAGGCGAGCGTGATCTGCACGCACCGGCCGGTGCTGCCGTGGGTGTTCGAGACCCTCGGCCTGGAGCCGCAGCAGCTCGCGCCCGGCTCGGTGTTCGTGGTGCACCACCGGCGGGGCAAGATCGTGGCGACCGAGCACCACGACGTCAGCTTCCGCTGAGCCTGCCGCGAGGATCACGGCGAGCTGGTCAAACCCTCCTTTTTACCTTGACGCACACGGAATGCGACAGGCCCCGCGGCCATGTTCACGTGACCGTCGTCATATCTCCCGCCGGGCGTGGCGAGTTCGCCCGACACCGTTCACCTGCCGTTCACCTACGCCGACAGATCGCTTCACCTGGCCTGCCTACCTTCGATGACGAAAACGCAAAGTGTCTGACGTCCCGAACACAGGAGAAACGTAGTGAACCGCTCTACCTTCCGCCGCGTGGCAGGTCCCGGCATCGCGGCCCTCGCTCTCGGCCTCGGCCTCTCCGCGTGCGCCGCCGGCAACGAGGAGACCAGCGGCGACACCAGCGCCACCATCGAGGGCCTCGCCGGCACCCTGAACGGCGCCGGCGCCAGCTCCCAGGAGGCCGCGCAGGCAGCCTGGCAGGCCGGTTTCCAGACCGCCAACCCCGACGTGACCGTGAACTACGACCCGGTCGGCTCGGGTGGCGGCCGTGAGCAGTTCATCTCGGGCGGTGTCGACTTCGCCGGCTCCGACTCCTACCTCAGCGACGACGAGGGCGAGCTCTCGGCCGCCAAGAAGCGCTGCGGCACGGACCCGATCGAGATCCCGAACTACGTCTCCCCGATCGCGGTCATCTACAACCTCGAGGGCGTGGACAAGCTGCAGCTGTCCGCCCCGGTGCTCGCCGAGATCTTCGACGGCAAGATCACCAAGTGGAACGACCCGAAGATCGCTGAGCTCAACCCCGACGTGGAGCTGCCGTCCGACACCATCACCGCCGTGCACCGCGCGGATGACTCCGGCACGACGGAGAACTTCGTCGACTACCTGGGCCAGGCCGGCGAGGGCGCCTGGAAGCACGAGCCGGACGGCGTGTGGCCGACCAAGACCGGTGAGGCCGCGACCGGCACCTCCGGCGTCGTCGCTGCCGTGCAGAACGGCACCGGCACCATCGGCTACGCCGACGCCAGCCAGGCCGGCGACCTCGGCGTCGCGGACATCAAGGTGGGCGAGGAGTACGTCGGACCGACCGCCGAGGCCGCCGCCAAGGTGCTCGAGGTCTCGCCGCGCGTCGAGGGCCGCCCCGAGAACGACATGGCCTTCGAGCTCGACCGCGCCACCGAGGAGTCGGGTGCCTACCCGATCGTGCTCGCGTCGTACCTGATCGCCTGCGAGACCTACGACGACCAGGAGACCGCCGACCTGGTGAAGGGCTACCTGTCCTACATCGTCAGCGACGAGGGCCAGGACGCCGCCGCCGAGGCCGCCGGCTCCGCCCCGCTCTCCGACTCCCTCCAGCAGGAGGCCGAGGGCATCGTGGAGAAGATCAGCGCCAAGGGCTGATGCCCTGGCCACTGGACTTGGGTCCGCGTCCCAGCCTTAGGCTGTGGTCGCGGACCCAAGTCCGTGTCACGGACCGGCACCCCGCACCGTGACCAACGACCACAGCCGACCCCCGACCAGAGGGAGCCTGGTGTCCGCAACAGCCACCGCGCGCAGACCCAAGCAACGCAAGGGTGACCTGATCTTCTCCGGCGCGACGAGGATCGCCGCGCTGCTGATCGTGCTGGCCCTCGCCGGCGTCGCCATCTTCTTGACCCTCGAGGGTCTCCCGGCAATCGACGCGCCGCCGGACAAGCTCGACGGTGCGCAGAGTCTCGCCGGCTACGTGTGGCCGCTGCTGTTCGGCACCCTGCTCGCAGCGACCATCGCCCTGGTGATCGCGACCCCGTTCTCCCTCGGCGTGGCTCTGGTGGTCTCGCACTACGCACCGCGCAAGCTCGCCCAGCCGGTCGGCTACGTCATCGACCTGCTCGCGGCGGTGCCCAGCGTCGTCTACGGCCTGTGGGGCATCGCCTACCTGGGGCCCAAGCTCGGACCCGTCTATGGGTGGCTCGAGCAGAACCTCGGGTTCATCCCCTTCTTCGCAGGTCCCGCGTCCACGACCGGCCGCACGATCCTGACCGCGGGCATCGTGCTCGCGATCATGGCGCTGCCGATCATCACCGCCATCACCCGCGAGATCTTCTCGCAGACCCCGACGCTGCACCAGGAGGCCGCACTGGCCCTCGGCGCCACCCGCTGGGAGATGGTCCGCCTCGCGGTGCTCCCCTACGGCAAGTCCGGGATGGTGTCAGCGGTCATGCTCGGCCTCGGTCGAGCGCTCGGCGAGACCATGGCAGTCGCGATGGTCCTCTCCGCCACCAGCGGTGTGATCACCTTCAACCTGATCAGCAGCGTGAACCCGTCGACCATCGCCGCCAACATCGCGAACGGCTTCCCCGAGGCGACGGGCCTCGGCGTCAACGCCCTCATCGCCAGCGGTCTGGTGCTGTTCGTGATCACCTTCCTGGTGAACTTCGCCGCCCGCGCGATCGTGGCCCGCAGCGAGAGGAGGTTCAACGCATGAGCGACGTTCAGACCGCGGCCCGCGAGGACCGTTCGCATCTGCCGCTCTCCCACCCGATGCTGCCCTCGTGGGCTCCCGCCCTCGTCGCGGCGCTGGCCGCGGCGGCCGCGGGCATCCTGACGATGGCTTTCGGCTGGGGGTTCGTGGCGTGGGCACTGCTCGCCGTGTTCCTCCACACCGTGGCACTCCCGCTGTGGTCGCTGAAGGTCGAGAAGAGCCGCGCCGCTACGGACCGCTTCGTGACCTCGATCGTCTGGGTTGCCTTCGCGGGGGCCCTGGTCCCCCTGGCCTCGCTGGTTTGGACGGTGCTCAGCGAGGGTCTTCCCGTCCTCAGCGCCGAGTTCTTCACGTACTCGATGCGCAACATCGTCGGCGAGGGCGGCGGCATCTACCACGCGATCATGGGCACGCTGCTCGTCACGCTCGGCGCGACGCTCATCTCCGTCCCGGTCGGCGTGCTGAGCGCGATCTACCTCGTGGAGTACGGCGGGAAGAGCAAGATGGCCCGCGCGGTGACGTTCCTGGTCGACGTGATGACCGGGATCCCCTCGATCGTCGCGGGCCTCTTCGCCTACGCGCTGTTCGCGCTGATGTTCGGCCCCGGCATCCGCTTCGGGTTCGGCGGCTCCGTCGCCCTGTCGGTCCTGATGGTCCCGGTCGTGGTCCGGTCGGTCGAGGAGATGCTCAAGCTGGTCCCCCACGAGCTGCGCGAGGCGTCGTACGCGCTGGGCGTGCCGAAGTGGCGCACGATCGTGAGGGTCGTGCTGCCCACCGCGATGTCGGGCATCGTCACCGGCGTCATGCTCGCGGTGGCTCGTGTCGCCGGCGAGACCGCTCCGCTGCTGATCATCGCCGGCTCGACCGACTCGCTGAACCTCAACCTGTTCGGCGACCGGATGATGACGCTGCCGGTGTTCATCTACTACAGCTACATGCAGCCCGGCGTGCCGCCGGAGTTCGGGCAGGCGCGCGCCTGGGGCGCCGCCCTCGTCCTGATCGTCATCGTCATGGCACTGAACCTGCTGGCCCGGGCGATCGGCCGCTACTTCGCCCCCAAGACCGGTCGCTGACCAAGAGGAAACGCAAACACAATGGCCAAGAGCATCGACGTCTCGAACCTGAACATCTACTACGGGGACTTCCTCGCCGTGGAGGACGTCTCCATGACCATCCCCGCGAAGTCGGTCACCGCGCTGATCGGCCCGTCGGGCTGCGGCAAGTCCACCTTCCTGCGGTCGCTGAACCGCATGCACGAGGTGATCCCCGGGGCCCGCGTCGAGGGCAAGGTCGTCATCGACGGCCAGGACCTCTACGCCCCCGAGGTCGACCCGGTGCAGGTCCGCCGGCAGATCGGCATGGTCTTCCAGCGGCCGAACCCGTTCCCCACGATGTCGATCTACGACAACGTGATCGCCGGGCAGAAGCTCAACGCGAAGAAGATGAAGAAGTCCGAGGCCGACGACATCGTCGAGAAGTCGCTGCGCGGCGCGAACCTCTGGGAGGAGGTCAAGCAGCGCCTCAACCGTCCGGGCACCAGCCTCTCGGGCGGCCAGCAGCAGCGTCTCTGCATCGCCCGCGCGATCGCGGTCGAGCCGCAGGTGCTGCTGATGGACGAGCCGGCCTCCGCGCTCGACCCGATCTCGACGAGCGCGATCGAGGACCTGATCCACGAGCTGAAGGCCGACTACACGATCGTGATCGTGACCCACAACATGCAGCAGGCGGCGCGCGTCTCGGAGGACACCGGGTTCTTCAACCTCGCCGGCGCCGGGCTGCCGGGGCGCCTGGTCGAGTTCAACTCGACCCGCAAGATCTTCTCCAACCCCGACGACCCGTCGACCGAGGCCTACATCTCCGGCCGCTTCGGCTGATCCGGTACGACGGAGGGGGCGCACGTGCTGAGGACCAGGCTGGCCGTGCTCGTGGCGACACTGGCCGCGGGGGCGGCGTTCCTCCCCGCCGGAGCGACGGCCCGCGTGCAGCAGGGCGCGGCGGCCGGCGCGCCGGCGGGCACCACGGAGGTGACCGGCCCGCTCGTCGTGGCGGCAGGCGACATCTCGTGCACGCCCGGCCAGGCGACGACCGAGACGACGTGCCGCGACGCCGACACCGCCGAGCTCGTGCAGTCCTACGACCCCGAAGCTGGTCCTGGGGCTCGGCGACCTGCAGTACGAGTACGGCACGCTCGCCGCCTTCCGGCAGGCCTACGCCGAGACGTGGGGAGCCTTCAAGTCGATCACCCGGCCGGTCCCGGGCAACCACGAGTACTACACCGCGGGGGCGGCCGGGTACTACGACTACTTCGACCGGAAGCGGCCCGGCTACTACGCCTTCGACGTGGGCCGGTGGCGGGTGTACGCGCTCAACAGCAACTGCGCCCACGTCTCCTGTGACCGCGAGGCCCGCTGGCTCGACCGCAAGATGACCGAGCGCCCGCGACACTGCACCGCGATCACCATGCACCACCCCAGGTACTCCTCCGGCACGCACGGCAGCTCTACGACGGTGCGCCGGCTGTGGCGGGTCGCGCTCGAGCACGGCACCGACCTGGCGCTGGCCGGCCACGACCACCACTACGAGCGCTTCCGCAGGATGAACGCCGCAGGCGGGTTGTCGCGCACCGGGATCATGTCGTTCGTCTCCGGGGCCGGAGGGCGCAGCCACTACCCGGTCAAGGACGTGCGCCGCGGGTCGGTGGTGCGCGACGACGACAGCTTCGGGGTGCTCGCGCTCACCCTCGGCAAGGGCCGGTTCGCGTGGGAGTACCAGACCGTCGACGGCACGGTCGTCGACTCCGGCACCGCCCGCTGCCGCTGAGCCGAAGGGCCCTCGGCGGAGGTCCTAAGCCCCTGCCTGGCGCCCGTCGTACCGACCTAGGTTGAAGGCATGATCATCAAGGTGCTCGGCCGTGACCAGGAGAGCTGCCAGGCGCTCGCCACGGCGGCGCGCCAGGCCGTCCACGACCTCATGCTGCACGCGACGATCGAGGAGGTCACCGACCCGCGCACGATCGTGGCCTTCGGCGTGCGGAGCACGCCGGCCCTCGTCGTCGACGGCAAGGTGCTGGTGTCGGGGCGCGTGCCGACCGCCGCCGAGGTGCAGGCGCTCCTGGCCGTCGCACCGGCGTCCTGAGCGTCCGACCTGGTCAGTCGCAGGCCGGTCGCCTGACCTCCGACGTACTCCGCGCGCCCTCCGCGAGCCCGCCGATCGACGCGGCGAGCGCATCCAGCGCGGCGGGGACCAGCCTGTAGTAGGTGTAGCGGCCGGCGGGCTCGGCCTCGACCAGCCCGGCCTCGCGCAGGCTGCGGAGGTGGTTGGAGACATTGGTCTGCCGGGCACCGGTCTCGGCGACGATGTGGCAGGTGCACAGCTGCTCACGAGCCAGCAGGGAGACGATCCGCAGGCGCAGCGGGTCACCGAGCACGCGAAGCACGGCGGCGAGGGATTCATCACTCTGGACTGACGTCAGCATGGTTTGATACGTTACCGCTGATGCTGCGCGTACGCCAGCACTCCCCGTCTTCTCGAGGACCATCCCATGAGCGACCGCGCCCAGGTCAGCCCCCCGCAGCAGCCCGGCGAGACCCACGTCGTCGACCGGCTCTCGACCCTCGACCGTTTCCTTCCCGTGTGGATCGGCCTGGCCATGGTCGTCGGCCTGCTGGCCGGTCGCTGGGTCCCGGGGCTCAACGAGGCGCTCGACTCGGTGAAGGTCGCCTCGGTGTCGCTGCCGATCGCCCTCGGCCTGCTGCTGATGATGTACCCCGTGCTGGCGAAGGTCCGCTACGACAAGCTCGACACGGTCACGCGCGACACGAAGACGATGGTCCTCAGCCTGGTGCTGAACTGGGGCCTGGGCCCGCTGCTGATGTTCACGCTGGCCTGGGTCTTCCTCCCGGACCTGCCGGAGTACCGCACCGGGCTGATCATCGTCGGCCTCGCCCGCTGCATCGCGATGGTGATCATCTGGAACGACCTCGCCTGCGGCGACCGGGAGGCCGCGGCGGTGCTGGTCGCGATCAACTCGGTGTTCCAGGTCGTGATGTTCGGCGTGCTCGGCTGGTTCTACCTCGACGTGCTGCCCGGCTGGCTCGGCCTCGACACCACCGGCCTGGACGTGTCCCCGTGGACGATCGCCCTGAGCGTCATCATCTTCCTCGGCATCCCGCTGGCGGCCGGCTACCTCACCCGGCGGATCGGCGAGCAGCGCCGCGGCCGGGAGTGGTACGAGTCGGAGTTCCTGCCCCGGATCGGGCCGTTCGCGCTCTACGGACTGCTGTTCACGATCGTGCTGCTCTTCGCGCTCCAGGGCGACGCGATCACCTCCCAGCCCCTCGACGTGGCCCGGATCGCGCTGCCGCTGCTGGCCTACTTCGCGGTCATGTGGACCGGCTCGTTCGTCGCCTCGTGGGCGACGGGGCTGTCCTACGAGCGCTCCACGACGGTCGCCTTCACGGCGGCCGGCAACAACTTCGAGCTCGCCATCGCGGTCGCGATCGCGGTCTTCGGAGTGACCAGCGGCGAGGCCCTCGCCGGCGTCGTCGGCCCGCTCATCGAGGTGCCGGTGCTGGTCGGGCTGGTCTACGTGAGCCTCTGGGCCCGCCGGTTCTTCCCTCGCGGGGGCCGCGGCGTCGCCCAGGACGCTCGCGCGTCCGACGTACCACTCTCGTAGGCCCTGTCGACCCCCATCTGAAAGGCAGCTCATGACCGACAAGCCCAGCGTCCTCTACGTCTGCGTCCACAACGCCGGCCGCTCCCAGATGGCCGCGGCGTACACGCTGCACCTGTCCGGCGGCGCCGTGGAGGTGCGGTCGGCAGGCTCCGCACCGGCGGACGAGGTGAACCCGGCCGCGGTGCAGGCGATGCTCGAGGAGGGCATCGACATGTCCGCCGAGCAGCCGAAGCTGCTGACCACCGAGGCGGTCAAGGAGTCCGACGTGGTGATCACCATGGGCTGCGGTGACACCTGCCCGATCTTCCCGGGCAAGCGCTACGAGGACTGGGAGCTCGACGACCCCGCCGGGCAGGGTGTCGACAGCGTCCGCCCGATCCGCGACGAGATCCGCCGCCGGGTCGTGGAGCTGCTCGAGTCGCTCGACGTACCGGTCCGGGCCTGAGCACTCGCCGGGCCGAGGTCGTCGTCATCGGCGGCGGCCGACCGGCGCGGAAAGCGGTCGCGGAGATCAGGGCGTTGCTCGACCGGTAAGCCGCTGCGCGGCGACCAGCCCGCCCGCCGACGCCAACGTCACCACGACCAGCCCGACGAGCGCGGACGAGTAGTCGCCGGTGGTCGTCCGCGCCGCCCCGACCGAGACCGGACCGGCGACCTTGGCCACGGTGAGCGCGAGCCCCATCAACGCCGACACGGTGGCGTAGCGAGCCACGCCGTAGGTCTCCACCACCACTGCGGGCCGGGCGATCGTGCCGACCCCGAAGCCCAGCCCGAACAGCAGCACGAAGACCACCGCCGCGGCCGTGCTCGACGGAGCCGCCAGGAGTACGACGGCCGCCACGGACTGCAAGGCGAAGACGCCCGCGGTGACCTGGAGCGTCGCCAGCCGGGAGAACAACCCGGTCACGACGAGGCGGCCGGTCACGCTGAGGGCACCGAGCGCCCCGGTCAGGCCGGCCGCCAGAGCGACGCCGTGGCCCTGCTCGCGCAGGAACGGGAACAGGTGGACGGACACGCCGATGACCGCGAGCGTGTGGAGGGCGAAGGCGACGGTCAGCCACCTGAACCGGGCCTCTCCCCACATCTCCCGGCCGGTCCGGCGCAGGCTCGTGCGCACGGCCGTGACCGCCGGGGGCCGCGGTGGGCCGTCGCCGTCCGGACCGACACCGAGGTCGGCCGGGTCCCGGCGCAGGACGAGCGCGTGCGGGAGCACCGTCGTGCCCGCCAGGATGCCGGCGAGGACCAGGAGCGCGTCGCGCCATCCGAGCGCGTTCTCCAGCACCGCCGCCGTGGGCACGAAGATCGTCGAGGCGAAGCCCGCCACGACCGTGACCGCGAGCAGGGCGCGGGCGCGGCGCCGGTCGAACCACCGCACCACGACCGCGAACGCCGGCTCGTAGAGCACCATCGCCGCGGAGGCTCCGAGCAGGGAGAAGACGGCGTAGACCTGCCAGGGCTCGCGGACCTGCGACCAGGCTGCCACGACGACGCTCGCCAGCACCGAGCCGCCGGTCATGAGGGCGCGGGCGCCGTGCCGGTCGAGCCATCGGCCGACGGGAAGCGCGGTCAGCCCCATCACCACGAGCGCGAGAGAGAAGGCCCCGGAGACCGCAGCGGTCGACATCCCCAGGTCGCGCCGCATCGGCTCGAGGAAGACGGAGAACGCGTAGTAGAGGATCCCCCAGCTGACCGTCTCGGTGACCGCGAGCACGCCCACGATCCGCCACCCGTAGAACCTCCGGACGTCGCCCGACCCCAACGCCAGCGGGTCGGGCGACGTCACCTCGGGCGAGGTCGTCACGAGCAGCAGCCGCCGGCGGGGGCGAGGTCGAGCCGGCGACCGCCCGGGCAGTCCGGTCGCGAACCCCTGCGGGACGAGCCCGACCGGCAGGGGTCGGTGCTGCTCGTCCGCCACCGTCGCGTCGTCGCCGCAGCCGGCGCCTTCGTCGGCCGTCGTCGTCTCGGCGGTGCCACAGCACCCGCCGCCACCGGACTCGTCGTCGGTGAGGGGCAGGTTCGCCGAGCACACGCCGGTCTCGGGGAGCACGAGCTCGACGGCGTCGGCCGCGTCGAGGTCGCCGGCGATGGCGGCGGCGATCGAGCGGACCTGCTCGTTGCCGGTGGTGATCAGGAAGGTGGGCGCCCGTCCGTAGGACTTCATGCCCACGATGTAGAAGCCCGGCTCGGGCTGCTCGAGGTCACGGTGGCCATGGGGAGGGACGGTGCCGCACGAGTGGAACTGCGGGTCGATGAGCGGCGCCAGCTTCGACGGCGCCTCGAGCCCGGGGTCCAGGTCGAGGCGGAGCTCGGAGAGCATCGACAGGTCGGGGCGGAAGCCGGTCGCGGCGGCCACCGCGTGGATCCCGTCCAGGGTGCGGGTCCCCTCGTCCGTCGTACCGGTCACGGAGACCGTGTCCCCGTCGACCGCCAGCGACTCGGTCACGAAGCCGCGGACCAGCTCGATCCGACCCGACGCGACCAGCGACCGCAGGTCCGTGCCGAGCCGCCCACGGGCGGCGAGCTCGTCGGCCTCGCCGCCTCCGAAGAGCCGGTCGGGTGCCGCGGCGCGGATCGCCCACACGATCTCGGTGCCCGGCTCCTCGCGTGCCAGCTCGGCGAGGTTGAGCAGCGTGTTGGCGGCGGAGTGGCCGAGGCCGACGACCAGCGTTCGGCGTCCGGCGAACCGGGACCGGTCCCGGCCGAGCACGTCGGGCAGCGGGCCGACGAGGAAGTCCCGGGCGTCCGCCTCCCCACGCGCCGGAAGGCCGGATCCACCCAGCGGGTTCGAGTGTCCCCAGGTGCCGGAGGCGTCGATCACCGCGCGGGCCCGCAGGTCCTCGGTGCCGGCCGGCGAGTCGACGCGCACGACGAACGGCCTCTCCTCGCGACCGGCGCTGCGGCTCTTGTCCAGGCCCTGTCGGCTCACGGCCACGACGCGGGCTCGCGTGCGGACCACCTCCGCACCCAGCACCTCCGCGAGCGGCTTCAGGTAGTCCTCGACCACCTCCGCTCCGGTCGGCGGAACCTCACCCGTCGGGCCTGCTCCACCCCGCCGCGTCGAGGAGCGCGGCCGCGGCCGGGTCGACGATGTACTTCCACGGCGTGAACGTACGGATGTGGCCCCACTGGCTCATCGCCGCGCCCACCTCGGCTCCCGCCTCGAGGACGACCACGGGCAGGCCGCGGGTCTGCAGGTGCGCCGCGGCGGCGAGCCCGACCGGGCCGGCGCCGATGACGACGGTGGGGAGTTCCAGGTCCAGCATGTCCGGCTCCTTGCCTTCGGCGGCCAGCAGGTCACCGACTTATTTGATGGATGTCGAATACCTGAACTGTAGGACCTCTTCGATATTTGTCAAGAAGGTGGCAGACTGGGGGCATGCCGAAGCCACTGCCCCTGCTCGAGGACAACGGGCCGATCTGCTGCGCTCCGCTGGACGCCACGACCGGCGTGATCGCCCACGACGACGCGGTCGCCCTGGCCCGGCGGCTCAAGGCGCTCGCCGACCCCGCCCGGCTGCAGCTGGTCTCGATGATGCTCGGCCGACCCGACCACGAGGCCTGCACCTGCGACCTCGCCCCGGCGGTCGACCTCTCCGAGTCGACCGTGAGCCATCACCTCAAGCAGCTGCACGAGGCGGGCCTGGTCACCAAGGAGCGGCGCGGGATGAACGTGTACTACCGCGTGGTTCCCGAGTCGGTGAAGGCCGTGGCGGACGTGCTCACCCTCGACTGCTGCTGACGCCGGGGCGGTACGACGGGCGCGCGCCGCGCGCCACCGGCCGCCGCCACGGTCCGCCGGGCTAGGCGCCCGGCAGCAGCAGGTGTGCGACCCAGTAGAAGACGGCGGCCGCGAAGGCTGCGGCGGGAATCGTGATGACCCACGCCGCCACGATCGACCGCGCCACGCCCCACCGGACCGCCGAGGCGCGCTTGGTCGCCCCGACGCCCATCACCGACGAGGTGATGGTGTGGGTCGTGGAGATCGGGGCGCCGAAGCCCATCGCCATCACGTAGAGCACGGAGGCAGCCGTGGTCTCGGCCGCGAAGCCACGAGGCGGGTCGAGGTGGATGATCCGTCGACCGAGGGTGCGCATGATGCGCCAGCCGCCGGAGTAGGTGCCGAGAGAGATCGCGGTCGCCGCGGCGACGATCACCCAGACCGGGATGTCGTCGTCCGGCTGGACGGAGCCGTAGGTCAGCAGCGCGAGGAAGATGACGCCCATCGTCTTCTGGGCGTCCTGGAGGCCGTGGCCGAGCGCCATCGCAGCCGCCGACGCCGTCTGCGCGAGCTTGAACCCGCGGTTCACGCGCGAGGCCTGCCGCCTCCGGAAGACCCACATGATCGCCACCATCAGCAGGAACGCGACGCTGAAGCCCACGAGCGGCGAGACGATCATCGGGATGACGACCTTCTCGACGATGCCCAGCCACTGCACGCCGCCGGTCCCGACGGCGGCGAGCGCCGCGCCGACGAGACCGCCGATGAGGGCGTGCGAGGACGACGAGGGCAGACCGAAGTACCAGGTGATCAGGTTCCAGGTGATCGCGCCCAGCAGGCCGGCCATCACGAGGACCAGGCCCGAGGCGGACTGCTCGGGCGCGACGATCACCCCCTGGCCGACGGTCTGGGCGACCTCGGTGCCCAGGAAGGCGCCGACGAAGTTCATCACCGCGGCCATCGCCAGCGCCACGCGCGGCGTCAGCGCCCGGGTGGAGATCGACGTGGCGATGGCGTTCGCCGCGTCGTGGAAGCCGTTGGTGTAGTCGAACACCAGGGCAACGACGACCACCGCGATGACGATGGCGAACTCCACGCTCAGGACTCCTTGACGGCGATCTGCTCGACCGTGTTCGCGACCGACTCGAACGCGTCGATGGCGGCCTCGAGCGAGTCCACGACGTCCTTGAGCTTCAGCACGTCGAGCGCCTCGTAGCCGCCGCCGAACAGGTTGGCGAGGATCCGCCGGTAGGACCTGTCACCGGAGTTCTCGAGCCGGTTGATCTCGATCCAGTACTCGTCGAGGTTCTTCATCGTCTCCAGCCGCGGCATCGCCTCGGCGGTGAGGTCCGCGGCGCGCTGGAGGACCTCGACCTGGTGGGCGAGCTCGCCGGGGAGCTCCTTCACGTCGTAGAGGACGACGAGGTCGACGGCCTCCTCCATGTGGTCCATCACGTCGTCGAGACCCGAGGCGAGCGCGTAGATGTCCTCGCGGTCGAACGGCGTCACGAACGTGGAGTTCACGCGCCGGATGATGTCGTGCGTGGTCTCGTCCGCCTCGTGCTCGGCGTCACGCATGCGGTTCGCGATCCCCTCGCGGTCGCTACCGTCGCCGAGCAGCTCGGCCAGCAGCGCGGCCCCGCCGACGAGGTGCCTGGCGGACTGGGCGAAGAGGTCGTAGAACGTGGTGTCTACCGGTCGGAAGCGGAAACCCACGGTGAACTCCTGACGAACCGGGAATGAGCCACCGGACATGCTAAAGCGTCCGGGCTCTGCCGGTGCAATTCCGCCTGACCCGCCGGCGTCAGTCGGGGTGCCGCTGCTGCGAGGGGATCTGCGAGCCGTTCACGGCGCTCAGACCGAGCAGCGTGTCGACCTCTTCCTGGCTGAGCGACACATCGGACTCGCTGGCGGCGATGATCAGGTTGGTGGTCAGCTCGACCTCGGCGAGGAGCTCGGCGTCTTCGAGAGGGACGTTCAGCTTGTCGTCCACGACGCCCCCCATCTGTTGCGTGACCATGGCGTTACCTATCTCTGCAAGTCCCGACGGTGTGACGGCGTCTCTCACCCTGTCAAACATTCTCGCTGGGACGGAGCACTTCTACCCATAGTCATTGCAGCCAAAACGAAGAGGCCCCGACGGAATCCGTCGGGGCCTCTCCTCACGTCTGTGTGACTAGACGATCTACCTCTTGAATCAGATGGCGCGAACGTTCTCAGCCTGGGGACCCTTGGGGCCCTGGGTGACGTCGAACTCGACCTTCTGGTTCTCGTCGAGGGACTTGTAGCCCTGCGACTGGATCGCCGAGTAGTGCACGAAGACGTCGTCGCCGCCGTCCTCCTGCGCGATGAAGCCGAAACCCTTCTCGGCGTTGAACCACTTAACGGTGCCCTGAGCCATGCTCACTTACTCCTCTAACGGGGCGAGAGACCGCCACTTCGGCGGCCCCGCATCAGATGCGGTGAAACGCCGTGCCCCCTCGAAAAGCCTTGAGCTAAATCTGAGAAGAAACGCCGTCGGATCACAAACTCCGCGGGCTTCTACCTGCTGGAACTTGCACCTGATGCAGGTACGACAGTACCAACTAACCCGCGCAAAACCGATACCCACCGGCCAAGACGTGTCGACGGTCTCCCCAACGGCAGGTGAACCGGACGGGCCGGAGGGGACCAAGGACCTGAATCCTCCGCATTGGTCCCGCTCCGCTGGGTGGTCCGGACCGGTCGCATCTAGGCTCGGTCGCATGGGTAGGAGCGTCTATATCGCCTCGGTGGAGGGCTTCACCGGCAAGTCGACGGTGGCCCTCGGGGTCCTCGAGCAGCTGTCCCGGCGCGTGGAGCGGGTCGGGGTGTTCCGGCCGATCGTCCGCGCCGACGCGGAGAGGTACGGCGGACGCGACTACGTGCTCGACCTCCTCACCGCGCACGACTCGGTGAGCCTGTCGTACGACGACTGCGCCGGCGTGACCTACGACGAGGTGCACGAGGACCCGGCCGCCGCGCTGGACCGGATCGTCGAGCGCTACCACGAGGTTGCCGACCGGTGCGATGCCGTCGTCGTCGTCGGCAGCGACTACACCGACGTGGGCACCCCGACGGAGTTCTCCTACAACGCGCGGATAGCCGCCAACCTCGGCTCGCCGGTCCTCCTGGTCCTCAACGGGTCCGGCCGCACCGCCGAGGACCTGCACACCGTCACCGAGATGGCGGTCAACGAGCTGCACGCCAACCACGGCACGCTGTTCGCGGTCATCGCCAACCGGGTCAGCGCCCAGGACGTGGCCAAGGACATCGAGGCGCTGTGCACCGAGGACGTGCCGGCGTACGCGATCCCCGAGGAGCCGCTGCTCAGCGCGCCCTCGGTCGGTGACCTCATCGAGGCGGTCGACGGCACGCTGGTCAGCGGCGACGAGTCGCTGCTCAACCGCGAGGTGACCGGGCTCGTGGTGGCCGCGATGACGATGCCCAACGTCCTCGACCGGCTGATCGAGGGCGCCGTCGTGGTGACCCCCGGGGACCGGCCCGAGGTGGTGCTCGGTGTCCTCATGGCCCATGCCTCCCCGGACTTCCCGCAGATCTCCGGGATCGTCCTCAACGGCGGGCTCGAGCTCGCCCCGCAGGTCGCCCGGCTGATCAAGGGCCTCGGCGTCACCATGCCGATCATCACCACCGAGCTCGGCACCTACGCGACCTCGGCCGCACTCACCGCGGTCCGAGGGCGGCTCACCAAGGACGCGCCGCGCAAGGTCGCCACCGCCCTCGCGCTCTTCGGCCAGCACGTCGACGGCGACGCGCTGCTCGACAAGCTCGAGGTGGCGCGCAGCGAGGCGGTGACCCCGCTGATGTTCGAGCACCAGCTGATCGACGACGCGGTCGAGGACTGCAAGCACATCGTGCTCCCCGAGGGCGACGAGGAGCGGATCCTCCGGGCCGCCGACATCCTGCTGCGCCGCGGCGTCGCCGACCTGACCCTGCTCGGCGACCCGATCCAGATCAGCGGCCGGGCCGCGTCCCTCGGCGTGGACGTCTCGAAGGCGAGGCTGCTGAGCCCCTTCGACGAGGAGCTGCGCGAACGGTTCGCCCAGGAGTACTTCGAGCGCCGCAAGCACCGTGGGATCGACCTCGACGAGGCGCGCACGATCGTCACCGACGTGTCGTACTTCGGCACGATGATGGTCCTCCTCGGTCTCGCCGACGGCATGGTCTCCGGCGCGGCGCACACGACCGCCCACACGATCCGCCCGGCGCTCGAGGTCGTCCGCACCCTCCCCGGCGTGTCCGTGGTCTCGTCGGTGTTCTTCATGTGCCTGGAGAACCAGGTGCTCGTCTACGGCGACTGCGCGGTCAACCCCGACCCGACCGCGGAGCAGCTCGCCGACATCGCGATCTCCTCGGCGGCGACGGCCAAGGCGTTCGGCGTCGAGCCCCGGGTGGCGATGCTGTCCTACTCGACCGGGGCCTCCGGCGCGGGCAGCGACGTGGACAAGGTGGCCAGGGCGACCGCGATCGTCCGCGAGCGCGCGCCGCAGCTCCTGGTGGAGGGGCCGATCCAGTACGACGCCGCGATCGACGTCGCGGTGGCCCGCACGAAGCTCCCCGACTCGGAGGTCGCGGGGCGGGCGACGGTGTTCATCTTCCCGGACCTCAACACCGGCAACAACACGTACAAGGCCGTGCAGCGCTCCGCCGGCGCGGTCGCCGTCGGCCCGGTCCTCCAGGGCCTGCGCAAGCCCGTCAACGACCTGTCCCGCGGCGCGACCGTCCGTGACATCGTCAACACCGTGGCGATCACCGCGATCCAGGCTCAGCACATGCCGGACCAGCCGGCGCCGCCGGACGTCGTACTCGCCGAGGCGCTCGAGAAGCCGACCACCGGGCCCGCAGCGCCCGGCACCTCGGGGAGGGAAGCCAAGTGAGCAGAGTCGTCCTGGTGCTCAACGCGGGATCGTCCTCGCTCAAGTACAGCCTGGTCGAGGGCGACACCGGCGCGTCGCTCGCCGGCGGGCTCGTCGAGCGGATCGGCGAGTCCAACGGGGTGCTCACCCACCGCACCGATGACGGCGTGGACCGACTGGAGCAGCCGATCGGCTCGCACGAGGAGGCGCTGACCGCCGTGCTGGCTGCCTTCGACAAGCACGGTCCGAGCCTCGACGGCCTCGACCTGGCCGCGATCGGGCACCGGGTGGTGCACGGCGGGCAGCGCTTCGCCGACCCCGTCCTCATCGACGAGGAGGTGGTCGCGAAGGTCCGCGAACTGGTCCCGCTGGCCCCTCTGCACAACCCCGCGAACCTCGAGGGGATCGAGGTGGCCAGGCGGATCTTCCCGGACCTGCCGCACGTCGCGGTCTTCGACACCGCCTTCCACCAGACCCTGCCCGAGCACGCCTACACCTACGCGGTCCCGCGGGCCTGGAGTGACAAGCACCAGGTGCGTCGCTACGGCTTCCACGGCACGTCGCACGCGTTCGTCTCCCGCGAGGCCGCGCGCCTGCTGGGTCAGGACCCCGCGGACGTGAACGTGATCGTGCTCCACCTCGGCAACGGCGCGTCCGCGACGGCGGTCTCGGGCGGCAGGTCGGTGGACACGTCGATGGGCATGACCCCGCTCGAGGGACTGGTCATGGGCACGCGCTCCGGCGACCTCGACCCCGCGCTCCATGCCCACCTGCACCGGGAGAACGGCTGGAGCCTCGAGGAGATCGACCGGGTCCTCAACCGCGAGTCCGGGTTGAAGGGCATGGCGGGCGAGAACGACTTCCGCGAGCTCGAGCGGATGATCGACGAAGGGGACGAGGCCGCGAAGCTCGCCTTCGACGTGTACTGCTACCGGATCCGGAAGTACGTCGGCGCCTACACCGCGGTGCTGGGCAGGGTGGACGCGATCGTCTTCACCGCCGGGGTCGGCCAGCACGCCGCGAGCGTCCGCGCGGCCTCGCTGCTGGGGCTCGAGACGATGGGCGTCGCGGTCGACGCGTCGTTGAACGAAGCCGCCTCCGGACAGGAGCCGGCCGTGGTCTCCTCCCCGACCAGCCGGGTGGCGGTGATGGTGGTCCCGACCAACGAGGAGTGGGAGATCGCGCGGCAGTCGCTGGCCGTCGTACCCTCCTGAGCCGCGCTACCTCATGACGCCGAGCGGGGCGTAGCTCAGGCCCGGGAAGACCTTGCCGACCGAACGGTCGGGGAAGCGCCGGGTGATCACCTCGCCGAGCACGTTGCGGTAGTCGGTGGTGACCTCGAGGTCGCCCTCCTCCAGCGCGGTCGGGGCGAGCCCCGGCCACCGGCCGTAGTAGCGGCCACCGCGGACGCCGCCGCCCATGAGCAGCATCATGTTGCCCCAGCCGTGGTCCAGGCCGCGGTTGCCGTTCTCCGCGACGCGGCGGCCGAACTCGCTGATGGTCACCACCGTCACCCGGGAGCGCAGCGCCGGCCCGAGGTCACGCATGAACGCGTTCAGCGACTGCGCGAACCCGGAGACCATGGCCTGCATCTGCCCCTGGCCCTCGCCGCCGTACTCGCTGTGCATGTCCCAGGAGCCGTAGTCGACGGAGATGATCTCGGCGCCGACGTCGGCGCGGATCAGGTGCGCGGTGTCCTGGAGCGCGTCGCCGAGCGGCTTCGCCGGCCAGGTCTCGGGGTAGCGGGCGTCGTTCTGCGGCCGGTAGGTCTGGTCGGCCACCGGCCCGAGCTTCGCCGACACCGCCAGGGCGGCGCGTCCGGCGGTGCCCAGCGCACCGGGGGCCGAGCTCCACACGGTGTTCAGCTGCCGGCGACGGTTGTCGGCCCACGAGTCGACCGCGCCGGGCAGCGCGAAGCCGTCGAGCTTGGTCGCCGACAGGGTCGGGGTCGGGCCGGCCAGCATCGTCGGCACGACGGTGCCGTTGATGTGCACGGCCTCGGTGGGCTGTGAGGCGTTGTTCAGGCCGATCATCCGGTTCACCCAGCCGCGGCGCAGGCTCGAGCCGGGGTCGGCGTCCTCGATCTCCTCCATCGCGAGGAAGTGCGACCGGTTGGGGCGCACCATGCCGACGGCGTGCACGGCGGCGAGCTCGCCGCTGTCGTAGAGCCACGAGAGCGGCTTCATCGACGGGTGCAGTCCGAAGAACGAGTCCTGGGCGACCAGGCTCGCGCGGGAGACGGCGATCCGGGGTCGCGCCGCGTAGTAGGCGGGGTCGCCGTGCGGCACGACCATGCCCAGGCCGTCGACGCCGCCGCGCAGGCTGATCACGACGAGGACGTTGCCTCCGCTGGTCGCGCCGAAGGCGGTCTGCCGCAGGGCGTCGCCGAACATCGTGGTGGCCACGGCTCCCGCGGAGGTGGCGGCCACGCCCTGGAGGAAGCGGCGGCGGGAGAGGCCGGCCGTGCGCTCGAACTCGGCGCAGCCGAGGTGCTCGTTGGTCATCGGTTCCACTCTCAGCGGGTCATGTGGGCCGGCGAGTCCAGCAGGGTCGCCATCAGTCGGACGAAGAGCCAGTTCGCGACGGGGTGGTCGCGGGTCACGACCTCGCCGGGCGAGCAGTCGGTGGCCTGGCAGGCCGCCTTGAGCAGCAGCGGGGTCGACCCCCGTCCGTGGACCACCCGGCAGAGGTGGTCGACGAGACGGTCGAACCGGATCCGCCGCTCGGGCAGCCAGGAGCGTGAGGAGCGGTACGACACCGCCTCGTTGGGCCACCAGCCGCCGGTGAGCCCCCAGTGCATCTGGAAGGAGGCCAGCATCCGGCTCGCCGACGACCAGGCGGCGTTGTGCAGCGGCGCGCCGTCGGGCCGGGGCCAGGAGTACAGCTGGTCACCGCCGTGGGCGTAGGCGATGGTGATCGCGAAGGAGCTCGCGCTCTTGGGGCGCCGTGCGGTCACCCCGAGCACCCGCGCGGTGTGCACCAGGTCGTCGACCGGGGTGCGGACCTTGTCGCCGAACGACGCCTTGAACTCCCTGGTGCGCGACGAGCGCACGCAGCGTCGCCCTGATGTCGGTGCCGGACCGCAGGAAGACCGACGCGAGGTGCTCGACGAGGCCGGCCGAGGGCGTGTCGGAGACGAACCGGGTCGCGAGCTTCCGGGCGACCGTGCGTGCGGTGGCGGGGTGGTGGGCGAGGTAGCGCAGGTAGTCGGCGGTCAGCTCACGGCCGTCCGGCTCGCGGTTCGAGGCCTTGAACCCCAGCACCTGCACCGGGCCCGTCGTGTGCCGCTCGGCCTCGTAGGACGCGCGCCACGAGCTCCGGACGTCGACGGTGTAGCCGGAGAGGATCTTGGCCGAGTCCTTGACCATCTCCTCGGTGTAGCCCGACGTGCGCCCGACCGTGTGGAGCTCGAGGAGCTCGCGGCCGTGGTTCTCGTTCGGTGCGTCGCGGACCGACAGGTGGTTGTCGAGGAAGATCACCATCGCCGGGTGCAGGGTGACCGCCTCGAGGAGCCGGTCGAACCGGCCGAGCGCGTGCTTGCGGATCGTCTTGTCGTAGTCGTCGCGGAACACCCAGGCCAGGTCGCCGGTGGCCTTCACGTGGAAGTGGTCGGACCAGAAGTCGACCATGGTCTCCAGCAGCGGCCGGGTGGAGTACATCCGCTTGAGCATCGTGTAGGCGCCGAGGTCGCGGGCGTACTCCCAGGCCTCGTACCGCTTCGCGGTGTGGTTCTGCCAGCGGGTGGACGGGCCGTGGTCGCGCTGCGGGAACCAGTCGTCGACGGCCTTCGCGAGCGCGCTCTCCGGGATGCCTGCCGGGCTCAGCTGCCTGTCGAACCACTTCGCGGCGCCCCCGGCCTGCCGCAGCTGCGCCCACGTGGCGCGGGTGTAGCCGGTGCCCAGGCGGTTCATCAGGTGCAGCTCGGACCGGGTCGGGACCCGGGTCCTCCGGTAGGGGTTCACGCGGTACGACGGAGCCCGGGTCGCCACGCGGGCGACCAGGGAGGTGGGGGTCATGGGGCCTCGCACGTTGGACAGGGGCCGCGGGGGGTCGGCCCGTGCACTCGATGGTTCTTTACCTATCGGCCCGATGCGTCCAGAACTTTGCGTAAATGTCCGCTCGGGGCATGCGAGTAGTCATCACGGGTAGCACCTAGTGACTAGATCGGACCCTGGGGAGGGAAACCAATGCATGTCGACAAGGACGAGATCGTCGGTCTCCTCCGCTCGCGCGGAGACCATGACAAGGCGGCCAGCGTGGAGTGTGCACTCCCACGACACGTGGACACCGAGGCCGACGCCGGCCTGCTGCACCAGTACGACGTGAACGTCAGTGAGGTCACCGCGGCCGCGACGGCGGACGCCGACGACCCCAACGACTCTGCCGCCGGCGCCTGACGCTGCGACTACCGTGGCCGGGTGACTTCGAGGATCCTCGTCACCGGCTACGAGCCCTTCGGCGGCCGGGACGTCAACCCCACCCAGCAGCTGGTGACCGCCCTTGCCGGGCGGTCGCTACCCGGTGTCGAGCTGCACACCGCGGTGCTTCCGGTGGTGTACGACGCGTGTGTGGACGCTCTGCTGACCGAGGTCGAACGGCTCGGACCCGACGCGGTCATCGCCTGCGGGCTCGCCGCCGGCCGGACCGCGGTCACGCCGGAGCGGGTCGCGATCAACGTCAAGGGGACGTCGGCGGACCCCATCCACGTCGACAACGCCGGGAACCGTCCGCTCGACGAACCGATCGGTGACGGTCCCGACGGCCTCTTCGCGACCCTGCCGGTCCGGGCGATCCAGCAGGCTCTGGTCGCCGCGGGCATCCCCTCGTCGGTCTCCAACACGGCGGGCTCGTTCATCTGCAACAACACGATGTACGGCCTGCTCGACCACGTCCGCCGTCAGGGCGGCCCGACCCTCGCGGGCTTCATCCACTTCCCGGCGTCGGCCGAGATGGCCGCGAGCGATCCCGCCCTGCCGAGCCTGCCGCTCGAGACCATGGAACGTGCCCTGTTGATCGCCCTGGAGACGGTGGCGGAGTACCTTCCCGGCCGGTCCACACCGGAGGCGTCCTCGGGGCTCTGACCAGATCGACGTACCCGGGGATGGTTGGGGTCACCCAGTATGGGTACGACTGGACGGGACACACTTTCTGAAAGGTGGTCCCATGCCTCGAGTCGGACTCGTGCTCGGCGCCGGCGGCGTCGTCGGTCAGGCCTACCACGCCGGCGTGCTCGCCGCCCTCGAGCACGACTACGGGTGGGATCCCCGGACCGCCGACGTGATCGTCGGGACGTCGGCCGGCTCGATCACCGGCTCGCTTCTGCGCACTGGTGTGTCGGCCAGCGACCTCGCGGCCTGGACCGTGCGGGCTCCGCTCACCGACGAGGGCCAGATCCTCGAGGAGATGTTCGGGACCAAGCACCCGGAGCTGGCTCCGTTCAGTCCGCTGGACATGGTCCTGCGCCGCCCCAGCATTCCCGGACCGCGGATGGTGCTCAACGCGATCCGTCGTCCCCGGGAGTTCCGCGCGCTGCGGGCCGCGATGTCGCTGGTCGGCCCGGGCCGGTTCGACATCGTCGAGCAGCTCGCCGCCCTGGGAGACACCGACTCGTGGCCCACCCAGGACCTCTGGATCACCGCCGTACGCCGGGAGGACGGTAGGCACATCGTCTTCGGCCGCGACCGGGAGGCTCCGCTGCACCTGGCCGTCGCGTCGTCGTGCGCTGTGCCGGGCTACTTCGCTCCGGTGCGCATCGGCGACAACACGTACGTCGACGGAGGTGCGCACTCACCGACCAGCGCCGACCTGCTCAAGGACCGGGACCTCGACCTGGTCGTCGTGGTCTCCCCCATGTCGGGACACACGAGCGTCCCGACCGACCTGTACGGCGCGTCACGCTGGCACTCGGCCCGGCTGGCCGCGCGAGAGGTCAGGGAACTCCGCCGTCGCGGCACGCCGGTCGTGGTTTTCCGGCCGGGAAGAGCGGAGCAGGAGGCCATGGGCAACGACTTCCTGTCTGCCGCACGCGTCGACCAGATCGTCCAGGAGGCGTTCCTCGCCACCGGCCCGCGCGCCGCGTCATCGGCCCTGCCCCGAGGTCCTCGGCCGTCGGCAGGCCGTCGCGAGCTGACCGGCTCCGCGCCGGACGGTCAGCGCGTGTGCTGGATGTGCCGGATCTCGCGCTCGATGTCCTCCTCGTCGAAGTCCTCGGCGAAGTAGACGTCCCAGGCGTTCATGATCACGCCGATACCCCAGCCGACGATCGGGAAGATCGGCCAGAAGAACCCGTCAGGGTTGGTCACGGCCCAGATCACGACGAGGAACGCGTTCACCAGCGTGTAGATCAACACGTGTCCGTGGAAGTCGCGACGCTTCTTGAGGCGCTTGATCGCGCGCTCCCGCATGTCGGGTTCACGAGCAGTCATGTCTGTCATCGCTCACACCTCCCTCTTCCAACGACGCTACGCACCGCAGACCGAGCGGGAAGTGCCGATCGCCCCCACAATTCGGGCGTGACGGATCGTCGGGAGGCGCTCCGAACAGGCCCGGCCTGGCAAGTCCCCTGAAGTGATGATGTGGCCGACGCCCTGCCGGTGTTGCACTTGAACCGCTCACCGAGACGACGTCATCCCGGTCCTCACTCATCTGGAACGGAGATACCGGCATGCGCAAGATCAGCATCCTTGCCCTGATGGTGTTCGCGTTCGTGGTGGGCAGCCTGTCTCTGACGGGGGCCAGCGCGAACGACGACGACGACAACGGCACGCACCACCTCACTGCCGTCTCGAACCAGTTCAAGGCGTTCGACGTAGGCGCCAAGGGGCTCAGCCTGGGTGACCACTACGTGTTCAGCGACAACCTGTACGAGGACGACAAGCGCGTCGGCAGCCTGAACGGTCACTGTGTGCTCACCCGCGTCCACAAGGCCTTCTACCACGAGCAGTGCACGGCGACGGTCTCGCTGTCCGGCGGTCTCATCACCAGCCAGGGCGTCATCGTCTTCGACAAGAACTTCGACAACAAGTTCACGATCGCCATCACCGGCGGCACCGGCGACTACACCGGCGCCGGAGGCGAGGCACACGTCGAGTTCCTCAGCGAGACCAAGACGAGCATCGAGATCAACCTCGACTGACGTCCCAGCCTGACGCCGACGCGGCGACCACGGACACGGCCCTGAGCCCCGCCCATCACCTGGCTCAGGGTCGGTTGCTGTCCAGGCCGTGCCGGCATCGGCGCGTCGACCGCGGCTCGGTAGGGTCACCGCACCAGGCATACCGGTACGTCGGACGCCTCCTCGGCGGGCCGCACCCGTATGCCCACGGCCGTGTCCAGCGAAGGAAGTCGATGATCGCGAAGTACGCAACCAGCTGCGCCCTGTGCCCCGACCGCATCCACCCCGGGGAGGAGATCGCCACCGTCGGCGCGGCCAGGAGCGGGGGCTGGGTGCACGCTGGATGCCACCCCGACGGTGGGGCCGTGACGGCTGCTCTCCCAGGGTCTGCGTCGGAGGCCCCACGACGCGGCACGGGTGGAAGGTCCAAGACGGCGGCGAAGAAGACGCGCCCGACGCTGGCGATGCCTGCTCCCCCGGGCGCGGTCGAGGTCTACACCGATGGAGCGTGCTCCGGGAACCCTGGCCCCGGTGGCTGGGCCTGGGCAGTCGCCGACGGCCGACAGGGCTCAGGCGGGGAGGCGCCGTCGACCAACCAGCGGATGGAGATCCGTGCCGCGCTGGAGGCCGTGCGTTCCTTGTCCGAGCCGCTGCTCCTCGTCAGCGACTCCACCTACGTCGTGCGCTGCTTCCACGACGAGTGGTGGCGGCGTTGGCTCAAGAACGACTGGGTGAACTCGGCCAAGAAGCCCGTCGCCAACCGGGACCTGTGGGAGCCGCTGGTCGCCCTGGTGGCCGAGCGGGGTGACGTCGCGTTCCAGTGGGTCAAGGGCCATTCCGGCGACCCGATGAACGACCTCGCCGACCAGCTGGCGGTGGCCGCCGCGGCCGAGCATGCAGCCGGCCGGGCACCGGGCGGACGGTAGCCGCCTGCCACCATGGGAGTTCTGTGCCAGCTGGAGGCTCGAGTGCCGCTTGCCGGTGAAGCAGCGAGGTGGCTGCCCGAGCTGGACCGCCTCCACTGACTCGTTCGGGGGATCCCCACGGAACGGTCTCCCGATCTACAGTCCGAGTCATGGCCGAGATGAGCATGAACAAGGTGATCCATGGTGCGTTCCGTCGCGACCTGGATCGTTTCATCACCGCGCTCGGATCGTTCCGGCCCGGAGACCAGCGGCGCGCCGACGAGCTGAACACGGCGTGGGCGAACTTCGACGACCAGCTCACTCACCACCACGAGGGCGAGCACGAGACCGCGTGGCCGGCATTGCAGAAGGTCGGCGTGAGCCCCGACCTGCTGGCGACGATGGACGCTGAGCACGAGACGATGGCCCAGGCGCTGGTAGACACCCGGACATCGATGGCCGACCTGGTCCGGACGCCCGGCCAGGAGCAGGCCGACAGCGCTCGAGGCGCCTTCGAGCAGCTGCGCGCGGTCACGGTGGCCCACCTCGACCACGAGGAGGCCGAGATCGAGCAGGTCTACCTCGACAACGAGGACCATCCGGCGATCGTGGAGATGAACAAGGCGTTCGCGAAGGTGAGTCCGGCCCGCGGTGGCCGCTTCCTCGCGTGGCTGCTCGACGGCGCCTCCCCTGACCAGCGCGCCGCGCTCAGCGATGCGGTCCCCGGCCCGGTGCTGAAGGTCTTCAACGGCATCTTCGGACGTGGCTACAGGAAGAACGTCGCTCCCGTCTGGTCCCACTGAGACTCCCGCTCCCACCGTCGAGGAGTAGTGCCGCCCGGATGCCCTGGCCGCGCACCCGAGGCCGGACGAAGTTCGACTGTAGGGCGCGCGGAGGGGTCGGGAACCGTCTTCCGGTCGCCTCGGCGCGGCCTCATCCGCTCTGTGGCGAGAAGGTCGATTTCGCCCGGGGACAGGCATGGACCGGCACACTGAGCACACGGCTGTCGGCAGGAGGGGGCCACCATGGAGACGCACACCATCGCGGAGAGGCAGCAGCGAGGCCTCAGGCGGCTCAACCTGGCTGCCGCGGCCCTCCACGCCTTCCAGGCCGTGGTCGTGGTCGTCCTGGCCTCGGACTTCAGCCTGCCGGTGACCGGAACCTACCTGAAGGGGCCGCCCGGTACGACTCCGCAGGACCCGGTGGTGCTGTTCGACATCGCTACCGGCCTGGCCGTCGCCGGCTTCCTGGCGCTGTCCGCCCTCGCCCACGTCCTCGTCAGCACGGTGTGGTGGCGGGGCTACCTCACCGACCTGTCGCGCCGGCGCAACGCCGCACGCTGGGTGGAGTACTCCCTCTCCGCGTCGCTGATGATCGTGCTCATCGCCCAGCTCGTGGGCATCGCCGACGTCGCGGCGCTCATAGCGCTGTTCGGCGTGAACGCAGCCATGATCCTGTTCGGCTGGCTGCAGGAGAACTACGAGGAGCCGCGCAGCGGCGGCTGGCTGCCCTTCGTCTTCGGCTGCATCGCCGGGATCGTGCCCTGGCTGGCCATCGCCGTCTACCTGGTGTCGCCGGGGTCGGCCTCGTCGGCAGAACCACCGGCGTTCGTCTACGGGATCTTCGTGTCGCTCTTCGTCTTCTTCAACGTCTTCGCGCTCAACCAGTGGCTGCAGTACCGCGGCCGGGGCAGGTGGGCCGACTACCTGTACGGCGAGAAGGTCTACATCGTGCTGAGCCTGACGGCGAAGTCGGCGCTGGCCTGGCAGATCTTCGGAGGCACGCTCGCCGGCTGACACCGGAACTCCGGTTCGTGGTTGTCCTACCGTGTGCTGCATGAGCATTGCGAACGGCTGGACGTTCCTGACGAACCACGGTCACGTGCTGGTGTGTCTGGCCTCCACCCCGGACGCGAGACTTCGCGACGTGGCCGAGAGGGTCGGCATCACCGAGCGGGCGGTGCAGCAGATCGTTCGTGACCTCGAGGAGTCCGGCTACGTGCTCAAGGAGCGTGTCGGCCGACGCAACAGCTACACAGTGGTGCGCGAGGGGCGGTTCCGTCATCCTCTCGAGTCGGGGACCTCCGTGGGCGAGTTCATCGACCTCGTGCTGGCGGCCGACACGGGCTCGGGCTGACCGGTCGTGGATGCCGCCACCGCCGGCCCGCGCCGGCGGTGGCGCGGCGCCCATCGGCGTGTGGACGGCCGGACTCGCAACCACAACGCCAACAGGACGAGCAGGAGGCTCGCGAGCTCGAGAACGCTGTCGTACATTGTCCGTCTCCTCACCCCGACGACCCCGGATCGGCCCCCAGCAGCAGCGCAATCCGGCCGTGCTGCTCCAGCGCACCGTCCTTCGTGAACGCCACCCAACCCCCGCGCTCGATGACGGTCTCGACGAGGTCGTCCACCACGTCGTGACGGAAGTCGTCAGCGTCCCCCGCCACTTCCGCCGCCTCGACCGGGTGTACGCCGTTCGCGGTGACCCTGACCGGGAAGAAGAACCCCTCCTCGACGACGAGCATCGTCGGTCGGCCACCGTGAAGCGCCTCCCAGCACCGGACTGGCCCGCTGATGACCGCTCCAGGGTTCGAGGCCACGGCACGGTTCAACGTCGCGAGCGCCTCGGTCTCCCGCGACAAGAGGTAGCGGTCCATCGCGGCACGGGTGGCCATCCGTACGCCTGCGAGATCCCGCGCGTCCTGGCCGACGAGTGTCGCCGCGAGCCGCTGAAGGTTGCGCGACGAGCGAGCGAACGCGCTGACGGCCGACGTGGCTCCCGCCAGAACGAGCGGGGAGGGATGCACTCGCCGAGCTCTCCCGAGCGCCGAGTCCACCTGATCGAGGAAGGCCCGCGTCTCGTCCTCGTCGCGCCTGCGTCCCTCGGCGAGGCCGAGTGCCTGCTCGACGGGAAAACCGTGCTCCCGCACGGGGTGCAAGGTGTCGGCGTACCCGCGGTAGAGGTGCGCACACCCTGCGTGAAGAACAAGCACGAGGTGGGCGGCGTGCGGTGAAGCATCTGGACGAGGTCCCTCGTCGCGAAGGTGCGTTCGACGACGACCCTGGGTCGTACCGGCACGGGGAGCCGCACACGTCGCGCCACGGCTTGGCTCACGAAGATCACCAGGCCACGCCCGGTGGGCTCCCGGGTGGCCTCCTCGGCCTGCGCCCTGAGCGTGGCGACGAGGCGGGTACTCCGCAGCCCTTGGTCGCGCAGCCTTCCCTCGGCCCGCTCGACCAGCTCCGCCAACCGACGCTCGTCCTCCTCGGACATCTCGTCGCCCCAGGTCGTGTCGAGCAGGATGCTGATCGAGGGCCAGGCGCGCGCGCCTGCGAGTCGGGCCACGTCACCGGTCGTCACCCGGTCCACCGCGTGCGACAGAGCCGTCGTACTCATCGCTCGACCTCCGCCGGCTCACGGTCCGACTGAGGGTCGGTGCCGCGTGTCGCGCGCAGGCTCGCCGCGACGGAGACGGTGATGAGGGTGGCGATCACGGCGAGAGAGAGGCCGATGGGCACCTTGTAGACGTCGAGCAGGAGCATCTTGACGCCGACGAAGACCAAGATCGCGGAGAGCCCCAGCTTGAGGTACACGAAGCGGTGGATCAGGTCGGCAAGCAGGAAGTACATCGCGCGCAGGCCCAGGATCGCGAAGGCGTTGCTCGTGAAGACCAGGAACGGCTCCTGGGTGACCGCGAAGATCGCGGGGATCGAGTCGACGGCGAAGACGATGTCGGTGGTCTCCACCAGGACCAGCACCACGAACAGCGGCGTTGCGACCCACTTGCCGGCCTTCTTCACCCAGAACTTCTGGCCGTGGTACTCGTCCGTGGTGGGCACGAACCGCCGGACCAGTCTCAGGACGGGGTTGCGGCCGGGGTCGGACTCCTCGTTGCGGTGACGGAACATCCGCCAGCCCGTGATGACGAGGAAGGCACCGAAGACGTAGAGGATCCAGTGGAACTGGTCGAGCAGTGCGACACCGCCCGCGATGAAGATCGCGCGGAAGACCAGGGCGCCCAGCACGCCGTAGAACAGCACCCGGTGCTGGTACTGCCTCGGCACGGCGAAGTAGGTGAAGATCAGCGCGAAGACAAAGACGTTGTCGACGGCGAGGCTCTTCTCGATGAGGTAGCCGGCGAAGTACTCGCCACCCGCCTGGGCGCCGTACACGCTCCAGACGACGGCCCCGAAGCCGAGGCCGAGACTGACCCAGATCGCGCTCCACACGGCGGCCTCGCGCACCGAGACGACGTGCTCGCGGCGGTGGGCGAAGAGGTCGACCGCCAACATGGCCAGGATCACCGCCAGCACGGCGGCCCAGCCCCACACAGGTACGTCCATGACACTCCTCCGGTTCTGCCTGCTCGCGCAGGACCACTCCGGAGGTCTCGCCCGGCCTACCTGTCGGCGGCCCGCCTCGCCGGACCCGGATTGCCGGGACGTACTGGCGACGAGGCGACGGGGGGCTACTCCCCTCACATACGAATCTAGATTCCGGTATTACTCAACGCTTTTCAAGCTGGTCGAGTACCACCGGCGAGAGGTCAGGCCGGTGCTGCGGTGACCACGAGGTTCTGCTGGTAGCCGCCGGCATCCGGGTCGTACTCGCCCCCGCAGGTGATGACGCGGAGCCGCTCCGGACCCTGCCGGCTGAACAACTCCTCAGGAAGGCCCTGGCGGTCGAAGCGCTCCACCCGGACCACCGTGTACGTCGACGCGCCGCCGTCGGCCAGGGTGACCTCGATCGGCTGGCCGACCTCGATATCTCGCAGACGCGCCAGAGGCCCGAGACCGAAGCGCTTGGAGTCCAGGTGCCCGGCGATCACGACAGACCCTCCACTCTCCGCTCCCGGCGCGGGGCCGAACCGGTACCAGCCCATGACTCGCGGGTCCGGTGGAAGCCGCATCTGCCCGTCCTCGGCCACACCGACCGGCCTGACCGGGGCTTCGATGCCGACCGAGGCCAGGGCCACCCGCACGGGCCGGGCCGCGTCCGAGGTCTCGGACGGCTCAAGAGCCGCCTCGCTTCGCCCGATCTCCGTGGGACCGCTCCGGGGCTCGGGCGACGCGCTGGCGACAGCCGCGGGTGGCCCCGGCTCGCTCTCTTGGACAGGGGTACCAGGAGCGAGTCGGGACCACACCACGACCAGGCTGACGACGAGTCCGACCAGGGCCACCAGGGCCACTGCTGCTGCCGCTCTCGTCCTCATGACGCTGCGCCGTCTCTCAGTCGGGCGTCAGCGACGCGTGCGAGCGGGGACGAGCTGTCGACCCGCGAAGGCCAGTGCCAGCACCGAGGTCAGGCCGAGTCCGAGCGCCCAGGCGGGGATGCCGTTCGACTCGGGGGCGAGACCGGCCTCACCACCCGGCACACCGGCCGGGGCGGAGTGAAGGCCGTCGATGGTCTGGACGGCGAGGTCCAGGTTGCCGTCCTCGGCGCTCCCCCAGGCGTAGACGATCGTGCTGGTGCCCTCGGCGAGGTCGAGGTCGGCCGGGCCGAGCGCGACGTCCTCGGTGCCTGCGAGCACCACGTCAGCCGAGTACGTCCCGGCCGGAACGTCGCCGGACTCCTCGTTCGGGTTGGTGAGGCCGGGGAAGAGCACCTCCCCGTCGGCGCGCACGTCCACCGCGGGTGCAGCCGCGGTGTGGCGGACGGTCAGACGCGACTCGCCCGGCGCCGTGGCGGAGGTGTCGTTGACGAACGGCGTCAGGGCGGGGTTGCCGTCGGCGTCGAGGTGGGCGACGACAGTGGCGTTGGCGCCGGCGGGCACCTGGACGCCGTTGGCCTCGATGGCGGGGTCGGCGGAGTCAGGGGTGTCTCCGTCGGCGAACACCTGGAGGTCGTAGGTGCCGGCTGGAAGGCTGAGCGGGTCGGTCAGCGTGCCGGGCTCGAAGTCGGGGATCAGCTCCTCGCCGTTGGCGTAGACGTCGACGGTGAGGCCGGGTACGCCGTGTAGCACCGAGACCGTGGCCTCGCCTGCCCCCTCGGTGGCATTGGCGGCCGCCATGGGAGCGGCGATGAGTGCCACCAGTCCGGCGGTTCCTGCTGCTGCGATGCTGCGTCGCATGATGGGTGTTCCTCTCGGTAGCGGGGTGTTGCCTACCTCTGCTTCGCGAGCATCCAGGCGCCGGATCGGTCGCGGATGAAGAAACTTCAACTATCTAGTCGGGCTGTCCCCCCGAGGTCCTAGGCACACCGTGGACCGGCTCCTCGAGACCGGCCACGAGCCGCTGGTCATCGCTCCGGGGCCCGGGCTTCCGGTCTACCGGAGCGCACCCGTCGTGCGCGTCCGCTTCATGGCCCTCCCGGGCTACAAGTCCTTCCCCCTCGGACTGCCCGACCCCGCCGTGGCGCAGTCCACCGCCCTAACTGCACAGGCCACCTGCCTGCGGTGCCGGGAGGGCTGGTGATGGAGCCCGACCGCTACGCCTCGCGCGAGACCGGGTGACCCTGAAGATGCTGCGCGGCCACTCACAGAAGCGGTGTCAGCGTCTGCGATGATGGGCGCCGGGCCAGGGTCTGCAACGGTTCTCCCTAGGGAAGTCCCTAGGAAAGTCCCGATCACATCCTCTGGGACATGGGGACCCTAACTGCATTCAGCGAGAACGCCCGGCCCGTCGAGCGTGGGCATCAGCGTCTCGGAACGCGGAAGCCATGAAGCAGAACGTCCGCCGTGGCTGCCGGACGGCAACCAGGTGGGCGCGCAGGGCAAGCCCGGAACGCGCAACTGGACACATCGGAACGGGCACGTAGGTGCCGCGCCGGTCATCACTGAGTTGCAGGTCGGGCGGGCGACTTGGCCTCGACTGGCGGCACTTTCGCCCAACGTGTCTTCTCGCGGTGTCAGGGGAACGCGGGCATGACGTCCTTGGCGAAGCGCCGCATCTGGTCGCGCATCTGCTCGACGTCGTTGGCCGCGAAGTAGATGCCACACAGGTGGTCCACGCCGGCGTCGCGGAACTCCGCCACCTTCTTGGCGACCAGGTCGGCGGTGCCGACCAGGTTGTTGCTCACGAATGTCGTGGGGTCGACGTCCTTGAGCGTGGACTGCTGCAGCGTCATCAGGTGGTGGTAGAGCTGCGAGGACTTGAACAGTTCCTCCGCCTCCTCCTGGGTGTCGGCTAGGCAGACCATAGTCTGCGGGGCGATCTGGAAGTCGACGTCCTCACGACCGAACTGCACGGCGTAGTCGCGCAGCTTGACGATGCCCTCCTGGACGGCCCTGGCGCTGATGCCGGCGGGCAGCCAGCCCTGGCCGTACTGCGCGGCCCGACGGATCGAGGCCTCGGCGTTGCCTGCGGAGTAGATCGGGAAGGGGTCCTGCACCGGCTTCGGGTACATCTCGACGTCGTCGAAGGAGAGGTACTCCCCCGCGAAGGTCGCCGTGTGCTCGCTGAGCAGCATGCGGACCGCGGTCATGGTCTCGTCCATCAGCCGACCGCGGTTGGCCTTCGCCAGGTGCGGCAGCGTCTTGACGAACTCCTCCCGGTAGGCACCGGTGCCGGCGCCCACGATGACCCGGCCGTTGCTGAGCTGGTCCAGGGTGGCCAGCTGCTTGGCTAGGAGGACCGGGTGGCGCATCGGAAACACCATGACGGCGGTCATCAGGCGTAGTTCGCTGGTTCGGGCGGCGATGTAGGAGTAGGTGATCAGCGGCTCGAAGAAGTCCGGCGGCACCTGGAACGACTCGCGGACGTACTCCTGTGTGGTCAGGTGGTCGTTGCCGGCCACCTCGTAGTAGCCGAGCTGTTCGGCTTCGACAGCGATGTCCACAACTTCCGCGGCACTCGCGAAGGGGGTGGGATACATCATCCCGGCCGTGCAAGTGGGTAGGCCGACTCCGAACTTCATGGCGCTCTCCTTGTGTGGGTGGGTCAGGCGGTGAGCAGGCCGGCACGCTGTGCCAACCGTCCGGCGGCGACGGTCTCATCGAGAGTGGAGCCCGGGTCGCCGATCAGCACAATCGTGTCGGCGCCACCCTCGTCGAATCGCGCGAGGCCGGCCAGGCACTGCTTGGCGTCGCCGGCGATCGCGAACGTGTCGACGATTTCGTCGCTGACCAGGTCGTTGGCGTCGACGCCCCGGAGCATCCGGCTGCGGAACTCCAGGCACAAGTCACGGTCTAGGCCGGCGACTCGGGTGATGTCGTGGTCGCCGTGGATGCCGAGGTACTTGGCGATGGTGGGCTTGACCCTCTCGCGCACCGCCTCGCCGTCTTCCGCGCAGGCGAAGAGAACGTAGACGCCGATCGGTTTGTCGGGTGCGTCTATCTGCTCGCGGGCCCAGCGGATGTAGGCAGGCGCGGACAGCACCGAAAGGAGCACCCCGTCGGCGTGTTGGCCGGCCACTTCTAGCGCCCGTCGACCCTTGCCACCCAGGTAGAGCGGCACGCGGCCCCGTTCGGCCTTGAAGGACAGCGCGGTGTCTACGGCGAGGTCGCCGAACTGGCGCTGAACGTGCTCCCCGGACAGCAGTGCGCGGATGATCTCGATGGCGTGCTGAGTGCGGGTGATCGGCGCCTGGAACGGGATGCCCAGCCACGACGTCATCCATCGCTCGTTGCTGGCACCCATTCCGAGCATCAGCCGCCCCTCGGAGATCTCGTCGAGCCCGGCGGCCTCCATGGCGGTCAGGACGGGGTGGCGGGTCCAGGGGTTGACCACCCCGATGCCGAGTTGGATGGTGCTGGTTACCGAGGCGACGGCACCGGCGACCGCGAAGGCGCCCCGTTGGCAGTAGTCCTCCGCGAGCCACACCTCGTGGAAGCCGGCGGCCTCGGCCGCTTCGGCCGCTGCGACCACCGAACGGGCATCGGCATCTGCGCTGGGCGCGTAGCCGAGCTTCATCGGGTCCCGCCGATGACCGCGTCGAGCGCATCCAATGACGGGTCGATCACGGTCACTGGTGGCAGCAGCTCGGCGGTGGCGTGGACGTCCTTGAGCCCGCTGGAAGTGCCCAGCAGCACTACGGTGGAGTCCGTGCCGACCTCGCCACGCTTGACCAGCTCGGGGAGCACGGCGAGCGTGATGACGGAGGACGCCTCGAGATAGAGCCCCTCGGCGCTGGCCAACTCTAGTTGACTGCGCATGATCTCGGCGTCGGCGGCCGTCACACCGGAGCCTTCTGACCGCGCCAACGCGTCGTAGCCCTGGAAGGTGGCGACCGGGGTCATGATCGAGAACGCGACCGAGGGACGGGCTGCGAGGCGGCGGCTGGCGACGAAGCCGTCGTTGAGGGCGTGGGTGTAGGGGCCGATTGGCTCGGCGGCCACTAGCCGCGGCAGCCGGTCGATGCGACCCCACGTGAGGAGGTCCTCGAAGCCGCGCATGATGCCGGCCAGCCCGTCGCCGTATGCCACGGGCGCGATGACGTGGGTGGGGGCCTTGCCGAGGTCCCTGACGATCTCGTACGCGATGGACTTGTAGCCGTCGATGCCGAACGGGTTGGAGCCGGCGGGCGGGTCGACGAAGCCGGACAGTGGGGTCCAACCGCGCTCATGGACGCCTTGACGCAACAGCGCCCACCGGTCCCGTGGCTCGTCGAGGGCCACGACGTGCGCACCGTAGGACTGCATCAGGATCTTCATCGTGGTGGGCACCGAAGCGAGCGTCAGGACGATGCACTCCAGTCCGGCCCGGGCGGCGTAGGCGGCCGCGGCCGCGCCGTGGTTTCCGGTGCTGGCTACCGCGACGGTGGAGACTCCGGACTCGCGGGCCTTGGTGACCGCGACCGCGATCAGCCGGTCCTTGTAGGACCAGGTGGGGTTGCGCGACTCGTCCTTGATCCACAGTTCTGCCACGTCCAGCGCATGCGGGACTCTGGTGAGCTGCACCAGCGGGGTGTCGCCCTCGCCGAGGGTGACGGGCGCCACGTCGGCGGACAGGGGCAGCGCGTGTTGCCACGCGAAGACGCCCCGGCGGCCGGGCAGCGGGTCGGTTTCCACGCCGGACCAGTCGTAGACGGGGAACGGGTTGACGTGGAAGCCGTGTTGCAAGCACGGTCCGCAGACGCTGAACGCGTCGGCGTCGCTGCGCTCGGTCGCGCAGCGCGGGCAGCGAAGGAACCCCGTGTAGGCGCTCACGACTCCACCACCCGCAGGGTCCGGTCGGACACGGACAGCAACTCGCAGCCGTCGCTTGTGATCACCAGCGTGTCCTCCACCATCATTCCTCCCCAACCGAGTTCATAGAACGGGGTCTCGAAGCAGAACACCATGCCTGGCTCCAGTTCCTGGGTGCTTGCGGGAGCGATGATCGGCTCCTCGTAAACGTCCAGGCCGATGCCGTGCCCGCAGTGGTGCCGACGGTACGGTGAGATGCCGCGGCGCTCGACCTCATCGACGGCGACCCGGAAGACCTCCGAGGCGAGGACGCCCGGCTTGGCCAGGGCCAGCTGGACAAGCTCGCCCCGCAGGATCGCGTCGTAGCGGGACCGCTGCAGGTCATCGGGCTCGCCCACGACGGCAGTGCGGCCCAGGTCGGACCAGTAGCCGTCGAGCAGACCGCCGACGTCGAAGCGAATGAGGTCTCCGGCTTGGACCAGTTGGTCCGGTGAGGCGGGCGTGTCGGAGTAGGCGCTGCGCTCGCCGACGGTGGCGACCACAAAGCGGGGGGTCATGCCGTTGGCCGCGAGGTGGGATGCGACGACCAGTTGCAGGTCCGTCTCGCTCATGCCCGGGCAGGCGGCGTCGATGCCGGCGTGGATCGCTTCCTCGGTGATCCGCGCCGCAGAACGCAGTCGGCCGACCTCCTCGGGCAGCTTCACCCCGCGCACGCCACGGATCCAGTCATCGGCGGCGACGATGGTGGCGTCCGGGAGGGCCGTCTCCAGGCGGACAAGGTCGCCCGGCGTCAGGCCGGTGTTGTCCAGGCCGAGGGTGGCCGTGGCGAGGCCAGCGTGGCGAACGGCGTTGACCAGGGCGTCAACGAAGCTGGCGTGACTGTCGGCCATCTGGCTGATCGCGGAAGGCTTGCGTGGACTCGAAGAAGAAGCGTCCATGGGCGAAGTAGTCCGCCTCGTCGATGCCGGTCTCCACGACCGACGGCGCGTCAGCGGCAGGACCGGCGACCACGGTGCGGCCCGGCGTCACCAAGGCGCCGAGCGTCGAGGTGCCGTGGACCTGCCCTGCCACGCTGCGGTAGCCGGTCGCGTAGTCGACATTGACCGGAGCGACGGCCAGGAACGCGTCGAAAGCGGCGCGTTCGAGTGCCTGCTCCAGCCGCTTGCGGCGAGCGGCCACGAGTTCGGCGCGGTGGACCAGGGTGGTGCTGGTGTCGGACTCGGACTGCCCCAATGTGGTCATGCGACAATCCTGCGGCGTGGCCGCACGGGCCAATACGTGGATGGCCCTCAAATTCAGGGCGGAGGCGTTGTGGATCTTGCTGAACGCGCTCGACTGCTGAGCACGCAGTCCGAACAGATGGTCGAGACCCTGGCCCGGTCGTTGTGGGAGCGGGTGCCGGGTTACGAGACCAGTGCCCTGGACCGCGCGGAGCTGATTTCCACCATCAAGGGCAGTGTCGAGGCGATCATCACCTGCTTGGCCGAGGGTCGGCTGCCGCAGGAGAACGAACTGGCGCCGGCCCGGATCGCTGGGTGAGCGCCGCGCTATCCAAGGCGTGCCGATCGAAAGCCTCATCGGGTCCTGGCACAGCGCCGAGCGGTTCTTCATCGAGCGGCTGCTGGCCACCTCGGAGACCCTGTCTGCGGGCGACGTGCGCGACACCCAACGCCAGGTCGGCCTGCTGGTCGACAGGATGACAGAGGTCGCCACCAGCGCCTACCGCGACGTTCGCGGCGAGGTACAGGCTCAGTTCGGTCAGGCCAGTGCGGACATCGTGTCCAGCCTCGCGGGGGTCGAGCCGCTGGAGGCGACCGAGTTGGAGCGGCGCGCGCGTCTGATCGGCGCGGAGCCCCAGCTGCCGCACCGAGTGCTTGCATTGGGAACCCGCGGTGCCGACGGCCTCGTGCTCACGAAGGCCACCCGGCAGGTCGCTGAGATGCTGCGTCCGCACACCGTTGGCCGGACGCTGGCCGGTAGCCACCAGGGCTGGCAGCTGCTGGTGGTCACCGACCACGACAGCATCCTCAGTGTGGTCAGCCGGGCGCTGCACCACACCGGGCTTCCCGCCGACCTGTTCGCCGGGCTCGGTGAGCCCAGACGGCGACTGGCGGAGGCCTCCGGGTCCCTGCACGAGGCGATCAGCGCGCTTCAGGTCGCGCTGATCCTCGACCGTCGGCTGGCGAGGTTCGAGGAGGTGGTGCCCGAGGTGCTGCTGCGCGAGAGCCCACTCTCGGCGCGCACGATGGTGGCCGCTGTGCTCGGCCCGGTGGACCACGGCGACCTGATCGAGACCCTGCAGACGTTCCTGACCTCAGGGTTATCGGTCCGAGCCACCGCGCGACGACTTCACGTGCACGAGAACACGGTTGCCTACCGCGTGAAGAAGATCGTCGAGGCGATGGGCGTCAGCGAGGTCAGCGAGTTGGTCAGGCCGGACATCCTGCTGGCGCTGCGGGCGCGGGAGCTCCTCGAACGCTCGGTGAACTAGGCGGAGCGGGGCAGGGGCGGGGTCGCCCAGGGCGACCCCACTCCCGGCGGGCTCAGCCGACCTCGCGAACGGGAGCGGGAACCTTCTCACCGCTGGACGTCCTCGCCGGAATGAGGGAGAGCATCAGGTAGCCGATCGCGCCCAGGAGGAGGCCTTCGATGGCGTCGTTGAGGAGGAACTCGAACTGGCGGGTGACCAGTGCACCCACCGCCCAGGCAAGTACGGCGGTCCACCGGACGTTGGGAGCCGTCGCAAGGGCCTGGTGGCCGGTCTGACGACGTGCGGTCACGATCATGTGGGCGATCACCACGCCGGCGAACGGCGGAACGACGACGGCGATAATTTGCAGGAACTCCAGAGAAGCGTGTGGAGGCGCCCGAGAAGGCGATGGCCACGGCAAGCATGATCGCCACCAAGGTCCACACCGGCTTGAGCACCTTGACGCCAAGGATGTTCGAGGCGTTGGTGAACGCCAAGGAAGCCGAGTACAGGTTGTTGTCCGCGGTGTTCCACAGCGCTAGGAACAGCATGACGGCCGCAGGGGCGAGCAGACCGAGACCGCTCATGACGAGGACGAAGTTGCTCTGGTCCATCTTCATGGCCGAGACCATGGCGATGGTCTCGAAGACGCCGGCGCCGATCACGAAGCCCGCGATGTTGGAGATGAGCACGTCGCGGGGACGGGCGGCATACCGGGTGACGTCGGAGACCAGCGCGGCACCGGTGATCCAGGTGGCGATGACGGCGCCGACGGCGACCCCAAAGCCGATCGGAAGGGACGGCTGGTGGTCGATCACCTCCCCGAAACCGTCGCCGAGGCTGCCGATCTTGTAGAGCGCGAACAGCGCGATTGCAACCTCGATCGGCACGGCGATTGCGGAGTAGCGGGCCAGCCCCTTGAAGCCGAAGATCGACGTGGACGTGATCGCGATCGCGAAGGCGAGCACGAAGCCCCAGGCGGGAATCTCGGGGATTAGCTGGTGGACCGCCTGACCCCACGTGTCCATCAGCACCCCGATGAAGCCCATGGCGATCACCCCGAGCATCAGGGAGACGAGCACCGAGCCGCGGACGCCAAAGACGATCCGCGAGATCAGATAGCTGGTAAGGCCGGTGCGGCAGCCAACCAGACCGACCAGGGTACTCACGCAGACCAGGACTGCGTTGCCAAGCAAGATCGCCAAGACCCCGGTCCAGAACGGGACGCCGGCGCCGACGATGCCGCCGACGAGAAAGCTGCTGACGCTGATGTTCCAGCCGGCCTGGACGACGACCAGCTGGATGAGCGACTGTCGATGCTCGCGCGGGACCGGCTGAAGCGCGTGGTCGGCGAGCATGTCGGCGACGTCAAGGTCGGCGTCGACGACACCTGCCTCTGTCACCTCTGGGTCCTTGGCGTGCATTGGAGTCTCCTCATGAGAACGAGTGAAGATGCCATCGTGCGGCAGATTGAACACCGCTACTACGTGGAGATCCCCGCAACCGAGCTGTCGTGATTTGTGGTGAAGACATAAGACGCTCCGGTACGGGCAGCCGCTTTCGTTGGCCGAAGTGGTTGAGCCGTCCAGCTCTGCTCGAAGAGTCTCGCTGACCGCGTGGTCGCCACGATGCAGCACAGCCCGGCCTGCGTCCCCGAAGTTCACGTCGCGTCGCCCAGCGCGGACAGTCGTCGAACCCGACCCCGACGAGACCGCGACTCACGCCTGCCACGACTGCCGCGTCGACCCCGACCCGACGCGCCAGCGTCAGCGAACCCCGGGGCAGAACGTGGTGCACCGCCCCGGGTTCAGTGGAGGGTGGTTTCTGAAGCCCAAGACCCTCGCGCTTGCCTGACTAACGATGCTCGGATTCATGGGTTGGTGCCGTCGTCATGTCCGGACGGGTATGGGCGGGACGATGGAATGCCTCCGTGCTGCTCCGGTTCACCCGTCGACCGCGCGGCCGGCTCGATCGTCGGCGCTTTCGGAGCCCTGACGGTCACCTTCGGCAGGTGCACCGGCGGGACCGTCCGCAGGCTCGGCACCGTCCTGAGAGGAGTACTCGGTCGAGCTGAGGCTGTGCGGCTGGGTGGCTTCCGCGTCCGCCGGCGTTGGGCCCGGCTGGCGGAGCTTCGGCGGAGCCGCGGACCATGCTTTGAGGTACTGGAGAACATCGGCATAGAAGGTGTCGGTGGCGCCGAGCACGGAGTCGATGAACGACCCGCGACCGCGGCCGCGCTTGGTGCCCATCGTGGCGGTCGAGTGCCAGGCGGAACGACCGGATCTCCCTGGCGGGGTCCATCGACGAGCACCGCCGGGTTATCCCGAACGGCGGCCAGGAGTTCGGCGGCGCTGGAGCCGCGGCCGTGTGCGTTGAAGGTCTCGACTCGCACCGAGTCGGGTGCGGTCTTGAGCTGTCGCACCAGCCAGTTCACCCGGGTGGTGGGGCGGCCCTCCCGGGGTGCGTCCACGTCCACGTGGCAGGTGACCTTCGACGGCTCGCAGGTCCGCGGTGACGACGAGCTGACCCACGGTGTCGGGGATGCGGATGGCGCCGGCGAGCTGACCGGTCTGGCACAGCATCGTGGTGAGCGCCTGCGCGCGCAGAGCAGGGTCGGCCTGCTCCTTGCGGGACAGAACCGGGACGACCTCGGTGCCGAGCTGCCTGCCCAGGCGGAGGCTGGCGAACCGGAGCAGGGCGTCGAACCGGGCAACCACGTCGGCGATGCCCTTGTCGGTCGCCCGCAGAGTGCCGGCAGCCACCGCGTCCCGAACGGCTACCCAGCTCTCGCCCATGTCCTCGAACTCCAGGCACCGGAGCGGCTGTGCTCGAGGTAGCGGATGAGCTCGCCCAGAATCCAGGCCTGGTCGGGGTCGGCGACCCCGCGGAACTCCTTCTGCATCACGGCCTCGGCCAGCACCTGAGTCCAGGACAGGTGGTGGAGGGCGACCTTCCGCAGTTTGCGCTTGTCCACCTTGGTCGGGTGTTGTCCGGCCACAGCCGGGATCTCGTTGGAGATGGTCAGGACCGCGTCGTAGCCCTGCTCGCGCGCGATGTCGAGGTAGTTCTCGAGCTGCTCGGCGGCCAGGTCGTTGCTCCCGGTCTTGACCTCCACCAGTGCTGTCCACGACTTGCCGCCGCGACTGACGCGGATGAGACCGTCCGGGTACAGCTTCTTGTCGCCCAGGAGGAACGGCACCTCGATGTAGGTCTCGATGCTGCCCGCCGGCGCACCGAGCGGCTTCACCAGCGCACGGCCGAACTCGCGAACTGCCGCGACGACGGCCAGCAACGCCGACGTTGCACGCCGTTCCTGTTCGTCGGCTCCGTTGATGCCGGAGGTCGGGATGAGTCGCGCTTCATGCCAGCTCTCTTCAGCCACCTGGTCCCCCTGTGAACTGCTGTGACGAATGGTGATGCAGACGCTACCCCCGGATGCGTCCGTTTTGGGCGTTTCGCCGGGCGGACGAGCGGGCGTCGGACCTCCTGCTGCCGGGACGTCCGTCAGAGCATTGGCGTCGGCGGCCCAGCCTCACGTGCGCTGATCCGGCGCTGTTGAGGACACAACACCGGTCCCCCCGGGGGTCGCCGCTGACCATTCCCGTACGAAGCCGGCCGCCTCCGCGCGGATGACCTTGGACACCGTCGCGACACCGGTCCAGGCTGCGCCGGGTCCTTGAGAATGAACGGGCTCGAGCGCCCAATCGTGGTCAACCTGACCGGCGGTGACTAAAGCCGCGCGCGAACGCACGGAATCACACTGCTGTTGTCCTGAGGTTTCTCCCGACCCGCTAGCGCCTCGGGCCGTAGACCAGGTGGATAACCCGCCCAATAGCCGCCGACGGCACCTGCGATACTGCAACACGATGAGGGGACCACTCCCGAGGATCATTCGGATGAGGGTAGCTCAACTGGCAGAGCAGCGGACTTTTAATCCGCGGGTTGTGGGTTCGAGTCCCACGGGGCCTACAAAGTCGCTGTGTTTACGACGTCGGTATAGCCCGGACCCGCACATTTGCGGGTCCGGACCTTCCTTGTGCGGGGTGGGCCGGGTCAGTGGCCGGTGCCTTGGTAGCGCTTGGTGGGGTCGACGCCTGAGCTCGCGGCGGAGTTCGCCGCTGGCGGCGTCGCCGATCCGGATGTCGAGGTCGTGGATCAGGATCCAACGCTCCACGCCTCCGCTCGCGCAGCACGGCTACCAGCCAGAGCGGCATCCTCAATGATCGCTGCCCTGCCTTCGACTTCGGGCGCTTGGCAATGACTCCCTGGCCCGGCACCCGCAGCACGGTCCGACGGACGTGCACCAGCTGACGCTCGAAGTCGACGTCTTCCCAGTGCACTCCGACTGCCTCACCGAGACGGCATCCCGTCCCCAGAAGGAAGCGCGCAAGGTCTGGAAGGTCCTTGCGACGCGCGAACTCACTCCCGTCGAGTATTGCCAGCCATTCGTGGATCTCGTCGATCGTCAGCGCACGCGCCTCCCTCCCTCCGTGGGCCTCGAGGCTCGAGACATCGCGAACGGGGTTCACTCTCAGCCCCTCGCGCCGGACAGCCAGTCCGCAGACACCGGACAGGACCGCCCGACAAAGCTTCGCGCGTCGCATACCCCTTCTCTCGCCGCTTGAGGTGAAGGAAGTGATCGAGGCGTGCCGGCGTGAGGTCCGCGAGCCGAAGGGCACCCATGGTGGGGAGCACGTGACGGTCGAGCGCATGCCGGTAGAGGGAGACAGTGCTCGGCGACCGACGACCTGCTTCAACCAGCTCGTGCAGCTGAGCCAGCCAGTCCGCGGCCACGTCCGCCGAAGGTGGTGGTCGCGCCGTATCCGGTGCCTGCAGCCGAGCGACATCCGCTCCTGCAGGATCGCGAGTGCCTTGCGGCGGGCGCCGGTCTTCGTGTCCGCGGTGGCTTCGATCCTGCGCCGGCGGCCCTCGTGGTTGCGGTAGTAGAGGGATGCCGTGACCCGCTCACCGCGTGCCCGGTAGGAGATGTCGCCGTGCTCTCCGATCCCCAGACGGTGGCCGGGCATCAGGCCACTCCGGGAATGGCCCAGCCGTCGAGCTTCTCGACCCAGGCCTTCACGTCCTCCGACCGATAGCGCAGGTGCCGGCCAACGCGGCGAGACGCGGGTCCCCTCCCCTCACTTCGCCACAGGTAGAGCGTGTTGACCGGCACTGCCGAGGTAGTAGGAGACCTCTTCGACGGTCCAGAGTCGGTCGGTCGGCTGGACGCCCTGCTGCTTGTCCATGGTTGCTTCCTCTCGTGTTGTGGCTGGGGGCCCGCGGCCTCCCGCCGATTGATGGTCCGGTCGCCTGCCTGCCCGTCAAGGGCACTTCGTGTCACTGCGTGATTCGCTTCGCTCACCCTTGACCGCCAGTCAGGCGACCTTGGGCGGCTGGTTATCGGGAGGCCGCGGGCGAGTGGTTGCCGAACGGCTGTCCACAGGCCCGTCGCCTCCGCTGCCGGGGCCGGCGCGGGTCTGGTCGGCCAGCTGCTGCTTCGCCGGTCTCGTACTCGGCGCGCCACCGCTGCGCCTGCTTGATCGAGAGCAGCACCGTCGTGGCGTACTCGGCCTCGTTGGTGGGAACCGGCTCCCAGACGTACCGGGGGAGGCCGTCGTCGGCGAGCACGTCGGCGCTCATCCGGTCGGTGGCCGGATGCCTCGACGCCGGCTGCGGCGAGGACCTCGCGGACCACGGTGGCGCGGTCGGCCTTGTGCTCGGTCAACGTCTTGCCCGACCAGGCCGGGAGACCTGGACGCGGCGGCCGCCGATGCCGAGGTTCTCCCGGTCGTGCGCCTTGTTGCCGCACATCCCCGGGACCAGTCCGGGGCCGGGGTTCTTCGGCTCGATGCCGTAGCGGATCCAGTTGCTGCACTCCGGCGAGCAGGGCAGCCAGCGCACCTCGTGGTGGAGCCGGTCGATGTGCGCCTCGTACGCCGCATCCACGTCTCGCCGTCGGGATCGGTGTAGGTCTCCGCGACCGCCTTGGTGAGGTACTTGGTCAGGTACCGGATCGCCCGGTCTGCATCCTGGCTCGGGCGCGATGATGCCCTTGATGTCGACCTGGCTGCCGAACCGCATCACCACCGCCGGCTCCGCGGTCGGGTCGGCGTCGAGCTCGTCGAGCGCCTCCTCCCACGACGTCAACGGGATCCCGTTGCTGTCCTCGACGCGTTCGGTGGTCGGGTTCCAGGCCGGCATCGTCTCCGGGTCCGTGTACACCGGTGACTCGAACGAGGGCCACCACAGCTGCAGGTAGGTCGCCTTGGTGACGGTGCGGATCACCCGGCGCGGGATCGCTCCGCGGATCGCCAGGTGGATGTGCGGCGCCAGCCGGCGCTGCGGTTCGATCGCGCCGAAGTACTGCACCCGGTAGCCGGCGCACCGGCGCAGGTTCTGCATCCACCGGTCGAACAGCTTCGGGAAGTGCAACGCCTCCACCGCCGCTCGCCGATAGTCGTAGCTGCTCGGCCGCGCCGGAGTGCCGGTGCCCGGCACGATCGGGCCCGTAAGAGCCGAGGGTCAGGGTGACGAACATCGACGGCCGGTACGTCGTGCCGTCCGGCGCCGTGAATGCTCTGCCGACACTGCGGTCCTCGACCGGCACTCGGGGCAGGTCAACCGCGTCCTGGCGGCGACGTGTCGACCGCACCCGCCGAGAGTGCCCTCGGGATCGGGGCCGTCGTCGTGGTCGTCGTCATCGCCGTCGGCGTCGCTGTCCGGCTGGTCGTCCTCGAGCGGGTCCTCCTCGAGGTGCCAGCCCTCGGCGCACTGCTGCATCCGCAACCGTCGTGCCTTCGCCGCACACGCTCCGCACACCGACTCCCGGGTCGAGCCGCACGGCAGCGTCACCTGCTCGACCGCCCGGTCTGCCGATCGGTCACCCGCGCAGACCGGCCGCACACACACGCCCACCTCGGCTGCCACCTGACTGACTCCTCGGCTGATCCCCGCCCCAGACATCGCTGCCGCCAACCGCTCCCGAAGCTGATGCCGGCCACAGTGTCCCTCGCTGGCAAGCGACAAGGCTCGATGGGCGACACCTACATCGGCTGATCCCGGACTCTCCCGATCATGCGGGAGTTGAGTGTGGTGGAGCAGCGGTATCAGGCCGTGCTGGCGGTGATCAGTGACGGCGAGACGGTCACCAATGTGGCGGCCCCCCAGATGCCCTGCCAGCCACCGTGACCCGTCATCAGCAAACCGACAAGCGGCCCGAATCAAACGCTCAACGTGCTGGATCCGTCTGGCACCGTCTGTACTCGTCGGTCACAAGTCGCACTGACATCCAGCGCCGTCTTGGGGTCGGGCCCGTTGCAGTCAGAATCCTCAGAAAGACGCAAACTTCTCGAATGCTGAGATGGAATGGTGGTCCTCAGGGGATGCTTCCGTTCCCAGGTTCTGGGGATCTGATATCGACAGAACCCATTGGCTCAGGGTCCCCGCCAGTGTGCTCTCGCCGAGCCGAGCCGGGCAGTTCTGGAGCCGGTTCGCAGCACAGCTGTATGCCGCCACGACCGACTCGAGCTATGTGCAACGCCGACGCTTCGTCGCACCATGCACTTAACAGCGGATCGAGCACAGCCGTTAGGGCGGCGTTAGGGAAGCGGCGACGGACGTTAGGGCTTCGTTAGCGCCCGCGCTGCCGGGTTCGGAGCGTCGTTGAATCGCCTTGTGGCAACAGTCACCAGCCTCGGCCTTCTCGGCGAGCCCGGAATCAGATTCGGGATCGCGAACGCGGCGATCGTTCTTGCCGTGGCGACCTGCGCCTGGCTCGACATCGACGCATCCTGGGCGCTGCTGCTCCTCGCAGCAGTCGTCATCGTGACCGCGTCCGGGACGTCGTTCGCGGTCGGGGGTGCCATCGGCCTTGTGGCCTGGGCGTTCCAGACCGGGTTCCTCGAGAACACCTACGGCCTTCTGACCTTCTACGCGGATGACGTGACTCATCTGTGCCTGCTCACGGTCGTCGGTGCGATCACCGCCTCCGGGGGTCACCCCCACCCATCCCGCCACACCCACGACACCAACTCCTGGAGGTAACCCATGGCCGACCTGGTCTTCATAGCGATGACTGGTCTCTTCTTCGTCGTAGCCGCACTGATCCTCAAGGCGGTCGAGCGACTGTGAGCGCCGAGAACGCCGTAGCCCTCGTCATATCCGTCCTACTCCTCGGCTACCTCGTGGTCGCCCTGCTGTTCCCGGAGCGTTTCTGAATGTCTGAGACGACCGCCGGCCTCCTCCAGGCCGGTCTGCTCATCGCCGCACTCGCGGTGGTCTATCGCCCGTTGGGCGGCTACATGGCTCGCGTCTACACGAGTGAGCGACACACGCGCGTAGAACGCGGGCTGTACCGCGTCATGGGGGTCGACCCCGACGCGGACCAGCGCTGGCCGGTCTACGCTCGGTCGCTCCTGGCCTTCTCGCTGGTCAGCGTGGTAGGTCTCTACACCCTCCAGCGCCTCCAGCCGGCGTTGCCGCTCTCGCTGGGATTTCCTGGCGTGGCCCCCGACCAGGCGTTCAACACGGCTGCGTCGTTCACCACGAACACCAACTGGCAGTCCTACTCAGGCGAGTCGACGATGAGCCACCTCACGCAGATGGCAGGCCTCGCCGTACAGAACTTCGTCTCCGCGGCGGTTGGCATCGCCGTCGCGGTCGCGTTGATCCGCGGGTTCACGCGCGCTCGGACCGACCGGCTCGGCAACTTCTGGGTCGACCTGGTCCGGGGGAACCTCCGCATCCTGCTGCCGATCGCGGTCGTCGGCACGGTTGTGCTGGTCGCCCTGGGCGTTGTGCAGAACCTGTCGTCCGGCACCGAGGTCACCACGCTGACCGACCAGGCCCAGACGATCACCGGCGGTCCGGTTGCGTCCCAGGAGGTCATCAAGGAACTCGGCACCAACGGCGGCGGGTTCTACAACGCCAACTCCGCCCACCCGTTCGAGAATCCCAACGCGATCAGCAACCTGCTCGAGAACTTCCTCCTCCTGCTGATCCCGGTGGCGCTGACGCGGACCTTCGGGCTGATGGTCGGCGAGAAGAAGCAGGGCTACGCGATCCTCGCGGCGATGGGCGTCATCTGGGCCGTCCTGGTGCTGAGCGTCTCCCTGCTCGAGGCGAACGCGCCGGGGACGGCGTTCGAGACTGGCCGGTGCCTCGATGGAGGGCAAGGAGACCCGCTTCGGGGAAGCAGCGTCGTCGCTGTGGGCCGTCTCCACCACAGGTACGTCGACGGGCGCGGTCAACTCGTTCCACTCCTCGTTCACGGCGGCCTCGGGCGGGCTGCTGCTGTTCAACATGGGCGTCGGCGAGGTCGCTCCAGGCGGCGTGGGCTCGGGTCTCTACGGCATGCTCGTGCTCGCGATCCTCACCGTGTTCGTCGCCGGCCTCATGGTGGGTCGCACGCCGGAGTACCTGCGCAAGAAGATCCGTGCACGCGAGATCAAGCTCGTCGCGCTCTACATCCTGACCATGCCCGTGATCGTCCTGGCAGGTACGGCGGCCTCCATGGCGATGTCCGGGCCGAAGGAGTCGATCCTCAACCCGGGGCCTCACGGCCTGTCGGAGGTGCTGTACGCCTTCATGTCCGCCGGCAACAACAACGGCTCCGCTTTCGCGGGGCTCTCGGTGAACACCGAGTGGTACAACACCGCGCTCGGGCTGACCATGCTCGCGGTGCGCTTCATCCCGATCGTGCTCGTGCTGGCGCTTGCCGGTTCACTCGCCGGTCAGCAGCACGTGCCCGCCACAGTCGGCACCCTGCCCACCCACAGGCCGCTGTTCGTCGCCATGCTCACCGGCGTCGTACTGCTCGTTGCCGGGCTGACGTTCTTCCCGGTCCTCTCACTCGGTCCTCTCGCGGAGGGGCTGTCATGACGGCACGGATGCCCCGCGGAATGCTCGACCCCCGGATGTTGGTGAGGTCGCTGCCCGACGCGCTCCGCAAGCTCGACCCCCGCGTCATGGTGCACCAGCCGGTCATGTTCGTCGTGGAGATCGGCGCGGTCCTGTCCACGATCCTCGCCGTGATCGAGCCGACCGGCTTCGCCTGGGCGGTCGTGGTGTGGCTGTGGCTGACCGTGGTGTTCGCCAACCTCGCCGAAGCGGTGGCCGAGGGCCGGGGCAAGGCCCAGGCAGCGACCCTGCGGAAGGCCAAGACAGAGACCGTCGCCCGCCGCCTGCGCGATGACGGCAGCGAGGAGCAGGTCCCCGCCCCCGAGCTGCGTCTTGGCGACCGGGTGGTCGTCGAGGCCGGGCAGATCATCCCGGGCGACGGCGACGTCGTCGAAGGTGTCGCCAGCGTCGACGAGTCGGCCATCACAGGCGAGTCCGCACCGGTCATCCGCGAGTCGGGCGGCGACCGAAGCTCGGTCACCGGAGGCACCAAGGTGCTCTCCGACCGCATCGTCGTACAGATCACCGCCAAGCCCGGCGAGAGCTTCATCGACCGGATGATCGCGCTCGTCGAAGGTGCCTCGCGGCAGAAGACGCCGAACGAGATCGCCCTGAACATCCTGCTGGCGAGCCTGACGATCATCTTCCTCGCAGCCGTCGTCACCCTCCAGCCGTTTGCGATCTACTCAGGTGCCGAGCAGTCACTGATCGTGCTCGTGGCCTTACTTGTCTGTCTGATCCCGACCACCATCGGGGCTCTGCTCTCGGCGATCGGCATCGCCGGCATGGACCGCCTGGTCCAGCACAACGTGCTGGCGATGTCGGGACGCGCCGTGGAGGCCGCGGGCGACGTCAACACCCTGCTACTGGACAAGACCGGCACCATCACGCTCGGCAACCGCCAGGCCACCGAGTTCCACCCGGTCCACGGGGTCGAGCCGCTCGAGGTCGCCAGCGCAGCCCAGCTCTCCAGCCTCGCCGACGAGACCCCGGAGGGCAGGTCGATCGTGGTGCTGGCCAAGCGTGAGTACGGCCTGCGTGCCCGTGAGGCCGGCGAGCTCGGACGCGTCCACTTCGTCGAGTTCACCGCCCAGACCCGCATGTCCGGCGTCGACATGGACGGCGGCAAGCGGGTGCGCAAGGGCGCGGCCTCGGCCGTCATGAAGTGGGTGCGCGAGAACGGCGGACACCCCACCGAGGAGGTCGGCGCGATTGTCGACGCCATCTCCACCGGCGGCGGCACGCCGCTCGTGGTCGCCGAGCACATCCCGGGGCAGCCTGCGCGAACCCTCGGCGTGATCAGCCTGAAGGACATCGTCAAGGAGGGCATGCGCGAGCGCTTCGACGAGATGCGGCGCATGGGCATCCGCACCGTGATGATCACCGGCGACAACCCCCTCACGGCGCGTGCCATCGCCGAGGAGGCCGGCGTCGACGACTTCCTCGCCGAGGCGACGCCCGAGGACAAGATGAGCCTCATCAAGCGCGAGCAGGAAGGCGGCCGACTCGTCGCGATGACCGGCGACGGCACCAACGACGCGCCGGCGCTGGCACAGGCGGACGTCGGCGTCGCGATGAACACCGGCACGTCGGCAGCCAAGGAGGCCGGCAACATGGTCGACCTCGACTCCAACCCGACGAAGCTGATCGAGATCGTCGAGATCGGCAAGCAACTGCTGATCACCCGCGGCTCGCTGACGACGTTCTCGATCGCCAACGACGTCGCGAAGTACTTCGCGATCATCCCGGCCATGTTCAGCGGCGTCTTCGTCGGACTCGACACCCTGAACGTCATGCGCCTCGCCACTCCCGAGTCGGCGATCCTGTCCGCGGTGATCTTCAACGCCCTGATCATCATCGGCCTGATCCCACTCGCGCTGCGGGGCGTGCGGTACCGGCCGTCCTCCGCCGCGGCGATGCTGCGCCGCAACCTGACGATCTACGGCCTCGGCGGCATCGCCGCCCCGTTCATCGGCATCAAGCTCATCGACCTCCTGGTCTCCCAGATCCCCGGAATCGGCTGAGAGGTTCACCATGGCCGCGACACCCTTCGCACTTCGGCAGTACGGCGCCGCGATTCGGGCCTTCCTTGTCCTCACCGTGATCCTCGGCCTGGTCTACCCCCTGACCATGACCGGCGTCGCCCAGGTCCTCTTCCCCGACCGGGCCGACGGCTCCCTGGTCGAGACCTCCGACGGTGTCGTGGGCTCCGAGCTCATCGGCCAGTCGTTCACCCGACCGGTGACGAGGGACGGCGAGCCGGTCCAGGACGCCGACGGCCTCCCCGTCATGGCCCCCGACCCGGCGTACTTCCAGAGCCGCCCCTCGGCCGCTGGCGCCGGGTACGACCCCTTGTCTAGCTCGGCGTCGAACTACGGACCGGAGAACGAGCAGCTCATCGCATTGATCGAGGAGCGGCGTGCGGCCGTCGCCGAGCTCGACGGCATCGATGGCACGCAGATCTCCCCGCACGCCCTGCTCGCCAGCGGCTCCGGGCTCGATCCGCACATCAGCCCCGAGTACGCCGCACAGCAGGTCGAGCGGGTCGCTGGGGCTCGCGGGATCGAGCCGGCAGACGTCCGACGGCTCGTGGAGGAGCACACCGCGGGCCGCGCGCTCGGGTTCCTCGGCGAGCCGACGGTCAACGTGCTCCTGCTGAACCTGGCGCTCGACGAGCTCACCCGGCCTGCCGAAGCGGCAGACTCGGAGTAGAACGGCAAGACGTCGGTGCCGACGCCGGAGAGGGAGGTGACATGCCGCGGGGCAAGCTGAGGATCTACCTGGGGGCCGCCCCCGGGGTGGGCAAGACCTACGCCATGCTCAGCGAGGGACGGCGCCGGCTCGAGCGCGGCACCGACGTGGCCGTCGGCTTCGTCGAGGCCCACGGCCGCGTGCACACCCAGGAGATGACCGAGGGCCTCGAGATCATCCCGAGGCGGGAGCTGCGCTACCGGGACGCCGTGTTCACCGAGATGGATGTGGAGGCGGTGCTGGCGCGGAAGCCGAGCGTCGCGCTGGTCGACGAGCTGGCGCACACCAACGTTCCGGGTTCCCGCAACGAGAAGCGCTGGCAGGACGTCGAGGAGCTCCTCGAGGCCGGCATCGACGTGATCTCGACCGTGAACATCCAACACCTTGAGTCGGTCAACGACGTCGTCGCCAAGATCACCGGTGTCACCCAGCGCGAGACGCTCCCCGACGCCGTCGTACGAGCTGCCGACCAGGTCGAGCTCGTCGACATGGCCCCCGAGGCCCTGCGCCGCCGGATGGCCCACGGCAACGTCTACACGGCCGAGAAGATCGACGCGGCACTGAGCAACTACTTCCGGGTCGGGAACCTCACCGCGCTGCGTGAGCTCGCCCTCCTCTGGACCGCGGACAAGGTCGACGAGGCGCTCCAGACCTACCGTGCCCAGCACGAGATCGAAGGCACCTGGGAGGCCCGGGAACGGGTGGTCGTCGCGCTCACCGGAGGACCGGAGGGCGAGACGCTGATCCGTCGCGCCGCACGTATCGCCGCGCGGTCGACCGGCGGAGAGCTCATGGCCGTGCACGTCACCCCGTCGGACGGCCTCACCGGCGCGAGTCCGGCGGCGCTGGCCGACCAACGACGACTCGTCGAGTCCCTGGGCGGGACGTACCACCAGATCCTGGGCGAGGACATCCCTGAGGCCCTGCTGACCTTCGCCAGAGCGGAAAACGCGACCCAGCTCGTTCTGGGCGCCAGCCGCCGGACCTGGCTCGGGTCGTTGTTCACCGGACCTGGCATCGGGACGACGACGATCCGCGACTCGGGCGACATCGACGTACATATCGTCACGCACAGCGAGTCGGGACGAGGCACGAAGCTGCCGCGACTTCGAGGGAGCATCACCCGGCGTCGGCGCCTGCAGGGCTTCGCTCTCGCCCTGCTGGTGCCACCGCTCCTCACGGCCGCCCTGGTCCCTCAGCGAGACGCGCTGAACCTGATCACCGATGTCCTGCTCTTCCTCCTGGTCGTCGTGGTTGTGGCGCTCGTGGGCGGATTCCTGCCTGCCCTCTTGGCCGCGGTCGGTGGATCGGTGCTGCTGAACTACTTCTTCACCCCGCCGTACTACACGTTCACCATCTACGAGGCGAACAACACCATCGCGCTGTTGGTGTTCATCGCTGTAGCGCTCATGGTGAGCTCGGTCGTGGACATGTTGTCCCGTCGCACTCGTCAGGCTGCCCGGGCTGCCGCAGAAGCAGAGACCCTGACAACGTTGGCCGGAGAGGCGCTACGCGGCCCCAGCGCTCTCCCGGCACTCCTGGAACGGCTCCGCACCACCTTCTCCCTCGAGACGGTGACCCTCCTCGAGCGACCCGCAGACGACCCCGGGGGCGCGATGGCAGTCGGCCCCACAACCGAATGGAGCATTGTTGCCAACGCCGGCTCGGAGCCATGTCCGCGGCCCGACGCCGCCGACAACGCACTGCCCTTCGGTGCCAACCTCGTCCTGGCCATCAAGGGGAAGCCGCTACGCGCCGAGGACCAGCGATTGTTGGGCGCGTTCGCCACCCAAGCCGCGGCAACCCTCGAACGTCAGCGACTCAGAGAAGCAGCCGCCGAAGCTCAACCGTTGGCGGAAGCGAACCGGATGCGCACCGCACTGCTCGCCGCGGTCGGCCACGACCTCCGGTCTCCGCTCGCGACAGTGAAGGCCTACGTCACCAGTCTGCTCAGCCGCGACGTCGTATGGACCGAGGACGAGCGTGACCAGCTCCTCCACGGCGCCGACGACGCAATCGACCGCCTGGCAGCGCTCGTCGACAACCTGCTCGACATGAGCAGGCTGCAAGCCGGTGCCATGGACGCGCTGATTCGACCCACCATGATCGATGAAGTCGCCGCCCGCGCCCTCGACGACATCGGAGAGGACGGCAGGCGGTTCATCGTCGACATCCCTGACGACGTGCCGCCCGTCCTCGCCGATCCCGGCCTCCTCGAACGGGTCATCGCCAACCTGCTCGTCAACGCCGCCCGCTACTCGCCGCCGGACCTGAAGCCGATGCTCACCGCCAGCGCGCTTAGGGACAAGGTCGAGCTGCGGGTCATCGACCGGGGGCCAGGGATACCGACCGATCTTCGCGACAGAGTCTTCGAGCCCTTCCAACGGCTCGGGGACACGGACAACACAACCGGCGTGGGCCTCGGGCTCGCGCTCGCGCGAGGTCTCACCGAGCTCATGGGAGGCACCCTAGACCCAGAGGAGACACCAGGAGGTGGTCTAACCATGGTCCTGGCGCTCACCGCCGTGCCATCCGAGCCGGACGAAGTCACTCCTCAGCCAGGACGCCGGGAGCGGACCACGGAGTCGGGCGACGCCGAGGTGGAGCGGTGAACCGTGTCCTGGTCGTAGACGACGAACCCGAGATCGTTCGCGCGTTGACCATCAACCTGCGCGCCCGCCGGTACGAGGTACACGCAGCACGGACCGGCAGGGAAGCGTTGTCAGTCGCCGCGAGCCACCCGCCCGACCTGGTGATCCTCGACCTGGGCCTCCCCGACCTCGACGGCGTCGAGGTGATCCACGGTCTGCGCGGCTGGTCCAACGCCCCGATCCTCGTCCTGTCGGGTCGAAGCGACAGCACCGACAAGGTCGAAGCTCTCGACGCCGGCGCAGACGACTACCTGACCAAGCCCTTCGGCGTGGACGAGCTGCTCGCACGCCTGCGCGCGCTTGCCCGGCGCAGCGGGCCTGCGGAGGTCGAAGCAGTCGTGAGCTTCGGCGCAGTGACGGTCGACATGGCGAGCAAGCGCATCACTCTCGAGAATCACGATCACTCCATCGACGTGCGGCTCACGCCGACGGAGTGGCACCTGCTCGAAGTCCTGCTCAAGCACCCCGGAAAGCTGCTGAGCCAGCGGCAACTCCTGACCGAGGTCTGGGGGCCGGGCTACGAGAACGCCCAAGGCAACCTCCGCCTCTACATGGCCCAGCTGCGCCGCAAGCTCGAGCCGGACCCCGCCCGACCTCGATACCTGCTCAACGAACCAGGCATGGGCTACCGCTTCAGCCCCGAAGCGGACCACGACCCGGGCTCTTGTCTTGACTCACCTGATCCTTGACGGATTTGTGTCAGCGGATGCTTGACACTCCCGCTAGGAAATTGAGGTGGCCGTCCGTGGCGGCCGGGACTTGATGTTACGCACCGGTTGGGTGGTGGTGCGGCGGATGACGCGGACGTCACCGTCATCGAGCTCGACCGCGAGGGTGGTCTCGGATACCGCGATCATCAGGGTGCGCCGGGCGTAGCCGCGGCCGAGACCGATCCGTTGGCCGCAGATGCTGATCACGCCGGTGTGGTCGGCCAGCCGCTGCACGCGGATCGGCTCGGATGCCGGGCGTGGTGGCGGTCCAGCGGGCCGGAGTCCGCGCAGCCGCAGCACCTGGTCGGGGGTGAGCGGGTTGGCGCGGGTGCGCAGCAGCTCGCGGGACTCAAGGTCGAAGAACAGCAACGTGGTCGGTTCGATGCGGAGCCCGACCTTGCGTCCGGCCAGGATCTCCGCGGCGAGCAGGATCTTGCCGCCCAGGGCGATGGTGCCCGCGGACGACACCACCCGGTCAACCTCGACCGCCTCCCCGGACTCGGTGGCCGGCAGCGGCGGCGATCCGGCGTCCACGGCTCCGTTCGCGACCAGTCGCGCGAGGTCGGCCACGGTCAGGTGCGAACGCACCCACGGGCTGGTCGTCCCGCCGGACCCTCATACTCACCGAGTCCTAGTAAGAGTGACGAAAGACCGGTTCTTGCCGGTCGCCCGGTCGCTCGATCAGAAGGGCTTTAAGTGCGCTGGTGGCAACACGTATCTCTGGGTGTGGCTGGCTCCAGCCCACGGCAGTGGAGGCCGTTTCCGAGTTGGTCACATCAGTCGATCCAGATGCGTGCATCGGTTCTGTCGAGGAGAACCGGGATGATGAGGACGAGGAGTAGCGCTTAAGGGCGCTCGGAGGCGGACCCTTGGCGACCGCAATGCAGTTACACGACGGTTACGTTCGCTCACAAGCACGCAAGGGGCGCCGGTCTCGTAGTCACGCGTTCACGCGGGGTCTCCGACTAGCGAGGCGGCCTCATACGCCCTGAGACACACCTCCGATTTCTCCGCGGGTTGTGGCTTCGACTCCCACGGGGCCTTCAAAGTCGCAGGTCAGCGCACTGCACCGGCCGTAAGCCCCACCCCCATGTGGCGTCCCGACCGCTCAAGAGGGGGAGACGAGAGTCTTACCCGCTCATGGAAGAGGTCTGCTGGCGCGGACGGGGTCGGCTCCGTGGACGCTGCTGCGGTCGCGGCCATGGCCACCGTGCCAGTCCAGACACAACACGGTGGCGTCGTCACTCAGGCTTCGCCCGGTCGCATCGAGGACGCGGTCGGCCAGTGCTCGAACCGCCTCGCGAGGGTGAAGCATCCGCGTTTCCTCGATCGCTTGCCCTAGGTCGAGACCGGCGGCATGGCGCTCAAGCATGCCGTCGGTCACGAAGACAACCCGGTCGCCCTCTTCCAAAGAGATGAGGCTGCCGCGATAGCTGGTGTCGGGGAACAAGCCAAGAGGGAGCTCCACCGGCAGGGCGACGACGATGACATCGGAGCCTCGCGCGAGGTAGGGAGGAACGTGCCCCGCATTGACCAGTCCTAATGATCCCGTGCGCAGGTCGAGGCGGCTGATCTGTCCCGTCACGAAGTCGTCGAGCCCGGCGGCGACAGCATGCTCGGCCAGAGCCCGGTTTGCTGTGTTGGCCTGTTCACGCAGCAACGCGCCTTCGTTGCGCGAATTTCGCAGGCTGCTCACGCAAAGCGTGGCGTTCAGAGCGGCAGCCACGCCGTGACCCATCGCGTCAGTTATCGACAGGTGCAGCACATCCCGCGCCAGGCTGAAGTCGAACGTATCGCCGGCGATTGCCGCTGCCGGCTCGAGCCAGCCCGCGAGCGTGAACGCCCCCGCCTCACAGGTCTGAGGTCCGGCAAGCAGCCGGTGCTGGATCTCCGCGGACAAGCTCAACGGTCGAGTGCGCTGTCCCCACTCGTACATGTCGGTGTGCCGCCGATTGGCGATCACCACGAAAGCCAGCAGGTGTGCGAGTTGCGCGATCTCAGCGACCGTCGGGGTGTCGGGTTCGTCCGGCAGAAACAGTTCCAGAAGACCGATGGCCTCGCCACGCTCAGTCACGGGCGCGAGCAGCCGCCACTGGTCAGAGCGTCGTCCGGATCCGGGGGCCTGTCCTCCAGGCGCCAGAACCTGCATGCGCTGGGTGCGCATCACCTGCTCTTCCGGCCCACCGTTGAAGGGAATCACCGTGGCGGACTCCTCAGCATCCCGCCGCGCCCCGGCCGCGATCGGTTCGCTGCTGAATATCTCCCCGGCCGCTCTAGGGGGACGTGTGCAAGGCGGACCATGGCCCGCCCGGATAAGTCGGCGATGAGGAATGAAGCAGCCGTAGCGTGCAGCGCTCGCGCGAGCTCGCGGGTGACCGCCTCAACAGCCTCAACCGGCGAGGCCGCCTCGGCCGCCTCCAGCACGCTTCCCAGAGTCCTTTGACCCCTTCCCGGCTCCATTTCCGGAGCATAAGCGTCACAATGCGCGCGCTCCCAGGGACCATCGACCTGTCCCTTGCAGCAGTACGCAACGAGCCGGCAGCGCGAGCCGATCCGCCGCCACTCACGTGTCGCTATGACGAGACGGTCACCGATGTGGCGGGAGACAAACCCGAAGATTCGCCGAGGTTCTCACACTTCAACGGGCGAGCGGTTGAGCACCGTGACTCGTCAACCACCGTTGGCTTTCAGGGCCCCGTCAACATCATCCGCTGTGGGGGAGGGACGCTGGGCACGCGGCAGGCCACGGACCGGGACGTCCTCAACAGGCTCGACGGGCCCGGGGCCTCTTGCGACAGCCGCCTTGCCGTACCTCGCCGCAAGGGGAGCCGCCGTGAGGCCGTGCGCCAGCACACTCAGGAGCACGGTGGCCGCTATGACCGCCACTGCCTCGTCCGCACCCGGACCCAGCTCTTCGAGGGCGAGCAGGGCAAACACCAGGGAGGCGAGTCCTCGCGGGCCGAACCAGCCGACGAACAGCACCGTGTCGCGGTCGAGACCTGAACCGATCGACGCGAGGGCCACCGGAACCATCCGTACGACGGTGACGCTGAGCACGGCGTAGAACACGGTGACCACCTCCAGGCCGTCGAACATGATCGGGACGGCGATCGCGCCGAAGGCAAGCCAGACGAGCAGGGAGACGAGGCCACTGGCCTGCTCGAGGAACACCAGCTCAGCGGTCCCGCGCCGCCCGGCCGCCGCCCCGAACGCCAACCCACCACAGAATGCGGCGATGAACCCGTTGCCGCCCGCGACGAGTGCGCCCGCGTAGGCGGCGACTGCCAAGCCGAGTACGGCGATGCCGGCGAAGTCCTCCGCGGCCCATCCCCTGCGACGCGCCCACCGCAGCAGCCGGCCGCCGCCGACCCCTAGGGCTCCACCGACTACGGCGCCGATCGCCAGCTCGGCCGCCGCTCCCCCCAGGTCCGATGCACCTGCGATCCCTTCTGCGGAAGCCGCCCCGGCCAGCGCGAGCATGACGACCGGAGTGGCGATGCCGTCGTTCAGGCCGCTCTCCACGGTGATCAGTCGCCGGACACGCGGGGGCACTACAGGGTTGGTCACCACCGGGATCCCCAGCGCCGCGTCCGTGGGGGCAAGTGCCGCAGCCACCAGCAAAGCGAGCCAGATGCCGAGGTCGGGGAACAGCCACGTCGCCAGCCCCCAACCGGCCAGGATCGTCAGGGGCAGCCCGATCCCGAGTAGACGGGAGTAGCTGCCGACGTCCCGGCGTACCTCGCCGAGTGGTATTCGTGCCGCGTCGGAGAACAGCACCCAGACCAGGGTGAGCTCGACCAGCGGCTTGGCCGTCTCCGGAGCCGACGGCCCGTCGACGAGGCTGGACGCGGCCAGCAGACCGCCGATCACCACGAACACGATCGGGGCGGTCAGGTCTGCCCGCTCGAGCCGGACGGACACCACGCCCCACAGGAAGATCGTCGCTGTGATGATCAGGACAACTGTGATGTCCATGTCGCGCCCTCCGCGAACCGTGGCCTCGCCTCGAGTGTCCGGCTCTTCACTGACGGCCGATTCACCCGCACCGGGTGATGCGGCACGCCCCCGGCTGCGCTGTCGTGGGACACAAGGTCTTCGTGAGGAGAGGGGCTTTCCATGGCGCTGAACGAGTACGACCCGGGATCGACATTTCCCGGCGTGGTCGGCAGGACGGCCGATGAGTCGGCGCCTGCGTGGCCGAGGCCGACACGCGCCGTGCCGGGTGCGCCGAACGTTCTGATGGTGGTCCTCGACGACACCGGCTTCGGTCAGCTCGGGTGCTACGGGAGCCCGATCGAGACGCCGAACTTCGACGCTCTCGCATCCAATGGGCTGCGTTACAGCAACATGCACACCACAGCGCTGTGCTCGCCGAGTCGCTCGTGCATCCTCACCGGACGCAATCACCACAGCAACGGCATGGCCTGCATCACCGAGTTCGCCACCGGCTACCCCGGGTACAACGGCGTCATCCCGTTCGAGAACGGCTTCCTCTCGGAAATGCTGTTGGGGCACGGCTACAACACGTTCATGGTCGGCAAGTGGCACCTCACGCCCAGCAACCAGGAGACCGCGGCCGGACCGTACGACCGCTGGCCGCTGGCCCGTGGCTTCGAGCGCTTCTACGGCTTCCTCGGCGGCGACACCAGCCAGTGGTATCCCGACCTGGTCTACGACAACCATCAGGTCGAGCCGCCGGCGCGGCCTGAGGACGGCTACCACCTGACCGAGGACCTGGTCGACAGGTCGATCGACTTCATCGCCGACGCCAAGCAGGTCGATCCCGACAAGCCCTTCTACCTCCACCTCTGCTTCGGGGCCACGCACGCACCCCACCACGTCCCCAAGGAGTGGGCGGACAAGTACGCCGGGAAGTTCGACGACGGGTGGGACGCCTACCGGGAGAGGGTCTTCGCCAAGCAGAAGGAGCTGGGGATCGTCCCCGCCGACGCCGAGCTCTCCCGGCACGACCCGGACGTCCCCGACTGGGACGCCCAACCCGAGCCGGCGCGAAGGCTCTTCAGCCGGATGATGGAGGTCTTCGCCGGCTTCCTCAGCCACACCGACCACCACCTGGGACGGCTGTTGGACTTCCTCCGTGAGCAGGGGCAGCTCGACAACACGATCGTCATGGTGATCTCCGACAACGGCGCCAGCGCCGAGGGCGGCCCAACCGGAACCACGAACGAGGCGCAGTTCTTCAACAACGCCCAAGAGCCCCTCGAGGACAGCCTGAAGGTCATCGACGAGATCGGCGGCCCCAACCACTTCAACCACTACCCGTGGGGCTGGACGTGGGCCGGCAACACGCCGTTCCGTCGCTGGAAGCGAGAGACCTACCGCGGCGGCGCCTCCGACCCGTTCATCGTCTCGTGGCCGCAGGGCATCAGGAGCAAGGGTGAGATCCGCACGCAGTACGCGCACATCATCGACATGGTCCCCACCGTCCTCGACCTGCTCGGGATCGAGCCGCCGGGAACGATCAGGGGCGTCACCCAGTCACCGATCCAGGGGGTGAGCTTCTCGCACACCCTCGAGGACGGCGAGGCCCCGTCCAAGCACCACACGCAGTACTTCGAGATGATGGGCCACCGGGCCATCTACCACGACGGATGGCGTGCGGTCTGCCCGTGGCCAGGTCCTTCGTTCACCGAGGCCGGAGTCGGGTTCGGGCAACCCATCTCGGCGGAGAAGCTCACCGAGCTCGACGCCACGGGGTGGGAGCTCTACCACGTGGCCGAAGACTTCGCGGAGAACCACGACGTGGCGCAGCAGAACCGTCCGAAGCTGATCGAGCTCATCGGGATGTGGTACGCCGAGGCCGGCAAGTACGACGTCCTGCCCGTCGACGCCAGCGGCGTGGAGCGTGTCCTCACCGAGAAGCCCGAGGCGGCCGTGCCTCGAGACCGGTACGTCTACAGGCCGCACACGCAGTCGGTTCCTTACAACGCCGCCCCGCGCCTGCTCAACCGCCCGCACAGCATCACCGCCGACGTCGAGCTGCCCGAGCACGGCGCCGAGGGCGTGCTGCTGAGCCAGGGCACCGCGGCCGGCGGCTACTCGCTGTTCATCCAGGACGGCCGGCTCCACTACGTCCACAACTACGTCGGCCGAGGCCTCTACAAGGTCTCGACGCGCGATCCGCTCGCGCCTGGTACGCATCAGCTCCGCTTCGAGTTCGAGCCGACTGGTAAGCCGGACATGACCAAGGGACAAGGGGCCCCGGGACGCCTCCAGCTCTACGTCGACGGAGAGCTCACCGCCGAGGCGCAAGCGCCGATGACGACGCCGTTCATGCTCAACCCCGGCGCCCTCACCTGCGGGGCGAACCCCGGGTCTCCGGTGACGCCCGACTACCCCTCGCCGTTCCGTTTCACCGGCACCCTGCGAAGCGTGACCATCGACGTCTCCGGTGAGCTCATCACCGACAGTGAGAGCGAGATGCGGGCGGCCATGGCCCGCCAGTAGAACCGTGCTCCAGGTCGCTGTGCACTCCTCGGGTGCGCAGCGACCGTCCCGTCTACCTCAGCTCGGTGCCGAGGACACCGACGAGGTTCCGGCACGTCCCAAGGAGGCTGGTCTCGGTCCAGCGGAGGTCGGCGAGGAACTCGGCGATCCGAGGCACCCGCGCGTCGGCGCGTCCGGCCGGCTCGAGCCTGTCCCAGGTCCCCACTGCGGCACCCTGCACCTCAGACAGCGCAGCCGCCAGCTCCTGCCGGTCGCGGGCGGCAAGGGCGAAACGAGCCAGCAGCTCCGGGGTGAAGCTACGCCAGGGGTACGGCGCGAGTGCCGCATGCAGGGCAGCGACGACCACTTCGTCGCTAGGTGTCCTCGCGCTCACGTTCCCGTCCTCGCCGTCGTCGTCCGGTCTCGTTTACCCGCACCCGACGTGGCCGAAACCGCACGTGCGTCATCCCGTGCGGGTGAGGCGCCATGCAGGCCAGAAGGCCGACCCTGGACGTGTCCCGAGGACCACCCCGGGCTTGATGACGCAGATCAGGGGATCGTGACATGGCCGACCGGTGACGGAGCAGCTCGGCGAGACCGTTGACGAGCCGGGGCGCTGATGCCCCTGGCCACGGCCCCGGCCGGCTTCCACGTCATGTCGAAGCCGACCGGGGCCATCTGCAACCTCGACTGCGAGTACTGCTTCTTCCTGTCCAAGGACCAGCTCTATCCGGGCAGCGGCTTCCGGATGGAGCCGCACGTCCACGAGGCCTACATCAGCCAGCTCCTCGCTGCCCACGAGGGAGCGGACGAGGTCGTGGTCGCCTTCCAGGGCGGTGAACCGACCCTGATGGGTCTGGACTTCTTCCGGCGCACCCTCGACCTGGAGGAGAAGCTCCGCCGACCCGGCCAGCGGATCCTCAACACGATGCAGACCAACGGGACCCTCCTCGACGACGAGTGGGGAGCGTTCCTCCACGAGCACGGCTTCCTGGTGGGCGTGTCGATCGACGGCCCGCGCGAGATGCACGACGCCTACCGGGTCGACAAGGGCGGCAAGCCCACCTTCGACCGGGTCGTCCGCGGCATCGACGTACTCCGGCGGCACGGCGTCGACTGGAACGCGCTCACGACCGTCAACACCGCCAACGGCGACCACGGCCGCGAGGTCTACGCGTTCCTGCGCGACGAGGTCGGAGCGCAGTTCATCCAGCTCATCCCCATCGTGGAGCGGGTCACCCCCGAGATGCTTCCCCTGGCCGAGACCGGCTGGGGACGGCGACCCGGTGAGCGGCCTCTGTACCGGCAGCAGGGCGATCTCGTGACGCACCGGACCGTCGGCGCCGAGCAGTACGGACAGTTCCTCGTCGAGGTGTTCGAGGACTGGGCCCGTCACGACGTCGGCGACGTGTTCGTCCAGGAGTTCGACACCGCACTCGCCCACTGGCTGGGAATGGACCAGGCCGGCATGTGCGTCCACGCCCGGACCTGCGGGACAGCGCTCGCCCTCGAGCACAACGGCGACGTGTACTCCTGCGACCACTACGTCGAGGACGACTACCTGCTGGGCAACATCGCCGAGGGCCGCACCCTGCTTCAGCTCGCCACGTCCCCACAGCAGACGGCGTTCGGCAACGCCAAGCTCGACACCCTGCCCGAGTACTGCCGCGGCTGCGACGTCCGCTTCGCCTGCAACGGCGGCTGCCCGAAGGACCGCTTCCTCACCACACCCGACGGCGAGCCCGGCCTCCACTACCTGTGTGGCGGCTACCAGCGCTTCTTCCGGCACGTCGACGAGCCCATGCGGGTGATGGCCGACCTGCTGCGTCGTGGCGCGGACGCCACCGGTGTGAGGGACTGGTACGCCGACCGCGACGCGCACCAGGCCGGCAACGACCCCTGCACCTGTGGCAGCGGACTCGAGTGGAAGCGATGCCACGGTTCCAGAACGACGGCTCCACGGGACGCGACGCACGTTGCCCCCGGTAGCACGTAATCACGCAGCCCCCGTGCGACTGCCGATCACCTTCCTGACTCCAGAGCCTGTCGCCACCTGGGGCGAGACAGTCCGGCCGTCCGTGACATGGGAGGCAAGTCTCCCATCACCCAGGGACGTCATGGACCCGGCATGGGGACGCGCGTAGCGTGTTGTCGATCCGGACGACGACATCCCGGGAACGGAGTGCCAGCCTCCGGCGACAGACGCGGAGCGGACGCCATGGCTCCTCTCGCCCCATTACGCCGTCCAGGTCGGCGCTCGGCGCATCACCCAAGGCACGTGATCGGCTGGTCGGCTGCTGTCGTTCTCGCGCTCCTGCTGTCGCCCGTCGGCACGGCAGTCCAGACCGTGTCGGCGAAGACTGCCGCGGACCGTTCGAGGGAGGACTCGGGCTCGGAGTACCGTGCCGAGATTCGTCGGACCGCACACGGGATCCCCCACGTCACTGCCTCCAGCTACGGCGATCTGGGTTTCGGTTTCGGCTACGCCTCCGCTGAGGACAACGTGTGTGTGATGGCCGAGGAGTTCCTGACGTTGGCCGGAGAGCGGTCGCTCCACTTCGGGGCTGAGGGTTCGTACACCGTGCTCGGCCAGACGGTCAACAACCTCGACAGCGACTTCTACTACCGGTCCCTGGTCACCTCTGGTGTGGTCGAGCGCCTCCTCGGTGCCGACCCCCAGGCCGACCCACCCGGGCCGTCCGAGACGGCACGGGCGCTGGTCCGCGGCTACGCGGCGGGCTACAACGCTCTGTTGCGCGACCGGAAGGTCGACGGGCTCCCGGATCCGCGCTGTCGCGGAGCCTCTTGGGTCCGGCCGATCGAGGAGCTCGACGTATGGCGACGGATGTACCGGATGACGACCCTGCTCGGCTCGAGTGGTGTGCTGGCGATCCCCATCGCGACCGCACAACCTCCCGCCGCGCGGGCGACCACTGCCTCACAGCCGAGTGAGGCGGCACGTCGGCTACAGGTCTCGCTGCCTGACGCGCGGAGCCTCCCAGCCAGCAACGCGATCGCCCTCGGCGGGTCGGCGACGGTCAATGGTCGCGGCCTGCTCCTGGCCAACCCGCACTTCCCCTGGGACGGCCCGGACCGGTTCTACGAGGCTCACCTCCGCATTCCCGGCGAGCTGGACGTCACCGGTGCGAGCCTCCTGGCGATGCCCGTGATCGGGATCGGCCACAACGCTGACGTGGCATGGACTCACACGGTTTCGACCGCGCAGCGCTGGACACCCTTCGTGCTCCGCCTCGTGGGCGGAGATGCCACGTCGTACGTCGTCGACGGCGAGCCGGAGCGGATGGCCGCTGTGCACGTCGTGGTGGAGGCGATCGACGAGAAGGGACAGCTGACCTCGCACAGCAGGACGATGTACCGGTCGCGGTACGGTCCGCTGATCGAAGTACCCGGTGCCCTCGAGTGGTCGAATGAGGTCGCGTTCGCGGCACGCGACGCCAACGCCGACAACCTGCGCCTGGTCGACACGTGGCTGGCGATGGCGAAGGCCACTTCGACCCGTGACCTCGCGGGCATCATCCGCCGGCAGCAGGGCCTGCCCTTCGTCAACACGATCGCGGCTGACACCGACGGTCTGGCGTTCTACGGCGATCTGTCGGTGGTCCCGCATGTCACCGACAAGCGCGCCTCACGATGCGTCACCACCGAGCTCGGTGAGGAGCTGTTCGCGGCGACGGGTCAACCGCTGCTGAATGGTTCCGACTCGTCGTGCAACTGGGGTGCCGATCCCGACGCCGTGACGCCGGGGGTCCTCGGACCGTCGCGGCAGCCGGTCCTGTTCCGGCGTGACTTCGTGTCCAACTCCAACGACAGCCACTGGCTGACCAACCCGGCCGAACCGCTGGTCGGGTTCCCACGCATCGTGGGAGACGAGCGGACCGAACGCAGCCTCCGGACCCGGCTCGGGATCCGGATGATCCAGGAGCGGCTGACCTCCGCGCAGGGAAAGCGGGTCGACCTCTTCACCCGTGCCCGGCTGCAGGCCCTGGTCTTCAACAACCGCAACTACGGCGGCGAGCTCGTCAAGCGTGACCTCGTCCGACTCTGTGAAGCACATCCCACCGTGACCCTCCACTCGGGACGCGTCATCCGGTTGGCCGCGGTCTGTGCTGCCCTGCGCGGCTGGGACCGGCACGCCAACCTCGACAGCACCGGAGCCCACGTGTTCCGGGAGTTCATGCTCCGGCGCCCCCTCGGGTGGCTCGCGGTGCCGTTCGACGCAGCGGATCCGGTGAACACTCCCCGGGTGCTCAACCGGGGAGATCCCGCCGTGCTCCGAGCACTCGGCAGAGCGGCGCGTGTGCTTCGGAAGCACCACATCCCTTTGGACGCCCCACTGGGCGCCCTGCAGAGCGAGCCCCGCGGCGCCGAGCGGATACCGATCCACGGCGGGCACGAGATCGAGGGCGTGTTCAACATGATCATCGCGCCGCTGCAGGGCCGGGCCGGCTACCCGAAGGTCGTGCACGGGTCGAGCTTCGTCCTGGTCACGGGATTCAGCCCCGGCGGCCCTCGAAGCCGTGCGGTTCTCACCTACTCACAATCGACGAACCCCGCATCTCCGTTCTTCGCCGACCAGACCTGGATGTACTCGAACAAGCAATGGGTGAACCTGCGGTTCAGCGAGCGAGCCATTCTCGCCGACCCACAGCTGCAGGAGTACACCGTCGGCTCGCGGTGACCATCAGACGAACCGTCCAGGCAGTTGGCGGTCCGGGCCTCCAGGCGATCAGGGCGCTCGCCCAGGCGGCGGTGTGCCCGCGGGTGCCGCAGATTCGTTCGCCAAGACGGCGAGCAGGGAGATGCTCTTGACGCCGTACTTGGCGCTGGCGTTCTTGGCCTGCTCGGAGATGAACGCGTAGGGGTTCTCCTGGACCTCCTTGACGCTGAAGCCCGCCGCCTCGATCGCGGCGCGGTAGGCGTCAAGCTGCGCAGCTCCCCCGATACAGGCCGCCCACAGGTCGGCGTTACACACGATCGCCTCCGTCAGCTGGGCCTCACTGACGATGTCCGCGATCGCCAGCCGGCCCGCGGGACGCAGGACCCTGGAAGCCTCGACGAACACACGGCGCTTGTCCGGGGCGAGGTTGATGACGCCGTTGGAGATCACGCAGTCGAAGCTGTCGTCCTCGGCGGGCAGGTCCTCGATCTGCCCCTCACGGAACTCGATGTTGTCGATGCCCGCCTCGGCAGCGAGCCTGCGCGCCTTCTGAACCTGCTCCGGAGTGAAGTCCACACCGACGACCGAACCGGACGGCCCCACGAGCTCCGCCGCGAGGAACGCGTCCATCCCTGACCCGCTGCCCAGATCGATGACCGTTCTCGCCGGGACGCAGATCGGCGACGTCGAAGAAGTAGCCGACCCCCGCGAACGACTCGACAGCCCGGGAGGGAATCCGCTGCAGATCTGCGGCCGGGTACCCGAGCCTCTCCGCCACCTTCTCCCCCATCTCGAAGTGGAAGGCACCGTGGGGGTCCTGGGCTACTCGGCGATACATCTCCTTGACCTTGATCTCCAAGTCGGTCGTGTCTAGGGCGGTCATGGCGGCTCCTTCCGGGCCAGGAATCGGCTTCCTACGATGAGGAGACGCACCCGCAAGAGCGGCCTATTGCATGGACTAGACGCAATACCAGGGGGCACGCGTTGCGTCTCAAAGGACGTGGTGGCAGTGCACGTCGCGGACGACGAGAATGCCGGGGCTGTCCAGCTCGACCCGGACGAGGCATTCCGTGTGCTCGCGCGTGAGCAGCTCCCGAGGCTGCTGTCCGTGGCCAGGAGGATTGTCGGAGACGACGCCGAGGACATGGTCCAGGAATGCCTCATGAAGGCGTTCCAACACTTCGACCAGCTCCGCGATGCAGCAGCCGGCCCCGGCTGGCTGACCAGCATCCTCGTCAACTGCTGCCGTGACCTGGTCCGGGCGAACGCTCGCCACCCGGACGAGCTCGACTTCGACGACCTCGAGCAGTTCTCGCTGTTCCGGCACATCGCCTACGAAGACCCCTATCCCTACTCCGACTCCTTGCACCTCGACTTCCTCGACGAGTTCGGAGCAGAGGACGTGCGGGCGGTGGTCATGCGGCTCCCGCTCACCTACCGCGTTCCGCTCGTCCTGGTCTACATGGAGGGGTTCCTCGCCAAGGAGGTGGCCGAGATGCTCGACGTACCGCTGGGCACGGTGCTGTCGCGACTGCATCGCGGCCGGAAGCTGTTCGAGAAGCAGATGTGGGAGTACGCCGAGCAGTCGAACCTGCTCCTCCGGAAGGACGCACCATGATCGGCTGCACCGAAGCCTTCAACCGGCTCTGGGAGTACCTCGACGGCACCGTCGATGTCGACGACCGGGCCCTGGTCGAGGAGCACCTCGCCCGGTGCCGGACCTGTTGCGGCGAGCTGGAGTTCGCCAAGGAGCTGCGGGCCACGCTCGCCCGCCGGCCGGCCGAGGATCTCCCTGCTGACGTGGTGCGGCGACTCAACCAGACCATCGAGGAGCTGGGCAGATGAATCGCGACCTGCTGAACAGCGCGGACGTGAAGCAGCTCGTTCGGGACGCCTACCGAGACGTGCCGGCGACAACCGCGGCGGTGGCTCACCACCTCTACACCGAGGACGAGCTCGCCGGAGTGCCTGACTCGGCCGTGAACCGCGCGCTCGGGGTAGCGAACCACCTCAGGTTCGTCGACATCCGACCGGGCGAGACCGTCCTCGACATCGGCTGTGGCGGCGGGATCGACACCATCATCGCCGCGCATCGCACCGGGCCCAGCGGAACCGTGCTCGGTCTGGACTTCCTGCCCGAGATGCTCGACCGCACGCGTACGCGGCCGCCGAGGCAGGCGTGGCCAATGTCGTGACCCTCGAGGGAGAGATGGAGGCGATCCCGCGCGGCGACGACAGTGTGGACCTGATCATCTCCAACGGGGTCATCAACCTCTCGCCCCGCAAGGCACGAGTGATGGCCGAATGCGCACGCGTCCTGCGGCCCGGAGGCAGGCTGTGCGTCTCGGACCTGACCGTGGAGCAAGCCGGCCTGCCACCGGAGATCCTCACCCAGCCGGCGGCGTGGGCCGGCTGCGTCGCCGGCGCCCTCGCCGAGCACGACTTCGTGCGCAAGCTCGAGAAGGCCGGGTTCACCGACGTCCGGGTAGTGCATCGGGAGCCGCTGACCATCGACGACTGCGCGCTCTACCCGCTGTTCTCCGACGAGGTCATCGCCCTCATGCGCAAGCTGATCCCGCTCGACCGGCAACGCGCGGTCGCGGTCGCGGTCGTCGTCACCGGCACGCTGCCGGAGAGAAGACGTCCCCACTGGTGATGCAATACGACGGAGGTGGTCGTCGTCTCATCAGGTGTCGTGGAACCAACGTCGAGAAGGGCAACAGCCATGACCGAGGACAACAACCACCATCCGCAACGGGATCGACGTCGACCAGCTCGTCGCGACGATCGACGCAGTCAAGGCCGACCCCGCCGTCGGAGCATTCACCTTCAGGGCCGCAAGCCACTGGCAGCACGGAACCCGCAACGTCGGAGAGATCGGGTCCTACGTCCATGCCGGTGCGACCGAGGGCGACCCGGACCGCTCCTTCCGACTTGACGGCGACGAACCGCCCGTCCTGCTGGGCAACGACGAGGGACCGAACGCGGTGGAGCTACTGCTGCAGGCACTGGGGTTCTGCTACGCGGTCGGCTACGTCGCGAACGCAGCAGCCCTCGGCTACGACATCACCTCGATGGACTACGAAGTGGAAGGCGACATCGACCTGAGGTCGTTCCTCGGCCTCGAGGGGCCTCGCGCGGGCTTCACCGAGATCCGGGTCAAGAGCAGGGTCAGCTCCCCGAACGCGAGCAAGCAGCAGCTCGAGGAGCTCTGCCAGCACGTGCAGGACACCTCGCCCGTGCGTGACTGTCTCGCCAACCCCGTCCCCGTGAGGACCTCCATCGAGGTGCGCTGAGCATCGCCTTGGCGCCTCCTACCTGGAGGGCTGAGGCACCTTGCACTCCATCTTGGGGTTGACGCCCAGGTAGTTGAGCGGACCCGCCACGATCGTGATCGCGATGGTGCCGAGCTTCGTGCAGTTGGCGTCGTTGCCGGCGAAGTAGCCACGCTGTGCTGCCGCCAGGACGCCGATGACGAGCCAGACCGCCACGATGATGGACAGGGTGCGTGATCGACCACGTGATCGACTGCGGGACCGGGTGCGTGCTGCGATGCTCATGAGTTCCTCCTAGTGGCACAGGAGTTACCCGGTAAGGGAGTCGCGCAAACCAGTCACGTCGTTGCCGACCGGAAGCGAGTCAGTCCGTGACGACCCCGCCTGGCGGCCAGCGGGTAACCGTCGTCGACGGACGTGCAGCCCGAGCCCAGGCCGATGTCGCGCAGGAACGCGAGGTCGCCCGCGCCGAGGACCGCTGCCCGGTCGGTCATCATCGCGTTCATCATCTGGGTCGGGTCGTCGACGTGCCCGGCGCCCAGCGCGTGCATGACCTCGTGCAGCAGCAGCATGCCGAGCGTCCCGCCCTTCCCGAAGCCCGGCTTGGACTCCCACGTCGAGTCGACGACGACCTGCCCGTAGGTGTTGACCAGGAGGTCGCCCCTGGCGTCGCTCCCCCACACGCTCGCAGCGCCACCGAGACCCACGGTGCTGCCGTCGAGGCCGGGCACCATGGTCGGGGTCGCCCACGCGAGGAACAGCTCCGTGCCCCGGTTCCGCCGGCCCGGCCGCTTCGCGCTGTCGAAGACGTACTTGCTCTTCCCGACGTACCGGAACCGCAGGCCGCTGGCCGTGCTGAGACGCGCGAGCGCTCCCCTCACGTCCTTCAGCGCGCCCTTCGGCATCCGCGCCGGGTTGACCCGGTAGTCGATGGCCTCGCACGGGTTGAAGCGAGACCGCGTGCTCCCGCCGTAGACCCGGCTCCACGACCTGGCCGACCCTGCCGGCTCGTAGCCCGGGCTGACCGCGACCGTGCGTACCGGCGAGAGCGCCTCCTGGTGGGTCGTCGACGCCTCGGCCCGCACCGCCACGCGGTGGGTGTCGTACCAGCGTGTCGGGACCTTGACCCGGTAGGAGCCGTCCTTCTTCGCCCGGGTCGTGGAGATCGTGTACCAGCCCGACGGGAGCTTCTGCACGAGGGAGAGCTCGCGCCGGGCGCCGTCCCCGGACACCTTGCCCGACACGAACACCGGTGCGTTCGCCCTGGCCCGGGACAGCGACACCGAGGCAGTGACCACCGTCTGCTTCCGGCTCGGGTCCGGCTTCGGCTCCTGGGGCTTCGGCTCGGGCCCGGGCTGCGGACCGTCCGGCGCGGCCGTCCTCGTCGAGTACGTCGATCGTGTGCTCGCCCGAGGACACGTCGTACCCCTCGGGGTGGTGCACGTAGACGCGGAACGTCGCTGTGTAGGCCTCGCCGGTCGGGACGGCCAGCGAGAACGCGCCGTCGTCACCGGGCACGTCGTGGTCGACCTCCCAGAAGTCGCCGCCGTCGAGCTCCTGGAGCGCGACCTCCGTCCCCTCCGGGAAGCCCTCGATCTCGCCGTCGACGGACGCCGTCTCTCCCACGGTGAGCGCGCTCAGGGGCCACGAGACCGTGAGGGACGTGGTCGTGTCCTCCGCCGACGCGGCCGGGACAGCCGTCATCGGCAGCGCGACCGCGAGTGTGGAGATCACTGCGATTCCCAGACGGATGCCCAACGTGTGCCCCCCGTGACGTGAAGACTTGCGTCTTCCCCATCGGCGGTGGGCACAGGATCCTGAGACTTTTCGCGAGCCACCCCGGCGACCGATGACTACCAGCCGTGCGGGCGGTCTACCTCGATGACAGCCATGAAGGGCGTGGTTCAGCGCCCAGCACCGTCAGACGACGGCCCGGACGATGAGGAACAGACCGGCAGCGATGCACGCGACAGCGACGATCTTCCGCAGGCCCTCGGCGTGGATCCGCGTGGCCACGACAGCGCCGACCAGGGTGCCCACGGCGGCGAGTATGCCGAGAAGCGTGCCCAGCCGTACGTCGACGAGCCCGGTCTGGAAGTAGCCGACCGAACCCGAGACGACCACCGGCAGCTGCACGGCCTGGCTCACCGCCACCGCCCTCAACGGCGCGACACCGATCGTCAGCAGGATCGGCACGAGGAGCACCGGGCCACCCGTCCCGGTCAGGGCCGACCCGAAGCCCACGAAGGCGCCGATCGCGACCAGTGCCGCGGCGCCCGGCTCGGCGGCGACGGCACGAGCGGAGCCCGGGCGCAGCTGATGCACGCCGACGAAGATCGTCAGCGCAGCAAGCCCCAGCAGTACGACGGACGCCGGCAGCGTCGCGTTCACGAGTGCACCGACGAACGCCGCGGGCACGACCCCGATCGACAACCGCAGGAGCATCCCCCAGGGCACGACACCCCGCCAGGCGTAGGCGATCGTCCCCACCACGCCGGTGAACACGAAGGCCCAGGTGCTCGTCGCCGTCGCCTCGTTGGCGGTCAGGCCCCCGAAGGCGACGAGCCCGGGCGGCAGCAGCACCCCGCCCACGCCGACCATGCCGATCAGGACACCGACCACGAGCGCGAGCACGGGCAGCGCGAGTCCCACGTGGACGATCTCCTTCGACGACGGCAGTCGCCCGAAGACTAGCCGCCGGCTCCGGCGCCCTCCGGCGGCACCTCAGGGCACCGAAGGCACCAGAAACCGGGGCTCGACCCACAGCGCCGGGCGGTCGCGGCCTAGCTCGTCGGCCAGTAGCCGGCCTTCCACGTCTGCGTGGCGAGCACGGCCTGGCCCGCGGTGTTCGGGTGGAAGTAGTCCCACGTCGAGAGCTGGTTCAGCGTGAAGGGATAGCCGAACACCGCACCCCCGTCGTACTTGCAGAACGCGTAGGTCGAGCAGACGCTCGCGAGCTGGGTGTTGTAGTCGACGACCCGCTGCCGGACGCGCGAGCGGCGGTCGACGTCGGCCTGGTTCGTGGACTGCGGGTTGGCCAGCATCGACTGGCAGATGCCGTAGGCCGCCCAGGCGCTGCGCGCCGAGGAGCTCGTCCTGCCGACCTCGTAGAGGCGGTAGACGTCCGGGATGCTCGCGACGAGGACCTTGGGCGGCGCTGCCTGTGCGGCCAGGGTGTCCATGCCGGCCTTGAACTGCGCGGAGAAGTTGGCCACCGACGTCATCTGCGCCTCGGTCTCGGTGCAGGCATCGTTCGCGCCGAGAAGGATGGTGACGTACTCCGCCTTCTGCGAGACCGCCGAGGTCGCCTGCCCGGCGAGCTCGGTCATCTTGGCGCCGGTGCGGGAGTTGTTGTAGGCGGTCGTGCCGCTGTTGTACTTCCGCAGCCGCAGGAGGTGGCTGTTCACGCTGGTATCGGTGCCGGTCGACCAGGAGCGGGCCGGCCAGTCGGAGTACCAGCCGTTCGCGTTGAAGCCGCGCGTGATCGAGTCGCCGAGCGAGGCGATCGAGGCCGGGTAGGCCGTGGCGGTGGGCCTCGGCTTTCGTGCCGCCTGGGCCGGTCCGGCCGCGGTGACCGCCAGGACCGCGGCGAGCAGGAGGCTGATGAAGGCTGCGAGATGTTGCCTGCGCATTGGCGTTTCCCCTCGTTGTGCGCGTGGAGGTCCCAAGACCTCGCGGACCTTGCACGCTAGTGAGATTTGTGAGGTTTGCGCTAGAGCCGATCGGCCTGAGCCGCATAACCTCCCGCGCCCGCACTCGTTTTCCCAAGGCAGCAGGGCACCGCAGACTTCGGGAGTAGGGCATGGTCAAACGACTGCTCCAGACCTTGGGGACGGTCCTGCTGCTCCTGCCCACCACCGCCCTCCTGCAGACCCCGGCGGTGGCGCCGACGACCGCGACGGCGGCCGCGCCGGCCACCGCGCCGGGGCCCGCTCCCGAGACGCGCCTGCTGGTCGGCGCCGCCAAGGCCCCGATCACGCCCCGCCCGGAGGACTACGGTGCGACCTGGGAGACCGACCCGGCGGCGTGCCGGACCCTCGACCGTGGGCTCCTCGACCGTCTCCGCGTCACACCCGAGGACGCGGCACACCTGGCGCACACCGGCTCGCCCTGGCCGGAGAACCCCGAATGCATCTACCAGGGCGGGTTCGGCATCGGGCCGATGAACCCGGTCTCCTCCTTCGACGCCGACCTCGGTCTCTGGGTGCGGTCGGTCGCGATCGGCGACGGCGAGGACACGACGGTGCTGACGGTCGTCGACGGCGAGGGCTGGCTGTGGGACTACGCCACCAAGTGCGACGACTGCGGCGCGAAACAGCTCACCGAGGATCTCGGTGCCGAGCTCGGCATCGACCCGGCCGGCATCGTCATCGCCGCGACGCACAGCCACGCGGCCCCCGACTTCATCGGCGGCTGGGGGTTCGTCCCCGACTGGTACATGACCCAGGTGACCGACACGATCCGACGTACCGTCCGGGACGCCGTCGAAGCCATGGAGCCGGCCGTCGTCGAGGTCGGTGAGGTGGGCGCCCGCGAGCTCAACCGCGAGCGACGTGACACCTACCGGAGCGCCGAGGAGCAGCAGGTCGGCTGGCTGCGGGCCTACGTCCCCGGCGACCCGGGCGGGCGGGGTCGGACCGCGCCCACGCGCGTCATCGCGACGCTGGGTGCGTACGCCGCGCATCCCACGACCATGGGCACGAACGGCGGCGTCGCGCACCCGGACTGGCCGGGCGCGTTCGAGCACCGGCTCGAGGAGCGCTTCGGCGGGGTCGGCCTGCACTTCATGACCGGCCTGGGCAACATGTCGGCCGTCGGCGACCCGGGCCGTGGCCTCGCCGACCTCATCCCGGACCTCGGGGAAGGCACCCCGGTGACCCGCTCGGACGTCGAGGCCGAGCGCGTGACCTGGCGCCAGCCGGTGTCCAACGTGCCCCTGACCGCCCTGGGCGCACCGGGATTCTTCGACCGGAGGATCGACGAGAGGCCCGCCACGGTGACCATGGGCAAGTCCGAGACCGCCCCCTGCACCTCATCGGCTCCCGCGTCCGCGGAGGTCGCGGCCGCAGCGATCCGGATCGGCGACGAGGTCGCGATCACGACCGGCCCGGGTGAGCTGTTCAGCAACCTGACCAACACGATCAAGGAGAACAGCCCCGCCGCGGTGACCCTGCCGCTGGCCCAGGCCAACGACGCGCTCGGCTACGTCCCCCAGTCGTTCGAGCTGAGCCCCGTGGGTCAGCAGGGTCCCGGGTTCGTCGCCGGTGGCTACCTGGTCGTGAACTACGAGGACTCCTATGCCATCGACCGGTGCTTCGGCGACATGGTGCTCGAGACGACCCTGGACCTGCTCGGCACGGAGTGACCGGCACCCGAGACGTGCCCCGCGACGCGACCGAACGGCCGATGCAGCGGTCGTCCGAACGGCCACGAGCGATCCCTAAACATCAGTAAAGAAACGGTCCAGACGACATTGCGTCCTTTGCCCGTATTGACGGAAACTCATGCGGTGTCGGGGGCCACAGGTCGGACACCCTCCCGCCGGTGGACCAACTGAAGAACAGCCGTCCCGTCGGCGGACAGGGGAAGCCGGCGACTACGCCCGCTCGGGCAGGTGAGAAGCCGTGACACAACACGAATATGCATTCCCGCACCACCGCTCCCCGGCGGAGATCCGCAGCGTGGAGTTCTCCCACCGCATCCGCGGCGTCGACGAGTACGAGGTCAGCGAGTTCCTCGATCTCCTGGCCGACCAGGTCCAGGCGATGGACCACGAGCTGAAGCGGCTCCGTCGGGAGGCCGAGCGCCTCGAGACCGAGAACGGGCAGCTGCGCGCCGACAACGAACGGCTCGCAGCACCGGTCAGCGCCCCCGATGTCACCCCCCACGCCGCGTCGCTGCTCCTGCACGCCCAGCAGATGGCGGACGCGCTCGTCGAGGAGGCGGTGCGCCGCTCCCGCGAGATGCTTGCCGTCGCCCGGGCGGAGAAGCGCGCGATGCTCCGCAGCGCCGAGGACGCCGCTGCCGCCCTCATGCGCGAGGCCCGCGACACCTCCACCGTCACACGCATCGCACCGCAACGGTCCTGGCAGCTCGACGGCAACGCCGCCGTCTGATTCGCGACACGGCTCATTGGCATGACAGGAGACTCGGTGGGTCCTCACCTTCGGGACGTCCGGTTCCTCGACGACCACCTGGCGGCCCAGGAGACCCTGCTCGGCAAGCACGCCGCACCTCTCGGCTACCGGCCGCCGGATCCCCCGAAGCCGCAGGCCGAGACGGCGTTTGCGGTGGTGCTCCACTTCGACGAGTTCTCCGAGCACCGCGTACGTCAGGCCTGGGACTCGCTCGACGAGCACGGCGTGCCCTCCGTGGGGACCACCAACGAGGACGGCTTCCGGCCCCACATCACGCTCGCGATCGTGAACACCCCCGACCCTGAGGGCCTGGCGATGCGCCTGCGCCGTCCGCTGTCCGGAGTGGCGGGACTGCCGGTCACGATGACGGCGCTCGGGTTCTTCCTGACGAAGAAGGCGCCCGCCTACCTCGCGGTGGCCCCGACGCGGCGCCTGATGGAGCTCCACGACGACGTGCACCGTGCGATCGGTACGTCGGACAGCTGGTCGTACTACCAGCCGGGGAACTGGATGCCGCACTGCACGCTGGCCATGGACGTCGAGTGCCAGACCACGGTCGCCGACGCCATCGGGCCGTGGACGCTGCCGATCAAGGCGACGGTGGGGTCGGCATTCCTCACCGAGCTGCCGGCGATGCCGAGCAAGCCGAAGTCGCATCGACGTACCCCCGGCGCGCATCGCCGCCAGGCGCCCGCCGTGGGCACGCAGAGCTCGCTCGAGCGGCAGCTCGCCCGACGCAGGTCTGTCTGACCGCCTCAGCAGTCCACGACGCGGTCCGCGCCGGAGTCCTCCTCGGACCCCTTGGATGCCTCGTCGGTGACGTCCTCGATGTCCACCGCGGACGTGTCGGCGAAGCGGACCAGCGCGAGGGCATCGCCCTCGCTGCGATAGGTGGTCATCGAGGCGTTGGGCAGCGGCTCGTCACGGTCGATCTCGAGAAGCCGCTCCTCCGAGAGCTCCTCCAGCACGTAGCGGAAGGTCATCACCACGGCCTGGTGGGTGAACAGCCACACCCGCTCGCCGTCGTACCCGTAGCGCAGGTCCTCGAGCAGGCTCCGCACCCGTAGCGCCACGTCGCACCAGCTCTCACCGGACGGCGGCTGGTAGTAGAACTTGCCGAGCTTCCTGCGCCGCTCGTCCTCCTCCGGGTACCTGGCGCGGATGCCCAGGCCGGTCAGGCCGTCGAAGATCCCCAGCTCGCGCTCGCGCAGTCGCTCGTCGTGCAGGACCGGCACACCGAGGGTTCCGACCGCATGCTCGGCGGTCTGCCGGGCCCGGCGGTACGGCGAGGTGATGACGACCGTCGGACGGGCAGCCTCGTTCTTGGCTGTGACCCACCTCCCGAGGCTCTCGGCCTGGACCAGCCCGGTGTCGGACAGCTCGACGTCGGCGTCACGGAAGTCCAGGTCGAGCTTCTCGGCTCCGGCTTCGTTGGCACGCGCGTCGGCATGGTTGCCGACGCTGTGCGCGTGACGGACCAGGGTCAGTGAGGCGGGACCGCTGTCCCAACGAGGTCGGACCACGGCTATCAACCTCCAGCGACAGCGAACTGCGAGGGTCAGGAGGACAGGCCGCCAAGCGCCTGCGTGAGCACCCGCCACCAACGCAGGTGCTCGGCGGTGCCGCGACCGTCGTGCGAGGCGCGGTGCACGGCGGCGTGCGCCTCGGACAGGCGCCCACCGGGGTCGCCCAGGCGGTCGATGTAGGTGTCCAGGGGACACGGCTCGTCCACCTCGGGGACCGCCATCGCCCCGCGAGCGATCGCCGCGACCCGCTGCTCCCACGCAACGTGGGCGGCCAGCCCGCCGAGACGGGTCATCGGGTTGTCACGGTCGATGTCGAGGCGGAAGCCCTTCGCCCAGCCGGGCACGTCGCGGGCGTGGATCGGGCGGCTGATCCCGTAGCCCTGCCCGGCGTCCGCGCCCAGCATGTACGCCGCCTCGATCAGCCCGTCGTTCTCCAGTCCCTCCACGATGACGTGCAGGCCCATGCTGTGGGCCAGGCTCGTCAGCGGGTGGATGAAGTTGAGGGCACCCCGGGGGCCGAACTCCTCCCCCCGGATCAGGCTCTGGTCGAGCTTGACGTCGTCGAAGGCGATGTCTCGAAGGCGGAGCAGCGAGCTGTAGCCGGACCCGAGGTCGTCCTGGGCGAGACGGACGCCGAGCGACTTGAACTGGTCGAGCACCTGGCTGCGCCAGCGCGGTCGGCCCGCGATGTGCCCGGTCTCGAGCAGCTCGAGGGTCAACCGTGACGGCTCCACGTGATGGCGGGACAGCGCCCGCTCGACCAGTGCGACGTACCGCTCGTCGGCCGACGAGACCGCGGGGAGGTTCAGGCAGACGCCGATGTCGAGGCCGTCCTCGGACCACCTGCCCATCGCCTCGAGCGACTGGTCGAGGCCGAGCTCGAAGAGCCGGATCAGCTCCTCGTCACCGAAGGCCGGCAGGAACTCAGCGGGCAGCACCAGCCGGTAGTCACCGAGGAGCCGCGCGAGCGCCTCGACCTTGTAGACCTGCCCCGTGCGCAGCTCGACGATCGGCTGGAAGAGCATCTCCACCTCGCCTGCGCGAAGCCTGGAGAGGTACGACGTACGCGCGGAGTACGCACGCACCCCGACGGCCACCGTGCCTCGTGCCTCGAAGGAGGCGAGCGCCTGCTCGACGAGATGCTTCACCTGGACGAGCATCCCCTGCCTCGCGGGTGACGCGAAGAAGCCCGGCCAGTAGGAGTAGAAGGACAGCAGGGCGCGGGGCTCGCCGGTCGGGCCACTGATCGGCACCGAGACGCTGGAACGCCAGCCGAGGCGCTCCCCGAGCTCGTGCCAGGGGGCGGTGGTGGGGTCGGTCAGGTAGCTGTCGGACCGCTCGACGGTGCCGCTCCGCCACGAACGCCCCGACGGCCCCCGCCCCCGGGCGTCGTCGCGGAGCACCGTGATGGTCAGCGGCTCCCGCTTGGCCACCTCGGACATGAACTCCTCGGCGCCGGCGCCGACCCCCATCTCGAACTGGAAGACCTCGGTCTGGTCGGGCCGTCCGAAGAACCCCGCGGCGATACCGTCCGCCGCGTCGCACGCGTCGAGCACCCCGCGGACCAGGTCGGGCACGGTCCCGGCCGAGGACACCGCCCGGTTGAGCCGCATCATCGCGCGGTGCTGGGCGGCGTCGACGTCGCGGTAGCCGGCGAGCGCCGCCTGCAGGTCCCGCATCAGACGCTGGGCGACCGTGGAGTAGAGCCACGACTGCTGGCCGGTGTCGGGGAGGGTCCCGACCAGGTCGAAGATCTGCTGGTGGTGCGAGGACATGGCGGCGGCGTACCACTCGATCTCGACGCCGACCATGGCGTGCACCCGGCCGACCTGGCGGGCCCGCGTGTAGGCGGCGTCCTCGTCCAGCTCCGGGTCCAGCACGAGGAGCAGGTGCTCCGCCTGCTTGCTTCTGAGACGCTTGTGCTCGGTCTCGCTCAGCCGCGCAAGCACCTCGCGCGGGCCGGAGACCTCGGAGAGCTCGTCGTAGAAGCGGTCGACGAACTCGTCCACGTTGGCGGCGAGCCTGGAGCGGATGTCACCCAACAACGAGCTCCTGCTCGCCCAGAGGTCGTCCTCCATGAGTGCCTGTCCTCGATTCGACCGCCCGAGCGTCCTCTCAGCAACCCTAGGTGGTCATCCGGAGCACGATCCCCGAAACTGCGAGCCCTGGCCTCTTCCTGCCTCGGCCGGGGGACGGTCAGGGCTCCAACCACCAGGGGCTGGTGTACGCGACTCCGAGGTCGTTGCAGGGATGGCCGGCGGGGCCGGGCGTGGCGTTGGGCTGGGTGGGGTCGCTGACCCGCAGCACGACCCACTCGCCGTCCGCGACGTCGAGGGGCACCGTGAAGCGCACCACGTCACCGACGTCGAACGGCACGACGTCGACCACCTCGGGTGCCTGCGTGCCGGGCCGGAGCACCTGCGCATGCAGCCTGCGGCCGACCCAGTCGGCGTCGCGGTCCAGGTCGAGCGCGAAGGTCACCACGCCCTGCGAGATCGGAAGGACACCGCCCATCCGTACGACGTCCGGCCCACCGTCGTACGCCGCTGTCGCGTCGACCCGCAGCCCTGATGTGCGCGTCGCGAAGAACCGCCGTGCCCGCATCGCCGCCTGGACACCGGCCCGGGAGTGCTCCTCCACCCACAGACCGGTGCGGCCCTTGCCCTCGGGGAAGCCCCAGTCGGTGCCGTGCTCGTCGGTGACGCCGGTGAGGCCGGTGCGCCAGCCGGCGTTGAGGCAGGCGCACAGCGGCGACGGCTTGCCGTCGGCGTAGCCCTCGAACAGGTAGTCGTCACGGCGGTTGAACATCTCCAGGCTGACCATCCGGTCTCGCACGGAGGGGTCGTACCGGAACTCCTCGAAGCGACCGGGCTCGCGGCCGGGGTGGTTGAAGCCGGCGATCCCCTCGAGGCCCCCGTCGCCGAGCCCGAGCGGCCCGGACTGCCGCGACAGCCAGTCGTAGAGCGGCCCCATCTGGCCGAGGTCGACCACGTCGGTCCACTCGTCGGTGAACCAGACGTTCACGTGCCCCAGGGTCGGCTCGGACCACTCGAAACCCCGCATCGCCGTGAACGCGCCCGGGCGGTCGGCGCCATCGGCGAGGACGCCGGTGCGCTCCCATCCCTCGCGAGTGATCCCGCCGAGCTGCGAGTAGCCGGCGGGCATCGCGGTGCTCAGCGGGTCCCCGAGGAGGTGGTCCGACAGGGTGGCGTGGTCGGTCAGCGCCGCGACGTCGAGGCCGGCCGCGCGCATGGACACGAACGCGTCCTCGGGGTTGCCGTCGCCGTCCGACAGCACGGTGTGGTTGTGCAGGTCGGCGTGGACGAGCGTCGTACCGCTGGTGAGCCTGGACGTCCGCGAGGCTCCTGCGGCCGGGCTGCTCGTCGACGCCGCGGCGGTGGCCAGGCCCGGGCCGTGCAGGCCCGCCACCAACAGGCTCCCGGTGGCGGCGCCGAGGAAGGTCCGGCGGCCGAGCAGGCCCGGCGGGGCGTCGTGGGCGTGGTCGTCGCACATGACCGGCCCAACGAGCGGCGGGGGACGGGGTTACCGCCGTGCGTAACCCGTTCATCCGGATTTCGTTATCGGTGCGACATTCACAGCTGCGGGGCCCACCAGGCCCGCGCACTCAGCAAGGGATCTTGTCCGTTGACCGCTAACCCATGGTCACGACGGCTCACCGCCGCCTCGATCAGCCTCGTTCTCCTCAGCCCGTTCGGCCTGCTGGCCTCGCCGGCGCTCGCCACCGCCCCCACCCCGGGTACGACGATCGCCACGACCGCCGAGCCGAACGCCGCCACGGCCTCCGACTTCCTGTTCTACATGTACCCGCTCTCCGCCACGGGCCTGCCGCTGTGCGAGGGCGTCGGCCGCAACGTGACCGAGCCGTACTACGCCTCCGACGACTGCGGCTTCGCGTCGTTCAACCTGACCGGCACCGCGACCAAGGTCGAGGCGAAGGCGATCTTCGAGGACGGCACCTCCGTGCCGCTCGCGGTCAGCGGCAGCGACGGCTCCTACGACGCCGCGCTGACCCCCGATGCGGCCGCGTGGAAGCCCGGCCTCGTGCGCCTCGTGGTGTCCGCGGACGGCACCCGGGCCGGCGAGACGACGTTCGGCTACAACCTCCTGGAGGCGACGTTCGACGAGGTCGCCCCGGTGAGGTCCGGGGAGAAGATCCCGGTGACCGGCACCATCGTGCAGCGCAACTCCGGCGCGGCGGGCTCCGAGGACGCCGGGGTCCCGGCCGCCTTCACCCTGCGGGTGACCGACCCGAGCGGGAAGGTCCTGCACAGCGCGGCCGTGACCGCCAAGGACGACGGCACGTTCGCGGCGGAGGTGCCCGCCTCGGTGACGTCGAACCTGTACGCCACGGCGGAGACCGAGTTCCGGACCGTGCTCGGGCTCTCCGCGGTGGGCGCGACCTTCGCCGACGGGGACGACACCTGGAAGGCGGCGGAGGCGGGCGTCGGCTCGGCGACCGTGGTCTCCGACGCCTCGACGCTCGCGCTGCACAACAGCTTCGTCTCCTCGGTCGGCTGGGTGAAGCCCGGCGAGAGCTACCCGTCACGGCTCACCCTGACCAACGCGACCGACCGTGACTTCACCGGTGTCGCGGTGCGGATCCCGGCCCCCGACGGCACGTCGTTCACCCAGGCCAGGGCCGGCGCGTCCGCAGGGACCGCGTCCGTCAGCGGTGGCAGCGTCACCTGGACCCTCGGCACCGTGCCCAAGGCGTCCGGCGACACCCCGACCGTGCGCACGCTGGTCCTCGAGGCCGAGGCGGACACGTTGAAGGAGGACCCGGAGGTCGTCTGGAAGAACATCTCCTCGACCGCGACCCTGGTCCTGAACGGCCGCGCGCAGAGCGTGAGCTCGGAGAGCCGCGGGCCCCGCGTGATCCCGCCGGGCTCGCAGTACGACACCGCGCGGTACGGCGACCGGCCCTTCCCCGTCGTGCCCGTGGACTACCGGGACCGCAAGCACCAGGCGAGCAACTCCGGCGACGAGCTCTCCGACGTCATCAACTCCCCCGAGATCCCCGGCTCGACGTTCAACCTCTTCCAGGAGATCTCGCTCGGCCAGCTCTTCCCCCGGGGCACGGTCCCCTCCGCCGGAGTCGCCTCGGCCCCCTTCGCGCAGGGCGAGGAGTACGACTTCACGACCCTGTCGCCCGAGGGCACCTGCACCGGCACGACGTTCGGCAACGACGGCGTGGGCACGCCGCTGCACCCCAACCGGATCGAAGACGGCTTCTACCAGCTGCCGGGTGACACCGCCTACTACGGCGCGGACAAGTACGGCTCGGCCGTGGCCGGCGCGGTGGCCGGTGTCGGCACGTTGATGGACATCGACTCGGCCTGCGGCCCGACCGGCAAGCTCGTCTACGACTCCGCCGCGATCGCGGACCCGGAGATCGACTACTCCGACTACGACACGGACAAGGACGGCGTCGTCGACTTCTTCATGGTCGTCTACGCCGGCTGCGGCGGGCACGGCGCGTCGCAGCTCACCGTCGCCGGCTGCGCCTACCCCGACGCGCCGTACGACAACGTCTGGCCGCACTCGTCGAGCCTGGAGTTCTACTACACCGACGAGGAGACCGGCCTCACCGGCTACGTCACCGACGACCAGCTCGAGAACCTCGAGGGTCAGAAGATGTACTACACCGACAAGACGTACTCGCAGATGACCACGCAGCAGACCGCCTACCCGGTGTACGTCCGCGTCGGTCCCTACAACGTCAACCCGGAGACGTCGATCGACAAGGCGAGCGTGATCTCGCACGAGTACGGCCACTCGCTGGGCCTTCCGGACTTCTACTCCCTGGGCAGCCGCGAGACCTACGGCGACTGGAACCTCATGGCGACCGACAAGTCGCAGAACATGGACGTCTTCTCCCGCCAGGAGATGGGCTGGGTCGTGCCCCAGGTGCTGAAGCCGGGGCAGCGCACCACGGTGAAGGGGTGGACCCACTCCAAGAAGGACACCCACAAGATCGTGTGGCAGCGACCCGACGGCAAGCCGTACACGCTGACCGGGCCGAAGGTGCACAACGCCCAGGCGTTCGTCGCGAAGCTGCCGGGCCGTCGCCTCATCGACCCCGCGAAGTTCGACAGCGGCGACAAGGCCAGCAAGAGCCACGCCTGGTGGTCGGGCTCGGGCAACGACTACGGCTGCCCGCCGCAGGGCGGACACAACCTCGACATCGCGCTGCCCAAGGCCAAGGCCCTCCCGGAGAACAGCACGATCGAGCTGACCTTCAAGTCCCTGTGGGACATCGAGTGGGACTACGACTACGGGTTCGTGCTGACCTCCGGTGACAACGGCGAGAGCTACACCTCGCACGAGTCGAAGAACGGCTACACGACTCCGGGCAGCAGCAACCCCAACCAGAACGGCTGCCAGTCGAAGTTCGGCAACGGCATCACCGGCACCAGCGGGTCCTACGACGCCGGCTCGGCGCAGACCGACCGCCTGCTCGGGGAGTACCCCGACTCGGTGTTCCTCGCCGACGCCTACGACGTCTCGGACCTCGCCGGCGCGGAGCACCCGGTGCTGCGGTTCACCTACGCCACCGACCCGGGCCTGGCCCGACCCGGCTGGTTCGTCGACGACATCTCCGTCGTCGCGACCACCCCGGACGGCAAGAAGATCGAGCTGCTGAAGACCGACATGGAGTCGTCCGGCGACCCCGACGACCCGGCGTTCTTCAACGGCGGCTGCAAGGGTCTCTCCGGCCAGGCGTTGTCCACGGCGACCCAGTGCACCGACGGCTGGAACTACGTCGACGCCTCCTCGGACTCCCCCGCCGACCATGCCTACTACCTGGAGCTGCGCGACCGGTCCGGGTTCGACTACGACGGCAAGGGCCAGAACGACCGCGACCCGATCACCTTCAAGCCCGGGCTCTCGCTGGTCTACACCGACGAGGCGCACGGCTACGGCAACGTCGGCACGGACAACCCGCCGGCCCAGTCCCCGCTCGACGCGAACCCCGAGCCCGGAAGCGACACCCCCGAGCTCGCCGACGCGGCGTTCACCGCGAAGGGCAAGCCGAGGTTCAGCGACGCCGGGAACGGGCACGTCGACAACTACTCCGACCCGACGGAGGAGAAGCCCGCGGGCGACGTCGCGAACCCGTGGCGGTTCGACTTCGACTGCCTCGGCTTCGAGATCACGCGGATGGGCGGCGACGACGTCGACGCGCCTCCGGCCGCCGGGGACCTGAACGCCGACGTGGTCTTCGACCTCGGCGCGGGCTGCGGCAAGTTCGACTACGGGTACGCGAAGGCGAGCGTGCCCGAGAACACCGCGCCGTCGGCCAAGGCGTCGGTCCGTCCCCGGCCCGCACGGGCCGGCTCGCCGGTGCGCCTCAGCGGCCGGGGTACGACGGACGCCCAGACGCCTCGGGACCTCCAGTACTCCTGGGACCTCGAACCTCCGTCGGGACAGCAACGGCGACAAGCGGGCGGGCAACGACAAGGACGCCGTCGGCAAGGACGTCCGGACGACCTACCGCAAGCCCGGCCTCTACAAGGCCCGGCTCACCGTCACCGACCCCGACGGCGCCGTCGACCGCCGGACGGTGAAGGTCCGCGTGTTCCGCTCGGTCACCTGCCAGTCGTCGAAGGTCCGTTGGAGTGGTTCCTGGCGCAGCCGGTCGGGTGGCGGCGCCGGCGGGAAGTACTGCGACAACCTCGGCACCCGTAGCGGCAAGGACACGATGACCCTGCGGTTCACCGGCCCCCGCCTGACGCTGGCCTACGGCGCAGCGAAGCGTGGTGGCTCGGCGGTGGTCCTGGTCGACGGTCGCCGGCGCGGTGTCGTCGACTTCGCCGGACGGACCCGCCGCCCGAGGTTCGGGCGGTTCCGCGCCTGGTCGGGCCTCGGCCGCGGTGAGCACACCGTGCGCCTGGTGATGCGGCGCGGCGCGGGCTACGTCGACGACTTCCTCATCAGCGGGGTCGCCCGCCGCGGTTAGCGGGTGACGAGCGGACAGGGGGCGGATCGTCGTACGGCGGCCCGCCCCCTGTTGCGTGTCCGGCTCTGGCATCAAAGTGGTCTCAGAGGGAACCTGCGCCGAGACGAGAGGACACGCCATGACCCACACCGACCGGCCCTTGCCCGAGCACACCGTCCCCGAGGGGGTCGACGACGGCCACCGTCGAGGCAGTCGGACTGGTGACGGAGGCGCTCGAGAAGGTGGAGCGCGCCCGCGGTCACCTCTACGACTTCCACCAGCTCATCGGCGGGGCCGACCTCAAGCTCGGTGAGGCCGTGGAGAAGCTGCGCGAGGCCGGTCACCACCAGATCGCCGACGAGATCGAGCGAGAGCTGATCGGCCGCAACGTCCTCGACGGACGGTGGACCTTCCAGGTCGTCGAGGAGTACGACGACACCTACTGGATGCCGTTCCGGCAGACGGAGGAGTCGGTGCGCGACCGGCTCGTCCAGGGCCGGCGCCACCTGTTCGAGGCGAACATGAAGGAGGACCGTCGTACCCACGGTCATCCGCTCCACACCGCACGTCCGCCGCACTCCGGTCCGCGCGGCGCGACGAGGACCTGGCCGCCCTCGTCACCGACCTGAAGGTCCCCACAACCGTCCTCTGGCCGGACTGTGGGCTGCACCACGTTGCCGGCTCCACCCGCAGATCCTGGCCTAGGCTCGCGGGATGGACGAGAACTCCTACCAGCGCATCTCCATGTCACTCGAGGAGATGCACGAGCACGACCGCGTGCTCGGAGCCCTGGCCCAGCGCACCCGTGAGCTCATCGACGCCAGCCTGCACACGACGGTCGACCACGAGACCGTCGAGGAGGTGACCGCGGCCCTGGAGGTCCTCACCGAGAAGCTCCGGAAGGAGTCCGACCCCGGTTTCCTGGGCGTGAAGATCGGCCCCGACGGGTCGGGCCGCAACCACGGGAACGCCGTGGTCGGCCTGCGGAACCCGTTCGCGCCTCCGCTGAAGGTCGAGAAGACCAAGGAGGGCACGTCGTTCGCCGCGTTCCACCTCGGCGCTGCCTACGAAGGGCCGCCGAGCCTCGTCCACGGCGGTGTCAGCGCGCTGATCCTGGACCAGATGCTCGGCGAGGCGGCCGCGGCGGGTGGCAGCCCCGGGATGACCGGACGGCTCGACCTCACCTACCGTCGCCCGACACCGCTCGGCGACCTGACGGCGAAGGCCTGGATCCACGAGGTCAACGGTCACAAGACCACGGTGCGCGGCCACATCATCGGCCCCGACGGCGAGCCCACGGTGGAGGCCGAGGGGCTGTTCATCCTCCCGCGGTGGGCCCGCGAGGCGATGGCCAAGGCCAAGGACGCCGGGAAGCACCCGTTCGAGTAAGCGGCCTCCTTCCGGGGCCACTAGAACGTGCACTTGCCACCGTCGTACTCCCGGACCACGCTGGACGGAGACCCTGCGTCGCGGCGACCGCACGTCGTCGTGGCCCGGCAGGAGGCCTGCGCGACACACATGCTGCGGCTGCTGCGGGGCACAGGCGTTCGGCAAGCGCCGTCGACGTCTGACGGTCAGCAGCTACCGGAAGGTGAGAACGATGACTGAGCAGCCCGAGAGCACCAGCGGCTACGACGACAACACCAGCGGCGAGAGCTACCACGGCTACAGCGTCGACGACGAGGACCAGCCGCAGTCGACCCAGGACAGCCTGACCGACAGCGGCCGGGTCGCCGAGCCGCTCGACGAGGGGTACTCGCCGCCGGAGAAGTGGTCGCCGGGCGAGGGCTACGGCAACACGCCGCTCGAGGAGGAGCTGGGCGAGACGCTGGACCAGCGGATCGCGCAGGAGATCCCCGAGCCGGACCCGTACGAGGTCGCGGAGAACGAGACCGAGAACGTGTACGGCGAGGTGGGCACCGAGCGCACCGGGCGACTGGTCGACGAGGACCTGGGCCTGGGTGAGGACACCGAGGCCGACCTGGTGGCCGACGACATCGGCATCGACGGCGCCGGCGCCAGCGCCGAGGAGGCCGCGATGCACACCATCGAGGAGGAGTAGCCCCTCCCGAGCACGACGAAGGCCCGCAAGAGCTCAGCTCTCGCGGGCCTTTCGCGTGTCAGGTCAGCGGGTTGCTCCGCCGGTGGAGACCTCGTCGCGCTTCATGCCGCGCTCCCCGGAGTCCGTCAGGCGTGCCTCCTCGGCGGCCCGCTCCTCGAGCTCGGCGCGTCGGGTCGCGTCGAGCATCGCCCGGGTCGCGTCGTACACGCCCGGGGGGCTGACCAGGTCGGCGGCGCCGTGCTCGAGCCGGTTCAGCGCGGCGCGGGCGAAGATCTGCTGCTCGGTGGTGGTGCGCTCGGAGCGGCCGCGGCCGATGAAGCTGACCGCCCAGTGCAGCAGCGCCGTGACGCGGCTCTTGAACCCGGTGATGTAGACGAGGTGGAGACCGAGCCACATCAGCCAGGCGATGAAGCCCGACAGGCGGACCTTGCCGATCATCGCGACCGCGCGGAACCGGGAGATGATCGCCATCGAGCCCTTGTCCCAGTAGCGGAACGGCTCCTGCGGCGCCTTCCCGCGCACCCGGTTGTCGATCTCCTTGGCGGCGTACTTCGACCCCTGGATCGCGACCTGCGCGACACCGGGGAGGTTGTCGAGGCTGATCATGTCGCCGACCACGAACACCTCGGGGTGGCCCGGGAGGGTCAGGTCGGGGTTGACGCCGATCCGGCCGGCGCGGTCGAGCTTGGCGCCGGTCTGCTCGGCGAGGGTCTTGCCGAGCGGGCTGGCCTGGACACCGGCCGCCCACACCTTCGTCACCGCGTCGATGCGACGGCGTGTGCCGTCCTTGTCCTGGACCTCGAGACCGCGCTCGTCGACGTCGACCACCATGGCCCCGAGCTGGACCTCCACGCCCAGCTTCTCGAGCTCGACCCGGGTCTTGGCTCCGAGCTTCTCGCCGAACGGCGGCAGCACCTGGGGCGCGGCGTCGAGCAGGATCACCCGGGCCTCACGCGTGTTGATGCTGCGGAAGTCGTGCTGGAGCGTGCGGTGCGCGAGCTCGGCGATCTGACCGGCCATCTCCACGCCGGTCGGGCCGGCACCGACGACCACGAAGGTCAGCAGCCGCTCGATCTCCTCCTCGGTCTCGGCGAGCTCGGCGAGCTCGAACGCGCCGAAGATCCGGCCGCGCAGCTCGAGGGCGTCGTCGATCGACTTCATGCCGGGCGCGAACTCGGAGAAGTGGTCGTTGCCGAAGTAGGACTGCCCCGCGCCGGCGGCGACGATGAGGGAGTCGTACGGCGTCACGGTCTCGCGGTTGAGGACGTGGGAGGTCACCGTCCTGGCCTCGAGGTCGATGTCGGTGACCTCGCCGAGGATGACCCGGGCGTTCTTCTGCGACGCCAGGATCTCGCGCGTCGGCGGGGCGATCTCGCCCTCGGACAGGATGCCGGTCGCCACTTGGTAGAGCAGTGGCTGGAAGAGGTGGTGGGTCGTCTTGGCGACCATCGTGATGTCCACGTCCGAACGCCGAAGAGCCTTCGTGCCGAACAGGCCTCCGAAGCCGGAACCGATCACCACGACCTTGTGCCGGTCCGGTGTCGCCTGGTTCATCGCGTTGCCTCTCCTGGGTCGGGGGGGTGTCGGGCCTCGACTGACTGTGCCCATTCTCGGCCCTCACTAGACACAACGCCCTCCCCGTCTCGGGCCATTCGTCCCCGGCCATGACGTGGCTCACAGGCGCCACGCGTGGCGTGACCTCCGGGAGTCCGCGAAGTGCGAGCAGACTCACACGACCGCCGCGTGAGAGGGCGCCCCATCCGACGTGTCCGGTGCCCGGCCGCGGGGCGTGCTTGTATGGACCGCGTGACCCATTTCGACCTCGCGATCATCGGCAGCGGCTCGGGCAACTCCATCGCCGACGGCCGGTTCGCCGACCGGAGGACCGCGATCCTCGAGAAGGGCGTCTTCGGCGGCACGTGCCTCAACGTCGGCTGCATCCCCACCAAGATGTTCGTCCACCCCGCCGACCTCGCCGCGTCCGTGGCGCACGCCCGCGAGGTCGGGGTCGACCTCACCCTCGACGGCGTCCGCTGGGCCGAGATCCGCGACCGGATCTTCCGCCGGATCGACCCGATCTCGGTGGCCGGCCGCAGCTTCCGCGCCGAGCGCCTCGAGAACGTCACGCTCTTCGAGGGCCACGCCCGGTTCACCGGGCCCCGGACCCTCGACACGGGCACCGGCGAGACGATCACTGCCGACCAGATCGTGGTCGCGGCCGGCAGCCGCGCCGTCGTGCCCGACATCCCGGGCCTCGAGGACGTGGAGCATCACACCAGCGACACGATCATGCGCATCGACGCCGTGCCCGAGCGCCTCGCGATCATCGGCGGCGGGTTCGTGGCCGCCGAGTTCGCCCACGTCTTCGGCTCCTTCGGCAGCAGGGTCACGATCCTCAACCGCTCGGACGCGCTGCTGCGCGGCGAGGACGAGGAGGTCTCCGCGAGGTTCACCGAGCTGGCGCGGGGACGCTGGGACGTGCGGCTCGGGACCGTCGCGACCAAGGCCGAGGAGTACGACGGAGGAACCCGCCTGCATCTCGACGGGCCCGACGGCCCCGGCACCCTCGACGTGGACCTGGTCCTCGTCGCGACGGGCCGGCGCTCCAACTCCGACGGGCTCGACCTGGACAAGGGCGGTGTCGACGTCGACGACGACGGGCTCGTGGTGGTCGACGAGTACCAGCGGACCACGGCCGACGGCGTGTGGGCCCTCGGCGACGTCAGCAACCGCTACCAGCTCAAGCACGTCTCGAACCACGAGGCCCGCGTGGTGCAGCACAACCTGCTCCACCTCGACGACCCGGACAGCTGGGTGAAGGCCGACCACACCGCCGTACCCAGCGCCGTCTTCACGCACCCGCAGGTGGCCTCGGTCGGCCTGACCGAGCGCGACGCCCGCGAGCAGGGCATCCCCCACGTCACCGCGAAGCAGATGTACGCCGACACCGCCTACGGGTGGGCGATGGAGGACACGACGAGCTTCGCGAAGGTGGTCGCCGATCCCGACACGGGCCGCCTGCTCGGTGCGCACGTGATGGGGCCGGAGGCGTCGAACCTGATCCAGCCGTTGATCGGGGCCGTCGCGTCCGGGCAGACCGCCCACGAGGTCGCGCGGAGGCAGTACTGGATCCACCCCGCGCTCATGGAAGTCGTGGAGAACGTGCTGCTCGGTGTCGCCGTCGACGCGTCACGTACCTCGACACCCGGCTGACCGCGCGGCCCATCACGGGTCCACCGAAACGCTCCCGGCGCGCCGGCGGGCCGGGCCTCACGACCACCGAGGCGACCTCCTCCAGCACCGGGTTCTCGTGGTCGCCGTGCTCGACCTCACCGGTCCACCAGGACAGCGCGAGCCCCTCGGGCCCCTTGTCCTCGAGCACCGCGAGGTTGTTGTCGAACCAGGGACCGCGCAGCAGGCCCCACGAGAACGGCGGCTCGGGCACGTGCGCCGACTTCGCCGCGACCGCGCCCATCGGTCCCGCGAGGCCGTAGGACAGGATCGCGGTCGCGAAGCGCATCGCCCTCGGCAGCGGGTTGCGGATCGGCGAGCACACCGCCTGGACGATCCGGCTCCGCTGCCCGGTCCGGCGCCCCCCGTCGGTCGAGCCGGTCGCGACCTGTCGTACCTCCGAGACGTAGGAGTGGTGCACGTCGCCGGACAGGAAGGTCACCGTGTCCGGCGCCGGCCCGCGCTCGCCGTACGCCACCGACAGGGCCATCTCCGCGACCTCGGCGAAGCCGTGCTGGAAGGCGGCCCAGTGCTCGAGGTCGACCATCTGCCGCAGCCACTCGCCCGACTTCGCGCCGCGCTCGCCCCAGGCGCCCTCGACCAGCGCCTCGTCCCAGGCCTCGAGGTGGTGCAGCCCCGGCGACAGCAGGAAGGGCAGCGACGTGCCGACCAGGAGATGGCGGAACCCGCCCTGCATCTGGTCGTCGAGCCAGGCGAGCTCCTCCGGGTCGAGCATCGAGCGGTTCTCCGGGTCGAGCACGCGGGCCGCGCGCGAGTCGACCACGACCAGGCGGACGTCGTCGAAGTCGCGGCTGTAGCTCCACCGGTACGCCGTGGGCTCCTGGTCGACCCGCTCGGCGAACGCGTCGACCTGGCCGGAGACGTCGACCTCCTCGTCACCGCGGCCCGCCATCACCGCCTGCCACAGCTCGTCCTTCGCGCGCTCCTCGGGCGAGAGGTTCCCGAGGTGCTGGTAGACCCAGTACGACCCCAGGCCCGCCACGATCCGCCCGTGCCACCACGAGGTGGCCTCCATCTTCTGCTTCCACTCGTAGGAGGTGTTCCAGTCGTCCCTGATGTCGTGGTCGTCGAAGATCATCAGGCTCGGCAGGGTGGAGAGCAGCCACCGGTTGGCGTCGTCGCTCCAGGCCAGCTTGTAGAGGTGGGCGTACTCCTCGAAGTCCTTGAGCTCGTCCCAGGGCGGCTGGTCGATGTCCCGCCGGGACCTGATGAACTCCTCCATCTCCTTGCTGGTCTCGTCGGCGTAGACCTGGTCGCCGAGGAACAGCACGAGGTCCGGCCATGGCGCCGGGTCGCCCTCCTTCTCCCCCGCGGCCATCCGGAGCGCGAAGGCGCGCATCGCGTCCACGCCGTGAGTCCGGTTGCCCCACTCGTCGTGGGAGACGCTGGTGCGGCACGACCCGAAGGCCATCCGCAGCGGCTTGCCCTCCTGCAGGGTCGCGATGATGCTCTGCGGGTACGGCGAGCCCTCCGGCGGCCAGACCTCCGCGCCGTCCACCTCGACGGTGTAGGGGTGCTTGCTCCCCGGCTCGAGCCCGTCCACCTCGACGAGCGCGTAGTGGTGTCCGTGCACCGCGAAGGTCGGCGCGGACCACGACCTCCCCGAGGCGTGTACGGCGACCGTGCCCGCCTCGCGGGTCTCCACCCAGACGGTCGCGCTCGTGCGATCGACGTACCTCAGCAGCGGACCGAGCACGAGCATGTCTTGGGTCACCCCTACGTTCTACTCCACGGGCACGGCGGGCACAGCCCTTCACCCAAGTGGACATCTCGGTGAAGAGGGACAGACCGTAGCGCGACGTGGCACAGATCGCTCGGTCGGAGTGCCGCGCCAGACATTGGCTCGGCCCGATCGGGGTATAAGTCCCTTGGCCCGGATTCCCCGGGCGTCGACAGGGAGGGACCCAATGAACGCCGGGGACGTGGCCGCGCAGGCCCATCAGATCGGACGCAAAGCCGACAACAGCAACGTGCTCGACCACGCAGTGCGGGTCGGGCTCGTCGCCTACGGCATCGTGCACCTGCTCATCGCCTGGATCGCGATCCAGCTCGCCTTCGGGGACCGGGAGGGCAAGGCCTCGACCGACGGCGCGCTCAGCCAGATGGCCCAGACCTCGCTCGGCGGGATCCTGATGTGGGTCGTCACCTTCGGCTTCGCCGCGCTCGTGCTGTGGCAGCTGACCGAGGCGATCCTGGGCCACCGCGACGAGGAGGGCAAGAAGCGCCTCTTCAAGCGCCTCGGCTCCGCGCTCAAGGTCGTGCTGTACGGCGCCATCGGCCTGAGCGCGCTGAAGATCGCCATGGGCGGCGGTTCCGGCGGCGGCAGCACCGACACGATGACCGCCGAGCTCATGGCCATGCCCGGGGGGCAGCTGCTGGTGGGCCTCGCCGGCGTGGCCGTGTTCGGGTACGGCGCACGGCTGATCTACCGCGGTCTCAGCGAGAAGTTCATGGACAAGCTCAAGGCCAGCGGGCAGTTCGGCAACAGCGGCAAGGCGTTCGTCACCTTCGGCAAGGTCGGCTACGTGAGCAAGGGCCTCGCGCTGTTCGTCATCGCCGGGCTGTTCGTGTGGGCGGCGTTGACCCAGGACCCGAAGAAGTCCGGGGGCCTCGACCAGGCGCTGCAGACGGTCCTCGAGCAGCCGTTCGGCGTGCCGATGCTCGTCGTCCTCGCCGCCGGTATCGCCTGCTACGGCCTCTTCGCCTTCGCGTGGGCGCGCCACCTGGACCGCTGACCTCGCAGCGCTGAGACTCGACCCATGACGCGAGGTCGAGTCTCAGCGCTGCGTGCTGCGTGACTGGGTGCCCGCCGACGAGGCACGGGTGCTCGACATCTACTCCCGGTGGGAGGTCGCGCGCTGGCTCGGCGCCACGCCGCGGGCCATGGAGTCGGCCGAGGAGGCCAGCCGGTTCGTCGCCCGCTGCAGCGCGCTGAACCGCTCCGAGCCGATCGCCCGGCGCTGGGCGGTGGAGCGGCGCGACGACGGCATCGTGCTCGGCACGCTCATCCTGGTCGGGCTGCCGGACCCCACCCCGGCATCCGGCTTCCCGCCGGGACGGTTCGAGGTGGGTTGGCACCTCCACCCCGACGCGTGGGGTCACGGATACGCGACCGAGACCGCTCGCGCGGCCCTGACCTGGGGCTTCGGTCGTGGTCTCGACGAGATCTACGCCGTCGTACGCCCGGGCAACGAGCCGTCGATGAACGTCTGCCGACGGCTGGGCATGGCAGCCTTGGGCAGGACCACGGCCTACTACGACACCGAGTCCGAGCTCTTCCGCATCACCAGATCGGAGCAGGGATGAGCCACGAGATCCAGACCGACCTGACCGTACGACGGGCGGGCCAGCCGGCGGGGCAGGCCCCGACGATGCTGTTCCTGCACGGCCTCACCGACTCGGGCTCCGGCTGGCCGAGCGCCGAGGCGCGCTGGGGCCCGTCGTACGCCCTGGTCATCCCCGACCAGCGCGGGCACGGCACCTCACCCCGCTTCACCGAGGAGCAGCTCGCCGCCCACCCCGGCGAGGTGATGGTCGAGGACGCGACCGGCGTCCTGGAGCAGCTCGGCGAGCCCGCGGTCGTGGTCGGGCACTCGCTGGGCGGCGCGGTCGCGCTCACGGTGGCGGTACGTCGACCCGACCTCGTGCGCGCCCTGGTCCTGGAGGACCCCGCTCCGCTCGGGCCCGACGACGAGCAGCGTGACCCGGCTCGTGGCGCCGATCTCCTCGTCGGCATCAACGACAGCCTCGAGGCCCGCGACGACGACGAGCTGCTGCGCGTCCGGCGCGAGGCGCACCCGGACTGGCCGGAGGACGAGCTGCTGGTCACCGGTCTCGCGGAGCAGCAGATGGACCTGCGCTACCTGGCCCACGGCGACTTCAAGCCGACCACGCGGTGGCCGGAGCTGTTCGCCTCGGTCACCGTGCCCACCCTCGTCCTCTCCGGGGACGACATGGGCGAGGTGGTGATGACCGACGAGGTGGAGCGCGCGATCAACGAGATCAACAACCCGCACATCAGGTTCGTGCGGATTCCCGCGTCGGCGCACTGTGTCCGGCGCGAGCACCCGCACGCGTTCTTCGACGCGGTGGACACGTTCCTCTCCACCGTCCGCTGACGGGGTGCTGCCCGGTCGGGGTGCGGTGCTGCCCGGTCAGCTGCGCCGCGCCGTCCTGCCGCCGGAACCGCTCAACTGCGTCAGTCCGGCGAGGTCGACGCCGGCTTGCTCGCCCGAACCGCTCAACTGCGTCACTGCGGCGAGGAGCCGGTCGGGCGGAGACGATGAACGGCCCGACGAGTACGGGGGATAACTCATCGGGCCGTTCAACCAGAGGATCGGCGCGTGACGCGGCGGACTTGAGGGCCAGTTCTCAACAGGGGCCGCGGTCTGGACCAGGGCCACACGAGGTCGTGCCCGGGCATGGAAACGGCCCGGCGAGTACGGGGGATAACTCGCCGGGCCGCTACTCCTAAAGACGGTCGTGGGTACCCGCACCTTGAGGGTTTGTGAGGCAGGTCACACCATCTCGCCTCGGGTCCTCGGCAGCGCGGGCTTGCACGCGGCGCGCAGCGGCACAGGCGGCGTAATCACCCTCTCGTTGCTCACGCGGGCTAGCCTTCCTCCGTGGGAGTGATCGCCTTCGTTCGCCATACCCCCAGCGCGGCGTTGCTCGCCGCGCAGCTGGTCGGGGTCCTGGCGTACCCGTTCATGGAGCGGACGACGGTGGGCCGCGCCGCGTTCGCCATCTTCGGGATCATGGTGCTGTCGCTCGCCCTGATCGTCGTGCGGAGCACGCCGTTCCTGTCCTGGGTGAGCGTGCTGATCGCCGCCCCGGCCACGGTCCTGCTGACTGTCCAGGTCTTCACGCAGAACGAAACGCTCTTCGCGTGGTCGTCGGGCTTCGAGGCCGTCCTGTACTTCTACGTCGCGATGAGCATGCTCGCCTACATGCTCCAGGACACCCACGTCAGCCGTGACGAGCTGTTCGCGATCGGTGTCGTCTTCACCCTGTTCGCCTGGGCGTTCGCCTACGTGTTCGTCGTACTCCAGGCGCTCGACCCCGCCTCCTTCACCACGGAGGGCGGGCCGACCCGGACCTGGATGGAGCTGCTCTTCCTGTCCTTCACCACGCTGACGAGCACCGGCCTGTCCGACATCGTGCCGCTCACGGGGCACGCACGGAGTGTGGTCATGCTCGAACAGCTCGGCGGCGTCCTCTACATCGCCATGGTGGTCACCCGCCTGGTGGGGCTCCAGTCGATAAGGAAGCGGGTCTGACCGATGCCGCTGAACCTCGAGGCCCTTCCGCTCGAACCCGACCCCGAGTCCGTCCGGAAGGCCCGAGCCTGGGTCCGTGACGTGCTCAGCCGCCTGAAGCGCGAGGACATCGTCGGGCCCGCCGAGGTCGGGGTCTCCGAGCTGGTCACGAACGCGATCCTCCACGGAGCGCCGCCGATCAGCGTCCGGGTACGCGGCACCCGCGACCACCCGCGGGTGGAGATCAGGGACGCCTCGGTACGACCGCCGACGGTGAACGTCCAGATGACCGAGGAGGAGAACCTCCTCGCCACGTTCGGTCGCGGCCTCGGCCTCGTCGCGCTGCACGCGGCGGCCTGGGGCGCCGAGCTCACGCCGGAGGGGAAGGTGGTCTGGTTCGAGCCCTCCGACGAACCGCCCGATGACGACGACCTGAGCGGCGAGGTGTTCGACTTCGACCAGACCGTCCAGGACCGGATCGCGGAGGCCGGCCTCCCCGACAACCCCGTGCGCGTGCAGATCGTCGACCTGCCGGTGGCGATCTACACGAAGTGGCGGCGGCGCTACTACGAGCTGGGCCGGGAGCTGCGACTGCTCGCACTCGCCCACGGGCACACGTATCCGGTGGCCACCGACCTCTCCGAGATCTTCCTCCAGGCGGAGAAGGAGCGGCGGCTGACCCGAGGCATCCAGCAGTTCGAGCGAGCCCTGGCCTCCAGCAGCGATCGCGTCACCGTCGAGCTGTTGGTGCCGGAGTCGATGCCCGAGACGATGGCCAGGCTCACGGTGACCCTCGAACGCGCCGACGAGTTCTGCCGCGAGCAGCGACTGCTGGTCCTCGCCGCCACCCCGCTCGAGAAGCGGCTGCAGGAGTGGTTCCTCGGCGAGTTCGGGCGCCAGGCGGCCGGCGAGGAGCCGCTGCCCTGGACCGGTCCCTTCGCGATGGACTCCGAACAGACCTCGTGACGGCACACCATCCGCTGCACGGCCTCGTGCTGCTCGCCGTGGCCGTGGGCGGCGCACTGGGCGCCATGCTGCGGCACGCGCTCACCGTCGGCGGGGCGGACGCGACCGGGTTCCCGTGGACCACCCTCGGCATCAACGTCGTCGGCGCCTTCCTGCTGGGCCTGCTCCCCGCCTCGCGATGGGTACGCCGGCACCCGCTCCTCCCTCCGCTCCTCGGCACGGGGATGCTGGGCGGCTTCACCACGATGTCGACCTGGTCGGAGCAGACCCGCGCCCTCGTCTCCGCCGGGCAGGTGGCGACCGCGGGCGCCTACGCCGTGGGGACGGTCGCCGCATGCCTCGCCGCGGTCGCGCTCGCCGACCGGTTCAGCAGCCCGGCGAGCAGGGCGGAGTTCGACGTGGAGGAGGGCGACCTGTGACGTTCCTGCTCGTCGCCCTCGGCGCCGCCGTCGGCGCTCCGCTGAGGTACGTCGCCGGCCACCTGCTCGACGGGTACCTCCACTGGGGCACGATCCTCGTGAACGTGTTCGGGTCGTTCCTGCTCGGCCTGTTCAGTGGGATGGCGCTCTCCGGGGACACGGTCGCGCTGCTCGGCACCGGGTTCTGCGGGGCGCTCACGACCTTCTCCGCCTTCGCGGTCCAGGTGCACGACCTGGGCCCACGGAAGGGCGCCTGGACGATCGCCGTGACCGTCGTACCGGCGCTCGCTGCTGTGCTTCACCGGCTTCTGGCTCACCGCGCGCTGACCCGCCCTTTCCCAGGTTCTCTTGGGAAAGGGTCAGGCGTAGCCGAGGTCGTGGAGCCGGTCGTCGTCGATGCCGAAGTGGTGCGCGATCTCGTGGACCACGGTGATCCGGACCTCGTCGACGACCTCGTCGGCGTCCTCGCACATCCGCAGGATCGGGTTGCGGTAGATCATGATCCGGTCGGGCACGACGCCGGCGTACCTCGTGTCGCGCTCGGTCAGCGGGGTGCCGTCGTAGTAGCCGAGCAGGTCCGGGTCGTCGGCGGGCGGCTCGTCCTCGACCAGCACGACGACGTTGTCGACGAGCGCGGCCAGCTCCTCGGGCACCTCGTCGAGGGCGTCGCCCACCAGCTCCTCGAAGCGCTCCCGGCTCATCTCGATCACGTCCCCATTGTCGCCGTTCACCACGGGCATCGGTGATTTGGGGCGTCTCGGTCCGTGCCCTATGCTTGAGCGGTCCCTGACGGCAGTCGCGCCCGACGGCCTTTGGGTAACCAGCCCCCATCGTCTAGTGGCCTAGGACGTCGCCCTTTCACGGCGGTAGCACGGGTTCGAATCCCGTTGGGGGTGCCAGCTCCGGACCGGCTCACGGCCGATTCGGAGGAATGGCGGTGGATGGGTTAGAGTTCCACCGCTCCAGCAACACAAGAGCATGGCCCCGTAGCGCAGTTGGTTAGCGCGCCGCCCTGTCACGGCGGAGGCCGCGGGTTCGAGTCCCGTCGGGGTCGCCACCGAAGCCCTGGACCACAAGGTCCAGGGCTTCACTGTTTCCTGGCCTCTCCAGGCCGCACCGTCGCGGCGCGGCATGGCTCAGATCACAGCGGATCCGGGATTGTTGAACTGTCAATCACCGTTGAGCCTGGCATGACACTCGCACTCTCTCCCGAAGCCCAGGACCTGCTCTTCCGAGAGGCCCGTACCGCCAACACCTTCAGCGACGAGCCCGTGACCGACGAGCAGATCGCCGCCATCTACGACCTGATGAAGTACGCGCCCACCGCGATGAACATGCAGCCGCTGCGGATCGTGCTGGTCAGGGAGGGCGAGCCCCGCGAGCGGCTCCTCAAGCACATGGCCGACGGCAACCGGGACAAGACCGCGAACGCCCCGCTGGTAGCGGTCCTCGCGGCCGACACGGAGTTCCACGAGCACCTGCACCGCACCTTCCCGCACTTCCCCGGCGCGAAGGACGCCTTCGCCGACGACACCGCGCGCGAGCAGGCGGCCCGCTTCAACGCGACGCTCCAGGCCGGCTACTTCTTCCTCGGTGTCCGCGCGGCCGGGCTCGCGGCCGGCCCGATGGGGGGCTTCGACGCCGCGGCTCTGGACGCCGACCTCTTCGCCGGTACGTCGCTCAAGTCGCTCGTCGTGGTGAACATCGGCAAGCCCGGCGAGAACGCGTGGTTCGACCGGCTCCCCCGCCTCGAGCAGGACGAGGTCGTCCTCGAGGCCTGACCGCCCCACTGTCCACCGGCCCGCCGCACTCCCGGAAGCGGCGGGCCGGTGCCTGTCCGGCGCCGGGGCCGGCGGCCGCTGGGGCCCGGCGGCCGCTAGGCCACGAAGATGCAGAACGGGTGCCCGGCGAGGTCGGCGTAGACCCGCAGCGGCTCCTCGATGTCGTCCGAGCGGTCGAGGAGCAGCCGGCCGCCGAGCGCCAGCACGCGGTCGTGCTGCTCGTCGAGCTCGGCCCTGCCCGGCACGGTCAGGTCGAGGTGCAGCTGCTGGGGCCGCGGACCCTCCGGCCAGGTCGCCTCGGGCAGCGCGTCGACCTTCTGGAAGGCCAGCTTGTTGTCGTCCGCGGCGTCGCGCAGGACGAGCCAGTCCTCCCCCGGCTGGGGCTCCTCGTCGCCGGGCCGGTAGCGGAGCCCGAGGAGCCGGCGGTAGAACTCCGCCAACCCCCGGACGTCGGTGGTGTCGAGCACGGTCTGGCAGATCTGCGGGTAGGTCTCGGCCATGCCGGCCATTACACCGCTCGGCGGGGCACCCGGGCCAGGCCCGACACGGCTCCGGCCGTCTCGGCGCGTGGGCGGGGGAGCGGCTAGGACCGGCCGAGCGCGTCGAGCGCGGCCATGTCGTCGCCGGAGAGCTCGAAGCCCCCGACGTCGGCGTTGGACCGGATCCGCTCCGCCCTGGCCGACTTCGGGATCGCGATGAACCCGTGCTGCAGGTGCCAGCGCACGATCACCTGGGCCGGCGTACGCCCGAGCCGCTCCGCGATGCCGACGATCGTGTCGTCCTCGAGCGTCCCGCCGCGCAGCGCGCTGTAGCCCTCGAGGGCGATGCCGCGCTCACGGTGCTGCTCGACGACCTCGGGCTTGAACAGCCTCGGGCTCCACTTGATCTGGTTGACAACCGGCTTCACCCCGCTGTCGGAGGTGATCTCGTCGATCAGCTCGGCCGGGAAGTTGCTCACCCCGATGTCGCGGGTCAGCCCCTGTTCACGGGCGTCCACGAACGTCCGCCACATGTCGCGCCACACGCCGTCCTCACCCGGCCAGTGGATCAGCCACAGGTCGACCCGGTCGAGGCCGAGCAGGTCGAGGCTCTGCTTCAGCGTCGCGATCTCCTGCCCCGCGAGGTGGGGCGGGCACTTGGTGGTGACGAAGACGTCGTCGCGGGCCAGACCGCTGTTGCGCAGGGCGCGGCCGACCTCTGCCTCGTTCTCGTAGATCGTCGCGGTGTCCACGTGCCGGTACCCGGCCTCCAACGCGGCCTCGGTCGCCGCCGTGGCTGCGTCGCCCTTGATCTGCCAGGTGCCGAAGCCGAGCAGGGGCATCCGGCCACCGCCGGCGAAGGTGACGGTGTCGTCGGGGATCTGCGGCATCGGTGCGTCGTCGGTCATGCTCGCGATGCTAGCCCGCGGCCGGAGCCGGACCTCCGGGGCCGGACGGCTCGACCCCGGCGGCCGGGGCGGGCATCGGACCAGCTCGCCGGGGAGGCCCGCGGCGAGGTACGCCTCGTGCTCGTCCAGGGTCTCCGCCTCGAGCAGCCGGTCGGCCAGCCGGTCGAGGTGCTCGCGGTGTGCCCGGAGCGTGCCGAGCGCCTCCGTGTAGCACTCGTCGACGATCCGGCGTACCTCCGCGTCCACGAGGTCGCGCGTCGACGGCGAGGGTCCGTTGACGTCGAAGAAGGTCTGCTCCTCGCCAGGACCAGGGAGTACGGCGACCGGCCCGACCGCGTCGGACATGCCCCAGCGGCCGACCATCTGACGGGCCAGGGCGGTCACCATCTGGAGGTCGGACTCGGCGCCGGAGGTCGCGTCGCCGTACACGAGCTCCTCGGCCGCACGCCCGCCGAGCGCACCGACGATCCGGCCGCGTACGTAGGCCGCGGAGAAGTAGTGCTTGTCGTCCTCGGGCGCCTGGAACGTCGCGCCGAGGGCTCGCCCGCGCGGGATGATCGACACCTTGCGCACCCGGTCGGCGCCCGGCGTGATCATGCCGAGGAGCGCGTGTCCCGACTCGTGGAACGCTGTCCGCCGCCTCTCCTCGGGGGAGATCAGGATGCGGCGCGCGGTGCCCAGGACGAGCTTCTCCAGGGCGTCGCCGAAGTCGTCCATCGTGACCCGCTCGTGCTGCTGCTTGGCCGCGAGCAGGGCAGCCTCGTTCACGAGGTTCTTCAGGTCCGCGCCGACCATGCCGGGCGTGGCGGCCGCGACCTCGGTGAGCTCGACGTCGTCCGCGAGCGGAACGCCGCGGGTGTGCACGCCCAGGATCTGGGCGCGGCCCTCCTTGTCGGGCGGGTTGATGTGGATCTTGCGGTCGAACCGGCCGGCCCTCAGCAGCGCCGGGTCGAGGATCTCGGGCCGGTTGGTGGCGGCGAGCACGACCACGCCCTCGTTGCCGGTGAAGCCGTCCATCTCGGTGAGGATCTGGTTGAGCGTCTGTTCTCGCTCGTCGTGCCCGCCGAACGCGACACCGGCGCCGCGGGCCCGGCCGATCGCGTCGAGCTCGTCGATGAAGATGATCGACGGCGCGGCCTTCTTGCCCTGGTCGAACAGGTCGCGGACCCGGCTGGCGCCCACCCCGACGATCATCTCGATGAACTCCGACGCCGAGATGTGGAAGAACGGCACGTTCGCCTCACCGGCGACGGCCCTGGCCAGCAGCGTCTTGCCGGTGCCCGGCGGGCCGGTCAGCAGCACGCCCTTGGGGATGAACGCGCCGAGCCTGCGGTAGCGCTCGGGGTTCTTGAGGAAGTCCACCACCTCCCTGACCTCCGCCTCGACCTCGTCGATCCCCGCGACGTCGTCGAACGTGGTCCGCCTTCCCGACTCGGGCCGGTACATCTCCGCTCGCGACCTGCCGAGGCCGCCGAGCCCGCCCACGCCCGCGCGCGCCGACCGGCCGAGGAACCACACGAGCAGGCCGATGAACAGCAGGGTCGGCCCGAAGCCGATGAGGAGCTGCTGCCACCACGGCGGGCCGGTGTACGGCTCCGCGGAGACGCTGACGCCCTGGTCGACCAGCTCCTCGATCACGCTGTCGTCGGCGAAGGTGGGCCGGTAGGTGCGGAACGCATCGACGTCGGTCGGCTCCTCCGCGGCGGGAGGATAGGCCGCCTGCTGCTTCAGGTTGCCGGTGATCTCGTCCTCGACCGCGGTCACGTCGGCGACGTTGCCCGCTTCGACCTGCGCGCGGAAGAACGAGTAGGAGACGTCCGTCGGCTCGGCCGGCCCGAGCACAGCGGTCGAGATGGCCCAGTTCAGCGGGAGCAGGATCAGCAGAAGCAGGAGCCACCGCCACCACGGCGTACGTCTCGGCTCCTCGCCCCCGCTCGCGTGCTTCGGAGCGCCCTCGACCCGCCAGGGCGGGCGACCCTGCTCGTGGTGCTTGGTAGGCGTGGCGCTCATGGCACTCCTCGGCTGCAAGGGATGCTGCTTCCAGCCTGTCGCGTCCGGGCTGCCGGCGCGAAGAGCCGAAGGTCCCCGTGGTCGCGTGCCCTCTCCACAACCGCGGGTCCACCGTCCTGGCAGGACGTGCCATAGGTGACGGCGGCTCCCTTGACTAGCCTCGGCGCCGCGCGGGATCAGCCCAAGTCGACGATGGCCGCGACCGGGCCGCCGCCGTCCGGGCCCTGGTGGGCCGCCGAGACGGAGACGAACACCGCGGGGTCACCGGTGACCGCCGCGGTCACGCCGCCCACCGCGGCCTTGATCTGCCGGTGCCAGTGCACGTCGGAGTCGTCGAGCATCGCGTTGCGGCGTCCGCGGACCTCACCGTCCTGGCTGGCCTCGCACTTGAGGAACACGTTGACCAGCCGACCGTCGAGGTCGGTGTGGTGCGGGCGATCGGGCAGCTCGAGCCCGGCGGCCCGGATCGCCTCCCAGATGCCGTCCTGGTCCAGGGCGTCCTTCATCACGGAGTGGCCGATGCGGTAGCGGCCGCCCACGCCGCGGGCGTTGCCCACCACGACGACCTGGGCCTGGTCGAGCTCCACGCCGGACGAGCACGAGGCGACCGAGGAGTAGAGGCCGCGGTTGTGCATCACGTCCTCGTCGGTCGGCATCTCGATCTCGCCGAGGGCGACGGCGACGCCGAGCGCCGTACACCCGTTGGAGAGGTCCATGGACTCGTGGGTGTGCTCGGTCCACACCGTCTCGCCGCGGCTCTTGGCGTCGCGGATCGTGTGGATGGTGAGCAACGGCGTCTTGGTCTGCACGTAGTGCACGTCGGCCGGGTCGGTGATGCCGGCGCGCTCCATGGCGACCTTCACCGCGGCGGCCACCTTCTCGATCATCGGCGTGCGGCCGATGTCCTCGGGGAGCAGCTTCTCGCTCATCGCGAAGCCCACGGTCAGCCGCAGGTCGTCGGTCTTCTCGGCCTTGTCGTCGGCAACGGTGGCGAAGATCGTGGCGTGGGGGCTGATCACGCCGTCGGTGCCGCCCGACCACACGATCGGGATCTGGCGCACCTCCTCCATCGGTCGTGAGCCCTTCTCCGCGATCACCTCACGGAAGGCCCGGTCGGCGATGATGCGGGTGTAGTCGTTCACACCGCCGTTGCCCTCGGTCTTGCCGATGACCGCGATGATCCGGTCGGCCTCCATCACGCCGTCGTCGATGAGCTTCCCGAGCTCGCTCGCGTCGGCGACGGAGTGGATGGGCACCTTGCGTACTTCAATGGCAGCGGGCACGTGTCGCTTCCTTCCTGGTCGGATACTTCGTGAGCTCGAGCGGGTTCACCCAGGGACGACCCGGGTGCCGAGGCGGCCCTCGATGGCATGGGAGATGCGCGCCAGCGACGTGATGATGCCGGTGCCGCCGGTGCGTTCGGCGAAGCGCGTGACCGCCTCGATCTTCGGCCCCATCGATCCCGCGGCGAACCCCTGGTCCTTCGCGATCGCGCGCATCTCGCTGGTGGTGACCTCCCCGATGGGCCTGGCATGGGGCGTGCCCCAGTCGGTCACCGCCGAGTCGACGTCGGTCGCGATCACCAGCAGGTCGGCCGAGATCTCCCGCGCCACCAGCGCGGCGGTCAGGTCCTTGTCGATGACGGCTTCGACGCCCTCGAGCGTCCCGTCGCCCTTGCGGATCGTGGGGATCCCGCCACCGCCGGAGCAGACGACGACGAAGCCCTGGCCCAGCAACGCGTCGGCGGCCGGTCCGTCGAGCACCGCGATCGGCTCCGGCGACGCCACGACCCGTCGCCAGCCACGACCGGGCACTTCGACGTACTGCTGGCCGTGCTCCATCATCAGCTTGGCCTCGTCCTCGGGGAGGTAGCGGCCGATCGGCTTGGTCGGGTGCGTGAACGCGGGGTCCTCGGCGTCGACGAGGCTGCGGGAGACGAGCACGGCGGTACGTCGATCGCTCCCCCGCTGCTCGAAGGCGGCGTCGAGCGCGTTGAGGAGCAGGTCGCCGATCGTCGCCTGGGTCTGCGCCCCGCACCAGTCGAGAGGGACCGGGGGCACGACGCTCGCGGCGAGCTCGTTCTTGAGCAGCAGGTTGCCCACCTGGGGCCCGTTGCCGTGGGTCAGCAGGACGTCGTGGCCCTCGACGACGAGGTCGGCGATCGGCCCGGCCGCCTCGGTGACCGCGGCCTGCTGGTCCTCGGGGCGTGCGCTGCCGTCCGGGGACGTCATGGCGTTGCCACCGAGGGCGATCACGATCCGCATGCCGACGAATCTAGGGTTCGGCCCTCCGGCGTGGCACGGTCAACAAGAGCCAAGCACCCCGCTGCGCCTGGGCAACTTCTGCCAAGCACTCCGCGTGCCGAACGGCCGGCGGCCCCCGGCTGGGGTGAGAGCCCACCGTCAGGCGGATTCCCGCCCGAGCCGGGCGCCGCCTTCGTAGGCTCACCTCCGTGGAGGACATCGCCGGCCTGATCGCGCGGATGCCCGAGCACCGCGCCCTCATCGAGTCGCTGGTGCGGCCGTTCGCGACCATGTCCGCCGCCGGGCGGGCCACCGACCCGACCAGGTCATTCGCCTTCGGGACGCCGTTCCTCCCCGAGAGCGCCGAGTGGCCCACGGACGGCGATGGTCGCGAGATGACCTTCCTGGTCCAGGTGAACTTCGCCGAGGTCCCGCCGCTGCCGGGCTTCCCGGCGCGGGACTGCTTCAGTGGTTCGTCGGCAGTGGGCCGCTGTGGGGCCTGACCAACGACGAGAGCCACGGCCTGGCGGGCTTCGTGGCCCGGTGGTACGCCGCCGACGCGCTCCAGCAGCCGTCACACGACCGGCCCGAGCGTCCGGACCGCGCCACCGGGCCGTTCGGGGACGGCGGCCCGGGCACGGCGATCGCCTTCGGCCTCGAGCAGGGCGTGCCGTCGCGCGAGGAGATCGAGGACCTCGACCTGCCGGGCTACGAGCAGCTGCGCGAGGCCGACCCGGACTGGGAGGTCTACGACCCGGACGACAACCCGGGCACCTTCTACGGCAGCGGGGACAAGGTCGGCGGCTACCCCAACCCGTGGCAGACCGACCCGCGCTACTTCCACCCCGACCGGTGCCCGACGCTGCTCATCCAGCTGGAGCTGGGGTTCATGATGTGGGGCGACGGGGGCTCGGGCCAGCTCTTCGGCGACCCGGCGGCGCTGGCTCGCGGGGACCTCTCGTCCCTGTGGTGGGACTGGGCCTGCTCCTAGGCCGCCCCTGGGTCCGGACGCAGCTCGCGGGACAGGACACGCTCCAGGCCCGCAGGCTCGCGGTCGAGCAGGCAGCGCAGCGCGAGCGGCCCGGCCGGCAGGCCGTAGCGGTCGTAGTAGCGGAACATCGCGAGGAGCCAGGCCCGCTCCCTCTCCGGGAGCCCCGAGCCGTCGGTGGCAGCCCACTCCTCCGGTGTCACCTGGCGCACCGGTATGTCGCGGCCGCGGACCTTCGACGCCACGGCCACCACGTCGCGCACGCTCACCAGCGACGGGCCGCCGAGCTCGTACGTCGATCCGCGGTGGCCGTCCTCGAGCAGCACCCGGGCGGCCGCCTCGGCGACGTCGGCCAGGTCGACGAGGCCGAAGAGCCGGTCGGGGTCGTAGGGCACACGCAACACGGGCGCCTCACGACGCAGGCCGGGCACGAAGTTCTGGACGTAGGCGCAGGGCTGGAGGATCGTCCACGGCAGCGGCCCGCGGCGCACCACGTCCTCGGCGCGCGCCTTGCCGAGGTGGTGGGGCATGCCAGGGGCGTAGGGCGCGGCCACCGAGTGGTAGACCACGTGTTCGACCCCGGACCGGTGAGCGGCGTTCAGCACCGCCTCGACGTAGGCGGGCTCGTCGGCGTACAGGTTGGGCGCGACCACGTAGACGGCGCGCGCCCCGGAGAGGGCAGCGACAGGGTCGGCCGCGAGCTCCCCGCCCACGGTGTGAGGGAGCGCCCCCTGCCGGGCGAGCGCCGCGGTCACCGCCTGGCCGGTCTTGCCTCGACCGGCCAGGACGGCGACCCTCCCCCGGCTCACAGCCAGTCGACCTCGGCGGCGTCGCGACCACCCGACAGGGTGGCGTAGCCGGGGCCGCGGTCGAAGAACGCCTCGTCCCCGGCACGTGCGGCGAGGCGCTCCTCGCGGTGCGCCTTGGTGGCCTCCGCGTCGTGGCCGAGGGTGTCGTCCGTCCAGGGACCCGGTCAGCACCACGCCGTACTCCTCCAGCGCCGCGGCCGCCGAGACCTTCCGCCAGACCACGTCGCGGACGACGAGCTCGGGGTCGCGCTCGAGCGGCTCGCCCCAGCCGCCTCCACCGGTGGTGCGGATCCGGACCACCTCTCCCGCGCGCACCGGCTCGTCGTCGGCGAGGGCGTCCACGACCCGCTCGTCGGGCCCGCCGGGGTCGACGACGACCTCGAACGGCCTGCCGGCCTTGCCGCCCTTGACGCCCCAGCAGGCCAGGATCGACCGGTCGGCGATCGACATGAAGTGGCCGTCCTTGAGCATCCGGATGTGCTTCTCGTAGCCGAGGCCGCCGCGGTACTTGCCGGCGCCGCCGGAGTCCATGGCGAGGCCCAGCTTCTCGACCCGGAACGGGAAGCGGGACTCGGTGAACTCCGTGGGCAGGTTCCGGGAGTCGGGCACCACGTGGATGGTGTCCTCGCCGTCGGCGTAGTAGCGCCCGCCGGACCCGCCGCCGAGCACCTCGCGCATCAGGTAGGGGCGGCCGTCGAGGTCCTCGCCGTACACCCCGGTGTAGCGGATCGTCTCCTGGTCGGCGGGCATCCGGCCGTCCACGGCCTTGGCCACCACGCCGGCCAGCACGCCGAGCAGGCGGAGGATGACGAAGGTGCGGGCGTTCGTCGGCGCGGGGAACTCCGGCGTGAGCAGCGTGCCCTTGGGCGGGAACCGCATCTCGATCAGCGGCACGATCCCCTCGTTGACGTCGAGCTCGGCCATCCGTTCGGGGGTGTCGGCGAGGTTGCGCAGGATCGGCGCGAGCCACTTCTTGAGGAACACGCCGTCGGAGTAGTCCCCGCAGTGGTTGATCGGGCCCTTGGCCTGCGCCGACGTGCCGGCGAAGTCGAGGACGATCCGCTCTCCCTCGGGGTCGTCGGCGCCGGTGCGGGTCAGCGTGATCCGCTGCGTGTGCAGCTGCGGCTCGTCGACCCCGTCGTGCTCGGCGTAGTCCTCCCACACCCAGCTGCCGACCGGGATCTTGCTGAGGATCTCGCGCCGGTAGGTCTGCGTGGTGCGGTCGATGATCGCGTCGAAGCAGGACTCCACGACGTCGCGGCCGTAGCGGTCGAACAGCTCACCGAGCCGCCGGGCGCCCATGAGGCAGGCCGAGCACTCGGCGTCGAGGTCGGCGGCGAGCGACTCCGGCATGCGGGAGTTGCGCGTCATGATCCGCAGCGCCGACCGCACCGGGACGCCCTGGTCCCACAGCTTGATCGGCGGGACCATCAGGCCCTCCTCGAACACCGAGGTGGCGTGGCTCGGCATCGAGCCCGGGACGGCGCCGCCGATGTCGTCGTGGTGGCCGAAGGCCTGGACGAAGGCGACCACCTCCGGGCCGTTGCCGCTGTCGTGGAAGACCGGCACGGTGACGCACAGGTCGGGCAGGTGGCCGATGCCGCCCTCGGACTCGTAGACGTCGTTGTGGAAGAAGACGTCGCCCGGCTTCATCTCCGCGAGCGGGAAGTCCCGCGCGATGGGGTGCACCAGGGCGCTGTAGGAGCGGCCGGTGAGCTTGCGCAGCAGCCGGTCGTGGATGCCGGCGCGGAAGTCGTGGGCGTCGCGGATCATCGGCGAGCGTGAGGTCCGCGCGATCGCGGTCTCCACCTCCATCTCGACCGAGGCGAGGCTGCCCTGGACGATCTCGACGAGCACCGGGTCGGCGGAGGCACCGGCGTCGGCGGTCAGGGTGCCGAACGGGAACTGCGTGGGTGCCTTGGCCGAGGCGGGTGCGGCGCTGGGCTCGGTGACGGGGCCGGTCATGCGTTCGCTGCCTCTCGGGTCACGATGATGTTGCGGTGTACGTCGATCCGGCCGGTGAAGCCGGGGTGCAGGGGGACGGTGGAGCCGAACTCCTCGACGATCGCGGGCCCTGGAACCGTCTGGCCGGGGACCAGGTCGGGGCGCCAGTACACCGGGGTGTCGACGTACCCCTCGGCGGCGTCGAAGCAGACCGGGCGCCTGCTGGTCGGCTCCGGGGTCCCGGGCTCGTCGGGCACAGGTTCGGCAGCGATCTCGGGCCGCTGGATCGGGCCGATCCCGGAGACCCGCAGGTTGACCCACTCCACCTGCTGGGTGGGGTCACCGGCGAAGTCGTAGCCGTAGAGCGCCCGGTGCTCGGCGTGGAAGCGGCGGGCGACCTCCTCGAGCACCGCGCGGTCGACGCCGCCGTCGGGCACGGGGACCCGGACCTCGAAGGCCTGGCCGAAGTACCGCAGGTCGGCGGTGCGCACGAACCGGTGCTGCTCGGCGGCGAACCCCTCGACGTGCAGCGCCTTCGCGGCCTGGGCCGTGAGGTCGTCGTACACCGAGGCCACCGTGTCGGCGGTGAGGTTGTCGTGGAGCGAGACGTGGGTCTGCACGTAGTCGTTCTTGACGTCGACGGTGAGCAGGCCGAACGCCGAGACGTTGCCCGGGTTCGGCGGGACGAGGACGCCCGCGAGGCCGAGGATGTCGACGAGCCGGCACAGCAGCAGCGAGCCGGAGCCGCCGAACGTGGTCAGCGTGAAGTCGCGGACGTCGAGGCCGCGCTTGACGGTGATCTGGCGTAGCGCGTTGGCCTGGTTCCACGCCGAGATCTCGAGGATGCCGGTGGCGCACTCCTCCGGCGAGATGCCGAGCCGGCCGGAGAGCTCGACGAGGCCGTCGCGGGCGGCGTCCACGTGGAGCGGGATCTCGCCGCCGAGCAGGTGGGGTGGGATCCGGCCCAAGAGCAGATGAGCGTCGGTGATCGTGACCGCTCCCTCATGAACGCCACCCTTGCCGTAGCAGAGCGGGCCGGGGTCGGCGCCGGCCGACTGCGGGCCGACCTTGAGCGTGCCCTCGGGCGAGAGCCAGGCGATGGAGCCCCCGCCGGCACCCACGGTCACCACGTCGATCATCGGGATCTTGCTCGGGAAGCGGCCGACGCTGCCCTCGGTGGTCAGCGTGGGCTCGCCGTCGATGACCACCGAGACGTCGGTGGAGGTGCCGCCGCCGTCGCAGGTCAGCACCCTGTCGAACCCCGCGACCTTGGCGATCAGGGCCGCGCCGAGGGCTCCCGCCGCAGGCCCGGAGAGGACGGTGGTGATCGGCTGGTGGACGACCTCGTCGGCGCTGAGCACGCCGCCGTTGGACTTCATCACGTAGAACGGCACCGCGCGCTGGCCGGCGTACGCGTGCAGCCGGTTCTTGATGTTGGTGACGTAGCGGGACAGCTTCGGCTTCACCGCGGCGTCGACGAGGGTGGTCATCGAGCGTTCGTACTCGCGGTACTCGCGCAGCACCTGCGAGGAGACCGAGACGACCGCGTCGGGGTGCTCCTCGACGAGGATCTGCCGCATCCGCTCCTCGTGCGCGGGATTGGCGTAGGCGTGCAGGAAGCAGACGCCGAGCGTGTTCACTCCCTGGTCGCGGAACCAGCGGGCCACCGCGCGCGCGCCGTCCTCGTCGAAGGGCCGGACCTCGGCGCCGGTGAAGTCGAGCCGGCCGCCGACCGCCTTGACCAGGTCGCGAGGCACGATCCGGTCCGGCTTCACCCAGAAGTAGGAGTTGCCGTAGCCGTCGGGGACCGACTGGCGGGCGATCTCGAGGATCGCCTCGTAGCCCTCGGTGGTGATGAACCCCAGACGGTCCACCTTGCCCTCGAGAAGCTGGTTGGTGGCGACCGTCGTACCGTGGCTGACCGCGGTGATCGCGTCGCCGTGACCGGCCGGGAGGCCGAGCAGCCCGAGCACCTTCTCCACGCCGGCGAGGAACCCGTCGGCGGGGTCGGACGGCGTCGACGGGGTCTTCGTGGAGACGATCTCGCCGGTGTCCTCGTCGAAGGCGACGACGTCGGTGAACGTGCCCCCGGTGTCGATGCCGATCCGGATCCGGCGGTCCTGCGTCACCATCTGGTCTCCTGTCCTTCGCTCCGCGACCGACACTCATTCCACCCGCTGGCGGCCTCGCTGGGCCACGGCAGGACCTGCCGGAGGCGCAGGCCCCTGTTGTGCAGATGTGCCAGCCCCCGGCGGCGCGACGCAGCCCGGCGACCCGTCAATGCTGCCGCGACACGCCGCGAAAACTGCCGCAAGAGTGACGGGTCGGCGACTCAGAGGGTGGGGCGGCGGTCGCCGACCCGGGTGGCCTGCTCGAAGGCGTGTGCGACCTCGAGCAGCCGGCGCTCCGCCGAGTGCGGCGCGACGATCTGGATGCCGACGGGGAGCCCGTCGTCGGTGAACCCGGCGGGCACCGAGATCGCGGGGCAGCCGGTGACGGTGACGAAGTACGCCGAGCGCATCCAGTCGAGGTACGTCGACTGGACGCGGCCGTCGATGTCGGCGGGGTACTCCTCGTCGGCGGGGAACGGCGGGACCTGGCTGACCGGCATCACCAGCACGTCGTAGTCCTCGAAGAACCGGCGCATCCGCTCGCCGAGCGACGTCCGCTGCGCGTAGGCGCGAGCCACGTCGGCGCCGGTCAGCGGCTCGCCCGCCCGGATGTTGTCCGCGAGCGAGGCCTTCATCCTTCCCGGGTTCTCCGCGAGGAGCCGGCCGAGCTTGGCGTGCAGGTGCCAGGCGCGCAGCGTGCGGAAGGCCTCCTCTGCCTCGCTCAGGTCCGGGTGCGCGTCGGTTACCTGGGCGCCGGCGTCCTCGAACACTCCGCGCTGCGCCTCGAGGACCGCCCGGACCCGGTGGTCGACGTCGAACGCGCCGCCGAGGTCCGCGGACATCGCGACGCGCAGGCCCGACAGGGTGCCGTCGAGCGGCTCGGCGAAGGCCCGTCCCGGTGTCTCGAGGGCCAGCGGCACCCGGGGGTCGGGGCCGGCGATCACCGACAGCAGGAGCGCGAGGTCCGCGACGTTGCGCGCCATCGGGCCCTCGACCGAGGTGGTCTCCCAGGCGTTGTAGAGCGGCCACTCCGGGACCCGGCCGAGACCGGGGCGCAGTCCGACGACGTTGTTGAACGACGCCGGGTTGCGCAGCGACCCGCCCATGTCGCTGCCGTCGGCGAGCGCGACCATCCCGGTCGCAAGCGCGGCGGCGGCTCCCCCACTCGACCCGCCGGCGGACCTGCCCAGGTCGAAGGGGTTGTACGTCGTACCGAAGACCGGGTTGAAGGTGTGCGAGCCGGCCGCGAACTCGGGGACGTTGGTCCGGCCGATGACCACCACCCCGGCCCGGCGGATCCGCTCCACGAGGAGCTCGTCGGTGTCCGGGACGTTGTCGGCCATGATCGGCGAGCCGAAGGTGGTCCGCCATCCGGCGACCTGGTGGGTGTCCTTGAAGGCGAAGGGCAGGCCGTGCAGCGGACCCACCTCCTCGCCGCGCGCGAGCCGGTCGTCGGCCGCCGAGGCCTGCTCCCGTGCCCGCTCGGGGTCGAGGCTGACCAGCGCGTTCACGCTGCGGGTTCACCTCCTCGATCCGAGCGAGGTGGAGGTCGAGCAGCTCGCGCGCGGAGACCGTCTTCTCCCGCAGCGCGGCGAGCATCTCCCGCGCGGTGCTGTAGTGGTCGAGGGTGGTCATCCGCTGCTCCGCCGCGTCTCAGCCGCGACGTCGCGCGGCGAGCGCGCCGGCCACCACACCAGCCAGCACCAGCCCGCCACCGACGAGCAGGCCCTTGACGAAGTCGCCGGTCGCGCCGGCCGCGGGTCGCGCCGGGGCAACGAAGGCCTGACCGACCGCCGGCGCGGCAGGCGCGGCCCCGGCGAGGGCCGGAGCCGGCTGGGCCGCGGCGCCTGCGGGGGCACCGAGGACCGGGGCGCCCACGGCCGCGGGTGCGTTGAGGACCTGGTCGACGTTGCCGAAGAACTCGCCGGCCATCCGCTTGCTGACCGACGTCAGCATCCGCTGCCCGACCCCGCCGATCGCGCCGCCGACGACCGCGTCGGCGTCGTAGCGCAGCAGCGTCGTCCCGTCGCCGTTGTCGGTGAGGCCGACCGTGACGTCGGCGGCGATGGTGCCCGGGGCACCCGCGCAGGCGGCCTTCAGCATCAGGGACTCCAGCGGCTCGAGATGACGCAGCTCGCAGGTCCCGGCGTACGTGCCCCGGATCGCGGCCACGCCGGCGTTCACCGTCATGCCGTAGGCGTTCTCCCCGGTGACCTCGAGCCGCTCGCAGCCGGGGATGGTGCGCACCAGCACGCTGGGGTCGAGCAGGGCGTTCCAGACGTTCTCGACGGGGGCGTTGAGGACGGCTTCTCCGGCGACCTTCATGCAGTGGGTCCTTCCTGGGTGTGGCGGCGCCGCAGCTCGAACAGCTCCGACGGGGAGATGGGCATCGAGGTGATCGGGAAGCCCTCGGCGTCCTCGATCGCGGCGGCGAACACCGCGGCGCTCGGGATCACCCCCGCCTCCCCGGCGCCCTTGAGGCCGAGCGGGTTGAGCGGCGACGGGGTCTCGAGGTGGTCGATGTCGATGGTCCTCGGCACCTCGGTGACGTAGGGCATGAGGAAGTCCATGAACGACGCGTTCTGCAGCTGGCCGTGCTCGTCGTAGACCATCCGTTCGTAGAGCGCGCCGCCGACGCCCTGGGCGACGCCGCCGTGGATCTGGCCCTCGACGATCATCGGGTTGATGAGGTTGCCGCAGTCGTGGACGACGGCGTACTTGAGCACCTTGATCTCGGCGGTGTCGGGGTCGGTCTCGACGATGACGGCGTGCATGCCGCTGGCGAAGGTCGACCGCGGCGGCGAGTAGAAGTCCTTGCCCTCGAGGCCGGGCTCGTCGTCCTCGGCGACCGGCGGCTTCGACGGGGTCGCCGACGACGAACTGGGTCGCGGCCTTCGAGGCCTCGTCGAAGGCGTACCGCAGCGGGTTGGACAGCACGGCGACGGTCCCGAGCGCGATCCGGCTGGCCGGTGCGCCCTTGACCTGCACGATGCCGTCGACGATCTCGAGGTCCTCGGGGCTCGCCTCGAGCGCCTCGGCCGCGATCCGCAGGGCCTTCTCCCGGGTGCGACGGGCGGCGAGCGCGATGGCCGAGCCGCTGATCACCGCGGCCCGGGACGCGAAGGTGCCGACGGAGTACGGCGACCGGCGGGTGTCGCCGGTGACCACCTCGATGTCCTCCAACGGCACGCCGAGCTCGTCGGCGACGATCTGCGCGAACGCGGTCTTGTGGCCCTGCCCCTGGGTGGTGAGGCCGGTGGAGACCTTGACCTTGCCGCTGGTCTCGATGTGCACGTGCCCGCCCTCGTAGGGACCCACCCCGGTGCCCTCGACGTAGCAGGCAAGGCCGATCCCGACGGTCCGCCCCTCGGCGCGAGCCCGGGCGCGGTACTCCTCGAACTCGTCCCAGCCGACGAGCTTGCGCAGCTTCTCCAGCGAGGCCGGGTAGTCGCCCGAGTCGTAGATCAGCGGGCGGCCGTCCTGGAACATCAGCCCCTGGTCGTAGGGGAACTCGTCGGGCTGGATGAAGTTGGCGGCACGGACGTCCGCGCGGTCGCGCTTCAGGTACGCCGCGATCGCGTCCATCGTCCGCTCCATCGCGTACACACCCTGCGGCCGGCCGGCGCCGCGGTAGGGGGTGACGATCACGGTGTTGGTGTAGAGGCTCTCGAAGACGACCTTGTAGCTCTGCGGCTTGTAGGGGCCGAGCAGCTGGGTCGAGGTGATGATCGGGACGATCAGTCCGTACGGCGTGTAGGCGCCGTTGTCGTGCCAGAACCGCACCGACAGGCCGAGCAGCCTTCCCTCGTCGTCGAAGCCCACCTCGATGTGCTGGTCCTGGCCGCGCTCGTGGGCGGAGGAGATGAAGTGCTCGCGCCGGTCCTCGGTGAACTTCACCGGACGCCCCAGCGCGCGAGCGGCCATCGGCACGAGAAGCTCCTCCGGCCACGGGTGCACGATCTTCACGCCGAAGCCGCCGCCCACGTCGGGGGTGATCACGTCGACCTGGCCGAGGTCGAGTCCGAGCTTGGTGGCCACCGCGGCCCGGACGCCGGTGGAGGTCTGCGTCGAGGTCCACACCTGGAGCCGGTGCGAGTCGGTGTCCCAGCGGGCGACGGTGCCGCGACCCTCCAGCGGCATCGAGGCGCTGCGCTCGACGTGCAGGTCGAGGGTGAGCCGGTGGGGTGCCGCGGCGATCGCGGCCTCGGCGTCGCCGACCGACTGCTCCATGCGCGCGGCGACGTTGCCGGGGACGTCCTCGTGCACGAGCAGGTCGGCCCGCCGCGCGGCGTCGAGGCCGACGACCGGCGGGAGGATCTCGTAGCCGACGCGGATCCGGTCGACGGCGTCCTCGGCGACGTACCGGTCGACGGCGACGACCATCGCGACCGCCTCGCCGACGTAGTTCACCTCGTCCTTGGCGAGCGCGTACTGGGTGCGGCCGTGGGTCAGGGCGGGGTGCGGGATGAGCAGCGGCAGCGGCTCGGCCATCGGACCCTCGAGGTCGTCGTAGGTGTAGACCGCGACGACGCCCTCGACGTCGAGGACCGCGTCGACGTCGATGTCGGTGATGCGGGCGTGCGCGTGCGGGCTGCGCAGGACCGCCGCGTGCAGTGCCCCGGGCATCAGGTCGTCGACGTACTGGCCGTGGCCCCGCAGGAACCGGTCGTCCTCGACCCGCTGGACCCGCTCGCCGAACAGCTTGGTGGTCACGGGGTCTCCTCGCTCTCGCGGGTGATCTCCGCGGCGCGGGTGACGGCGGCGACGATGTTCTGGTAGCCGGTGCAGCGGCACAGGTTGCCGCCGATCATGTCGCGCGCGTCGTCCTCGGTCGGGGACGGGTTCTCGCGCAGGCCGGCGGTGATCGTGGTGAGGAACCCCGGCGTGCAGAACCCGCACTGCAGCCCGTGGCAGTCGCGGAACGCCTGCTGCACGGGGCTGAGCGACCCGTCGGGCCTCGCGAGCCCTTCGACGGTGGTGACCTCGTGGTCGTGCGCGGAGACCGCGAGCATCAGGCAGGAACGGACCGGGTCGCCGTCGAGGAGCACCGTGCAGGCGCCGCAGACTCCGTGCTCGCAGCCGACGTGGGTGCCGGTCAGGCCGAGGTCGTGGCGCAGCGCGTCGCTGAGGAGCCGCCGGCCCGGGACCCGGATGTCGTAGACCGCTCCGTTCACGCGCAGCCGGACGTCGTGGAGCTGCTCGGCCGTGGTCTCGGTGGTCATGCGGGTCCTCCGGTGCGTCGGGACGTGCGGTCCTCGAAGGCGCGGCGCACGACCTTGCGGGTCAGCACGGCGGCGAGGTGGCGCCGGTAGTCCGCGCTGGCGTGGATGTCGGTCTCCGGGTCGAGCGCGGCGACCGCGAGGTCGGCGGCCGCGTCGAGCTCGGCGTCACCGGGCGTCGCGCCGGTGAACGCGGCGGTCAGGTCGACCACGGTGGGCACCTCCGACACCGACAGGTAGCCGGCCCGGACGGAGGTCGGTACGCCGGTCTCGTCGGTGCGGACGAGGGCGGCCACCCCGCACAGGGCGTAGTCGCCGTGGCGGCGGGCCACCTCGTCGAAGGCCACGCCTGCGTCGCCGGGCAGGGCCGGGAACCACGCCTCGGTGGCGATCTCGTCCGGGCGCAGCGTGGTCTCGAGCGGGCCGACGTACAGGTCCTCGGCGGGGATGGTGCGGGTGCCGGAGGCCGACTCGGGCGGTCACCGTGCCGCCGAGGAGCCGCAGCACCACGGGCATCTCGGCGGACGCGTCGGCGTGGACCAGCGACCCGACGGTCGTCCCGCGGTTGCGGATGGTCGCGTGGGCGACCATCCGCAACGCCTGGGACAGCAGCGGCTGGACCCGGCGGGCGTCGGGGTCGCGCTCGACCTCCGCGTGCCGGGCCAGCGCGCCGATGCGAACCCCCTTCTCGTCCGTGCGGACGTAGGCCAGCTCACCGAGCCCGTTGATGTCGACGAGCGCGGACGGCGCCGCGAGCCGCATCGACAGCAACGGGATCAGGCTCTGCCCTCCGGCCAGCACCTTGGCGTGCGGGTCCGCCCCGAGGGCGGCCAGCGCCTCCCCGAGGCTGGTCGGCCGGACGTAGGAGAAGGGGGCGGGCTTCACCGGGCCGGGTGCTCCCCGTCGCGGTGCGGACCGGCGTGGTCCTCGGTGTCCGCGCCCGAGGGACCGACGATGATCGCGCCCTTGCCGTGTCCGCCGCCGGCGACGGCGTTGGCGAGGTGCCAGCCGATGACGATGATCAGCGTGCCCATGGCGATGCCGCCGAGGGTGAAGTCGTCGGTGATCGAGAAGAACCCGTCGGTGCCGAGACCGATGCCCATGATCAGGCCGGCGGCGATCGGCACGAGGTTGACCGGGTTGCCGAAGTCGACCCGGTTCTCCTTCCAGATCTTGGCGCCGAGCAGGCCGATCATGCCGTAGAGGACGAGGGTGATCCCGCCGAGGACGGCCGGTGGGGTCTGCGCGACGAGCGCCCCGAACTTGGGGATCAGGCCGAACAGGATCGCGGCGACGGCGGCGACGAAGTACGCCGCCGTGGAGTAGACCCGGGTCGCCGCCATGACACCGATGTTCTCGGCGTAGGTCGTGGTCGGCGAGCCACCGACCGAGGAGGTGATCATCGTGGCGACACCGTCGGCGGCGACGGCGCGGCCCATGACCGGGTCGAGGTCACGCTCGGTCATCTCGGCGACGGCCTTGACGTGCCCGACGTTCTCGGCGACCAGGGCGATGACCGCCGGCAGGACCAGGAGCGTGAACCCGATGGAGAAGCTCGGCATGTGCCAGCCGACGGCGCCGAGGTTGCCGGCCACCGCCTGGTTGCCGACGAGGCCCTCGGCGGTCTGCGAGGGGAAGCCGAACCACGAGGCGTCCGCGACCGGGCCCCAGTCGACACGGAGGTGCGGCCCCGGCTCGGGGTTGCCCGGGACCGGCAGGGAGGTCTGGCCGAACATCAGGTCCGCGAGCCAGGAGATGACGTAGCCGAAGATCAGGCCGAGGAAGATCGCGATCCTGCCGATGAAGCCCTTGAACCCGACCGCCATCAAGATGACCGCGGTCATCGTGAGCACTGCGACCCACGGGTCGGCCGGCATGTAGACGTTGGTGGCGACCGGTGCGAGGTTGAAGCCGATCAGCATGACCACGGCGCCGGTGACGACCGGCGGGAGCACGGCGTTGACGGCGTCGCTGCCGAGGAAATGGATCGCGAGGCCGACCAGCGCCAGCACGAGACCGGCGATCAGGATCGCGCCGGTGACGTCGGCGGGGCCGCCCTCCTGGGCGTAGATGGCAGAGGCACCACCGACGAAGGAGGCCGACGTGCCGAGGTAGCTCGGCACCTTGCCCTGGACGATCAGCAGGAAGCAGATCGTCGCGATGCCGCTCATCATGATCGCCAGGTTGGGGTTGAGGCCCATCACGATCGGGAAGACGAACGTGGCACCGAACATCGCCACGACGTGCTGGGCGCCCAGACCGACGGTCCGTCCCCACGACAGCCGCTGGTCAGGAGCGACCGCGGCACCGGGAGGTGGCGTCTTGCCGCCGTACACGACCTCCCACTTGAACATGGACATAGGTTGATCTCCTCGCGGATTCGTTATGCCGAGCCCCCTGATCCCGGTGACGCTATTGCCTGGGTCACACCGGATCACCGGCTACTTGTGATGAACGCGAGTGTGATGCCATGGCAGACGTTGTCTTGGCGATTTGCGCAAAACCTGTCCCGGCGTGTCCTGCGCGCCGTTTCGGCTGCCCGGCGGTCAGGAGCGGGTCTGCAGGACCTGGAGCGCCACCGCGATGTCGAGGCGCAGGTGGGGGTCGGTGGTGAACGGCCCGAGGATCCGCTCGAGCTTGCTGACCCGGTAGCGCATCGTGTTGTAGTGGAAGAACTGCAGCCGTGCTGCCTCCGCCACGTTGAGGTTGCGGTCGAGCAGGATCTGCAGGGTCCGGCGTAGGTCGGCCGCCTCCTCGGTCGGCTCCGCGAGCGGGCCGAGCACGTCGGCCGCGAACGCCTGCACCTCGGCCGGGTCGGGCACGAGCGCGATCAGCCGGTGCAGGCCCAGCTCGTCGAACCAGGTGGTGCTGCCGCCGCCGTGGATCCGCCGGCCCACCTCGGCCGCCCGGCGGGCCCGGGAGTACGCGTCGGGCAGGTCCGCCAGGCTCTCGACCAGCCGGCTCACCCCGACCGAGAACGGGCGCCGGCCCCCACCGCGGTCACCCCGCACGGCCGCGACGAGCTGGTCCACGGCCTTGCGGGTGGTCTCGGTGGCGTCCGTCGCGTCGCCGGACGACTCGGGCACCGGCACCAGGGCGACCACCTCGGCGGTGAAGTCGACGGTGGGTACGACGGGCTGCTGGGCCTCGCAGACCTGCCGCCAGGCGGCGGCGAACCGCTCCTGCCACATCCGGCGGACGCGCCCCGAGACGGGCTGCTCCCCCTCGGCCAGGGGGTCGAGCTCGGCCGAGATCACGTACATCGGACGGTCGATGTCCCAGCCGAACATGGCGGCGTGCTCGACGACGAACGCGTCGTCCCCCGCGCGCCCCAGGAACACGTCGCGGAGGAAGTCGCCGCGGTACTTGTTCTCGACCGCCGCCACCGCCTGCTGCCGGGTCAGCAGCAGCGCCGCGACCGTGGCGGCCCGCTCCAGGGCGAACACGTCGTCGGCTCCGAGCGGGCGTTCGGGGCTGAAGCAGACCAGCCGGGCGAGGTCGGCGCCTCCCGCCGCGATGGGGAGCAGCCGCACCTCGCCGTCGCCCACCGGCGCGGGCCGGCTGCTGGCGCGCTCCACCCGGAACCGGCCACTCGGGTCGAACAGGTCGGCCGCCGCGAGCCGGGCCCTGAGCTCGTCGGAGACGGCCGCGGCGCGCTCCCTGCCGTCGGTGGAGGTGACGAGCACGGCGACGTCGAGGACGCGCGCCACCTCGCCGGCGATCTGGTGGAGGTCTCCGCCCTCGAGCACGAGCAGGCTCAGGGCATGGTGCAGGGCGTCGATCCGCTGGAGCACGCCGGTGGCGACCTCGTTGAGGCGGGCGTAGGTCTGCTGGAGCAGGTCGTCGAAGGCCAGCGACGACGGGAGGGAGATCAGCGGGAACTCCAGCTCGTCGGCGAGCGCGATCACCTCGGCGCCGACCGCATCGACGTACCGGCCGATCTTGATGCCCATCCCGGCGAGGCCGCGGACGTGCAGCTCCCGGACGAGCTCGGCGAGGCCCTCGACCTGGCCGTCGTCGGCGCCGGAGACCAGCGGCAGGCCCGTGGTGACGAGGAACTCGTGGGGCTTCACCCAGTCGGCGACGTCGGGGACCTCCATGACGTTGACACCGCGCACCACACGGTCGAGTCCGCTCTCGCCGGCGAGCACCGTGGCGCCTCGCATGCTGTCCAGGGCGAGCAGCTCCCGGACCGGCACTCCGTACGGGGTCGTTATCAACACTTGCACCTCCGGGAGCCGAGCCTTGGCAAGACTCACCATCGGCAGACCCTACCCGAGCGCACTAGCGTCCTGGAGAGCATTCGCCGCCGGACCGAGAGGACCCATGAGCGCCCGAGCCGCCATCCCCGCCGCCGCGCCGGCCTGGGTGCGCTCGGTCCTGGCAGGTCCCGAGAGGCAGGCCACCGTCGTCCACCGGGGAGCCGACGCGGTCTACCTCGATGTCGACGGCGCGTGCCTGGGTGTTCTCTCCGCCGGCGCCACCGCCGTCCCCTGCGCAGCCCGCACCACGCTGACCGCGCTGCCCTCCGACCTCCGGCATGCCGAGACGGCCCGGGTCGGCGCCGGTCGGGTGCTGACTCGGCGACAGCGAGGTGGCGGTCGTGAGGGCGCTCGACGCCGCCGTACCCCGGCTCGACGTGGCGGCAGCACCCGCCGCTCAGCGGCGGCTCACCGACGCGGTCGGCGGCAAGATCGACCACGTCTGCGCGGAGCTTCCCGTCGAGGCGCTCGAGGCGCTGACCGAGGGCGACCCCTCCGGGGTCCCCGCCCTGCTCGGGCGCGGCATCGGGCTGACCCCCCTCGGCGACGACGTGCTGGCCGGCTGGGTGGCCACCGTCGTCGCGGCAGGGCTCGACCGCGTCGCCGGTCGCGGCCGCGGTGGCCCGGCACGCCTGTTCGATGACCACCCTGCTGTCCGCGACCCTGCTCGACTGCGCGCGACGCGGGGACGTCGTCCCGGAGTTCCGCCGCCTGCTGGTCGACCTGACCGGTCCCGACACCGCCGGGCTCGACGACTCGCTCACCGCCCTGCTCCGTGTCGGGCACACCTCGGGCGCCGGTCTCGCACTCGGCACCCTGCTCGCCCTCCGCCACCTCGCGTCAAGGAGTACGACATGACCAGTCCCCCGACCACGGCGGGCACGACGCACGTCGAGGTGCGCACCGGCGCGTACGCCGACTCCGTGACACTGCTGCAGGTCAGCAAGGACGTCGCCGCCGTGCCGGGGGTCGAGAACGCCCAGGTCGCGATGGCCACCCCGCTGAACCTCGACGTGCTCGCCTCGATGGGCTTCGCCCTGCCGGCCACCACGCCCAACGACATGGTGGTCGCGCTGAAGATCGCGACGGACGGCGACCTCACCGCGGCGCTTGCGGCCGTCGACGCGGCACTGAGCCGGAAGACGCGGAGCGCCGAGCGGGCGGAGCAGGAACCGCACCGTACGACGGGCTCCGCGATGGCGGACTCCGACGCGGACCTGGCCCTGGTGTCGGTGCCCGGCGAGCACGCGTTCGTCGAGGCGATGGACGCCCTCGACCTCGGCCGCGACGTGATGGTCTTCAGCGACAACGTGCCCCTGGAGCAGGAGGTCGCACTCAAGCGGAGGGCCGCCGACCGCGGCCTGCTGGTGATGGGGCCCGACTGCGGGACCGCCGTCGTCGGCGGCGTGGGGCTCGGGTTCGCGAACAGCACACGACCGGGTCCGGTCGGGATCGTGGCCGCCTCGGGCACCGGCTGCCAGCAGCTGCTGTGCCTGCTGGACGCCGGCGGCGCAGGAGTCAGCGCCGCCCTGGGCGTCGGGGGTCGCGACCTCAGCGCCGAGGTCGGAGGCCTGTCCACCCGCGAGGCGATGCGCCGGCTCGACCAGGACCCGACGGTCGAGCTCATCGTGGTCGTCTCCAAGCCCCCGGCGGACGAGGTCGCCGCCGACCTGCGCGCCCTGGCCACGACCCTCGGCACCCCCGTGGAGTTCGCCCTGCTCGGCGAGGGGCAGCCCGACCTGACGGTGGCCGCGGAGAAGGCCCTCGAGGCGCTCGGCAAGCCGCGACCGACGTGGCGGACGTGGGGCACCGGAGGCACCGGGTCCGCGGCGCGCGGGTACCTGCGCGGGCTGTTCGTCGGCGGCACGCTGTGCGACGAGGCGATGCTGGTCGCCGCCGCCTCGCTCGGCCCGATCCGGAGCAACATCCCGCTCTCCCCCGAGCTGCGGCTCGACACGACACTGACCGCCGAGGCGCACACGATGGTGGACTTCGGTGACGACGAGCTGACCTCGGGCCGGGCGCATCCGATGATCGACCCGACACTGCGCCTGGAGCACCTCGCGCGCACGGCCGCGGACCCCTCGACGGGGGTCGTCCTGATGGACGTCGTGCTCGGCCACGGCGCAGAGGCGGACCCGGCCGCCTCCCTGGCGCCCGCGATCCGCCAGGCGCGGGAGACCGCCCGCGCCGCCGGAAGGGAGCTGCCGGTGGTGGTCGCCGTCGTCGGCACCGAGGACGACCCGCAGCAGCTCTCCCGGCAGGCCACGGCGCTGGCCGGCGCGGGCGCCGAGGTGTTCCTGTCCAACGCCCAGGCGACCCGCCGGGCGGTCGACCTGACCGGAGGTGCCCGATGAGCCCGACGCCCACCGCTCGCCCGACCGAGCCGCCGCGTGGCGTCGTCACCGCCGGCGCCGGCCTCCTCGCGGACGCGCTCGAGGGCCAGGCCGTCCCGGTGACCCGGGTCGACTGGCGACCCCCGATGGAGGGGACGGCCGCAGACCTCGCGGCGGTGGCCGCGGACCCGCTGCGCCAGGCGGCCAACGAGCGCGCCGTGAAGGCGATGCTCGACGTCCAGGCGATGCTCGTCGCGGTCGCGCCCGCGTCGGAGGTGCTGGGGCTGGAGAAGGGCCAGTTCCTGCACGCGGGCCCGCCTCTCGACTGGGCCGACGCGTCCGGGCCGATGCGCGGAGCGCTCATGGGTGCCGCCGCCCTCGAGGGCCTGGTCGACGATCCCGAGGACGCGGTCGCCCTCTTCGAGTCCGGCTCGGCCACGTCCCTCGAGCCCTGTCACCACCGTTCGGCCGTCGGCCCGATGGCCGGTGTCGTCTCCCCGTCGATGTGGATGTTCGTCCTCGAGGACCCCGCCTCGGGGCGTCGCACCTACTGCTCGCTGAACGAGGGCCTCGGCAAGGTGCTGCGGTACGGCGCCTACGGCACCGAGGTCCTCGAGAGGCTCAGGTGGATGTCCGCCGTACTCGGGCCGCTGCTCGCCGAGGCGGTGCGCGCGGCCGGCCCGGTCGACGTGACCGGCATCCTCACGCAGATGCTGCAGATGGGCGACGAGGCGCACAACCGCAACCGCGCCGGGACGCTGATGCTGCTGCGCGACCTCTCCCCCGCCCTGGTCGAGTCGTCCGCGCCGAGCGGCGACGTCGCCGACGCGCTCCGGTTCGTCGGCGGCAACGACCACTTCTTCCTGAACCTCGCGATGCCGGCCTGCAAGCTCGCCCTCGACGCGGCCCGCGGCATCGACGGGTCGACGATGGTCGTGGCCATGGCCCGCAACGGCACCGAGTTCGGCATCCAGGTGGCCGGCACGGGCGACGAGTGGTTCACCGGACCGGCCCAGCTCGCCGAGGGCCTGCTCCTCGGTGACTACCGACCCGAGGACGCGAACCCTGACATCGGCGACTCCGCGATCACCGAGACAGCCGGGCTCGGCGGGTTCTCGATGGCCACCGCCCCCGCGATCGTCCGGCTGGTCGGCGGCACCGTGCCCGACGCCCTCGCGACGACCCGCCGGATGCTCGAGATCACCCTCGCGGAGAACCCGCGCTGGACGATCCCGGTGCTGGAGTTCCAGGGCGCGCCGACCGGCATCGACGTCACCAGGGTGTGCCGCACCGGCATCCTGCCGCAGATCAACACCGGCATGGCGGGACGGCAGGCGGGCGTGGGCCAGGTCGGCGCCGGGCTGGTCACACCTCCGGCCGAGGTCTTCCCCAAGGCGCTGGCGTCGCTGGCCGAGCGCGCCAGGGTCGCGCACGGCTCGAGGGCTGGGCTGACGGCCTGGCCACTCGCCGTTCACCCGCCGGGTAGATGGGGCAGACTGAGCGAAACGCCCGTTGCATCTGCCGAGGAGTGACTTCGTGAACGACGCAGGTGCCGCGCTGCCCTCGGGGTCGGACCTGCCGTCCGGTCACGCTGGCGGGCGCGACGCCGCCGCGCTGTGGGAGCGCGCCACGGAGGCTGCCGGCATCGGGATCTTCGAGTGGGACCTCGAGAGCGGCCGCATCGACGGGGACGAGAGGCTTCAGGCGCTGCTCGGCTTCGCGCCCGGCGAGTTCGAGGCGGGGAAGTCCGACGTCCTGGCGCGGGTGCACCCCGACGACCGGGCTCTCCTCGACCGCACGGTCGACGAGGCGGCCCGGACCGATGGGGTCTTCCGAGCCGAGGCCCGGGCGGTGCTCCCGGACGGTACGACGCGGTGGATCGCGGCCCGTGGCACGGTAGTCCGCTTCGGCCAGGGCTCGCCCAGGATCCTCGGTGCGGCGTACGACGTCACGGATCTCCGCACGGCCGGCGACCGGGCTGCGCACGTGCTGGGCACGATGTCGGCGGGCTACTTCGCGGTCGACCGGAGCTGGTGCGTCACGTTCGTGAACGCCGAGGCGGAGAGGGCCCTCGGCAAGAGCTACGACGACCTGGTGGGCAAGAACCTCTGGGAGGAGTTCCCCGGAGCCGAGGAACGTGCCTTCGGGCACTACTACCCGCTCGCGATGACCAGCGGCGAGGTGGTCGCGTTCGAGGAGTTCTACCCGAACCTCAACACCTGGTTCGAGGTGCGGGCCGTGCCCGGTGACGAGGGTCTCCAGGTGTTCTTCCTCGACATCACCCAGCGTCACCACGCCGAAGCGGCGGCGCAGACCGCGGCCGACCGTCTCGAGCTGCTCGCGAGCGTCAGCGGCGAGCTCGCCACCACGCTCGATGCGGAGGAGGCCGTCGCCCGGCTGGCCCGCCTCCTGGTGCCGGCTCTGGCCTCCTGGTGCCTGGTCACGGTGAAGAACGAGGACGGGACCCTGCGGGACATCGCGTGGTGGCACGAGGACCCGGCGATGCGTCCGCTCGTGGAGGAGTACGCCCGCGAGCGGCTCGGGGCGCTCACCGACAACTCGTTCGTCGCTCGCGCGCTGAGGACGCGGCCAACCGCAGATCGTCAGCGACGCGACGACCGCGATCCAGGGCGTTCTCCGTCCCGGTCGGGCGAAGGTGCTCCTGGCACAGCTCGCACCCGAGCACGCGATGATCCTGCCGCTCACCGCCCGTGGGCGCACCGTGGGCCTGGTCAGCCTGTTCCTCGGCGCCGAGCGCGGCCCCCTGGACCCGAACGACCTGGTGACCGCACGCGAGGTGGCGGTGCGCGCGGGTCTGGCCCTCGACAACGCCCGGCTGTACCGACAGCAGGCCGATCTGGCCGAGGGGTTGCAGCGGAGCCTGCTGACCGATCCGCCGGAGGTCGAGGGCCTTCAGCTCGCCGTGCGGTACCAGCCGGCAGCGCAGGCGGCCGCCGTCGGCGGCGACTGGTACGACGCCTTCCGCCTGCCCGACGGCCCGACCGCGATCGTCATCGGCGACGTGGTGGGCCACGACGTGCAGGCAGCTGCCGCCATGGGTCAGCTGCGGGGCATGCTCCGGGGCATCGCCCACCGTCCCGACGCCGACCCGGCGACCGTGCTGACCAGGCTCGACACCGCGATGGAGGGGCTGACCGTCAACACCACGGCCACCGGGGTCGTCGCCCTCGTCGACCGGGACGCCCACGGGGCCGACCGCCTGCGGTGGTCGAACGCCGGCCATCCCCCGCCGATGCTCATCCGGGCCGACGGCACGGTCACCGCGCTGCCCAACCCCAGCCCGGACCTGCTGCTCGGCTTCGACCCGAGCACGCAGCGCCTGGCACTCGAGCTCCCGCCGACCCGGGCACGACGCTGCTGCTCTACACGGACGGGCTCGTGGAGCGGCGGGGCCAGTCGATCGACGAGGGGCTGGCACTGTTGCACGACCTGCTGGTCGAGCTCGCCGGAGAGGGCGTCGAGCTGGAGACTCTCTGCGACGAGCTGCTGGCCCGGCTGCTGCCCGACGAGCCCGAGGACGACGTCGCGCTGGTCGCCGTACGCATCGACCGGTGAGCCGCCGGTCGCCGCTCGGCGCCGCTCAGCGCCGTTGAAAAGCCCTTCCGGACCCTTTACTCAGCGTGATATGCCTTCGTGGAGGCTTTTGCGTTGATGGTCGGAGTCGTCCCGGATCTTCCGTCCAAGTGGGGTGAGCCTCGGCAGATTTCCGAGCCCCAACGGAGGGAAACGCAATGCAACTCAGGACGAAGGCTGCGGTCGCGGCCATCAGCGCGGCAGCGGCGGTGCTCGCCGCGACACTGCCCGCGAGCGGCCACCCGACCCATGACGGCTCCGGCAAGGAGGCCGGGTTCGACCTCGAGGCGGAGCAGGTGAGCCCCGGCGGGGTGCCGCAGGAGCGGATGACCGACATCCGCTGTGAGGACGGCGCCGCCGGGATCTTCCCGTGCCACAAGGTGGACCTGGCGTCGTTCATGCCCCTCGACGGAGTTCGAGAGCATCTGGGCCAACGACGTGTGGGGCTGGGAGGACCCGGCGACCGGCCACGAGTACGCCCTGGTCAGCCTCTTCGAGGGCACCGCCTTCGTCGACGTGACCGACGCGTACGACCCGGTCTACCTCGGCACGCTGCCCACGGAGGTCCCCGACCACCGCGGCAACATCTGGGGCGACCTGAAGGTGTACGACAACCACGCCTACATCGTCACCGAGGCCGCCGGCCACGGCATGCAGGTCTTCGACCTGACCCGGCTGCGGGGAGTCACGGAGCCGCAGGAGTGGACCACCGACAACGTCGTCAAGTCGTTCGGGCACGCGCACAACATCGCGATGAACGAGGACAGCGCGACCGCGTACGTCATCGGGGCCAGGCGCGACGTCACCATCCCGGGCTGTGAGAACGTCGGCGGCGGACCGATCGCGTTCGACGTCTCCGACCCCGAGAACCCCGTCGTCGCCGGCTGCTACGGAGGCGACGGCTACACGCACGACATCCAGTGCGTCGACTACGCCGGTCCCGACGCGGACTACCGCGGCCGCGAGATCTGCGTCGCCTCCAACGAGGACACCGTGACCGTGCTCGACGCCACGGACAAGGCGAACATCGAGCAGGTGGCGCGTGCGCCGTACGACACGGCGGCCTACACCCACCAGGGCTGGTTCACCGAGGACCACGCCTACTTCCTGCTCGGCGACGAGCTCGACGAGCTCTTCGAGAACGTGGACGGCACGACGACCTACGTGTGGAACCTGACCGACCTGGACAACCCGGTCCTCGAAGGCGCGGACAACGACGGCAACGGCTCCATCGACCACAACATCTTCATCAAGGACGGGCTGGCCTACCAGAGCAACTACACCTCGGGCCTCAGGATCAACGACACCTACCAGGTGGAGCAGGGCCGGCTGACCGAGCGTGGCTTCTTCGACGTGTACCCGGCGGACGACTCCACCACCTTCGCCGGCACGTGGGGGAACTACCCGTTCTTCGACTCCGGCACGGTGGTCGTCACCGGGATCGAGGAGGGGCTGTTCGTGCTGAAGCCGCGGGTGAAGTCCGCGACCACCGACGCCCGCTGATCCCCGAAGCGGACGGTCACCTCGATTCCCGCTTCCTGCTGAGCGTGTTGTAGAGTTTCGTGCGCTTGGGCAGGTAGCTCAGTTGGTACGAGCGTCCGCCTGAAAAGTGGAAGGTCGGCGGTTCGACCCCGCCCCTGCCCACAAGCCGAAAGCCGCAGGTCAGAGTCCATCTCCGGACCTGCGGCTTTCGTCATTCCTACGCCCGGTGACATCAGTTCTGACATCAACCCGGCCTATCCGAGCCTCTCACCGAGGCGACTGAGGACCGTCCGCTTCTCATCGAGAGAGGAATGCGCGTAGATCGTCATCGTGACATCGATGGCGCTGTGCCCGACGATCTGCTGCACCACGTGGGGCGGTGCACCCTCGGCGAGCAACAGACTCACGCAGGTGTGCCGCATGTCGTGGAACCGTGGGGCCGGCTCCCCGAGAACCGTCCGTACCTTGTACCAACTGCGGCTGAGGTTGTCCGGCTCGATCGGCGTCCCGATGGTGGAAGCGAACACCATGTCCTCGTCGAACCACTTCGGTCCGGCCGCGAGCCGCTCCTTGTCCTGCGCGACCTTGTGCGCCTTCAGCGCGTCGACGCACGGCCTTGGCAGCGGAACGGTCCGCCGCGAGGTCCGGGTCTTCGGCGGCTGAAACCGAAGCTCGCCGTCGACCCGCTGGAGCGTGTGCGTCACTTGGAGGAACTCCTGCTCTAGGTCCACGTTTGACCACCGCAGTCCGAGGAGCTCGCCGCGACGCAGCCCGAGATAGATCGCCAGGACGTATAGCGCGTGCAGCCGCTCCGACTTAGTGCGCTGCAGCAGCGTCCGGGCCTGCTCGATACTCAGCCCCCGGCCGACCTCGTACCTCGGCGTCCTTACCTGCACCAACTTCGCCACGTTGCGGATGACCACCTCGTCCCTCATCGCGCTCTGCAAAGCGTTGCGCAGGACAGCGTGGGTCTGCTGGATGCCGCGTGCGCTCATCCCCTGTTCCTCCAGTCGAGCAATGAGGTCACGCACGTCGGCCACACCGAGAGCCCGCAACCGCTTACGGCCAAGGACAGGAGCGATGTGCCGCCGGACGACCAGCTCGTAGCCCTGGTGAGTCTTGGGTGCCTTGTTCGGGCGCACCACGTTCTCCAGCCAGTGCTCCAAGTAGGTTCCCCTCTGTGTCAAGAGCGGGGTTTCGGTGTCTTGGAGTGTGCGCCGGCGCTTGTCGCCGTCAAGGTCGTTCGTCCGGTGGGGCGCTGCACCTTGACGGCTCCGGCGAGTCGACGCGGGGGCTGGGGAGCCGAGCCCGCGTGGGGGTTCGCAGGGGCTGCGGGCGGGGGTAGCGTCGGTGTTGCGGGTCCGGGAAGTGGCTGTTCCGAAGAGCCGATGACCGGGGTGGACAGGTCGGCCGCGCTGGATCGCGAAGACGCCCCCGAGTGCCCTCCCGGACCCGCCTCTGCCTCGGGTGCGACAGCGGCGGCGGTGGTCTGGTCGGTGAGGCCGGCGTCGGCGACGAGCTGGCGGTAGATCGCGTCGGAGATCCGGCGTTTGAGGCAGCGCAGCGCTTCCATCGGGGTCTTGGCCTGGGCCAGCTTGCGGCGGTAGTAGGCGCGCCCTGGCGTGTCGTGGCGGATCTGCACGATCGCGGCGATGTGGATGACGTGGTTCATCCGCCGGTTCCCGGCACGGGAGAGCCGGTGGCGGATCTGTTCGTCGGAGGAGGCGTCCAAGGGTGCGGTGCCGGTCCAGGACGCGAAGTGGTTGCGGTCGGGGAACCGGGCCACGTCGCCGACGTCGGCCAGGACCCTGGCGGCGACCGCGGGACCGACTCCGAACAGGTCCATCAGGTGCGACCCGCGGGCCAGCACGGCGGCCTTGAGCTCCTTCTTCATGGCTTTGAGCTTGGCGTCCACGGCGACCAGGTCGGCGATCTCCTCCACGACCATGCGCCGGGTTGTCTTGCCCAGCAGGGATCTGGGCTTCACCGTCGCCACCAGCCTCTTGGCCTGCAGCGCGGACAGGTCGCGCTTGTTCGCTCCGCCCGGGATCAGCTCGGTGAGCAACCTGTGCAACCGGTTCACGGTCTGCACCCGCAGCTTCGCCAGTTCCTCACGCCGGTCGGTCAGCAACCGCAGCGCAAGCAGTTCCTCATCGAACGCGAGCTCACGCAGCCCCGCGGTCCGCAGCGCGACCATCGCCACCGCATGCGCGTCGGTGGCGTCGGTCTTGCGCGCGTTGCCGGTGTCGAAGACCCGCACCCGTGCCGCGAGCTTGGCCGGCACGTCGACTACGTCCTCGCCCTGAGCCAACAACCGCTGTGCCAGCGGCCGGCCGACGCCCTGGGCGCCCTCGACCGCCCACCGGTGTTCCGGCCACTGGTCGCGGACCTGCTTGAGCATCCTGCGGTAGTCGGCGGTGTCGGTGCCATACCGGCCCCGTGCCAGCACCGTCTCGTGCTCGTCGACGACCTCGATCGTCACCGACTTCTTGTGTGGGTCCACACCCACGATCACTCGGCTCATCTCTTGCCTCCTCGCTCGAGCCGATACCTGGTCGGCGAGGACGGGCAAAGCTACTTCGAGCCGGGCAGTCCCCTCTGGAGCCACGCCTCACCACGGTGTCCGGCGGACCCGCATGCCAGATGTGAGCCACACCCGTGAAGGGTGGGCAGCCGCTGCCATGTGAGAGCGGAACCGCCGGACACCTCGACAACAGCCTGGCCCGGCCGCTGCCGTAAGAGAAGTCAACAAGTAGCCGCGATCCGTGCGTCCGGCTCTCGATGTTTGCTGCGTTGTGCTCTAAGAGATCAAGGCGCCGGCTCCGCCGGCGCTCGCGGCCTGCGGGGCGGCGCTAGCGCGCCGTCCTCGGCCGCAACGCCAACTGGTTAGCAGGAGCGCATCAGGTCCGGAGATCTATCCGGGCTGCCCGACGTGCCAGGTAGGCAATCGTTGACTTGGACTGCGCACCCAAAGAGCTCGCGTACTCTTCGCCGCTGTACTTTTCGAGCATCTGAATCAGGTACTGAGTACTGACATCTTGTCCAGCGAGGAGCGCCCTAGATGCGCGGTCAGTCCCAAGCTCCACGGCAAGCAGCGAAAAGATCTTCGCGTTCTTGTCGAGGCGCACACCGGTGGCTTGATAGACGACCTCGGGCAGGACGGAGCCCAATGCTGCAGGGATTCGGTCCGTGTCGCGGGCGAAGGAGTCAGCGATTGCTTCGCCGGTCTGGATCTGTCCAGGTCTGGGAAGTTGCCCGGTGGCCTCGAGTTTGGCGAAGTAAACGCCCGGACGCGGGGGAATCTGCGCCGTGGCGTCTGTCGCGGACCCGTCAGGTGAGGTGGCGTAGACGATCTGCTCCAGGAAGCTCAGGTCTGCGGCGTGGCCCTCGCTGAGGGCCGGGTCTAGCCGAGCTCGCAGGAAGTCTTCGGGCAGTGCGCAGGTGCTGATGGCCTTGCTGGTCAGGATTCGGCGGGCGGCGGACTCGTCCTGGGCTGAGAATGCAGCCGGTCGCGCGACGCCGTTCTCGTCGTAGCGCACTGGGGTGGGGTGAACGACACCCGGTGGCTCGCTGCGGTAGATCGCCAAGTCGAATGCAACGGCATCAACCCTGCGGGGGTCGACGTTGTTGTCGCGGGCGTAGTCGTAGAGTCCAGCCATGGTGTCGCGGTCGCTCGGTGTCAGATAGTTGTAGATCGATCCGGTGGCTGGTCCGTTGCCGGCGGCGTAATAGACGGATTCGGGAACGGCCCGGAAGATTCGCGACACCATGACCGAGCGTCCGCTGATCTCGACCGTGTCGGCGTCGGCGTGCCGGCCGCTGCCTGAGTTCGGGGCGGCGGCTTGTTCCTTGTCCAATTCCGCGGCGACGGCGGCACATTGCTTCGTCCCCACCTGGGTGTATGGGCAGCTCGCTGACCCCGCGGTTGGCTCCATGATGCGCTCCCGTTCTCCACGCGGCTGGCTACTCGGACGCGGATCAGTACTGGTAGTTGACCGTGACGGTGTCCTGGGCGGTGCCGCCGGTGGCCGGATAAGTCCCACCAGTCAGCGTGTGCTTGACGGTGATCGTGCCGCGGGCGTTCTGACCATTGAAGAGCGACGTCGGGATGGTCGTGGCTCCGGTGATCGCCTGGGCGGCGGTACAGGCGTAGTCGAGGTCGGAGAACTGCTGTCGATAGCAGACTTGGACGAGTTCGGTCGTGCGGCCGTTCGTGTACGGCGTCACCTGCACGGATGTGCCAGTGATAAGCGCGTTGTTCGGCAGTTGCGTCTGCGGCTGGGTGAAGTACAACGTGGCGTACCCGCCGTCGAAGTAGATGCTGAAGTGAGTATGGCTGATGGTCCATGCGCTCGTGGCGGCGGTCGCCGGTGAGGCGGTGGGCGCTAGCACGGCTGCGAGCCCTGTCAGAACGAGGACGGCGCGAATCAGAGTGGTTTTCATGCGGGACTCCCAAAGACATGGTTTGACCCGATACCAATCGGTCGGGTGGTGGGAGACCTAAGCCTTTCTCGGAGAATCTGGCCTGCCCGGCCCGAGTTGACCTCTAGTCCGAACCGGCGTACTCACCTTCGCGGGAATGATAAACCCCCCGCGAGCCCACGCAATGGAAGCACGAACGCCACGAGGGCGCTTCCCAGGCCGATCGTTGGCCCAACCGGGCAGGTCACGTCTAGTCTCAGTTCTAGTCTCAGTCGCCTCGATTCGTCACCGTTCACCCCCATGAGTCAGGTCCCTTCTGAGCATGCAGTCAACGACGCAAACCGTCACGTACAAGGGTTCGACGACTTGGAAAGCGAGCGGCGGCGCGGCCCGTCCGCTCTGACCGCAACGCTGACCGCAACGGGGACACTCCGGTGGAGACACCCACGCACGATCCAGGCGGGATGCGCGCTCAGACAGTCCGATCCAAGGCGTCGAGAGGGTTCGCTCAGCGCCTGAAAAGTGGAAGGTCGGCGGTTCGACCCCGCCCCTGCCCACAAGCAACGAGAGCCGCAGGTCAGGCCACGCGCCCCGCCTGCGGCTCTCGTCATTCCTGAGCCGCGGCTCTGCCGATGACAGCCGAGCGCAGGATCTCTTGGCGCTTTCGGTAGCGAGGAGGAAGTGCCCAAGCGATGCCGAGACCGCTCCGGGAGCTGCCGACGCGCGACCGCATCTACTCCGGCGGCGCGAACGCCTGGAAGAAGATCGGGAAGGTCCCGAGCACACCGAGTCCGATGAGGACGAGGGAGACCGTCAGCGCTTTGGGGGACTCGACCGCCTTGTTGCGGTACACGATGTGCAAGACGACCCAAGCCACCAGCCAGATGAGGACCGCGCCGATCGTCTTGCCGGAGAGCGGGCCCACCGGTTCGGAGAAGGTCAGGAACTCCTTGAAGCCCTCACTGGCCTCGGCCAGCGTCGTGAGAACTCCGAGCGCGAGCGCGCCGACTCCCGCAGCGAGGATCGCCGCAGCAACCGGACCCTCGGGCTTCTCGCCGTACTCCGCGAGCTCGCGGTCGTATCCGCTTGTGTCGAGGTTCGATGCCATGTCGGTCTCCTAGAGCAGCGGGGCGGCTTTGGTGATCAGCGCGCCGAACAGCCCGGCGATCGCGGCGAAGGCGAACGCCAGGACGAAGAGCACCAGCGTCGCCCTGCGCACTCGGTCGTGCCGGATGAGGCCGGCGCCGTAGTAGAGAACGATGAAGGCAACGGCCGTTGCCAGGATCGGGCTGATCCAGGCCACGTGCTCCTTCCACTCCATCCCGAAGTGGTGCCATTCCTCGGTCGCCGGGTCCGCCAGGAGCATGGACCGCGGACTCTCCGGGATGTCCTCGCGGTACCAGGGGTACACGATCCATGTCCCGCTCAGGACCGTTCCCCAGGCAGCCACCGCCATGGCGACCACGCCGACCTTCAGCCGCGTCGCGCGATCCCGGATGCCGGCCGGTTGCAGGAACTGTGGTCGCAGGCTGTAGAGGCCCTCGAGCCCGCCGGCAAAACCCAGAAGGAACACGGCCCCGAGGACCATGCCGTGGATCAGCGTCCAGAACTCGCGGTTGGTAAGACTCATGTGTGCCACCACCTCTGGACAGGCACCGGGAGCCTGGACAAGTTCCCGTTGTGGCCGAAGGTAGACCTCTACGCGGGGCTCGCTCAGCGCTTTGGCGACTTACGGCGCAATGGCCGGTTCCGCCACGTCGGCCGGGTCGTGGCCGGATCGTCCACTACGTCACTCGGGCTGCGGCACGCCTGTCTCCAGCAACGACCTGAGGCTGGAGAGCAACTCCGGCCAACCATCCTGGATGGCGAGACGGTGCCCGGGCCGGTGCCCACCGGCCGGCCCGGGCATCGCACCGGTCTCAGCCAGCGGGCGTCAGCCGATAGACCACGCTGCCCCTGTCACCGGTCACGAAGAGCGTGCCGTCTGATGCGACGGCGACGCTGCTCATGCCGGGCGAGGTCGGCGGTGTAAGCACACCAACGCCGCCACCGGGACATACCGTTGCCTGCCGGACGCCTGTCCCGACCCATCGACAGATGGGCGGGTCCAGCTGTGGGTTTGTGCGTCCCGCGCGCTTCAGCCCGGCCGTTATGAGGCTCATTGCTACGTCCGCCGTGAATGCTACGGTCTGGGCAACTTCGTCTCGGGGGTCACCATGTTGCCGAACTCTGGCGTTCTCGGACGCGTCGCCGTCGTCATCGCCTTCCTCGTCGCGGCCCTGTCGCTCAGCGCGGTGCCCCAGGCAACGGCGGTGACGCGGCACAAGCCGCTCAACGACACCCGCCCCGTCGGGTCGGCGCCGGTCAGCGTGGACTTCCCCATCGAGTACTTCGGCCTGGTCGCCGACCTCCCCACTCGATCGAGCCGCCTGGCCGAGCACGGTCGCGCGCCGTACGGCGAGGCCCGCTTCCGCGTCGACGGGAGCTGGACCGTGTGGCAGGCCCTGGGAGAGGACGGGGCCCAGGCACCGGGCCAGTTCACCGGGGCGCTGGTGAGCGTCGACCGCGCTGACGCCTACCAGGTCCGCGGGCTTCCGGCGGGCGCGAGGAGCTGGAAGGCCGCGGCCATCAACACCACCGACGGCCCGACCGTCGTGGTCGGCCACCACCGCTCGGACGCCGCCGTCGCCGCCCCGACGTGCATGTCCCGCGCGGACTGGGGCGCCGACGAGTCCATCAGCGGCTGGACCAGGAACGGCGACCGCCAGACCTTCTCCCCGGCGCAGGTGATGACCGTGCACCACACCGCCGGGTCCAACGACCCCGACCAGGACTACGCCGCCACCGCACGGGCCATCTACAGCTACCACGTGAAGAGCAACGGCTGGTCCGACATCGGCTACCAGTACCTCGTGGACGGCCACGGCACCGTCTACGAAGGACGAAGCTCCGGCCACACCAGCAGGTCCTGCCTGTACGACGGAGGCGACGGCTCCGACTTCGCGCACAACCCCACCACCGACGAGGTGGTCACCGGCGCCCACGTCTCGAAGTACAACACCGGCAACATCGGGATCTCCCTCATGGGCTGCTACGAGCCGACCTCGAGCACCTGCACCGGCGACACGCAGCCGCCGGCAGCCCAGCTCGACGGCCTCGAGGCCGAGCTGGCTCTGCTCGCCACCCGGCACGGCCTCGACCCCGAGGGGACCGTCCGCTACGTCAACCCGGCCAACGGGGCGACCAAGAGCGTGGCCACCATCGCCGGTCACCGTGACTACGGGACGACCGCCTGTCCCGGCGGGAGCCTCTATGACCAGCTACCGGCGATCCGCAGCAACGTGGCGAGCCGGACGGGCGGCCCCGATCCGGTGGACTCAGCCGCGGTCGCCTTCACGAGGAAGAGCCAGAACGTCAAGGAGGACGCGGGAACCCTGCATCTCGCCGTGACCCGCACCGGCAACACCGACGTGGCCGCCTCCGTCGACTACGCCAGGGCCTCGGGCAGCGCGACCGTGGACAGCGACTTCAGCCTCACCCCGGGAACGCTCACCTTCGCGGCGGGTGAGACCACGAAGACGATCCCGCTGACGATCACCGACGACCGCTCGGCCGAGGCTCCCGAAACCGTCGTCGTGTCACTCGACGACCCGGGTGCCGGGACGGTGCTCGGATCGCCGGCGTCGACGCGGGTGACGATCGCACGCAGCGACCAGCAGCCCGACGGGCGGATCAGCACCGCGGCGAGGTCGGGCTACGTCGGAGACGACGTCTACAACGCCACCGGCCGCAGGCAGACGAAGACGCTCACGGCACCCCGGGCCGGCGTCCGGACCTTCTACGTCAGGGTCTCCAACGACGGCAACACGAGGAACACCTTCACCCTCACCGGCAGCACCCCGCGGAGCGGGTCCCGGGTCCGGTACTTCATCGGGAGCACCGACATCACCCGAGCGATGCGGTCGGCCACCGGGCAGAAGGTGACGCTGCGACCAGGACGCTCGAGCCTGGTCGAGGTGCGCATCAAGGTGCTCAGGAGAGCGGCGTACGACTCCCGCAAGCCCGCCACCGTCACCGGCACCTGGACCGGCGACGGCGCCCGTGTCGACACGGTCAGGGCCGTCGTCAAGGTCGTCCGTTGAACGTCTGCGCAACGCGCCCACTCGGATGTGATCGGCTCTAGAAGTCGACGTCGAGGCAGGCCAGGCGGGCGCCGGCGGTGCCGGAGTCGTCCGTGAGCGTGTTCGTGTGGTGGGCGTGGATGACCGCCTACTGGGCGTCTCACGGGTTGCGGCCGATGAACGCGAGCAGCCGGGTCTGCACGTCGGCGTCGTCGCCCACCTCGACGCGGGGGCCGTAGTGGCCGCTCTGGCGCAGCACCTCGTCGAGGGGCAGCATCCCCTCGAGCAGGACCGCACACCGCGCCGGGTCGAGGCGCTCGTCCTGACCGGTGGCCCTGGCGAGGTCCCACGTGTGCAGGAAGACGTCGGAGGTGTAGAACCGGTCGACCGCCTGGTCGAGCGGAACCTCGCCGATATGTTGGTTCACGAGGACCCTGCCCGCGGTCGTCGGGTCGTCGAGCAGCGCCTGCACGCCGTCGCTGTGGACCGTCCACGCCGCCACCGGGTCGTCGTCCACGGACGGGCCCTGCGGCAGGTCGACGCCCGCGCCGTCCCTGAGGAAGGCGGGGAACCACTCGACCAGGTGGCGCACGACATCACGCGCGACCCATCCCTCGCACGGCGCCTGGTTGTCCCAGGCGCCGGTGGCAACGCCGCGGACGCGCTCGGTGAAGGCGCCCGCGACGATGCGATGCTCGGCTGCTGCGCTGGTCATCGGTCACCTTCGTGAGCGCCCGCTTCGGAGGTCTCGCCGAGCAGCTCGTCGAGCCGCTCGTAGGACTCGCGCAGGCCACCCTCCATGCCGCTGGCGATCACGGCGTCCCGGGACTCGACGGAGTCCATGACCGACGTCGTCGTGATCCGGGTCCGGCCGTCGAGGTCCTCGAAGAGAGCCGTCTCCAGGCTGACGCCGTCGGGGTACCCCTCGAAGGTGAACGTCTGCACGATCCGGTCCACGGGGCGTACCTCGTGGAAGACGCCGCGGAAGCCGTACTCCGTGCCGTCCTGCTCCTGGTGCACGTAGCGGTAGGACCCGCCGGTGCGGGCGTCGTACTCGTCGATCCTGATCGCGAGCCGGCGCGGGCCGAGCCACTGCCGGACGAGCTCGGGGTCGGTGTAGGCGCGGAAGACGCGCTCCGGTGGGGCGTCGAACTCGCGCGTGATGACGATGGTGGGCAGAGCCGGATCGGCCACGATCTCGGTCTCGTTGCGGTGGTTCGTGCGTGTTGCGGTCATGATGCTGCTCCCTCGGTTCGGGTCCCGACCGTCGGGGCCTCGTGGTCCATCTGCTCGAGCACCTCGTCGAGGCGGGAGAACCGCTCCTCGGCCTCGCGGCGGTAGCGCTCGATCCATTTCGTCATGAGGTCGAAGACCTCCGCCTCGAGGTGGCACGGCCGCCTCTGGGCGTCCCTGCTCCGGCTCACCAGCCCTGCGTCCTCGAGCACCTTGATGTGCTTGGAGACGGCCTGCACGGTCACGTCGTAGGGCTCCGCCAGCTCGTTCACCGTGGCATCCGAGACCGCCAGCCGGGCGACGATGTCGCGCCGCGTCGGGTCGGCCAGGGCCGAGAACATCCGGGAGAGCTTGTCGTCCGTCACCACCACACCGCCTCTTCAACCAACTGGTTGAATTAACGTAGGGCGCGCTGGACGATGTTGTCAACCAGTTGGTTGAAGAAGGTGGCTGCCGGTTCAGTCCGGCAAGACGGCCGGGCTCACTGGTGCGCGAGGCGGAGCCTGGTGATCCAGTAGCGGACGCGCTCGGTGGGGCCCTCCGGGCCGAACCTCGCGTTGACCGCCCACAAGGCCCGGCGGGCAACCGCCGCCGTGGTGGGCACGTCCAGGGTGCGGTGCCGCAGGCCGGCCACGCGTTCGGCCGACGTCAGGCGCTCGTCGAGCTGCAACGCGACGACCAGGTTGTTGAAGTTGCGCACGACGTACAACGTCTCGCCCTTGAGCTCGAGCCCGTCGCCGTTGTTCAACCGCGCGCCCACCACGTCCACCAGCCGCGAGACACCGGTGCGGGGGTTGATCCGGTACAGCTTCCCGTTCGCGGTCTGGACGGCAAGCAGCCACCCGCCGTCGTGCTCGATGCCGTTGAGGTTGAAGTCGTTCACGACGAGCTCGAAGTCGCCGGTCAGGTCGAGCGTGCGGGCCCGGGTCCTCGGCGCCAGCCGGTCAGCACGCCGGGGCAGGGGCACGACGACGAGCTGGTCGCTCATCGAGTCGGTGGCGTACACAGCCCGCCGCGTGACGGTCAGGTCGTTGATGAACCTGCCGTCCCCGAAGTCGTAGCGCGCCCGGATCCGCCCCGTGCGGGCGTCGTGTGCGCGGACGGTCCCCGCGCCACCGCCGGCGACCCACACCAGGTCGCGGCGCCGGTCGTAGTCGACGCCGACCGCGACCCGTCCCTTCGCCCCCGCGCTGACGATCCGCTTCCGACCCGTGAACAGGTCCATCGCCCAGATCCCCCCGTGCCTCAACGAGCCCACGAACAGTGACCTGCCGTCGGAGGTGATCCCTTCCGGCTGCCACTTCCGGGGAAGGTCGATGACTCTCGGCAGGGGCTCGGCTCCCGACGCTCCCGCCGCTGCTCCCGACGTTGCGGGCGGCGACGCGCCGGTGACGAGGGCGAGAGCGATCAGCGCTGACGCGAGCAGACGAGACGGTCTCATGGGGTCTCCCAGGCTCGGGGCGGGCCAAGCATCTGCCGCCAGCCTGCGCCCAGCCGTCGCGAAGGGTCAAGACACGGGCCGCCACGTCCCCAAGGCTGGGGCTGCTACTGCCAGAGGGGCTCTGACGCCCCCGGACGAAACGGGCGCGCCGGCCGCTGACCTCGTCCGCCGAGCCGCCGGCACCCTGACGCGACGTCAGAGTGAGTTCACTCACTGCTCTCGCTCGCACCGGCGCAGGTCGATTGGGACTCTCCCGCCGCGTCACAGTACTGTTGTGCTTTCCCCCTGCGAGCGCGACGAGGTACATGAGCTTCCACCACATGCAGATCGGCGAGGTTGCCGAGCAGACCGGCCTCAGCCTCCGCACGATCCGCTACTACGAAGAGGTCGGGCTCGTCACCCCGTCGGCGCGCACGTCCGGCGGCTTCCGTCTCTACTCCGAGACCGACGTCGCCCGGCTCCGGCTCGTCCGGCGGATGAAGCCGCTCGAGTTCAGCCTCGAGGAGATGCGGCGGGTCCTCGGCGTCCTCGACGCGCTCGAGGTTGACGGCAGCGACGGACGCGACGAGCTCGTGGACCAGCTGGTCGGCTACCGCCAGGCCGCCGAGGCACGTGTCGCCGCGCTTCGCGAGCAGCTCGAGGTGGCCGAGGGGTTCGCCACCGACCTACGACGCGAGATCACCCGACAGAAGAGAATGACGAGGCACAGCTCATGAGCGCCGACCCGACCATCAACGACGTCCCGGCGCCCGTCGTACGCCGAGAGGCCGGACGCCGCCGCACCTTCGCCGTCATCAGCCACCCGGACGCGGGCAAGTCGACGCTGACCGAGGCGCTCGCCCTGCATGCCCGGGTGATCTCCGAGGCCGGCGCCGTGCACGGCAAGGCCGGCCGCAAGAGCACCGTCTCCGACTGGATGGAGATGGAGAAGGCGCGCGGCATCTCGATCACCTCCGCGGCCCTGCAGTTCGAGTACGACGACCACGTGATCAACCTGGTCGACACACCGGGCCACGCCGACTTCTCCGAGGACACCTACCGCGTGCTCGCCGCCGTCGACGCGGCGGTCATGCTGGTCGACGCCGCGAAGGGCCTCGAGCCGCAGACGCTGAAGCTGTTCCAGGTCTGTCGCCACCGGCGCATCCCCGTGATCACGGTCATCAACAAGTGGGACCGGCCGGGCAAGGAGGCGCTCGAGCTGATCGACGAGATCCAGAAGGAGATCGGCCTCCGCCCGACACCGCTGACCTGGCCGGTCGGCATCGCCGGCGACTTCCGCGGCGTGCTGGAGCGCAGCAGCGGCGACATGATCGCCTACACCCGCACCGCCGGCGGCGCGACGCGGGCGCCCGAGGAGCGGCTCGACCCGTCCACGGCGCAGACGACGCACGACGTGCACTGGGAGACCGCGGTCGAGGAGCACGAGCTGCTCGAGGCCGACGGCGCCGACCACAGCCAGGAGGACTTCCTCGCGGGCAACACCACCCCGCTGATGTTCGCCTCGGCGATCTTGAACTTCGGCGTCGCGCAGCTGCTCGAGACCCTGGTCGCGCTGGCGCCGCCGCCGCGTGCGACGTCCGACCGCGACGGCGGCGCCCGCGAGGTCGACGCCCCGTTCAGTGCGTTCGTGTTCAAGGTGCAGGCCGGCATGGACACCGCCCACCGCGACCGGCTGGCCTTCGCCCGCGTGTGCTCGGGAGTCTTCCGGCGCGGGATGATCGCAACCCACGCCGAGAGCCGGCGCCCCTTCGCCACGAAGTACGCCCAGGCCGTCTTCGGCCGCGAGCGCACGGTGCTCGACACGGCGTACCCCGGCGACATCATCGGCCTGGTCAACGCCTCGGCGCTGCGGGTCGGCGACACGATCTTCGAGGACGAGTTCGTGGCCTTCCCGCCGATCGCGAGCTTCGCGCCGGAGCACTTCATGTCGGTGCGCGCCGCCGACTCCGGGAAGTACAAGCAGTTCCGCCGTGGCATCGAGCAGCTCGACCAGGAAGGCGTGGTCCAGGTGCTGCGCTCGGAGGTCCGCGGCGACCAGGCGCCCGTGCTGGCGGCCGTCGGGCCGATGCAGTTCGAGGTCGCGCAGGCGCGGATGGAGAGCGAGTTCAACGCGCCCATCAAGATGTCGCGGCTCGACTACTCCCACGCCAGGCGTACGACGGCCGAGCACGCCGTCGAGGTCAACGACCTGCGCGGTGTCGAGGTGCTGACCCGCAGCGACGGCGCCCTGCTCGCGCTGTTCCCCGACCGGTGGCGCGCCGAGGCCGTGGAACGGCAGCACCCGCACCTCGTGCTCGAGAAGCTCGTCGCCGGCGAGCGCTGACCGACAGACCCTGCACCACCCGGCAACCGGACGGAGAGACCGCGGCATGAGCAGGCGCTTCGAGGAGCTCGACTGGCAGGACACCCCGATGGGCGAGATCAGCCTGCGCCGCCGCGTCGAGCCGACGCTCGGGGTCGAGGTGTACGAGGTGAAGCTCGGCGACGAGTACCTCATGTCGAGCCTCTTCACCGCGGCCGAGGTCGCGCTGGCCCGGCTCGGGCTGGCCGAGGCCAACGGCGACTCGCTCGACGTGCTGGTCGGCGGGCTCGGTCTCGGCTACACCGCCGCCACGGCCCTCGAGGACCCGCGCGTGCGGTCGCTCACCGTGGTCGACGCGATCCCGCAGGTGATCGACTGGCACCGGCGCGACCTGCTCCCCGACACCGCCGGGCTCGCAGCCGACCCGCGCACCCGGCTCGTCCAGGGAGACTTCTTCGCGCTGGTCGCCGCCGAGGAGGGGTTCGGCGAGGGCACCCCGGAGGGGTACGACGCGATCCTCCTCGACGTCGACCACACCCCACGGCACGTGCTCCACCCGAGCCACGCGCCGTTCTACACCGAGCCCGGGCTGGGTGCGCTCCGTCGCCACCTGAGACCGGACGGGGTCTTCGCGCTCTGGTCCGACGACCCGCCGGACGAGGACTTCATGCGGGTCATGTCCGCGGTGTTCGCCTCACCCCGTGCCGAGGTCGTGACGTTCCCGAACCCGCTCACCGGGGGCGAGTCGGCCAACACGGTCTACGTCGCCACCGCCTGAGCCATCCACGCCGCCACGTGCGGTGCGGGCACGGGTGAGCGGCGTCAGAGGTTGTCGCGGAGGTACCTCGGCGTGCCGACGACGAGCTTGGTGCCCAGGTCGGCCGGGTCGGCCCACCGGACGAGCCAGTCGAGGTCGCGCACCTGCATGGCCACCCAGCCCTTCCCCGGCACCCGGCGGCCGGTGTGCAGCAGGAAGCTGCCGGCGCGTACGTCGGCGGGGACGCGGGCCATCCACTGCCTGCGCCTGGGCGACCAGTAGGTGCCCCGCGGCCGGTTGAAGTCCACGACCAGCCCGCGCTCGAAGCTGCCCGGGTACTCGGCGAACCGCACCTCGCGGCCCGGACGCCAGGTCGCCTTGGGAGAACGGAAGCTCTGCAGCACGTTGTAGGTCTCGGTCGACAGCCGGTCCTGCGGCAGGCGGGCACGGTCACCGAGCCGGCGGTAACGGAGGTCGCCGCCCGGGTCCGGCCGCACGCCGAGCGCGGTGGAGACCTCGTGCACGCCGGCGGGGGTGCTCCCGGCGATCCGGTTGCCGACGGGCGCCATGCCCGCCTCGCCCAGCCGGACCCTCACCGGGCCGCGGACCGCGCGCCAGGTGCGGCCGCGCTTCTGCCACGCCACGGCGACGCCCCGGTCCGCCCTCCAGCGCGGTGCGGTGACCGTGACGACCTGCTTGGCGCCCCGCAGCGTGCCGAGCTGGTCGGGGTGCACGGGGCCCTGGGCCGGCGCCGGGTCCGGCACCGGGTCGGCCGGCTGGTGGCAGGTCTCGGCGGCACAGTCGCTGAGCCGCTCGAGCATCCCGGCAAGGGCCGCGCGGGTCTTGGCGTGCGTGGGCCGGTAGGCGACGTTGTCGAGCTGGTACGGGTCGACCTCGCGGTCGTAGAGCTCGAGCTCACCGGTCACCGGGTGCTCCATGTAGGTGTAGCGGTCGGTGCGCACGCCGCGGTAGAGGTACTCGTCGACCGGGACGTTGTCGTAGGCCGGACCCGCCTCGATCGCGAGTGCGTCGTACCCCTCGGTGACACCGGTGGCGACGTCGCGCAGCGAGACACCGTCGAGCGGCACCAGCGGCACCGCGCCCGCCGTCTCGGCGAAGGTGGCGGCGACGTCCACGAGGCTGACCGTCTCGTCCACCACGGTCCCCGAGGGCACGCCGGGACCGCGCATCAGCATCGGGATCCGCAGGCTCGGCTCGTAGCCGAGGACCTTGCCCTTCCAGCGGTGCTGGCCGAGCAGGTAGCCGTTGTCGGAGGCGAAGACGATCAGCGTGTTGTCGAGCTCGCCGAGGGAGTCGAGCAGCGCGACGGTGTCGCGGACGTTGCGGTCGATCGCCTGCAGGGACTCCACGACCGCCTCGTTCAGGTCGCGGAGGTTGGCGACCTGCGCGTCGGTGAAGAGCGGGAGCCTGCGGATCCTCACCGGCTTGTCGACGGCGACGCGCTCGTTGAAGCTCGGCTGCCTCTCGGCGTAGAACCGCAGCCCGTCGAAGGTGCCCTGGTCCCGCTCCGCCGGCACCGGCGGGCCCCAGTCGCAGCTGGTGCCGTCGACGGTGCAGGCACCGTGCGGCGCGAGGTTGGACTGCCAGACGAAGAAGGGCTGGTCGTCGGCGACTCCCTGGCGGATCGCGTCCTCGGTGACCTGCTGGGTGAGGTCGGCCTGGTAGTCGCCGGTGTGGTCGACCAGCGTGCCGTTCTCGTTCACCCACGAGTCGTCGTAGTCGTAGACCCGGTGCACCATCGCGTGCCAGTTGTCCCATCCCGGAGGGACCTCGGTCTTGTCCTCGTGCCCGTAGGTGTTGAGGAACTTGCCCGTGAACGTCGTACGGTAGCCCGCGTTCTGCAGCCACACCGGGAGCGTCCGGTCGGCCGTCGGTCGCATCTTCTCCCAGCCGCCGGCGGGCGGGTTGTTCGCCAGCACCCCGTGGTTGTGCGCGTGCTGGCCGGTCAGGATCGTCGCCCGCGCGGGACAGCACAGCGGGTACGGCGAGATCGCGTCCTCGAACACCGCACCGGCGCCGCCGAGCAGCTCGAGGGTGTACGGCATGTGCCGCAGGTCCTCGACGTTCTGGTCGTCGGTCGTGATCAGGATGATGTTCGGCTGCTCGGCCGGCGGGGCGGCCGCGACCTCGGCTCCCGTCACCGCCACACCGGGCAGGGCCAGAGCCACCACGGCCGTCAGGATGCGGACAACGGCGCGACGCATGCGAGAAACCCCCGGTACAGGACAAAGCCCCCGAGATGAGGACGAAGCAAGTGTGCGTGAGCTCGTCCGCTGTGTCCTGAGAATGCACAGAAAGTAAAGAGATCCGGACCACATGGCGCAGGCGGACCTGATTCGTCACGAAACGGTCGCCCGAGCCGCCGGCGAGAGCCGTTTCGTGCCGAACCGTCGCCCGGCGGTCGAACGAGCTGGTCCGAGACCTGGCTCAGCTCCTCTGGGACGGCACCCTCGGCTGAATGCGTCGGAGGTCGGCACCCCGCGCGTGCGGCCGCAGCCGGTTGACCGCGTCGTGCTCGACCAGCACGGGCACGTAGTCGCGGAACCGCGCGTCGGCGAACCGCGCGTAGACGTCGACGACGATGTCGCTCACCGTCTGGGCGGGCACGTCGGGGAACCGCTCGACCAGTCTCTGCGCCAGGGCCTCGATCGCCCGCAGTTCCTCGTTGGCGTTCATGTCCCCAGTGAAGGGACGGGAGCGGTGGCGCAACAGCGACAACGGTCCCAGCGGGATACGCCGAACGGACGAGGCGGCAGGGGCAGCCCGCTACTTCGGTCCCAACGCCTCGCCGAGCGCGGCCAGCGCCTCGTGGTTCGACCCGGTAGTAGGCCCATTTGCCACGCTGCTCACGGGTCACCAGACCGGCTGCGACGAGCTGCTTCATGTGGTGAGAGACGGTGGGCTGGGAGAGCCCCACGACGCCGGTCAGGTCACAGATGCACGCCTCCCCGCTGTCGTTCGCGGCGATCAGCGAGAGCAGCCGGACGCGGCTGGGGTCGCCGAGCGCCTTGAAGGCACGGGCCAGCCGCTCCGCCTCGTCGGCGCCCACGACCCCGTCGGTGACCGGGGCGCAGCAGGCGACCAGGTCGATGACGGGGAGCGACTTGCCGTTGGCCATGCCTCGAGTCTGCCACACGCATTGACACCTATCGATGCTTGCCTATAGTGGGAAGCATCGAAGAACATCTATCGATGGAGACGTCATGTCACAGCAGGAGACCCGCGAGATGGTGCGCGAGCGGTACGCCGCGGCGGCCAAGGCAGTGCTCGCCGGCGGCACCAACAGCGACGCGCTCGAGAGCGAGGTGCTTCCCGGCCGGCAGCTCGACCTGGTCGACGTCACCGACAGCGGCGCTTCGTGCTGCGGGGAGCCGGTGGAGGTCGGTCAGGCCTTCGGCGCCGCGCTCTATGCCACCGACCTCCAGGGCGAGCTCCCGGTCCAGGCCGTCGCGGCCAGCCTCGGCTGCGGCAACCCGACCGCCGTCGCGGAGCTGAAGGAGGGCGAGCGGGTGCTCGACCTCGGCTCGGGCGGCGGCATCGACGTACTCCTCTCCGCCCGGCGGGTCGGCGAGACCGGCTTCGCGTACGGCGTCGACATGACCGACGAGATGCTGGAGCTGGCGCGGCGCCAACGCCGCGGAGGCCGGCGTGGCCAACGTCGAGTTCCTCAAGGGCACCATCGAGGACATCCCGCTGCCGGACGGGTCCGTCGACGTGGTCATCTCCAACTGCGTCATCAACCTCTCGACGGACAAGTCCGGCCGTGCTCGCGGAGATGTACCGCGTGCTCACCCCCGGTGGCCGGATCGGGATCTCCGACGTCGTCGCCGAGGACCACGTCAGCGAGGCGGAGCGTGCCGAGCGTGGCACCTTCGTCGGCTGCGTCGCCGGCGCGTTGTCGAGACGCGAGTACCTCGAGGGTCTCGCCGCGGCCGGGTTCGCCGACGCCTCGGTCGAGTTCACCCACGAGGTCACCGACGGCATGCACGGCGCGATCGTGCGGGCGGTCAAGCCGGCCTGACCGAGCCGCAGTCCCGCGGCGCTCCGACACGACGGCGCAGCTGCGGCGTCGCGGCGAGGCGCCGCTCGGTCCCCTCGCTCGAACGGCTCACCTGCGCCGCTCCGGCGAGCGCGAGGCGGGACACGGGTACGACGGCGAGCGCCGCGAGGTCACCCGCTGACCCACGACGTTTTGTGAACGTCGTACATCGTGAAGTATCTTCACCATATGACGCTGGAGCCCGACCGCACCGCCGCCCTCGACCGGGTGCTCGAGCTGGCGGTGCTGATCAACGCGGACATGAGCCGTGACCTCGCCGAGCGGGGGCTCACCGAGTCGCGCACCCATCTGCTGTGGGTGCTGCTGCAGCGCGGGCCGTCGACCCAGCGCGAGCTGGCGGAGGCGTTGCGGGTCAGCGCTCGCAACGTCACCGGCCTCGTGGACGCCCTCGTGTCCACCGGCTTCGTGACGCGCGAGCCCCATCCCACCGACCGCCGGGCGACGCTCGTGCAGTTCACCGAGCACGGCGCGCAGGTCGCGCAGGGCCTGGCGGACGACCAGCAGGAGTTCGCTCGGCTGCTGTTCGAGGGCATGCCGAAGGCGAAGTACGACTGCTTCACACAGGGCCTGGACCTGGTCCTCGACCGGCTCCGGACGCTCGTCCCGCTCGACCAGAAGGAGGGGTCCCGTGCCTGACCTGAGCCCGCGCCGGCTCTACGGACTGGCGCGACACGCAGTCGTCTTCGAGCTCCGCCTCTACCGGAGCCTGTTCCGGTGGGTGCTTCGGCGGCCGGACCTCGGCGGCCCGGAGGAACAGCCGTTCACCTACGCGAGGACCGTGACGCCGGTCATGTGGCTGTGGATCTTCGCCTCCGCCGCCGAGGTCCCCCTGGTGCACCTGCTCATCCCCTGGGACGGGGTGCGGATCGCGCTGCTCGTGGTCGGCGTCTGGGGCCTGGTCTGGATGGTCGGTCTGCTGGCCAGCCTCTACGTCTACCCGCATCTCCTCGGGCCCACGGCACTGCGCGTGCGGTACGGCGCCTCGCACAGCGTCACGCTGCCCGTGGGACGCGGTCGCCTCGGTGACCCACCAGCACCGGGACCTCGACTCCTCGGTGTGGACGCTGCAGCCGCGCACGACGGAGCACGGCACCGACCTGCAGGTGGGAGTCTCCGGCCAGGTCAACGTCCACGCCCGGCTGCACGAGCCGACCACCGTGTCCACTGCGAAGGGCGACCTGGAGATCGTGGAGCTGAGCTTCTTCGCCGATGACCCACGTGCGGTCGTCGCCCACGCCCGCACGCTGTTGGCTCCGCAGCAGGAGAGACGGCGCCGCTGACCCGGTCAGGGCGGCCGGGCTCAGCGCGCCTCGTCCTCCCACCGCTGACGCTCCGCCGCGGCTTCGGACGACCGCAGCTGGTAGGGCACCGACGTGATCGTGACTCCCGGCTGGAAGAGCAGTCGGCTCTTGATCCGGAAGGCGCTCTGGTTGTGCAGCAGCCGCTCCCACCAGTGACCCAGGACGTACTCCGGGATGTACACCGCGACGACGCCGCGCGGGCTCGCCCGACGGATCGCCTGGGTGTAGTCGACGACCGGCTTCACGATCTGGCGGTACGGCGAGTACAGCACCTTCAGGGGGATGTCGAGGCCCATGGCGTCCCACTCCTCCAGCAGCCGACCCGTCGCTGCGTGGTCGGTGTCGATGACGACGGCCTCGAGGGTGTTGGGCCGGGCGGCCTTCGCGTAGGCCAGCGCCCGCAGCGTCGGCTTGTGCAGCTTGGAGACGAGCACGATCGCGTGCACCCGGGTGGGCAGGAACTGGTCCGCGTGCTCGGCGGCGAGCTCGTCGGCGACGTGCGCGTAGTGGGCGTGGATCGCCCTCATGACGAGGAAGAGCACCGCCATCGCGAGGATCGCGATCCAGGCCCCGTGGATGAACTTCGTGAGCAGCACGACGACCAACACGATGCCCGTCACCGAGAGTCCGAAGCCGTTGATGAATCGGCTGGTGTGCATCCGGCGGCGCACCGCGGCGTCGTGCTCGACGCGCAGCCGTCGGCTCCAGTGGATCACCATGCCGGTCTGGCTCGCGGTGAACGACACGAACACGCCGACGATGTAGAGCTGGATCAGCCTCGTGACCTCGGCGTTGAAGGCGACGATCAGCACGATCGAGAACAAGGCCAGCAGCAGCACGCCGTTGCTGAAGGCGAGTCGGTCTCCCCGCGTGGTCATCTGACGTGGCATATAGCCGTCCCTGGCCAGGATCGACGCGAGCACCGGGAAGCCGTTGAACGCTGTGTTGGCCGCCAGCACCAGGATCACGCCGGTCACCGCGGTGACCACGAAGAAGCCGACCGGGAAGTCCTCGAAGATCGTGCGCGCGAGCTGACCGATCACCGGGTCCTGGTGGTACTCCGGCCCAACGAGCTGTCCGTCCGGACCCACGAGCTGCCGCTCCGGATCCTCGGCGACCTTGACGCCGATCAGGTTGGCCAGCGTGACGATGGAAAGCGCCATGGTCGTCGCCACGGCACCGAGCAGCATCAGCGTCGTCGCGGCGTTGCGTCCCTTGGGTTTGCGGAAAGCGGGGACGCCGTTGGCGATCGCCTCGACGCCGGTCAGCGCAGCGCAGCCCGAAGCGAAGGCCCGGAGCAGCAGGAAGGCCGCTGCCGCGCCGGTGAAGCCGTCGACGAACGACTCCTCCGGCAGGAGCCCGAGGGAGGCGCTCGGCGCGTCGGGCAGGCCCCCGCCGAGAAACTCGCGGGCGAAGCCCCAGGCCGACATGCCGAGGATCGCGATCATGAAGATGTAGGTGGGGACCGCGAAGGCCTTGCCCGACTCGCGAACACCCCGCAGGTTCATGCCCGTCAAGAAGATCACCGCGGTCACCGCCACGATCACCTGATGGTCGCGGAGCGCGTCGAAGGTCGTCGCGGCGTACTGCGCCGCAGAGGAGATGGACACCGCCACCGTCAGCACGTAGTCGACGAGCAGGGCGCTGGCGACGGTCAGCCCGGCCGTGCCACCGAGGTTCGTGTGGGTGACCTCGTAGTCCCCACCGCCGCTCTGGTAGGCCTGCACGTTCTGCCGGTAGGACAGGACCACCACGATCAGCACGAACGCCGACCGCGAGCCCGATCTTCCACGAGTAGGTGTAGGCGGTGATGCCGGCGATCGACAGGGTCAGGAAGATCTCGTCCGGCGAGTACGCCACGCTGGAAAGTGCGTCGCTGGCGAAGACGGGCAGGGCGATCCGCTTCGGCAGCAGGGTCTCCCCCATCTGAGCACTGCGCAGCTTGCGGCCGAACAGAAGCCGCTTGGCCACGTCGACGCGGCCGACCTCCGTCTCCGGGTGTCGAGCCGTCTCAGGCGAGGTCACTGAACCGCTCCACGCCGTCCTCGGGACCGGACACGATGATCAGGTCCCCCTTGTGCACGACGGTCTCCGGCGTCGCGTGGGTGAAGTCCTCACCGGCACGCTTCACGCCGACGATCGTGACCCCGTACTTCGACCGCACCCGCGACTCACCCAACGGCAGGTCGAAGATGGACGCGGGCGGGCTGGTCTTGACGATCGCGTAGCCGTCGTCGAACTCGATGTAGTCGAGCATGCGGCCCCGGACCAGGTGGGCCACCCGCTTGCCCATGTCGTGCTCGGGTCGTACGACGTGGTGCACGCCGAGCTGGCTCAGGATCCGGGCGTGCGAGTAGCTGATCGCCTTCGCCCAGATGTCGCGGATCCCGAAGTTCACGAGGATGGACGCGGTGAGGATGCTGGCCTCGAGGTCGGAGCCGATTCCCACGACCGCCCGGTCGAACTCGTGCACGGACAGCTGACGCATCGCCTCCTCGTTGGTGGAGTCCGCCTCGACGACATGGGTCAGCCGCCCGGCCAGCGACTGGACGGTCTTGCCGTTCTCGTCGATGCCGAGGACCTCGGTGCCCTCCTCCATGAGCTCGAGCGCCAGCGACTTGCCGAACCGGCCGAGGCCGACGACCACGACCCCCGAGCCTGCGTTCCGGGATGACCTAGCCAACGATGGGCCGCCCTTCTGGGAGCTGGTAGAGACGCCGCCGGTCGCGCAGTGCGATGGCCGACGCGAGCGTGATCGGGCCGAGCCGGCCCAGGAACATCATGAGGACCAGGATCAGGTGCGCGGACCCGGGCAGGTCGGCGGTCACACCGGTCGAGAGGCCGACGGTCGCGAAGGCCGAGGTCACCTCGAAGAGCACGTCGGAGAGGGCGAAGCCGCTCAGCTCCATGATCGCGAGCGTAGCCCCCACGACGGCTGCGACCGCCAACAACGCGACCGTGAGGGCCTGCCGCTGCACGCGGCTGCCGATCCGGCGGTCGAAGGCGTTCACCGACTCCTCGCCCCGGACCTCGGCGTAGATCACGAAGAGAAGGATGATGAACGTGGTCACCTTGATGCCGCCGGCGGTGCTCGCCGAACCCCCGCCGATGAACATCAAGATGACCGTGCCGAGCAGGGTGCCGTCGTGCATCTGCCCGTAGTCGAGGCTGTTGAAGCCTGCCGTGCGCGGCATGACTGCCTGGAAGAAGCCGGCCAGCAGGCGCCCCGGCACGTCGAGCGCCCCCAGCGTCCCGGGGTTGCTCCACTCCGACGCCGTCACGAAGAGCGTCCCGAGCGCGAGGAGCGCACCCGAGACGGTCACCGTGAGCTTCGTGTGCAGGCTCCATTGTCGCGGGCTCCGCAGCTGCCGACGCAGCTCGAAGAGGACGGGGAACCCCAGCCCGCCGAAGATCACCGCGACGGCGATCGGCAGGCAGATCCACGGGTCGGTGACGAACGGCATGAGGTTGTCGCTGTAGAGCGCGAAACCCGCGTTGTTGAAGGCCGAGACGGAGTGGAAGACGCCGTGGTAGACCGCGCGACCGAGCGGCTCGTCGTACCCGACGAGGAACCGTGCCGTGAGCAGCACCGCGGTGATCGCCTCGAAGAAGACGGTCACCTTGAGGACCCCGACCAGCACCGTCCGGACGTCGCCGATGCCCAGGCTCTTGGTCTCGGCGGCGGCGTTCAGGCGGGTGCGCAGCCCCATCTTGCGGCTGACCAGCAGGCCGAGCAGGGAGGCCAGGGTCATGATCCCGAAGCCGCCGATCTGGATCAGCCCGAGGATGACGGCCTCGCCGAAGCCGGACCAGTACGACGGGGTGTCGACCACGATGAGACCCGTGACGCAGACCGCGCTGGTGGCGGTGAACAGCGCGGTCGTGAACGGCGCGTGGCCCTCACCGGCCCGCGAGACCGGCAGCATCAGCAGCAGGGTGCCGACCACCACCGCCGCGGCGAACGCGCTCACCACGACCTGGGACGGGTGGCGGAACGCGGGAAGACGCGCACGGGACAGGGCCGGCCGGAACGAGATGCTCACGCGACCAGCCACCTGCCGAGCAGGATCAGCCCGATCCCCGCAGCGGGGAGGACCCACATCTCGTAGAGGCCGAGTGTCCAGGCGTGCCCGAGAGCCCGGAAGACGGCGACGGTGACGAGGACGACCCCCGTCAGCATCAGCACGATCCCGAGGACCAAAGCACCAGTTTCCATGACACTTTCATCGTCGGTCGCGCGGACGGCCGGCGGAAGGACTCCGGCGTCAAGGCTGCGTTAAGAACCACCTCGTGGAGCCGACCACCCCGGTCCAGGGCACCCTCCGCGCAAGAATGGGCGCATGACGACGGGAGCTGCGCGCGGGCGGCTGCGCATCTACCTCGGCGCCGCGCCCGGTGTGGGCAAGACCCACGCGATGCTCGACGAGGGGCACCGGCGTCGCGCACGCGGCACCGACGTCGTCGTCGCGCTCGTCGAGACACACGGCCGCGGACCCGTCGAAGGGCTCCTCGAGGGGCTCGAGACCGTGCCGCCGGCGGAAGGCGGTGCTTCGCCGGTGCTGGACGTGGAGGCGGTGCTCGACCGTGACCCGGACGTCGCGCTCGTCGACGACCTCGCGCACACCAACCCCCCGGGTGCCCGCAATGCCAAGCGCTGGCAGGACATCGACGAGCTCCTCGCCGCCGGGATCGACGTCGTGACGACGCTCAACATCGAGGACCTCGAGTCGATGGCCGACGTCGTCGAGTCGATCACCGGTGTGCCGCAACAGGACGCGGTGCCGGATCACGTCGTACGACAGGCGGACCAGATCGAGCTGGTCGACATGACCCCCGAGGCGCTCCGGCGACGGATGGCGCACGGCAACATCTACCCGGCCGAGCGGGTCGACGCGGCACTCTCCCACTACTTCCGCGCAGGCAACCTCGCCGCGCTGCGGGAGCTCGCCCTGCTGTGGCTGGCCGACCGCGTGGACGAGGGCCTGGAGCGCTACCGCCGTGACCACGACATCGAGTCGACGTGGGCGGCCCGCGAGCGAGTGCTCGTGGCCCTCACGGGTGGACCGGAGGGCGAGCTGCTGCTCCGCCGGGGTGCCCGGATCGCCTCCCGGGGCGCGGGCGGGGAGCTGCACGCGGTGCACGTGTCGGGCAGGGGCAGCACCTCCGCGAGCCCGGACGAGCTGGCCCGGCTCCGGGTCCTCACCGAGGAGCTCGGCGGCACGCACCACACCGTGCTGGCCGACGACGTGGCCGACGCGGTGCTCAGCCTGGCCCGCACCCTCAACGTGACGCAGGTGGTGATCGGCGACAGCCGGCGCTCGAGGTGGCGTCGGCTCCTTGGCCATGGCGTCAACGAGCGGGTCATCACGGGCGCCGAGGACATCGACGTGCTCGTGGTCACGCATCCCTACGCTCGGACCCGGCCCACCCTGCCCGGCCGGGGAGGAGCGCTCGGATCACGACGCGTTGCGGCCGGCTGGGTGCTGGCGGTGCTCGGCCCTCCCCTGCTCTCGGCCGCGATGGTCCCCTCCCCCGACCTCTCGACCCTGGCCATGGAGGCGATGGGCTTCCTGGCGCTCACCGTCGTCTGCGCGCTCGTGGGCGGGCTGTGGCCGGCGGTCACCGCGGCCGTCCTCGGGAGCCTGCTCCTCAACTGGTTCTTCACCCCGCCCGAGCGCACCCTCGACATCGCCGACACGGTGAACGTCGTCGCGCTCGCGCTGTTCCTGCTCGTCGCGGTGGCGGTCGCCTCGGTGGTCGACAAGGCCGCCCGACGCAGCCTGCAGGCCGACCTGGCCCGTCGGGAGGCGGACACGCTGACCATGCTCAACCGGACTCTGCTGAGGTCCGACCAGGACGTGGAGACGCTGCTGGGCCTGGTGCGCGACACGTTCGCCGTCCAGGCGGCGGCACTCCTGCGCCGGGACGGCAGCGGGGTCGTGGCCTCCGTGGGCGAGGCACCGCCCGCGACGGCCGGGGACGCCGATGCCAGCGCCGAGGTCTCCTCCACCCTCCTGCTCGCACTGCGCGGGCCGCAGCTCTCGGTGCAGGACCGGCGGGTGCTCGCCGCGTTCGCCACGCACCTCGCCGTCGCCCTCGAGCGGCAGGAGCTGACGTCCAGGGCCGAGGAGGCGCGTCGGCTGGAGGAGGGGAACCGGGTGCGGACGGCCCTGCTGGCCGCGGTCTCCCACGACCTGCGCACCCCGCTGGCGGGCATCAAGGCAGCGGTCTCCAGCCTGCGCAGCCCAGAGGTGAGCTGGAGCGTCGAGGACCAGGCCGAGCTGCTCGCCACGATCGAGGACTCCGCCGACCGGCTGCACACCATCGTGGCGAACCTGCTGGACCTGAGCCGGTTGCAGAGCGACGCGGTTCGCCCGGTGGTCCACGAGGTGGGCCTCGACGACGTCGTCTCACGCACCGTCGCCCAGATGCCGCAGGGTGACCGGGTCGAGCTGCGCTTCGAACCCGACCTGCCGCCGGTCCTCGTCGATGCCGGACTCCTGGACCGGGTGGTCGCGAACCTGGTCGACAACGCGGTGCGCCACTCCCCGGCGGACTCGCCCGTCACCGTCGCGACCTCCCACGTCGGCGACCGGGTGCAGCTGCACGTCGTGGACCGCGGCCGCGGGGTCCCCGATGCCCAGAAGGAGCAGATGTTCGCGGCGTTCCAACGGCTCGGCGACGCCGGTGGCCGCGAGGGGCTCGGGCTCGGGCTCGCCGTCGCCCGCGGGCTCACCGCGGCGCTCGGCGGCCTGCTCGTCGCCGAGGACACCCCCGGCGGTGGGCTCACCATGGTGGTCGACCTGCCCGCCGTACCGACCGGGAAGCCGCTCGACACGACGCCGGCGGCGCTGCGATGACGTCCATCCTGCTCGTCGACGACGAGGTGGCGCTGCTCAAGACGCTCTCGCTGAACCTCAAGGCGCGCGGCTACGACGTGCTCACCGCGGAGACGGGCGAGGACGCCTTGCAGGCCGTGCGCCGCGACAGCCCGGACGTGGTGATCCTCGACCTCGGGCTGCCCGACCTCTCGGGCGTCGAGGTGCTGCGTGAGCTGCGCGGCTGGAGCGCGGTCCCGGTGATCGTGCTGTCTGCCAGGCACGGCTCCGACGACAAGGTGCAGGCACTCGACGTGGGCGCGGACGACTACGTCACGAAGCCGTTCGGGATCGAGGAGCTGCTCGCCCGGTTGCGCGCAGCGGTACGGCGGGCGGCTCCGGCCGACACCGCCGCCGTGGAGACCGAGCGCCTCCGCATCGACCTCGGAGCGCGCAAGGTGTGGCGCGACGAGGAGGAGGTCCGGCTGACCCCCACCGAGTGGGGACTCCTCACCGCGCTCGTGACCCGGCCCGGCAAGCTCGTGCCCCAGCGCCAGCTGCTCCACGAGGTGTGGGGACCGGCGTACCAGAAGGAGACCAACTACCTCCGCGTCTACATGGCCAACCTGCGACGGAAGCTCGAGGCGGACCCGTCCCGCCCCCGGCACCTGATCACCGAGCCCGGCATGGGCTATCGCTTCGTCTCCTGAGAACCCCGGCTGCGAGTATCGTCGCAAGCGTGCCGGCGGTGGATGACTACCTCGCAACCCTCGACGAGCCCGAGCACCGCGCCTTCGAGCGGGTCCGAGACGTCGCCCTCGAGGTCGTGCCCGACGCCGATCAGGGCAAGAGCTACGGGATGGCCGCGCTGAGGCACCGCGGCAAGCCGCTGCTCGGGTTCCTCGCCGCCAAGCAGCACCTGAGCGTGTTCCCGTTCAGCCCCGAGGTGGTCGACGCGGTTCGCGAGCGTCTCGACGGCTTCGAGCTGTCCAAGGGCACCATCCGGTTCACCGTCGACAACCCGCTCCCCGACGACGTCGTCCGCGACATCGTCCGGCTGCGGGCGCGAGAGATCATGGGCTGAGTTCTTTACTTCTCCTGCGGAACCGGGACGAAACGCTCATGATCGGTGACCATGTGTCCCGCTCGTCCCACGGCCCCCGTCCGTCGCACCTCTCCCACCCGCACTCGGCTGCGCTGGGCGGCCTCGCTCGTCACCGTCGCCGCCGTCGGCTCGCTGGTGCTCGGCCAGGCGCCGGTCGAGCCGGGCCCTGCCGCCTCGTCCCGGGGTACGTCGATCGAGATGGTCGCGGCGACGAAGGTGGAGCTGCTGCGCCGCAAGGGGTTCGTCGAGGGTGACGGGCGCACGGTGTACGTCGCGAACGGCACCGAGTTCCGGCCGCGCCGCACCGTCGTCGCCGTGCCGCCGCGGGTCCGGGCTCGTTCCTGGGCGGTCGTGGACCTTGCCACCGGCCGGCTCCTCGGGAAGCACCGGGCCCGGACGCAGCTGCCCCAGGCGTCCACGATGAAGCTGCTCACGGCCGTGACGGCGACGCGCACGATCGACCGGGGCACGAGGTACCGGGTCTCGAGGTACGACACCTCGCAGGTCTGCTCCTGCTCCGGCATCCAGCGCGGCCGGGTCTACACGCGCGACACCCTGCTCAAGGCGATGCTGCTGCCGTCGGGGAACGACGCCGCGGAGGCCGTGGCCGGCGCGCACCCGGCCGGGCGGTGGGCCTTCTACGACGCGATGAACGACGTCGCCCGCGAGCTCGGCGCCTCGGACACGGTCGCCCGCAACGCGTCAGGGCTCACCGCGGAAGGCTCGCACTCGTCCGCACGCGACCTCGTGCTGCTGCTGCGGGCAGCGCTCGCCGACGAGACCGTCCGCGGGATCCTCGGGATGCGGTCGGCGGTGATCGCCACGGCGAACGGGCGCCACCGGCACCGCGTCTGGCGCAGCACCGACTACGTGAACGAGTACGCCGGCTCGCTCGGCAAGAGCGGCTGGACGACCCCGGCCCAGAACACCCTCGTCGTGGTGACCGAGATCGAGGGACGACAGATCGCGGTGGCGAGCCTGGGCGCGCCGAGCGGCTACTCCACCTCGGGCGCTCGCGCGCTCACCGAGTGGGCGAGCGAGAACTTCGACGGGCTGAAGGCCGTGGGCCGGCTCCCTCTGTCCTAGATGCAGGGGCGGAACCCCGCGAACACCGAGGTGCCGTCGTAGCGGAGACATCCCTCGTCGACGAGGTCCCACAGCACCGCGAGCACTGCGGCACGGTCGGCCGAGTAGTCGGTGGCGACCGATGCCACCGCGTCTGCGGGAGCCCACGCCCCCTCCTCGACCGCGCGGAGCACGGCGGAGCGCAGGGTGACCGGTTCGGCCTGGGTTGCCAGCATTGCACTTCTCCTTCGGGTTCGAGCCCCTCGTCGGGCCCGGTCCCCAGCCTTCCCGGACGCGGTCCGTCCCGGATGGGGCATTGGTCCCCCGGACCACCGACATCGGTCCTTCGGGACATAGCGCGTGTCGCAGGGATGTGGGCTGGGACACTCCCGGGTGCTGCTCACAAATGGGCCGAACGCGCCCATCCCCGGCGCGCGTGGCGTAGCGTTTCGGTGGCTTTACCTTGCTCGGACCACCGTTTGCCGGGTGACCTACCTCCTCGGGGAGATCTCCTATGCGTGCACGCCGCCTCGGCCTGCTCACCACGTTCCTGGCCGTCGCTGGGCTGACCCTGGGGTTCGCTCCGGGTGACCCGGTGGCGACCGCGGTCGGCGTGCCGTCGACGGCCGGGACGTCCGCCGTACCGACTGCTCGCGCGGCCGCGCCCGCCACCAGGCCGAACATCGTGCTGATCACCGCGGACGACATGCGTGCCGACGACCTCGAGGTCATGCCGCGCACGAAGAAGCTGCTGGCCAAGGCAGGGGTGACCTTCACCGACGCGCTGTCGAACTACCCGCTGTGCTGCCCAGCGCGGGCGACGCTGCTGACCGGGCAGTACTCCCACAACAACCAGATCCTGGGCAACGAGTGGCCCTACGGCGGCCACAAGAAGTTCTACGAGTCCGGCGCCGAGCTCGAGACCCTGCCGGTCTGGCTGAAGCGCGCCGGCTACAGCACCGGCTTCGTCGGCAAGTACCTCAACTACTACGGCACCGACAACCCCGAGCAGCGCTCCACCGGCATGCGCTACGTGCCCCCGGGCTGGGACGAGTGGAACGCCTCGGTCGGCAGGGTGTTCCGGTACTACTGCGCGACGCTCAACCAGAACGGCGTCATCCGCCGCCATCGCGGCAAGTACCAGACCGACCTCTACTCCAAGATCAGCGAGGACTTCATCGGGGAGTACGCCGGGTCGGGAGAGCCGTTCTTCCTCTGGACGTCCCATCTCGCTCCGCACGTGGGCGTGACCCCGGTCGGCGACGACTACTGCTCGGCCGGACCGGGCCTGCCGACACCGGCCGCGGAGCGGCACGAGCGGATGTTCACCGGCATGCCCCTGCCCAAGAGCCCCGCGGTCAACGAGGCCGACATGAGCGACAAGGGCACCTACATGCGTGACCGGAAGGAGCTCGACCTCGAGCGGATCGCCGAGGTGCACCAGGGCCGGCTCCAGGCGCTGCAGTCCCTCGACGAGTCGGTGGCCGGGACGATCGCGGCGCTCGAGGAGCAGGGCGTCCTCGACGAGACGCTGGTCATCTTCGCCTCCGACAACGGCTGGCTGCTCGGTGAGCACCGCGCGGAGAAGAAGATCCTCCCCTACGAGGAGTCGCTCCGCGTGCCGCTGCTGATGCGCGGGCCCGGGCTTCCCTCCGCCGTACGACGTCACCAGCCGGTCGGCCTGGTCGACATCCCACCGACCGCGCTGGAGGTGGCCGGCGCGACCGCGACCAAGCTCCAGGACGGGGTCTCGCTGCTGGGTCCTGCCCGTGACCCCGACGTGCTCGCCCGCCGGGTGATGCCGATCGAGGCGGGCCCGGCACCGAACGTGCAAGGGAAGTACAACGTGGTCGATCCGGCCTGGTACTACCGCGGGTCGCGGTCGTCGGGCTACTCCTACATCGCCTGGCAGATGACGGCCGGGGCCGAGGAGGAGTTCTACGACCTCGGCGAGGACCCGTTCCAGCTCGACAGCCGCCACGCCACCCCCTCTCCGGCGCTGCGCACGATGCGGACCTACTCCGAGGAGCTCGAGGGCTGCGCGGGGGCGGCGTGCGTCGTCGAGCTTCCCGCCGCGACCGAGGACGGCCGGACCTCGCCGCGGCAGACCGGGGACACCACCTCTCCGCGCCTGCGGAACGTCGAGGCCCCCACGGGCTGGATCCGCACCGACCGGCCGACCGTCCGCTACACGGCGACCGACCCGACCGACCCGGCGCGCGCGCTGTCGCACTGGTGCACCCACCAGGCCCGGGGCTGCGACGGGTCGGCGACCTTCCGTCTCGTCGGCGAGGGCGAGCACAGCTGGACCATCCACGTGACCGACCGCGCGGGCAACGTGGGCAGCCGCTTCGGGAACGTGTCCGTCGACCTCCACCGCCCCCGCGTGCGCACCGACTTCGCGCGGTTCGGCGTGGTCGATGGCGCGCGCACCCGCACGCCCTGGCGGGTCAGCGACTCGGCCTCGGGCGTGGCCGACGTGGACCTGCGCAAGCGGACGGCCGCACTGGACTCGCCGTTCTCGGCCTGGTCCTACCCCGCTCGCCTGCAGGATCGGGCTCGCCCGCTCCGCCGCACCGCGCTGCCCGCCGGCGGCGCGACGGTCTGCCTGGAGGTCCGGGCCCGCGACGTGGCGGGGCGCAAGACCCCGTGGACCGGGCTGCTCTGCCGCTCCCGCGCGCTCGACGCCGCCGGCCTCGTCGCTTCCGGTTCGTCGACCGAGCCCGATGCCGCCGGCTCGGACTGGCGCACGGTCAACCGCACCGGCTGGTTCGGCGGCACCGCGACCACGACCCGGGTCCGCGGGGCGTCGCTGTCCGTGCCGAGTGCCGGCGGTGTCGCGCTCGTCCGCGTCGTCGCCGCCACCGGCCCCGACCTGGGTCGGCTCCGCGTCGCCGTCGGCGGCAGGACACTGGCCCGGCTCGAACCTCGACCGGGCCAAGCGGGGGCTCAAGGAGTTCGTGCTGCCGGCCCCGGGACGTGCGGGTGCGGTCACCGCGACCGTGATCAGCGCCGGCCGGCCGGTCTCGGTCGACTCGCTGGGCGTCGTACGACGTCCGACCCGCTGACCTCCCGCCCGGCCGCCGCCCCGCGACCCGCGACCCGCCGACGCCGCGACCGCTCAACTGCGCCGTCCGGCGAGCGATCGCCGCGCCTCGCCCGAACCGCTCAACTGCGCCGTCCGGGCGAGCAGACCCCGCCGTCGACCTCGCTCGAACCGCGCAACTGCGTCGTCCGAGCGAGCAGACGCCCTCGACCTCGCTCGAACCGCGCAGATGCGCCGTCACGGCGACCGCGAGCCGGCGCGGCGGCGTCGAGCCGACCGGCTACGGGACGAGGTACTCCTCGAGGTAGCCGGCGAGGTGGGTCAGCTGTTCCTCGTCGAGCGGCGGGACGACCGGGTCGGCGAACCTCGAGGCGTACTCCACCCTCGGCGCGGCGCCGCCGCTGATCTGCCGGTAGGCCGCGCGGGAGACGCCGCGCATGCCCTTGAGGTACGGGTGGAAGTTGGCCGCCTCGGTCGGCTTGATCTCGCTGCCGTTGATCCAGGCCTTGTCGCCCGCGCAGGCGTCGTGGCCGAGCGAGGCGGGGTAGAGGTTGACGTAGGTGGCGCCGTTGTTCTCGGCGGCCCGGCGGATGCTGCGGTTCAGGATCCGCTCGATCTGGTTGCCCCACACGTAGTCACCGGCCGCGAACGGGACCTCGGCACACGTGCCCTCTTCGGGAAGCAGACGCGGGTAGCCGACCACGAAGACGTCCGCCTTCGGCGAGCGCTCGAGGATCTCTCGGACCACTCGGCCGACGCGGGGCTGGATGCGCCGGGCGTCGCGCTTCTTCGTGTCCACGCCGTCGACCGTGTAGTGCTCCTTGCACGGAGCGCCGTCGGGGTCCTCGGAAGCGACCTCCTCGCACTTGCTGATCATCGAGCCGAACAGCCCGTAGTCGTTGCCGCCGATGCCGAGCGTGACGAGGTCGGTGCCCGGGGTGAGGGCGTCGAGCTGCGGTGCCGGCGACGGGCCGGGGACGATCGTGCTCTGCCGCTCGCGCATGTCGGTGGTCTCGGCGCCCGAGCAGGTCACGTCGGTGAAGGACCGGATCGTGGTGATGTAGGTGGCGAGGAACGACGGATAGTTGTTCGTCGACTTCAGGCAACCGAGCAGGTCGGGCCGCTGCTGCGGGATGAGCGGCCCGGCGCTGAACGAGTCCCCCATCGCGACGTACTCGGCGTAGATCTTCGCCGTCGCGGGGGCGGTGTCACCATCCTCTGCCGCGGCCGGGCCGGTCGCCGACACCAGGGGCGGCACCGCGAGCGCTGCGGTGAGCACCGCCGTGAGCGACCGGCTGAGCAGACGGCGGGGACGTGACATTTCGTGGCTCCTTCGAGGATCAGGTTGCCTGTCACAACGACCGACCGGCCGGATCGGTCACGCCGGTGCCACGCTCGACGATGCCGTGCCCTCGTGGCAGAGGTCAGGGCGACGCGTCACCGGACCCGAGCACGTCACCACCGCGCTCGACCGCGGTCAGCGTCGCAGCCCGTGGAGCAGCGGGACGTAGTCCGGCCACAACAGCTGCAGCGCGGGGACCGGCGGCCCACCGGCACGACGGTAGAAGTTGTTCGCGTCGAACAGGTGCGTCGACGAGTCCGGAAACTCGAGAAGCTGCGCGCCGGTCGCCTCGGGCCCGAAGTAGTGGTCCACCTCAGCGCCTTCGGAGAGGCGTACGTCGAGGTCGAGCACCGCTCGGGCCAACGGGGTGAGCGCCCGCTCCGCGCACGCCGGGCACATGTTGAAACAGATGATCTCCGGGTGATCCACGCGGCTCAGGCCGACGGTGTAGGCAAACGGCGGGTTCGCCGGGCCGTCCGGCTCCACCATCGTGATCGTGAACCCGTGCTCGAGGATCCGGCTACGCATCAACGCGTAGACCTCGCGCTTGGTCCAGCCTTGGCACTCCAGGCACATGAGGGTCTCCTGACTCTTCGGTTCGACCCCACAACGGACGCTAGAACGCGGCGCCGACAGGATCGGCCGCCGCGCGTGTTCGTCCACACGTTTCGCCCGCACCGTGTTGGCTACCCTCGGAGCACCATGAAGATCAAGATGCGCGCGCGCCACGCGAACCGGTACCGCCAGATCGCGACGCTCCTCGTACGGCACGGCCGTGGCGACCTCGTGCGGACCGCGGGCATCGACGGGATCCTCGACGACGAGCAGATCGAGGAGGGCGACCCGGACGCTGCGGCCGACCTGGCCGCGGAGCTCGAGGCGATGGGCCCGACGTTCGTCAAGCTCGGCCAGCTGCTCTCGTCCCGGGTCGACCTGCTGACACCGGCGTACATCGAGGCACTGTCCCGGCTCCAGGACAACGTCGAGCCGTTCCCGTTCGAGCAGGTCGAGGAGATCGTCAGCGAGGAGCTCGGCGTACGCCTGTCCCGGGTCTTCCCGACCTTCGAGCACAAGCCGCTCGCGGCGGCGTCGCTGGGTCAGGTGCACCGCGCGACCCTTCGGGACGGCCGCGAGGTGGTCGTGAAGGTGCAGCGGCCCGGCATCCGGCAGCAGGTGCTCGAGGACATGGAGGTGCTCACGGACCTGGCCGAGCTCGCCGACACGCACACCGACCTCGGGAGGTACGGCCTTGCCGACCTGCTCGAGGAGTTCCGCAAGTCCCTGTTCGACGAGCTCGACTACCGGCGCGAGGCCGACAACCTCACCACGATCGCGGGCATCCTCGCCGACCACCCGGGCATCGTGGTGCCCAAACCGTTCCCCGACTTCTCCAGCAGCCGCGTGCTGACCATGGAGTACGTCGACGGCAAGAAGATCACCGACCTCGGGCCCCTCGGCCAGCTCGAGCTCGACGGGGCGCCGCTCGCCGACGACCTCTTCGCCGCGTACCTCGAGCAGGTCCTCGTCCACGGCATCTTCCACGCCGACCCGCACCCCGGGAACGTGCTGCTCACCTCCGACCACCGCATCGCGCTGCTCGACATCGGCATGGTGGCCCGGCTCGCGCCGGCCTACCGCGAGCGGCTCGTCAAGCTGTTCCTGGCGCTCGCAGACAGCCGGCCCGACGAGGTCGCGCGGGTCGCCCGGACGATGGGCGAGGAGCTCCCCGACTTCGACCCGGTGCTGTTCGAGCGCGCGGTCACCGACGTGGTCGGCCGCTCCGCCGACGCCTCGCTCTCCGACCTCGACGTCGGCGCGATGGTGCTGCAGCTGACCCGGAAGGCCGGCGAGGCGGGCCTGAAGATGGACCCCGAGCTCGTGATGCTCGGCAAGACGTTGCTCAACCTCGACCAGGTCGCCGCCACCCTCGACCCGGCCTTCGAGCCGCGCGACGCGCTGCGCCGGCACACCGCCGAGGTGATGAAGACGTCGATGAAGACGTCACCCGCGGCGATGCTCGCGACCGTGCTCGAGGCGAAGGAGTTCGTCGAGGCGCTGCCCGGCAGGGTGAACCGTGCCTTCGACGCGATCGGCGAGGGTCACTTCGAGCTGCGGGTGAAGGCCTTCGACGAGGACGAGTTCCTGCGCGGCCTGCACAAGCTCGCGAACGTGATCGCCGCCGGCCTCATCCTCGCCGCGATGATCCTCGCCTCGGCGTTCCTCGCCCGGTCCGGTGACGGTGGCGCGAGCTGGGAGAACCGGATCGCGCTCGTCGTCTTCATCGTGTCGGTCGTGATCGCGCTCGGCATGCTGGCGCGGATCGTGCTGCAGACGAGGCACGTCCGCTCGCACCGCCGTACCTGACTGACCCGCCCCTTTTCGCCCCGGTCAGCGGAACCGGCAGATCCCGCCCACGCCCTCCATCGGCCAGTAGCCGGCGGCCGCGGGGATCACCCGCACCTCGGCACCGGTGAGGATCGCGGCGCGGATCGCGACGTCGACGAGCATGCCCTTGCGGGCCTCGGGCGGCACGGGCAGACCCTCCCCCACGGGGACGACCTCGGTCGGTGCCGGGCCGAACCAGGCCTTGGCGCCCATGGCCGCGTCCTCGGCGACGAAGAGGGTCGCCACCCTTCCGGAGTTCAGGGCAAGGAGGGTCTCGTACCCGCCCTCCACGGCGAGCCCGTGCGGGTGGCGCTCCTCGAGGAACTGCTGCCACAGGGCACCGGTCTGCTCCTCGACGGAGTCGAGCACGGCGGCCTCGATCGCCTGGGAGCGGCTTTGCTGCGACCCGTCGCGTGAGCGGCCCCCGGGGATGCGCTTGATGGTCAGGCCCTTGCGCACCGACTCGGGGAGCTTGTCCATGAAGAGCTGCTCGGCCCGGTCGTCGCCCGCGATCACCAGGATGTCGGCCTCGACCCGACGCAGCGCGGACGCCACGGCCTCCGCCACGGCACCGGCGTTGTGCGCCCAGCTGTCCTCGGCCCGCCGCTGGTACCTCCCCTGGGTCAGCCCTTCCCAGCCTCCGGGGGCGTTCTTCTCGATCTCGTCGTCGGGGCCCTCGACCGTCGAGTGGACGGTGGTGTTCGCCTCACCGATGGAGATCTCGAGGTCTGCTCCGGTGCGGTCCATGGCGGCGAAGACGTACGGCGGACGCTGCTGCTGCCACAGGAGCAGCGGGATCACGTGCGCCGGGCTGCCGAACCGGGCGTCGTCCGGGGCCGGCAGGCCGGCCGTCGTGAGCACCGCGAGGACCTGTCCACGCCGCGCGAACCCGACGACCTGCCCCTGCCCCCGCGCGGCACGCGCCGATGCCGACGGCCGAACGGCCTTCTCGAGCGCGGCGATCGTGAGTGTCGTCCGCTCCCTGGTCGCGCAGCGTCTCGGCGAGCGGCCGCCATCGGCTCTCCCACTCGAGCTGGTACTCGTTCACCACCGCGGGGGCGGTTCCCATGTACACCACCGCCGCGGGCTCACAGGGACGAAGGACCGCCTCGAACACGCTACGGGTGATCCGGTGCTCCATGACTGTCACGACAGCCACCTCCTCGGGTACGCCTCCTTCTATCTGGGCGTATCGAGAGCGCGGTCGGTAGGGCCGTCCGGCCTTACTTGGACGGGCTCCGGCTACCCGATCCCGTCGAAGAGCGTGCGGGTGACCAGGTCCGCGGCCTCGTCGAGGGCGATCACCCCCGCGTCGGCCGCACGCGCGGCGGTGACCAGCAGGTTGGCGAGGACCATACCGGTCCAGGCCGGGTTCACCGGACCGCCCGGCCCGCCGGGAGTCGCCTCGGACGCCGCCCGGGCGACGAGGCCGATCAGCGGTGCGAGCGCCAGGTCCCGTGCGGCGACGAAGTCGGGGTCGACGTCGGCCCCCTCGGCGAGAAGCACCCGGAAGCGCATGCCGAGCGGGACGAGCACCTCCGCTGCCCGTCGTACTCCCTCGCGGGCCGGCACGTCGTCGAGCCCGGCGCCCGCGAGCGCGGCCTGGGCGCGGGTCAGCGCCTCCTGGCGGATGGCGTCCCGCAGCGCCTCGCGGCTCGGGAAGTGGCGGTAGAGCGTGGCCCGACCGAGACCGGCGCGGCGAGCGACCTCGGACAGGGACGCCGACGGGTCGGCGGCCAGCACGTCCACGGCGGCGTCGAGGATCGCGCCCCGGTTGCGGAGCACGTCGGCCCGCTCGACCTCGGCGGTCGTCCTGCTTCCGTCCCTGCCCATGCGCGCCAGCGTAACCAGCCTTGTCCGGTTGACCGGGTCGGGTACGCTCCTCCTCATGTGAGACACTACTGTCTCACTTCATTCAGTCCAGGAGCCGTCCCATGTCCGACCGACCCACCCCTCGGGAGCAGTGATGCTGCACGCCCTCGCCACCTTCTCCGTCCGCCACCGCTGGTTCGTGATCGCGACCTGGCTGGTCCTCGTCGTCGGCGCGACGTACGCCGGGCAGAGCCTCGGCGGGTCCTTCAGCAACGACCTGTCCGTCGAGGACACCGACTCTCAAGCGGCCTTCGACACCCTGGCCGCGGAGTTCCCGGAGATGTCCGGCGACGGCATGCAGGTCGTCGTGCACTCCGACGACGGCGTCGACCAGCCGACCGTCGAGCGCGAGGTGGAGGCGGCGCTGGCGACCGTGCGCGACCAGGACGGCGTGGCCGCGGCCGAGTCGCCGTACGCCCAGACGGCGCGGATGGTCTCCGAGGACGGTACGACCGCGATGGCCACCGTCCGGTTCGACGACCGCGCCAAGGACATCGACGAGTCGCAGATCACCGAGGCGCAAGCGGGCCTTCGACGACCTGGACGAGCTCGGGGTCGAGGTCGAGTTCGGCGGGCCCGCGCTGGCCGGCGAGTCCGGTCCCTCGGGCAGCGAGGTGATCGGGCTCGCCGCCGCGGTCGTCGTGCTGCTGATCGCCTTCGGGTCGGTGTTCGCGATGCTCGTGCCGCTGGTGACCGCGGTCATGGCGCTCGGGCTGGGCATGGGTCTGATCCACCTCCTTGCCGGCACCGTCTCCATCGGCACCGCGGGCCCGGTGGTGGCCGCGATGATCGGCCTGGGTGTCGGCATCGACTACGCACTGCTCGTGGTCACGCGGCACCGCGAGGGGCTGGCCGAGGGGCGGCCCGCGTCCGAGTCGATCCCCCTGGCGCTGTCGACCGCGGGCCGGTCGGTGCTCGTCGCCGGCACGACGGTGATCGTGGCGATCCTGTCGCTGTACCTGATCGGCATCCCGTTCGTCGCCACCCTCGGCCTGGCCAGCGCGGTCACGGTCGCCACCACCCTGCTCGCGGCGGTCACGCTGCTCCCTGCCCTGCTGGCCGTCTTCGGGGGTTCGCTCGACCGGCTCCGCGTGCGTCGTACCCGTCTCGACCACGGCGAGGGCCACGTCAGCCGGTGGCACAGGTGGACCCGTCACGTGCAGCGCAAGCCGTGGCCGTACCTCCTGGCCTCCGTCGCCCTGCTCGCCACGATGGCCGCGCCGCTGTTCGACCTGCAGCTCGGCACCGCCGACGACGGCTCCGCCCCCGAGGGCAGCACCGAGCGCGCCGCCTACGACCTGGTCGCCGAGGAGTTCGGTGCCGGGTGGACCGGTCCGCTGCTGGTGACCGCGGAGTACGACGGGCGGGCGGACGCGGCGACCGGCGCGACCGCGCTGCGCGAGGACCTCCTCGACGTCGAGGGCGTCGAGCAGGTCGGCCCGCCGCGCTTCAACGACGCCGGTGACATGGCGCTGCTGACCGTCGTCCCCACCACGTCGCCCGACGAGCCGGAGACGGAGGCGGTCGTCGAGGAGATCCGCGCGACCATCGCCCCGGACGCCGACGGCGAGGTGCACGTCGGCGGCGCCACCGCCACGTCGATCGACCTCGCCGACAAGCTCGAGGAGCGGATGGCGTGGTTCATGGGCTTCGTCGTCGCCCTGAGCTTCCTGCTGCTGATGGTGGAGTTCCGCTCGGTCTTCGTGCCGGTCAAGGCCGCGATCATGAACCTGCTCTCGGTCGGCGCGGCCTACGGCGCGGTGGTCGCGGTCTTCCAGTGGGGCTGGCTGGCCGACCTCGTCGGCGCCCAGCCCGGGCCGATCGAGTCGTTCGCGCCGATGATGCTCTTCGCCGTGCTGTTCGGGCTGTCGATGGACTACGAGGTGTTCCTGCTCAGCCGGGTCCGCGAGGAGTACGACCGCACCGGTCGACCGGGTCCGGCCGTCGCGGACGGGATCGCGGCCACCGCGCGCGTGATCACGGCCGCCGCCGCGGTGATGGTCGTGGTGTTCTCGAGCTTCCTGCTCAACGACGAGCGGGTGGTCAACCTGTTCGGGTTCGGCCTGGCCGTGGCCATCGCCATCGACGCGACCGTCGTACGCCTCGTGCTCGTGCCCGCCACCATGGCGGTCGCCGGGCGCCTCGCGTGGTACATGCCGCGCTGGCTGGACCGGCTGCTCCCGCGGATCTCCCACACCCGCGAGCCGCTCGACCCGATCGAGTCCGAGCTCGAGGAGCTCGTCGCCGCCGACCCGCTGCCTCCCGAGCCCGCCGACCCGTCACTTTTGCGGCATGATCCGCGGCGTGTCGCAGCGGAAGTGACGGGTCGGCGGCAGCTGGAGGGGACCGCAGCCGTCGCGCCGACGGACGCGCTGCACACGTTGGAGCTGGCGCTGGCCGAGAGCCGGGAGCTCGAGGAGCGGCACGTGCGGCTGCAGCGCGAGCACGTCGCACTGCAGGAGAGGTACGACGCACTGGTCGCTGCGCTTCGCACCCTCCGGGAGGTCGGCGTGCCCGACCGAGCCGACCGCCCGTGATTCCTCCCCGTGGGGAGACCGGGGCAAGAGCTCGGTTTGAAGCAAGTTGGCTGTCTCACGGGCTTGATGACAGCCAACTTGCTACAAACCAGCCCAGACGTCGGGAGGCTCGGCGGGTTCCGGACCACTCAGGAAAGGAGGGTGTCCCCGAGCCAGCCGCCCTCGCCGAAACCCGGCAGGATCGCGAACACCGCCGACCCCGTCGCGGTGGTCCACTCGTTCAGCAGGTCGGCCAGGTCGAGCCGCTGCTGCATCGGGGTGAACTGCCGGGCGATGTCGGCCTGGTAGCTCAGGAACAGCAGCCCGCTCTCGGTCCCGCCCGAGCCGTCGTCGTGGGTGTAGTTCAGGCCCTTGCGGAAGATCCGGAAGCCGTTGTTCATCTGGGGATGCGCGAGCCTGGCATGGGCCCGCATCGCGATGACCGGACGGCCGTCCCTGGTCGCGGTGAGGTCGAGGTCGTCCTCCTCGGCCCCGCCGGTGAGGGGCGCACCGTCGGAGAGCCGGCGGCCGATCGAGGCCTCCTGCTCGGCGCGGGTGACGGTGTCCCACAGGTCGAGGTCCATCGCGATCCGCCGCAGCACCAGCGTGGTGCCGCCCGCGAACCAGCCCGGCTCGGAGGCCCACACCGCCTCGTCGAAGAGGTCGGTCCCCGGAGCCGGGTTCGCGCTCCCGTCGACCTGGCCGAACAGGTTTCGCCCGGTGGCCGGTGAGCCGTCCTTGCCGAACCCGTTCCAGAAGCCGCTCTGCCGCCAGCGCATCCGGGCGAAGGGAGCAGCGTCGGCCACCATCCGGCGTACCGCATGCGCCACCGAGGTCCCGTCGTGCGCGCCGACCACCAGCAGCAGGTCGCCGCCGGACCAACGTTCCTCGAGCCGGTCGTGCCTCATCGGCGGGATCTCGTGCAGGCCCGGGGGCCGGGCCCCGGCCAGTCCCCGGAGCGCGAACACCCCGGGCCCCCAGCCGACCGTGACCGTCAGGTCCGCGTTCGGCGCGGAGAGCTCCGGCGCGGTGTCGCCCGGTGCGGCGCGGCCGGCCATCAGCGCCGTGATGTCGCCGGTCCAGAGCCGCATCAGCCGGCCGAGCGCCTCCGCGTCCGTCCCCGGAAGGAGGTCGAGCGCGACGAGGTCGACGAACCGTTGGGTGGGGGTGGTGATCCCGCGCTGGTGTGCGCCGTACGGGCTGAGCGTTGCCATCGGCGTCGCAGGGCCGCCGTCCGGGGACCCCGGCTCGCCGGCCGTCGCCAGCGCGGTGATCGGGGCCGAGGCGGCCGCGCCCGCGGCGGCAGCTCCCAGGAGACCCAGGAACTGCCGCCGCGAGGCAGGGTGCTCGGTCACGGCTTCGACGAGCCGCTCGGGCTCATCGACGGCTGCATCGACTCCATGGAGCCCATCGCGGGCGAGCCCATCGGCGAGCCGCTCGGGTGCGAGTGCGGCGCGTCGGACTCGTGGTAGTGGCCCTCCTCCTCGGTGAACTCCTTCACCGGCACGGTCAGCTCCTCGCTGCTGCCGTCGGAGAACTCGAGCGTCAGATCCACCTCGTCGCCGGGCGCGAGCTCCTCGGTGAGGCCCATCAGCATCACGTGGTTGCCGCCGGGCATGAGGACCTGGCCGAAGCCGGCCTCGATGGTCAGCCCGCCTTCGATCCTCCGCATGACCATGGATCCGTCGACCATCGCCATCTCGTGGATCTCGACCTTGCCGGCCACGGGGGACGCGGCGCCGGTCAGGGTGACGTCCTCGGCGCCGGCGTTGTCGATGGCCATGAAGGCCCCGGTCATGGACGGGTCGTCGGTGCCGGCGGTGGCGCGGACCCAGGCGTCGGACACCTCGACGGTCGGCTCGGCCGATGCGAGCTCGGCGGTGTCGGCGGCGTTCGACGTTCCGCAGGCGGTGAGGCCGACCAGCAGCGCGGCTCCGAGGCCGGCCACGCGGACGGCGCGGGAACGGGTGGACAGGGTGGTGAAAGACATGCAGGGCTCTCCTCGAGCAGGTATGGGAAGTCGGAGCGCCGAGCCGTCAGTCGCGCTGCGACACGCCGCGAAAACCGCGGCAAGAGTGACGGGTCGGCGGGACCGTGGGGCACCGCGCGGGTCGGCGGGGACCCCGGGAGGGGTGGGTCAGGCTGCGAGGAGGGCAGGCGGGCCGCGGTGCGCGACCACGTGGTGGAGCAGCTGAGGCAGGGGTACGACGCACCGCCCGGTCGTCGCGAGGGACGGCGCCCGGCGGACGCGCTCGAGCAGCACGGCCGCCCATCGACCGGTGAGCAGCGAGCCGAGCGATCCGACGAGGTCGAGCAGGCGGGTCGTGGTGAGCGTGAGCACGGTCCACAGCGCGCGCTCCCCCACGGCGAGCCAGACGCCGAGCAGCGCCACGACCGCGAGGTGGGCGAGCATCATCGCGAGGCTCTGGGTGCCGAGATGCTCGACGAGGTGCGAGAGCGCCGAACCGTGGTCGGCGGCGGAGCCGGAGGGGGCAGTGGGGACGACGGCCGGCTGCATGGCGGCGACCTGGTCGAAGTACGACCCGGTGCGCTCCGCCTGCCGCCCGTCGAACACGAAGCCGGAGCCGGGCCGCCGGCTACCGAGCGCAGCGGCGCCCGCGCCCGTCGCGCTCGCCGACCCCGCACCGGGCACGGACCGCGGAGGCATGGCCCGCCAGCAGGGTCAGCACGCCGTGGATCACGATCTGCCCGCCGACGAGCAGAGCCACCAGCCGGGGCGTGGAGGCCTGCCGCGTGAGGAACCGGGCGGACACGGCGGTGGTCGCCACGAGCAGGGTGAGCAGGGCGAGAGGTCCGGGGAGGAGGCCGTCGGCGCTGACGTGACCGATCACCGAGACGGCCAGGACGACGACGGCGAGGAGGGCAGCGCGCGACCAGAGCAGCACGGGCGTAGCCCGGGTCGTTCCGGTGATCACAGCTCTCGCTCCTGGATGCGGGGGCGGCCGGCCAGGCTCGCCGCGACCGATTCTACCGATCCGTGGCGGCGTGCCCGCCAGGTGCCTGACCTCGTGCGCCTCGCCCCTCGGGTGGCTGCCGGGCGGGACGTCTCCGACCAGTGGCTGGAGCACGCGTCGTTCTAGGTGCGGGTACTCAACCCGTTTTGAGCCGATGGACCCTGCCCTCGAGGGCGGTCGAGGTGGGTCAATTGAGACATGACGAGATACGCCGACCCCGAGCGGTGTCCGGACTGCCTGAGCCCGATGCCCTTCGGCGCGACCCGGTGCCCGAGCTGCGGCCTCTCGCTCGAGGGCGCGCTGGCCGCCGCAGCTGTTCGCGACGTTGAGCCACGCCGACGACCTGCTCATCTTCCTGCGCACCGCGACCGAGGCTGCCGCGGCCGCCCCGGCAGTTCCAGCCCCCGCCACACCCGAGGCAGGGGGCGCTGCCCAGACCGAAGCAGGCGGCGTCGCCACGCTCACCCGCCCCGAGCAGCCCCCGCCGCCCGGTCTGCCGCCCGCCCCACCTCGTCCGCACCACGGCCTGGCCGGCGCCTCCGTCCCGAAGATCCTCCTCGGCCTCGGCGCCCTGTGCCTGCTCATCGCCGCGCTGGTGTTCCTGGCCGTGACCTGGTCTGCCATGAGCGTGGCGGGACGCACCGCAACCCTCGTCGGCTTCACCGTGCTCGCCGGGGGCCTCACCGCGTGGGCCGCCCGCCGCGACCTGCGTGCCGCGGCCGAGTCGCTCGGCGTCGTGGCGCTGGGGCTGCTGACCTTCGACCTGTTCGGCGCCCGCGACGCCGGCTGGCTCGGCGACATCACGACGCCGGTGTTCCTCGTCGTTCTCGGCACCGTGGTCGCGGCTGTCGCCGCCGGTGCCGCCGCAGCGGTACGACGCACGCCGGCGTCGGCGTTGGTCGGGGCCGAGGTGATCGCGACCCTCGGAGTCCTGACCGCCATGGCCGGCGGCGTCACCGCGGACTGGTTCTCGTGGGAGGCCGGGATGACCCTTGCCGTCCTCGCCGCAGCCGCCGTGGCCTTCGCCGCCAACAGCGTCCGGCTGAACGTCCTCAGCGTGGGCGCCAGCATGGTCGCCCTCGGCGCGTGGATGGTGCTCGCGATCTCCGCGGTCGACCGGGCCCTCGCACACCCGTCGCTGCCGGAGCTCTGGCTCGACCTCGAGGTCTGGCCGCTCCTCGCGACCGCTCTCCTCGCCGCCGGGCTCGTCCTCGTCCGCGGCCTGCCCTCCGCCGTACACATCGGCGCCGTCGGGGTCGCCGTGCTGTTGCTGGCCGTCGCCGTCTACGCGCCCGTGGCCGACGAGCCGCTCACGCAGCGGACCCTGGCGGTCGCCGCACTCCTCGCCGCCCTTGCGGCGCTGGCCCTCGTCGTGCCGCAGCCGTGGCGGCGCGCCCTCGCCGTGCCCGGTTCGATCGGCCTGCTCTGGGCCGTGCTGGCGGCGCTGTCGCTGGCAGCCCAGGCCGTCCGACGGGTCCTGGCCGAGGGCGACGACCTGTGGGCCGCAGGGGCGGGTGACCTCTTCCCCGCACGCGCCGTGCCCGAGTGGGCGATGGACGCGTGGCTGCTCCCGGTCCTGGTCGTCGTCGCGGCCGCCGCCCTCGTGGCCGCCGCCCGGTGCTTCACCTGGGCCGACCGCCTCGTCGCACCGCTGGCCGACCTCGACGTGCTGGTCGCGGTCGTCGCCGGCACGACGGCCCTGACCCTGGCGCTGTACCCGTTGCCGGTCTGGCTGGTCCTGGCGACGATGCTGCTGGCGAGCGGTGCCTTCACCGTCCGTTGGCTGCGCAGGCAGCATGCCCTGCCCCTCGCCCTCACGGCGGTGTTCCTCGCCCCGGCGCTCCAGCTCTCGCTGCACGCCCGCTGGCTCACGCTCGCCGCCGTCGCGGTGGTGCTGGCCGCGTCGGTCGCGGTGCACCTGCGGGCCCGCCGTCTCGAGGTCGGCGTCGCCGCCGGCGTGGTCGTCCCCGTCGCGCTCGCCGGGCTGGTCTGGACAGTCGGCGCGATCGCGGAGTACCCGGTGGAGTGGGTCGCGGTGGCAGGCCTCCTGGCGCTGGCAGTGCTGACGCTCGCCGGCCCGTACGTCGACGAGCGGCTCCGGACCAGTGGCCCCACGACCTACGCCCGGCTCGGGGTCGAGCTCGGCGCGCTGGCGGCGGCCGCGGTCGTGTCGACGGCAGGCGTCGACCTCGCGATCGGCACCTCGGAGGCGACCTGGACGGCTGTGTACCTGACCCTCGTCGGTGCCGCCGTCTCCGCGATGGCCCTGCTCCGGCCGGACCGGCGGATGGTCGGCTGGCTGGGTGGCTTCCTGCTGGTCGCGGCGAGCTGGGTGCGGCTGGCCGACGTCGGGGTGGAGACCCCCGAGGCGTACACCCTGCCCGCGGCCGTCGCGCTGCTCGTCGTGGGGGTGTACCACCTGCGACACAACCCCGACGCGAGCACGATCGCCGCCCTCTCGCCCGGCCTGGCCCTCGCCCTGGTGCCCAGCCTGTTGTGGGTGTTCGCGGACCCGATCGCACCGCGGTCGGTGCTGCTCGGCCTGGCCTGTCTCGTGCTCGTCGTCGGTGGGGTCCGGCTCCGCTGGAGCGCCCCGCTCGTGCACGGTGCTGTCGTCGGCGCGCTGCTGGCGATCCGGCTCGCCACCCCGATCGCCGACGCGGTCCCTCGGTGGGCGCTGATCGGTGCGGCCGGCGCGCTGCTGGTCGCGATGGGCATCACCTGGGAGGCGCGCGTGCGTGACGCCCGACGGGTGGCCGGCTACGTTCGCGGGCTCCGCTGAAACGCCGAGATCGACGTGCTGCAAGGCGTTTCCGCGATCGACGTACCGCGGAAAAGAATGAGGACCTAGCACCAGAAGGTGCTAGGTCCTCGAACGTCTGAACCGGATTCGGTCGCCCCCCGGCACCTCACCAAGCCTGAACGTCCCCCCGGGAAAGAGCGAGGTCTTAGCTCTCGTCCCCACGACGCTGCTCGGGAACCATCCCAGTCAGCAGGTCGCGCACTTCGGACTCGCGATAACGGCGATGTCCTCCGAGAGTCCTGATCGAGCTCAGCTTGCCGGCCTTGGCCCACCGCGTGACCGTCTTCGGGTCTACACGGAACATGGCCGCAACTTCGGCAGGCGTGAGCAGCGCCTCGGACTCAGGTGGTCGCATGTTCATATGCGGACCTCCCTCACTATCGGTACCCACTCACAACCAAGGAGGAGGCCCTGGTCATGCTCACTCAATGGTGACACCTATGAGAGTAGGGAGCACTGGAAATTCGGACAATGGCCCCTATGAGCCACTTAGTGGTCTGGACTAGCCATAGTGGGACAGCGTTCCATGTGACGGAAGTCGCATGAATCGCTGCTCGATCCGTACTGTTGGAAACAGTACGCCGCATCACCCCCGCGGCGTCGGAAAACAGATGCTCGCACACCCCCGCGAGCCCGACGAGGAAGGGTCACCACCGTGACCGCACCACAGCAGCCTGCCGGCGTATTCGAACGCGGCACAGGCCACGAGCAGGTCGTCTTCTGTCACGACGAACCGACCGGACTCAAGGCGATCATCGCCATCTACTCCACCGCTCTCGGACCCGCCCTCGGCGGCACGCGGTTCTACCCCTACGCCAGCGAGCAGGACGCCCTCGAGGACGTCCTCAACCTCTCGAAGGGCATGGCGTACAAGGCTTCTCTGGCCGGACTCGACCTCGGCGGCGGCAAGGCCGTCATCATCGGCGACCCCTCCAAGATCAAGACCGAGGCGCTGCTTCGCGCCTACGGCCGCTTCGTCGAGTCGCTCAACGGCCGGTACTTCACGGCCTGCGACGTCGGCACGTTCTCCGAGGACATGGACATGGTCGCCCGCGAGTGCTCCTACGTCACCGGCCGCACCGTCGCGCACGGCGGCGCGGGTGACTCGTCGGTCCTCACCGCCTTCGGCGTCTTCCAGGGCATGCGTGCCGCGGCCGAGGTGACCTGGGGTGCACCGACGCTTCACGGCCGGACCGTCGGCGTCGCCGGCGTCGGCAAGGTCGGCCACCATCTCGTCACCCACCTGATCGACGACGGGGCCACCGTGGTCATCACCGATGTCGACGAGGCCGCCGTCGAGCGGGTCCGCGCCGAGCACCCCGAGGTGCAGGTCGTCGCCGACACCGAGGCGCTCGTACGCTCCGAGCTCGACGTGTACGCCCCGTGCGCCCTCGGCGGCGCCCTCAACGACGAGACGGTTCCGGTGCTCAGCGCCAAGATCGTCTGTGGCGCGGCCAACAACCAGCTCGCCCACGAGGGCATCGAGAAGCAGCTCGAGGACCGCGGGATCCTCTACGCCCCCGACTACATGGTGAACTCCGGCGGTCTGATCCAGGTGGCCGACGAGCTCGAGGGCTTCAACTTCGACCGCGCCAAGCAGCGCGCCGCGAAGATCTACGACACGACGCTGCGGGTCTTCGCGCTCGCCCACGAGGAGGGTGTGCCCCCGGCCGTCGCCGCGGACCGGCTCGCCGAGCGCCGGATGACCGAGGTCGGTCGGCTGCGAGGCATCTGGCTGAACGACTGACCCGTTCACGAGTACGACGGCCGCCGGCACCCGCGAGGTCCCGGCGGCCGTCGTACGTCCGGATCCTTGTGACCGCCCTGCGTCCCGGTCGGTGTCCCGGCCCGCGACCAGGCCCGCGACCAGGACGCCGCGCGACGAGAGCGCCGCGAGGTGGGCATGCGAAACCCGCGGGCCGTCCTGAGATGGTCGGACCCGCGGGTCTTCGCTGAATCAGTGGGTGCTGATCAGAGGTCAGTCGCGACGGCTGGGCTCTGTGTAGTCAGCCCACTCGTCGTACTCGTCGGGCTCAGGAGCGTCGTCCGACGCACTGTTGCCCGACTCGCCGTGCAGCTCACGCGCCAGCGCACTGAGGTCCGTCTCGTGAGAGCGGTACTTCAGGTCGCGAGCAACCTTCGTCTGCTTAGCCTTAGCTCGGCCGCGCCCCATAGGGTCGACCCCCTCGCACACTCGGCCGGAGTCACGAGCACGCCCCGTCCGCGCCAGGTCATGCCTGACGACGACGAAGGAGCCCGCGCGTCCGGTCTCTCGTTCGTATTTGTCCTGGGACCAGGCTACCTGGCCGCTGGTTAACTTCGCACATCCGACCGGAAACCGGTCCGACCCACCAGCCCGACAACGGGATGCCGAGCGTGGTCTGCACGTCACTCTCGCCGTACCGACGTCGGCGGAGCTGCGCGGTCACCAGCCGGCGTACTGGCCTGTCAGGGTGACCGACCCGCCGGTCACCGCGCCGGAGGAACCGGTCGGGGCGGTCACCTCACCGGCAGCCCAGGCGGGGATGCCGTAGCCGTCGAGGATGCGTGATCGCACGGTCCACGTCCTCGGGGGCGACCAGGGCGACCATGCCGACGCCGCAGTTCAGCGTCTTCTCCAGGTCGGCCTGCTCGACGGAGCCGACCTGGCGCACCAGGTCGAAGACCGGCTGCGGGGTCCACGTTCCGCGGTCGATGGTCGCGACGAGCTCCTGGGGCATGACGCGCTCGAGGTTCGCGGCCAGGCCACCACCGGTGACATGGGACATCGCGTGGGTGCGGGTGCTGCGGGCGAGGTCGAGGCAGGCCTTCGCGTAGATGCGGGTCGGCTCGAGGAGCTCCTCGCCCAGGGTCCGGCCGAGCTCGTCGACGTGCCTGTCGAGGGACCAGCCGGCGCCCCCCTTCGACGACGGGGTGAGCAGCACGTGGCGCACGAGGGAGTACCCGTTGGAGTGCAGGCCCGAGGACCCCATGGCCAGGACGACGTCGCCGGAGCGGACACGGCCGGGGCCCAGCAGGGCGGCGGCCTCCACCACCCCGGTCGTCGAGCCTGCGACGTCGTACTCGTCGGGCTCGAGAAGACCCGGGTGCTCGGCGGTCTCGCCGCCGATCAGCGCGGCGCCGGCCTGGATGCACGCCTCGGCGATGCCCTGCACGATCGCGGCGATCCGCTCGGGCACGACCCTGCCGGTCGCGATGTAGTCGGTGACGAACAACGGCTCGGCGCCCACGACGACGAGGTCGTCGACGAGCATGCCGACGAGGTCGAAGCCGATGGTGTGGTGGACGTCCATCGCCTGCGCGATGGCGACCTTGGTGCCCACGCCGTCGGCGGAGCTGGCGAGCAGCGGGTGGTCGTACTTCTTCAGCGCGCTGGCGTCGAAGAGACCGGCGAAGCCGCCGATGCCGCCCATCATCTCGGGCCGTCGGGCCTTCTCGACCCAGGTCTTCATCAGCTCGACGGCCTTGTCACCGGCCTCGATCGAGACCCCCGCAGCCTCGTAGGTACTGCCGGGCTTCTCGTCAGTCATGCGGTCCTCGTCCTCTGGGTGAGCTGGCGGGTGCTGGGGGTCAGGGGCGGTCGAGCGCGTCGGAGGCCCCGCCACCACCGACCGAGGCGCGCACGCCGTCGGCGCCGGTGACGTCGTGGAGCTCGAGCAGGTGCTTGCCGAGGTCCTCGGGCTCGGGCAGCTTGACCGGGTACACCCCGTCGAAGCAGGCCCGGCACAGGTTCTCCTTCGGCACCGTGGTCGCCTCGACGAGCTCGTCGAGGGAGACGTAGCCCAGAGAGTCGGCGTCGATGGAGCGGGCGATCTCCTCGGTCGACAGGCCGTTCGCGATCAGCTCGGCGCGGGTGGCGAAGTCGATGCCGTAGAAGCACGGCCACTTCACCGGCGGGCTGGAGATGCGGACGTGCACCTCGCGGGCGCCGGCCTCGCGGAGCATCCGGATCAGCGCCCGCTGGGTGTTGCCGCGGACGATCGAGTCGTCGACGACCACGAGCCGCTTGCCCTCGATGACGTCGCGCAGCGGGTTGAGCTTCAGCCGGATGCCGAGCTGGCGGATGGTCTGCGAGGGCTGGATGAAGGTGCGTCCGACGTACGAGTTCTTGACCAGCCCCATGCCGTAGGGGATGCCGCTCTCCTCGGCGTACCCGATGGCCGCGGGTGTGCCGGACTCCGGCACCGGCATGACCAGGTCGGCCTCGACGGGGAACTCCCGGGCGAGCCGGCGGCCGATCTCCACGCGCACGGTGTGGACGCGCTGGTCGTTCATCAGCGTGTCGGGCCGGGCCAGGTAGACGAACTCGAAGAGGCAGTGCTTGGGTGCGGGCTCGGCGAAGTGGCGGCTGCGCAGGCCGTCCTCGTCGACCGCGATCAGCTCGCCGGGCTCGACCTCGCGGATGTAGGACGCTCCCACGATGTCGAGGGCCGCGGTCTCGCTGGCGACGACCCAGCCGCGCTCGAGACGGCCGAGGACGAGCGGCCGGATGCCCTGGGGGTCGCGGGCGGCGTACAGGGTGTTCTCGTCCATCCAGACGAACGAGAACGCGCCCTGCACCGTCCGGAGCACCTCGACGGCGTTCTCCTCGAGGCTCCTGTCCGGGTGGTGGGCGAAGAGGGCGGTGACCAGGCTGGTGTCGTTGGTGGACTCCAGCCCTCGGGTCGGGATGTCGAGCTCGCCGTTGAGGTTGGGCAGGTCCGCGACGCGCTCGGCGAGCTCGCGGGTGTTGGTCAGGTTGCCGTTGTGGGCCAGCGCGATGGAGCCGGTGGCCGTGGGGCGGAACGTCGGCTGCGCGTTGTGCCAGGTGCTCGCGCCGGTGGTGGAGTACCGGGCGTGGCCGACCGCGAGGTGGCCCTGGAGCGAGGCGAGCGTGGTCTCGTCGAAGACCTGCGAGACCAGCCCCATGTCCTTGAAGACCAGGATCTGGCGGCCGTTGCTCACGGCGATGCCCGCGGACTCCTGGCCGCGGTGCTGCAGGGCGTAGAGCCCGTAGTAGGTGAGCTTCGAGACGTCCTCACCGGGGGCCCAGACACCGAAGACGCCGCACGCGTCCTGAGGTCCGCGTTCTTTGGGGTCGACGTCGTGGTTCAGTCTGCCGTCACCGCGGCGAGCACTACCAGGCACAGCCCGAGTCTACGGGCAGGGCCTCACACGCACAGAATCCGTCCGAATCCCGCCCGCGACCTCACCCGCGGTCGCGGCCCAGGGAGTGCAGCAGCAGGGTCTCGGCGAGGCACACCCGCTCGAACTCCACGAGGTGCAGGCCCTCGTTGGCGCCGTGGGCACGGGTGTCGGGGTCCTCGACCCCGGTGACGAGTACGGCGGACTCCGGGAACGCCTTCTGGAAGGAGGCGATGAACGGGATCGACCCGCCCACCCCGATGTCGACCGGCTCGACGCCGTCCCACGCCGCGCGGAAGGCCGCGCGGGCCTTGTCGTAGACCGGCCCCTGGGCGTCGATCACGCCGGGCTGGCCACTCTCCCGCCCGGGCGTCACGGTCACCTGGGCGCCCCAGGGGGCGTTCGTCTCGAGGTGGTGGGTCAGCGCCTTGAGCGCGGAGGTCGCGTCGTCGCCGGGCGCCACGCGCAGCGACACCTTGGCGCGGACCGACGGGATGAGCGTGTTGCTGGCCTCGGCGGTTCGCGTCGTGTCGAGGCCGATGATCGAGATCGCCGGCCTGGTCCACAGCCGCTCGACCGCGGAGCCGGAGCCGATCAGGGAGACGCCGTCGAGGACCGACGACTCGGCGCGGATCCGGTCCTCCGGGTAGTCGACGTCGGTGGCCGGTCCGCTGACGAGGCCCTCGACGGCGACGTTGCCCTCGTCGTCGTGCAGCGTCGCGAGCAGGCGCACCATCGCCATCATCGCGTCGGGCACCAGGCCGCCCCACATGCCCGAGTGCACCCCGTGGTCGAGCGTCGACACGTCGACGAAGACGTCCACGTTGCCGCGCAGCGTCGTCGTCAGGGCCGGCAGGCCGATGTCCCAGTTCATCGAGTCGGCGATCACGATCACATCCGCGGCCAGCGTCTCCTGGTGCTCGGCGAGGAACGCCTCGAGCGTCGGGGACCCGACCTCCTCCTCGCCCTCGACGAAGACCGTGACGCCGACGGGCAGGTTGCCGCCGAGCGCGCGGATCGCGGCCAGGTGCGCGGCGATGCCGGCCTTGTCGTCGGCGGCACCGCGGCCGTAGAGACGCTCACCGCGCTCGGTGGGCTCGAAGGGCTCGCTCTCCCACTGCGCCCGGTCGCCGACCGGCTGCACGTCGTGGTGTGCGTAGAGCAGGACGGTCGGCGCGCCGGGAGGGGCGGGCTTCTTCGCCACGACGGCGGGTGCGCCCTCGCCGCTCGAGAGGATCGCGACATCGAGCCCCTCGGCGCGGAACAGCTCGGCCACAGCCTCCGCGGATCGACGTACCTCGTCCTTGAGCGCGGGGTCGGCGCTCACCGAAGGGATCCGCACGAGGGCCTCGAGGTCCGCACGCACCGACGGCAGCACCTGCTGCAGGGTCTCGCGGAGGTGGGCGGTGACGGTGTCCGAGAGGGTCATGGCGCCCACCCTAGGACCCAGGTCGTGTGGTTCAGCGTGCGGTATGGCGCACGCTGAACCACACGACCGGCGGCGGACTCGGATGGCGAGAGGTCAGGTGCCGGGCAGCGCGAGGTCGGCGACCTCGATCCGGTAGGTGCGGTACTCGACCGGGTGACCGTCCTTCTCCAGCTCGCGCCGGTCGACGATCCGGGAGGCGAGGCCGTTGGCCTCGATCAGCTGCTCGAGGTAGCCGATGTCGGCCGTCGTGCCGAAGAAGACGAGGATCCGGCCGTTCTCGGTCAGGTGCTCGCGGACGTTCGCGAAGAACGCGGTCAGCGCGCGGTAGTCCTCGTCGGTGATCGACGCCTCGGCCCAGTCCCGCGGCTTCATCCAGCGGAACGGCGGGTCGAAGATCACCAGGTCGAAGCGGCCCTCCACCTCGCTGAAGAGGTCGCTCTGCCTGATCTCGATCCGGTCGGGGACGCCGTTGCGCTCGGCATTGGCGCGGGCCGCCTCGACGGCGTGCGGGTTGACGTCCACCGCGACCACCTCGGCGCCCCGAGTGGCGGCCAGGATCGCGTTGACGCCGCTTCCGGTGCCCATGTCGAGGACCCGGTCGTCCGGCTTCACCTCGTCGAGGACCTGCTTGCCGAGGAGGTCGGAGGTGCTCTCGATGACCTGGACGTGCGGGGGCACGACGAGGGTCAGACCGAGGTACTCGAAGACCTCGCCCTCCTCGGACACTCGTCTCAGGTACTCGTAGTGCTCGTCGTGCCAGGCCTGCATGCGCGCGGCCTCCTCGGCGGAGACGGTCGGCCGGTAGGTCATGGTGCCTCCACGAGGGGTAGGAGCGGGCTGAGGTCGGAGCGTTCGCCGGACGCGATGAGCCGCCCGGCGCCCTCGGCGTCCCGCCAGGGAAGGGCCCCGGTGGCCACGGAGATCCAGGTCGTGGCGTCCATCTCGACCACGGCCGGCGGCGTGCCACGCGTGTGCCGGGTGCCCTCGACGCACTGGGCGACGGCGTACGGCGGCACACGCACCTCCACGGCTCCGCCCGGTGCCTTGGCGACGAGCAGGGCCAGCAGGTGCTTGGTCAGCAGGCGGAGGTCGGCGGCCTCGGCGGCGCCCTGCCGGAAGCGCTCGAGAGCCGGCCCCACGAGGGCAGGGTCGGAGGGGCGGAGACGCACGGGCATGCCTGTGAGTATCCCGCAGCGGTGCGCGCATGCGCCGGAGCTGTCGGGATCGGCGCGGAGCCGCTAACGTCCTGGAGCCACGGTTGATCGACACTCGGGGGTTCAAATGTTCCGACACCGCCCAAGCAGGTGGGCCGCGTCCGCCGTACTCGCAGTGGTCGCGGGGTCTCTCGCGGCGCCGCCCGCGTCCGCCGCCACCAAGGTCACGCCCGGCAGCTTCACCGGCTTCGCCTTCGACACGTGCGACACCCCGGACTCCGCGACCATGGACGTCTGGCGCGAGACCTCGCCGTTCTGGGGCGTCGGCGTCTACATGGGCGGTGAGGCGACCACCTGCGACAACGCGAACCTCACCCCGGCCTGGGTCACCCGGCAGGCCAAGCGGGGCTGGAAGATCCTGCCGCTGTGGGTCGGCCCGCAGGCCGAGTGCTCGACCGTCGGGTATGCCGCGGACATCGACTCGCGGTCCGCGAGCGGCTACGCCGCGGCCGCCCGGCAGGGCAGGGTCAACGCCACGTCGGCGGTACGACGCGCGAAGGATCTCGGCATCCGCCCCGGCAGCACGCTCTGGTACGACATCGAGGACTTCGGGCTCGGCGACGACGACTGCCGCCGTTCCGTGCTCACGTTCCTCTCCGCGTGGACCAAGCGGCTGCATGCCCTGGACTACTCCTCCGGGGTCTACAGCAACGTGAGCGCGGCGATCGACGCCCTCGACTACGCCGACACCGTCTCTCCCGGCTCGTACGCCATGCCCGACCAGATCTGGTACGCCTGGAAGAACGGCCGCGCCGACACCTACATCGACGACAAGTGGGTGCGCGACGACAACTGGACCCCGCACGCACGGATCCACCAGTTCGTCCTCGACACGGTCGTGGAGCACGGCGGCATCGAGATGAAGATCGACAAGAACTTCATGGACGTCGGCCGGGGGTCGGTTGCACCGAAGGCGCTGCCCACCTGCGGCGTGCGGGTCGACTTCGCCGACTACAAGCAGGTCCGCCGCGGCGCCACGGGCGGCCAGGTCAAGGCGGCCCAGTGCCTGCTCAAGAAGAAGCGCCTGTACGGCGGTGTGGTGCACGGCCGCTACGACGGCGCAACCGTCAGGGCCGTCCGGGCGTTCCAGCGCGGCCGGGCCCTCCGGGTCACCGGGACGATGACCGCCCCGACGTGGACCGCGCTGCTCGCCGACGGCAAGGGCATCCTCGTCAAGCGCGGCTCGGTCGGCGACCCGGTGCGTCGCGTGCAGCGCGGCCTGACCGCAGCCCTCGACCGCTAGGTCGCGGTCACCGGCGTGTTCAACGCGGGCACCACGAAGGCGGTCGTCCGCTACCAGCGCCGTCTCGGGCTGGCCGCGACCGGCGTGATGGACCCCGCGACCTGGGCGGAGCTGAAGGCCGGCCACCGCTGACCCCTCCGACGTCCCGGTCGCCCTCGCGGCCGGGACGTCCGGCGTCTCGGCCGACTTGAGCGAAATCGACGGCGGCGAGGCCTTTACTCGGCGTACTCTGGCCCGGCCACTCGACCACGGGGAAGTCTCACATGCTGCTCTCGGCCCTCCGGCGCGTGTCCACACGCGCCGTCGTCCTGTCCACGACCGTCGCGACCGCTGTTGCCGGGACCCTCGCCCTGAGCGCGCCGGCCGAGGCCGCGAACCGCGTGACTCCGGGCAACTTCACCGGCTACGGGTTCGACCAGTGCGAGACCCAGTCGCAGGAGGTGATGGACACCTGGCTGACGAGCTCGCCGTACTGGGCGGTCGGCATCTACATCGCCGGCGAGAACCGCCACTGCGGGGACGACCGCCAGGTCCACCTCACGGCCGAGTGGGTGTCGACCCAGCTGGCCAACGGCTGGAAGCTCCTGCCGATCACCGTCGGCCCGCAGGCGCCCTGCTACGTCAACCCGAAGAAGAAGATCCGGATCTACAACGACCCGGCCGGGGACTTCGCCGCCGCGCGCGAGCAGGGCCGCCTCGAGGCGATCGACACCGTCGCGCGCGCCGAGGCGCTCGGCATCGCGTCGAAGAGCACGCTGTGGAACGACATCGAGGCCTTCGACACCACGAACGCACGCTGCCGCAACTCGACGCTGGCCTTCCTGTCGGGCTGGACCGAGGAGCTCCACGACCTCGACTACGTCTCCGGTGTCTACTCCAGCGCGGCACGGGGCATCAACGCGCTCGACGACGCGCGGGTCCTCGAGCCGGGCCGCTTCACCATGCCCGATCGCGTGTGGGTCGCCGAGTGGGTCAAGCCCGAGCAGTACCGCCGGCCCCCGACCGCGAACCCGCCGAGCCTGTACTCCGCCTACCTCCGCGACGACGGCTGGCTGCCCGGCGGGCGGATGCGGCAGTACCGCGGCGGCCACGACGAGACGTACGGCGGCGTGAAGATCAACATCGACACCAACTACCTCGACCTCGGCCGCGGCACCAGGCCGGGACGGGCGCCGAAGTTCTGCGGCGGCACCGTCGTCGACTTCCCGAAGTACCGCCGGCTCGGCCCCGGCATCGAGCACCCGCAGGTCAGCGCGCTGCAGTGCCTGCTGAAGCGCAAGAAGATGTACGACGGCGAGATCACCGGCGTGTACGACACCGCCACCACCGCCGCCGTCCGGGCGTTCCGGGAGAGCCGTGGGCAGGGCATCAGCGGCCGCATGCTCCGCAAGACCTGGACCACGCTGCTCTCCGAGGGCACCGGGCCGGTCCTCAAGATCGGGTCCGGCGGCAACACGGTCCGCCGCGTGCAGCGCGCCCTCAACGCCGCCGTGCACGCGGAGCTCGCCGTCGACGGGATCTTCGGCCCCGACACGACCGCAGCCGTCCGGGAGTACCAGGCGGCGATCGGCCTGCGTCGTACCGGCGTCGTCGCGCTCGACACCTGGGCGGAGCTCCAGTCCGGAAACCTCTGACCTCTGCGCAGCTCACACCTACGTCCCGGTCGCCCGCAGCGGCCGGGACGTAGGTGCTTGTTGCAGGGTTGAGAAGCTGCGCGAACCTGCACCGGTCCGGCCGTGACCTGGGCGGGCGGTGGTCGTTGGGACTGCGTTCGGCCGCGCACCCGCGGCTTCTCTCGGATAGCAAGGAACTCCATTGCGCAGATTCCCCGTGGCGGTCGCCGCCGCCTGCACCCTCGCCCTCGGCACCTCCGGCCTCGCCGCCACCGCGGCCCCCGCGGCCGACCTCAGCGAGGGGCGCTACATCGTCGTCCTGAAGGACGGCTCCTCCGCCCACAGCCTTGCCGACCTCCACGCCGACCGCCTCGGCGTCGACGTCGGCCACGTGTACACCTCGGCCCTCCAGGGCTACTCCGCGACGATGCCGGCCTCCGTGGCCTCGGCGGTCGAGGCGCTGCCCTCGGTGAAGTGGGTGCAGCGTGACCGCGCGGTCTCGACGACGGCGCAGTCCACCCCCACCGGCATCGACCGCGCCAACGCGGACGCCAGCCCCACGGCCGCGATCGACGGCGTGGACAGCCGTGTCGACGTCGACGTCGCGGTCATCGACACCGGCGTCGACCTCGACCACACCGACCTGAACGTGAACCGGGCCGCGGCCAAGAACTGCTCGATCCTGGCGCTCAGCGCCAACGACGGCCACGGTCACGGCACCCACGTGGCCGGCACCATCGGCGCTCTCGACAACGGCGCCGGCGTCGTCGGCATGGCGCCGGGCGCGCGGATCTGGCCGGTGAAGGTGCTCACCGACCTCGGCACCGGCTTCAACTCCGACGTGATCTGCGGGATCGACTACGTCACCGCGCACGCCGACGAGATCGAGGTCGCGAACATGAGCCTCGGTGGTGGCGGCGAGGACGACGGTCAGTGCGGCGCGGTCAGCCAGGACGCCATGCACACCGCGATCTGCGCGTCGGTCGACGCCGGGATCACCTACGTGGTCGCCGCGGGCAACGAGAGCGCCGATGCCTCGACCTCGACGCCGGCCGCCTACGACGAGGTGATCACGGTCAGCGCGCTCGCCGACTTCAACGGCCTGCCCGGCGGCGGCGCCGCGTCGACCTGCCGCGCCGACGAGGACGACACGTTCGCCGGCTTCTCCAACTACGGCGCGGACGTGGACATCATCGCCCCCGGCGTGTGCATCACCTCGACCTGGAACGACGGCGGCTACGACACGATCTCGGGTACGTCGATGGCCAGCCCGCACGTCGCAGGCGGCGCCGCGCTGTACCTCGCGAACAACCCCGGCGCCACGCCCGCGCAGGTCCAGAGCGCCCTGCAGAGCGCAGGCTCCCTCGACTGGGACAACAGCGACGACCTCGACCCGGTCCAGGAGCGTCTGCTCGACGTCAGCAGCTACTGACGCCCACGACGTGACACGCCCCGACCACCCCGGTGGCCGGGCCGGGTGACGTCTCGCGGGGGTACGACGGTTCGCGGACCGTCGTACCCCTGCACGTTCCTGAATTGCGCAAACATGCACAGACCTGCGCATTGACCCCGTGACCGGGACAACGTGAAATGACCTCCTCCCTGCCGACTCCGGCAGAACGAAAACCAGGTGAGGACACATGCGAAAGACCATGACCGCCGCTCTGTCGGCGATCACCCTCGTCGCTCTCGGGTCACCCAACCTCGCGGCCAGTGCCGCCCCCGCCGGCTCGGACTCGGCCGGGTACATCGTCGTCCTGAAGGACAGCGCGGCACCCGGCAAGGTCGCCGACGACCACAGCCGGCGCTACAACGCCGACGTGAACCACCTCTACCGCGCCGCACTGAAGGGCTACTCCGCCCAGATGAGCCCGACCGCCGCGGCACAGATCGCCGAGGACTCACGGGTCGCGTTCGTGCAGCGTGACGGCGTCGCGCACGCCTCCGCCCAGGCCACGCCGACCGGCATCGACCGCGCCAACGCCGAGGTCAGCGCGACCGCGATGATCAACGGGCTCGACGAGCGCGTGAACGTCGACGTCGCAGTCATCGACACCGGAGTCGACCTCGACCACGCGGACCTCAACGTCTACACCGCCGGCGCGAAGAACTGCTCCACCGGCAAGTCGGCCGAGGACGGCAACGGCCACGGCACCCACGTCGCCGGCACCATCGGCGCGCTCGACAACACCGCCGGTGTCGTCGGCATCGCTCCCGGCGCGCGCATCTGGCCCGTGCGGGTCCTCAACAACCAGGGCAGCGGCACCTGGTCCGGCATCGTCTGCGGCATCGACTACGTCACCGCGCACGCCGACGAGATCGAGGTCGCGAACATGAGCCTCGGCGGCACCGGCACCGACGACCGCAACTGCGGCAACAGCAACAACGACTCGATGCACAAGGCGATCTGCGGCGCCGTCGCGGCCGGTGTCACCTTCGTCGTCGCGGCCGGGAACGAGACCGACGACTCCGCGAACCACGTCCCCGCGGCGTACGACGAGGTCATCACGGTCAGCGCGCTCGCCGACTTCAACGGCCTGCCCGGCGGCGGCGCAGCGCCGACCTGCCGCACCGACCAGGACGACACCCTCGCCGACTTCTCCAACTACGGCGCCGACGTCGACATCATCGCCCCCGGCGTCTGCATCAACTCCACCTGGAAGGGCGGCGGCTACAACACGATCTCGGGTACGTCGATGGCCAGCCCGCACGTGGCCGGCGGCGCAGCGCTGTACGCCGCGAACAACCCCGCCGCCTCCCCGTCGCAGGTGAAGTCGGCCCTCCAGGCCGCCGGCACCACCGACTGGAACAACGGCGACGACCGCGACAGCACCAAGGAGCGTCTGCTGGAGGTCGGCGGCTTCTGACGCCGACGGCGAAGACCCTGGCCGCCCGTCCGCGCGACGCCGGGCTGCCAGACCGAGGAGGGGCGGGACCGGGAGGGTCCCGCCCCTTCTCCTGTCCTCAGCCGGTCGCGCGCCGCGGGCCGGTCCGGCTAGACGATCTCCTTGTCGAGCGCTGCGGGCAGCGTGCCCGACCAGGCGGCGCGCAGCTCCGACAGCGGGACCGAGAACTGGTCCTGGATGTCGAGGAGCGCGTCCGGCCCAGCGCCGTCGGTGACGCCGATCCGCGCGTGGGCGAACCCGCGCGCCGAGCACATGTCGGTGAAGCGGACCTCCTCGCTGCGCGGCACCGCCACGATCGCCCGGCCGGCCGACTCGCTGAACAGCGCGACGAACGGGTCGAGCTCGTCGGGGATCCACACCCGCGCACCGATCCCGCCCTTGCGACCACCGACGAGGCACGACTCGACGAGGGCCTGGGCGAGACCACCGTCCGAGATGTCGTGGGCGGCGTCGATGAGCCCGTCGCGCGAGGCGTTCACGAGGATGTCGGCGAGCTCGCGCTCGGCCTCGAGGTCCACGGCCGGCGGGAGACCCCCGAGGTGGCCGTGAGCGACGAGCGCCCACTGCGACCCGGACAGCTCCTCGCGGGTGGTGCCGAGCAGGTAGATCTGCTGACCCTCGGCGACGAACCCGGACGGCGTACGGCGCGTGACGTCGTCGATCACGCCGAGCACCGCCACCACCGGCGTGGGCAGGATCGCGGTCTCCGCCGTCTGGTTGTAGAGGCTCACGTTGCCGCCGGTCACCGGCACGCCGAGCGCCTGGCAGGCGTCGGCGAGGCCGCGCGTGGCCTCGGCGAACTGCCACATGACCTCGGGGTCCTCGGGCGAGCCGAAGTTCAGGCAGTCGCTGACCGCGAGCGGCCGCGCGCCGGAGGTGGCGACGTTGCGGTAGGCCTCGGCGAGGTTCAGCTGCGCCCCGGTGTAGGGGTCGAGCTTGGCGAACCGGCCGTTGCCGTCCGTGGACACCGCGACGCCGAGGTTGGACTCCTCGTCGACGCGGATCATCCCGGAGTCCTCGGGCTGCGCGAGCACCGTGTTGCCGCGGACGTAGCGGTCGTACTGGTCGGTGATCCAGGACTTGTCGCACAGGTTCGGGCTGGCCACCATGCGCAGCAACGTCTTGCGGAGCTCGTCGGCCGACGACGGTCGAGGCAGGGCCTCCGCACGGTCGGCCTGCAGCGCGTCCTGCCACGACGGGCGCTCGTAGGGACGGTGGTAGACCGGGCCCTCGTCGGCGACGGTCCGCGGGGGCACGTCGACGACGGTCTCGCCGTGCCAGTCGATGACGAGGCGACCCGTGTCGGTGACCTCGCCGACGACCGTGGCCTCGACGCCCCACTTCGCGCAGATCTCGAGGAACCGGTCGACCTTCGCCGGCTCGACGACAGCCATCATCCGCTCCTGCGACTCGCTCATGAGGATCTCCTCGGGCGAGAGCGTGGAGTCGCGCAGCGGGACGAGGTCGAGGTCGACGTGCATGCCGCCGGTGCCGGCGGAGGCCATCTCCGAGGTGGAGCACGACAGGCCGGCACCGCCGAGGTCCTGGATGCCCACCACGAGGTCCTCGGCGAAGACCTCGAGGGTGCACTCGATCAGGAGCTTCTCCATGAACGGGTCGCCGACCTGGACGCTCGGACGCTTCGCGGGCCCGGTCTCGTCGAAGGTCTCGCTCGCGAGGACGGACACGCCGCCGATCCCGTCGCCGCCGGTGCGTGCGCCGTACAGGATCACCTTGTTGCCGACGCCGTTCGCGGCGGAGACCTGGAGCTGGTCGTGGCGCATCACGCCGACGCAGAGCGCGTTCACCAGCGGGTTGCCGAGGTAGGACTCGTCGAAGACCGCTTCACCACCGATGTTCGGCAGGCCGAGGCAGTTGCCGTAGCCGCCGACGCCCGCGACGATCCCGGGCAGCACCCGGTGGGTGTCGTCGGCGTCGAGGGGGCCGAAGCGCAGCGGGTCCATCACCGCGACGGGACGGGCACCCATGGCGAGGATGTCGCGGACGATGCCGCCGACCCCGGTGGCCGCGCCCTGGTAGGGCTCGACGTACGACGGGTGGTTGTGTGACTCGACCTTGAAGGTGACCGCGTACCCGTCACCGACGTCGACCACGCCGGCGTTCTCCCCCATGCCGACCATCAACGACTTGCGCATCTCGTCGGTGACCTTCTCGCCGAACTGGCGCAGGTGCACCTTGCTCGACTTGTAGGAGCAGTGCTCGCTCCACATCACCGAGTACATCGCCAGCTCCGAAGAGCTGGGACGACGTCCGAGGATCTCGCGGATCCGTTCGTACTCGTCGGCTTTGAGGCCGAGCTCCTCCCACGGCTGGTCGCGGTCGGGATCGCTGCTCGCGACCTCGACGGTGTCGAGCCGGGATGCGGTGGAGTGGTGCGGGCGCAGTTCAGTCACCGATGTTGGCTTTCGGATCGGTCGATCAGGGAGATGTGGCCGCCGCCCAATCTACCTGGCAGCGCCGCGTCCCCACGTCTCAGGCCAGCACCCGGGACTCCGGTGAGAAAAGTGCGGCGATGCTCTGTCCTGGCTTTACTTCGCCGTGGCAGGGTGTCGGCCATGGACCGACGCACCCTTCTCAAGGCCGGCCTCGCGACGACCACGGGTGGCCTTGTCATCCCCGCCGCCGGTGCGCTGACATCCGAGGCGGCCGCCGCTCCGCGCGTCACGAAGGTCCTCGCCCGCGGCCTCGAGGTGCCGTGGGGCATCGCCTTCCTGCCCGGAGGCGGAGCGCTGGTGAGCGAGCGCAACACCGGTCGGGTCGTCCGCGTCTCGACCAAGGGCGGGTACCGCACCGTGGGTGACGTCCCCGGCGTGGTCAACACCACGGACTCGTACGGCGGTGAGGGCGGCCTGCTCTCGCTGGAGCTGCACCCGAACTTCCGCCGCAACCGGTGGGTCTACGCGTTCATGAGCACCGCCTCGGACAACCGGGTGGTCCGGATGCGGTTCACCGACGGCAGGCTCGGCAGGCCCCAGGTGGTCCTCGCCGGGATCCCGATGGCGGCGCACCACAACGGAGGCGGCCTGGCGTTCGGTGACGGCGGGCTGCTGTTCGTCTCGACCGGCGACGCCCTCGACAGCGGCGCCGCGCAGAGTCGTCGCTCCAAGGCCGGCAAGGTGCTGCGGATGACCCCGGACGGGAAGGTGCCCCGCGGCAACCCGTTCGGCAACTACACCTGGTCCTACGGGCACCGCAACCCGGAGCAGATCACCTTCGACCCGTCGGGGAACCTGTGGTCGAGCGAGTTCGGCGAGAAGGACAAGGACGAGCTGAACCGGATCGTCAAGGGCGCCAACTACGGCTGGCCGCGCGTCGAGGGCAAGGACGGACGCGGCGGGTACCGCGACCCGCTGGCCCAGTGGGACACCGACGAGTGCTCGCCGAGCGGTGTCGCGGTCCTCGGCGGCCGGGCCTGGCTCGGAGCGCTGCGCGGCGAGTGCGTGTACTCCGTCCGGCTGTCGGGGCCGAACAAGGGCGCCAAGCGGCGGTACCTCACCGGCAACTACGGCCGGATCCGCTCCGTCGCCGCGGGCCCCGGCGGGACGCTGTGGGTCACGACCAGCAACCGCGACGGCCGCACCACTCCGCGTCCGGGCGACGACAAGATCCTGCGCCTCAGCATCCGCTGACCCCTCTCCTGCGACATCGGTCTGCCAGGAGCTCACGCGCGGCACACCGACATCGGAGGAAGCTGCAGCCGGGGCGGAAAAGCCGTGTCCGTCGCCGTGCGCCGGTGCCACACTGACCGCATGCCCGAGGCAACCGAGGCCAAGCAGGCCGTCGCCGGCGTCTTCGACCGCGCCGCCAGGACCTACGACCAGACCGGCGTCGACTTCTTCGGCAGGGTCGGGCGCCGGCTCGTCGACCTCGTCGACCCGCAGCCCGGCGAGCGCGTCCTCGACCTCGGCTGCGGACTCGGCGCCAGCGCGCTGCCCGCCGCGGAGCGGGTCGGCCCCTCGGGGCGGGTGCTCGCGCTCGACCTCGCTCCGCGCATGGTCGACGGGCTGGCGGAGCGGGCGGCGGCAGCGGGGCTGGCCCACCTCGAGGTCCGGGTCGGTGACGCCGAGGCACCCGACGTCGAGCCCGCGAGCTGGGACGCGATCCAGTCCGGCCTGTGCCTGTTCTTCCTCCCCGACTGCGCGGCTGCGGTACGGCGCTATCGCGACCTGCTCCGTCCCGGCGGGCGGCTCGGGGTCAGCTGGTTCGGTGTCGACGACGAGCGCTGGGACCCGATCTACGCCTCGCTCGTCGCGGAGCTCCCGGCAGAGGAACGCGGGACGAAGCGCCCCGGTGGCGGCCCGTTCGACGGCCCCGCCGCGATGGACACCTTCCTGGGCGAGGCCGGCTACGTCGACGTACACACGCACCTTGCGGACCTCACCGTCGTCTACGAGAACGAGCAGCAGTGGTGGGACACGCTCTGGTCGCACGGGCGCCGCTTCACCCTCGAGCGGCTGCGCGACGCCGGCGTGCTCGAGTCGACGATGCGGCGGATGAGCCCCGACTTCGACCCGGTGCGTCGTCCCGACGGGTCGCTGGAGTGGACCGCGTCGATGGCCTACACGATCGCCCGCTCCTGAACGTCGCCCCCGACGGCCTGGGTGTGGCCGGGTGTGGCCGGGTGCGGCCGAGTCCGGCCGAGAAGTCGGCTCCCGACGAGCGTGCGGAGAAGCGGGCGGACGCCCTGCGCGGCGCGTCCGGTGCCGATGGCGCCGGGAGGGGCCCGGCGAAGCCGGCCGACAAGGACGCTGACGGGAAGCCGGGCTACGGGCCGCCGGCGCACGCGCGGTCGGTCCACAACCGCAGCGACCACCCGGGACGGTCAGGGCGTGGCGGGGCCCTGGTCGGTCCGAGCCACGGCGAGGCGATGCGGGCCTGGGCGAAGTGCGTCAGCGGACAGGCCGGGAAGGACGCCGAAGGCTTCGACCCGGAGGCGGCGTGCGGCGTGAAGCCGACTCCGCCCGGCCACCTGAAGCAGAAGGCGACGACGAAGAAGCCCTGACCGACGGGACCCGCCGGGACGGTTCCTCGCGATCGCCCCGGCAGGCACGACGTCTCCAGGTGCCTGGCAGGATCGAGGCCGTGAAGCCGGTCGTCAGCGCAGGAAGGGTCGTCGGCCTCGACATCGCCCGCGCGCTCGCGCTGGTCGGCATGATGGCGACGCACATCCTCCCCGCGTTCGACCTCGACGGGCTGACCCTCTCCCAGCAGGTCGCCGGCGGTCGCGCCTCCGCGCTCTTCGCGGTCCTGGCCGGGATCAGCATCGCGCTCATGTCGGGCCGGTCCTCCCCGCAGCACGGGCGGGCCCGCTGGGCGACGGCGGCCGGCCTGGCCGTCCGCGCCCTGCTGATCGCCGTCATCGGGCTGGTGCTCGGCGAGGCCGACTCCGGGATCGCGGTGATCCTCACCTACTACGGCGTGCTCTTCCTGCTCGCCATCCCGTTCCTCGGCCTCCGCGCGCGGAGCCTCGCCGTCCTCGCCGCGGTCTGGCTCGTCGCCGCGCCGATCGCCTCCCACCTGCTGCGACCGCACCTGCCACCCCCGTCGTACGACAGCCCTTCGTTCGCCAGCCTCTCCGACCCGTGGCAGCTGCTGACCGAGCTCACCTTCACCGGCTACTACCCGGCGGTGCCGTGGCTCGCCTACGTGCTGGCGGGCATGGCGGTCGGGCGGCTCGCGCTCGGCTCCTGGCGTACGACGGTCGGGGTCGGTGTCGTGGGTGCGGCGCTGGCCGTGGCCGCGTGGGCGGTGTCGGAGGCGCTCCTCACCATGCCCGGGGCCAGGCGTGCGCTCATCTCGACGTTCACCGGCCCGGGAGCGCAGGACACCATCGACCTGACGCTGGCCCGTGGTCTCTACGGGACGACGCCGACCGGGAGCTGGTGGTGGCTGGCCGTGCACGCGCCGCACAGCGCGACGCCGTTCGACCTCGCGCACACCATCGGCACGTCCCTGCTGGTGATCGCGGCGGCCGTCGCGGTCGGTCGGCTGGCGCCCACGGCGCTGGCCGTCGTCTTCGGCGCCGGCGCGATGACGCTCACCCTCTACAGCGCCCACGTGCTGCTGCGCAGCGACGGCCTGTGGGACGGCGATGACCTGGGCACGTTCGTGGGCCAGGTCGTCGCGGTGCTGCTCGTGGGTGCGGCGTTCCGGCTGGCCCGGAGCCGTGGCCCGCTCGAGGCGGGTGTGGCCCAGGTGCAGGGGAAGGTCAGGCGCGCAGCAGCTGGGAGACCGCGGAGGTGAAGAACGCGAGCCCGTCGACGCCCGGGCCGCACAGCGACTCCACGGCGTGCTCGGGGTGCGGCATGAGGCCGACGACGTTGCCGGCCTCGTTGGTGACGCCCGCGATGTCGCGCAGGGAGCCGTTGGGGTTCACGTCCAGGTAGCGAGCGACGACCCGCCCCTCGCCCTCGAGCCGGTCGAGCGTGTCCTCGTCGGCGACGTACTTGCCCTCGCCGTTCTTCAGCACGACCGTGATCTCTGCGCCCTCGTCGTAGTCCGAGGTCCACGGCGTCTTGTTGTTCTCGATGCGGATCAGCTGGTCGCGGCACACGAACTTGCGGGCGTCGTTGCGCAGCAGGGCGCCGGGGAGCAGGTGCGACTCGGTGAGGATCTGGAAGCCGTTGCAGATCCCGAGGACCGGCATGCCCTTGTGGGCGGCGTCGATGACCTCGGTCATGATCGGCGAGAACCGCGAGATCGCGCCGCAGCGCAGGTAGTCGCCGTAGGAGAAGCCACCGGGCAGGACGACCGCGTCGACGCCGCGGAGGTCGTGCTCGTCGTGCCAGAGCGGGATCGCCTCACCGCCGGCGAAGGTGACCGCGCGCTGGGCGTCGACGTCGTCGAGCGACCCGGGGAAGGTCACGACACCGATCTTCACGACTGCTCCTCGACGTGGACCTCGTAGTCCTCGATGACCGGGTTCGACAGCAGCTTCTCGGCGATGTCGTGGATCTGCGCGAGGCGCTCGTCGGTCAGCTCGTCGACCTCGAGCTCGAACCGCTTGCCCTGGCGGACGTCGGTGACCCCGCTGACCCCGAGACGCGGCAGTGCGCCGTGCACGGCCTTGCCCTGGGGGTCGAGGATCTCGGGCTTGAGCATGACGTCGACGACGACACGGGCCACGGAAGGCTCCTTGAGGAGAAGAAGAGAACAGGCGCGGCCATTCTAGTCGGGCCCCCTCGGCGTCCCGACGGGTCGTCACCTCATGGATGGTCGACGGCGCCCTCGTCGAGCCCGGGTCGCCCCCGCCTCTCGCGGAGGTAGCGGATCCCGTGCCAGGACAGGACGACGGCCACCGCACCCCAGGTGATCGCCGTCTCGTCGACCCCGGTAGCCAGTGCCACGGCGTCGAGAGCTTCGAGCAGCCAGACGATGAGCGCACCGAAGGACACCACGAACCGCCACGGCTTGCGCGTCGAACGCCGGACCCTCCACGCCGCGACGGCCAGCAGGGTCAGCACCACCACGGCCACCCACGCAGACCAACCGAGGGTCTCCGTGATGAGCAGGACCAGGACCTTGTTCACCGGCACCAGGACGAGGATCACCAGCGCCATGACCGCGATCTGGCTCCCCGTCGACATGTCCGGCGCGCCGTCGCTCGGCTGCGCCGTGTCGCGCGCGCCGCGCTGCTCGATCCCGTCCATCGGCCTACCCCCGTGACGCCGTTGTGGCCGGCCCCCAGGACGGGAGCCGGCCACATGGTACGTCGATCACGCGTACGTCGTACCGCCTCAGCTGCTGGTGTTGAGCTCGCGCTTGAGGATCTTGCCGGTCGCGGTCATCGGCAGGCTGCCGGCGAACTCGATGATGCGGGGGTACTTGTAGTTCGCCATCTGCTCCTTGCACCAGTCGCGCAGCTCGTCCTCGGTGATCGCGGCGCCCTCGTTGAGGATGACGAACGCCTTGATCTCCTCGCCGTGCTCGTCGCTGGGGACGCCGACGACGGCCGCGAGCGAGACCGCCTCGTGCGTCATCAGCACCTCCTCGATCTCGCGCGGGTACACGTTGTAGCCGCCCCGGATGATCATGTCCTTGGCGCGGTCGACGATGTAGTAGAAGCCGTCCTCGTCGCGGCGGGCGAGGTCACCGGTCCGGAACCAGCCGTTGTTCATGACCTCGGCCGTGGCCTCGGCGCGCTTGTAGTAGCCCTTCATGATGTTGTGGCCGCGGATCGCGATCTCGCCCACCTCGTCGACGCCGTCGATCGTCTTCCAGTCGCTGTCCACGAGCTTCACGTCGATGCCCCAGATCGGGACGCCGATCGAGCCGGGACGCGGGTCGCGCTCCGGGTCGCTGAAGGTCGCGACCGGCGAGGTCTCCGAGAGGCCGTAGCCCTCGAGGATCTGCACGCCGAACTTCTCCTTGACCTGCTTGAGGATCTCGACCGGGAGGGCGGAGCCGCCGGCGACGGCGCGGCGCAGGTTGCTCGCGATCTTGTCGACGTCGACGCCCTCCTTGAGCGCGCCGAGCAGGCCCCAGTACATCGTCGGCACCCCGGCGAAGAAGGTGATGCTCTCCTTCTGCATGAGGGCGAGCGCCTGGTCGGCGTCGAACCGCGGCAGCATCACGAGCGTCGAGGCGGTCGAGAAGCCGGCGTTCATGTTGACCGTCTGCCCGAACGAGTGGAACAGCGGCAGCACGAGCAGGTGCGTGTCGTGCTGGCTCGCGAGGGAGTCGAAGAGACGGTTCGAGGTCAGCGCGTTCATCACCATGTTGCTGTGGCTGAGCTCGGCGCCCTTGGGCTGCCCGGTCGTGCCGCTGGTGTAGAGGATGACCGCGGTGTCGGTCGGCTCGGTGGCCACCGACTCGAAGGTCGACGGCTGGTCGCCGAGGGCCTGCATCAGGGTCTCGGTGCCCTCGATCGGCGAGGCGCCCATCAGGTCGGCGGTGATCATGAAGAAGTGCTCGCAGCGCCCCGCGTTCGAGAAGCCGTCGTGGCCCATCTGCCCCATCGGCAGGTCCGGGGTGCCCTCGAAGCAGAAGTAGGCCTTCGCGTCGGAGTCCTCGAGGTGGTAGGTGATCTCGCGGCCCTTGAGCAGCACGTTGAGCGGGACGACGGTCGCACCGGCCTTGAGGATGCCGTAGTAGACGATCGGGAAGTACGGGAGGTTGGGGCAGGAGAGCGCCACCTTGTCGCCGGGCTTGATGCCGCGTGACACGAGGAGGTTCGCCACCTGGTTGGCGAAACCGTTGACCTGCGCGTACGTCAGCCGCAGGTCCCCGACGACGACGGCGTCACGGTCCGGGTGGCTGCGGGCACTGGCTTCCAGGAAGACGGAGAGGTTGAGCACGTGATGCTCCTTTGCGCTTGCGGTGGAGGGGACGGCTACTGCTGGTCGAACTTCTGGCCGGTGAGGCGCTCGTAGGCCTCGATGTACTTGGCGCGGGTGCGCTCCACGACCTCGTCGGGAAGGGCTGGGGGCTTCTCCCCGGAGGCGCGGTCCCATCCGCTCTCCTCGGAGGTGAGCCAGTTGCGCACGATCTGCTTGTCGAACGACGGCTGCGTGCGCCCCGGCTCCCACTCGTCTGCGGGCCAGAACCGTGACGAGTCAGGCGTCAGCACCTCGTCGGCCAGGACGACGGTGCCGTCCGGCCGCTGCCCGAACTCGAGCTTCGTGTCGGCGAGGATGATCCCCTTCTCCCGGGCGATCGCCTCGGCTCTGCCGTAGACGGCCAGGGTCAGCTCCCGGAGCTGCGCCGCCCGCTCTGTGCCGATGACGCCGACCACTGCGTCGTACGAGACGTTCTCGTCGTGGTCGCCGACCGCAGCCTTCGTCGCGGGCGTGAAGATCGGCTCGGGCAGCCGGCTGCCGTCGACGAGGCCGTCGGGAAGCGCGATGCCGCAGACCTCGCCGGTGGCGCGGTAGTCGGCCAGCCCGGAGCCGGTGAGGTAGCCCCGGGCCACGCACTCGACGGGGAACATGTCGAGCTCCTCGCACACGACCGCCCGCCTCCGCAGCTCCGCAGGCACCGACTCCGGTACGTCGGCCGACACGATGTGGTTGGGCACCAGGTCGGCGAGCTGCTCGAACCACCACAGCGACATCTGCGTGAGGATCGCGCCCTTGTCGGGGATCCTCGTGTCGAGCACGAAGTCGTAGGCGCTGATCCGGTCGCTGGCGACCATGAGCAGCCGGCCGTCGTCGAGGCGGTACAGGTCCCGCACCTTGCCGGAGTGGATGTGCGTCGCGCCGGGGATCTCTGGAGCCTCGGGGATGCCGAGATCGGACGTGCTGGGGCCGCTCATGCGGTGATCCTACTGACCGGTCACGGCCCCTCGGAGGCTCCCGGCTTCTTGGCGGGGCAGTCCGGGTTCGGGCAGTAGTCGACCGCGACCATCTCGCCGGGCTGGAGCTCGGCGCGGTCCTCGTTGGTCTCGTCCAGGTCGATGGTGGCCGAGGCCAGCTCGGTCCCGCACGCAGGACAGTTGGTCGGCCATTCGCTCTCGTCGCGAGCCACGTCTTCGGTCATGGCCTCACGCTACCCCGCCCTCCCATCTGCATGCCGCGAACCGGATGGCAGGCTGGACGCCATGCCTGAGTCAGCAGAAGAGGTGTACGCCCGGGTCGTCGCCGCGGTCGGCGAGGACGGCCGCCTGCCGATGTCTCCCTCCTCGGAGTGGGACATCTTCCCGTGGGAGGGCGACATGAGGCCGAAGGTGCTCCGCCCGCCGGTGGAGGCGGAGGAGCCCCGGTGGGGTGAGGGTGACAAGCCCTGCTCGTGCTCGGAGGGAGAGCCGGCGAACGCCATCTGGCGCAACGAGCGATGGGTCGTCACCTCACGCGAGAAGCCGAGCGGCCTGCCGCTGGTCCTCAGCCTTCAGCCCCGCGAGCACCTCGACTTCTCCGACATGGACGACGACCTCGCCGCGGAGTACGGCAAGGTGTCGAGCTGGTTGCACCGGATCATGGCCGGCCTGCCGAACATCGGCCGAGTGCACGTGTCGAAGTGGGGCGACGGCGGCGCGCACATGCACGTCGCGTTCATCGCCCGCACCGCCCGCCTGCCCAACATCCTGGGCAGTCCCGCCATCGAGTGGGACGACATGCTGCCGCCGGTGCCCGAGGACATCTGGCGGGCCGACCTGCACGAGGTGGCCCGCAAGCTCGCGACGCACGACGGGGTCGCGCTCGTCTGAGGCTGTCTTCTGAGGCCGTCGTCCGTCCAGGGCGATGGGCGTCCGAGTCGCTCCCCCTCAGCGGTGATGCTCGGCGCGCCGCTTGATGCCCAGCATCTCCTTCCTCATCATCACGAAGTCGCCTGCGTCGAAGGCGATCCAGAAGGCCCAGGCTGCGGGACGCAGCAGCGAAGCTCGCGCGTACGCGGATGACGAGCCGGGTCTTGCCCCCGCCCAGGGGCTCGAGGTGCTGGACGACGCTGATCTGGCCGAGCTCGCCCTCGATGAGCCCCACCCAGTAGCGGCCCTTCTCGACTGCCTTCACCGTGAAGCCGCCGTCCCTTCCGGTCCTGAGCAAGTCGCCCACTTCGAGGTGCTGAAGCTCCGGAACGATCCGGTCCGGGCTCGGCCGAAAGTCGTTGTCGATCCAGTAGGAGTACCAGCCCGCCCGCCCGTACCCCTGCTGCACCAGCCACGGCCAGACCTGCTCGCTCGGACCGCCGATGGTGATGGCCCTGGTGGCGGCGACGATGGGGGTCGGCACCAGGTCGTCGCCGGGGAGCGGCCGGCGTACCTCGTCCTCGGTCGCACCCCACCGCAGGTGCCACGGCCGGACCAGCAAGCCGTAGGTGGCGACAAGCCAACCGGCGCTCGCGACGACCCGCCCTGCTCGCCGGCCCCTGCTCACACTTCCTTTGTGCCCCTGCGGTCGAAGCGGGGTCCAGAGTCGTTGGTCCTCGGTGAGCCGGTCACCCGGGGTCGTGGCGGAGAGCGAGCTGCTGCAGATGGAAGTCGAAGTGCTGGGTGCCGTAGTGGTACACGTCGAGCAAGCTCATCGTCTCGGAGAAGAACGGGTCCCAGCCGACGGGGAAGTGCATGCGACGGCCGAGCGCTTCGTCGGTCTCACGGTCCAGGTGGCGGTGCAGCGAGTCGACCGTCCGATCCATTCGCGCCGACAGCCGGGCACCGCGGAACACGAGCGCCCCACCGCACGAGCCCAGATAGTTCACGACGTGGAATGGCCGCGTGCCCGCGTTCAACGAGGCTGAGAACCCCCGGCTGAACCCGCCCGGCAGGCGCCCGAACATCCGCACCAACGGCAGCAGCCGCAGCACGACCATGTAGCCGAAGACCATGTGGAACAGAAGCTGGCCGTTGGTCCATCTCGTGCCGTTCGTGCCACGGCGCAGCTCTTCAGGCGTCGCCGAAGCCACCAGTCGGTGGAGCGTGGCGCGCGCTCGTTCCAGCTCGTCGTGGACGAGCTGCCGGTCTACCGCTGTCTCGCTCATCGCCCACCAGACCCTGTCGACAGGAAGGTGCTCACAGTCTCCCGCTGCGGGTCCGGGAACAACAGCAGCGAACCAGGCGGAGGCTTGGCGTCCCGCATCCACCCGGCCCGCCTGGTATCAGTCGACATCGCGAGGGACCCGGCACCCGGGACCTCGACATCGACCGGTGTGCCTATCGTGGCGCGCTTTCGGCCCGAGCTGTGGAGCTCGACGTCCAGGACGGCTCCGGTCTATTGGCGTCTGGTGAAGCGGGTCTTGCCGTTGGGCAGGCGGGTCTTGTCGTACCGGTCGTCGTGGGCGAGGTGGTGGTGGTGTCCGCAGTAGAGCTTGCCGTGGTCGATGTCGGTGGGTCCGCCCTCGGACCAGGGCCAGTCGTGGTGGGCCTCGGCCCAGGAGGGTGGCCGGTCGCAGTTCTCCGCGGAGCAGCCTTCGTCGCGGTGGGCGAGGGCGAGGCGCTGGTAGCGGTCGTGGAGGCGGCGTTCGCGGCCGACGTCGAGGGGGATCGAGTCGCCGCCGAGGACCATCGGGATGATCCCGGCCTCGCAGGCGAGCCGGCGGGCCTGGGCGGCGGAGATCCGGGTGCCGTCGCACAGGGTCGCGGCGCCGATGCCCCGCGGCCAGGAGCTGGTAGTCGATGGTGACCACGATGGTGGCGTTGACCCCGCCCGCGGCGGGGAGCTTGTCGGTGGGGTAGCGCTCGAGCAGCTGACAGAACGCGGTGCCGAGCAGCTCGGGGTAGGTCCGTTTGCGGCCGGTGTCGGGGTCCAGCCGCGCCTGGCCGACCCGGCGGGGTGCGGCCAGTGCCTGGAGTGCCTTCTTGAGGATCGCGGCGTGCAGGTCGGGGAGCTTGAAGGTGCCGGTGTGGGTGCCGTCGCCGTTGTCGCGCAGGGTCAGGCTGGTCCTGGTGGCCGCGCGGCGTTCCTCCTCCTCGAGCTTCTTGCCCTCGCGTTCGTCGGCGGTGGCGGGGTCGAGGACCTCGAAGATCCGGCGGCCCAGGATCCGCAGGGTCTTGGGGTCGACCAGGGCGGCCTGGGCGACCAGGTGCGCCTCGGCCAGGTCGCGCCAGGTCGGGTCGAGGTCGGCGGGCAGGTCGTCCACGGCGGCGACGATCACCCGGGCGTGCTCGACACCGAGCGGTCCCGGCGGCGAGCGCGCGGCGGGTGGTCTCGAACCGGTCGTCCAGCGCGGCGGCGAGCCGGACGTCCGCGCTCACCCCGGCCCGGTCGCGGTGGGTGGCGTGCGCCAGCCACGCCGCGGTCGAGGAGGCGCCGGAGTCCTCGCCGACCCCGGCCTTGTCCCCGGCGGCGAGGACCCGCAGCCGCAGCTCCTCGAGGCGGGACCGCAGCCGCTCCAGCTCGACCAGGCTCTGGCGGAGCTCGTCGGGGCTCATCGACCACGCCGGCGCGTCGCCGAGCCGGTCGAACGCGTCCAGCACCGCCCCGGTGAACCGGGAGACCACATGGTCCCGGGTCACCGCAGGAGCGTCGCTGGTCGTCGTCATGGTTCGAACATACGAGCGAACACCGACCCGTGCCGAGAGCGGACCCGGAACCCGTGGACACCCCGACCTGGCGCCTGGCTGTGGACGAAATCTGGCTCTCGGCGTTGCCCGTCGCGCTCGCGGACTCGGCGTCCCGGTTGCGGTCGCAGCAGCGGGCAGTTCGCAGGCGAGCCAGAAGCATGAGGGGGCGGGCTCCCCCGTCGAGCCCGCCCCGGTTCGTGTGGGCCGTCAGTCCATGTTCAGGCTGCGCGGCGGCCGGTCGCACCCCAGGCCACCGATCCACCACCCGCGTTCGGACTTCGACTGGCCCCGCTGCAGCTCCACGTCGTGGGAGACCACATAGGCGACGTCCCAGACCGCCTCCGGGTAGTCACCCTGCCTGTTCATGTCGCGCAGGACGTCCCCAGCGGCGGCTCGTCTGCATCGCCTCGACAGCCTCGTCGGCAGCGGCCTGGTCTCCTCCCTTGACCCCGTCGTCCCAGATGTCCATCCAGGAGCAGGCAGCGGCGCCGGCGACGATGGCCCCGAGCTGGTAGCGGTCCGTGGTGAGCCCGGTCTCCAGGACGGTGACGTCGAACCCCTCGGGGACCGGGATGTCGGCGAGCATCTCGTCGATGACCGCGCCGGCGTCCGCGGGAGCGACCGCGCCGGCCGGCATCGCAGCGGCCCAGGTCGTCCCGTCGACGGCTCCCAACCGGTTCAGCACGTCGACGTACGCCTCCTTGCTGCCGAGGTCTCCGCGGATCTCCAGGAAGACGCCGTCCTGAGGCCGGAGGATCGTCGTGAAGTCCGTGCTGTCCCCGTAGCGGAACATCGTGCCGTCGAGGCCGAGCAGCGTGACCGGCCACTGCTGGTTGCCGTAGGCGCGGTCCTCGAAGTACATCCCGTGCTGCCTCGCGGGCGCCCACCGCAGCTCGAGCAGGTGCTCCCCGTCGGTGAAGGTCATCTCGCCGGAGAAGGGGCCGTCCTCGTGCACCCTCTGCACGCGCCAGGCGGGGTCGTCGAGAAGCAGCATGGGGTTGGCGACGTCGTCGGCCCCCTGCGCCGGAGGCTCGCTCGCGGCGGGACTGCTCGCGGCGGGGCTGGTCGGCGCGGCCTGCGGCAGTCCGGGTGCGGCACCGTCCTCCGGCCCGGTCACCCAGAGACCCGCGGTTGCCACCACGGCCACCGTGGCAGCGGCGGCGAGGGTCGGCACGAGCCACCCGTGGCGCTTCGACGGGACGGCTTCGGTACGACGGTCGGGCTGGTCGAGCACGGGCGTCGACATGATCTCCTCCAGAAGGTCGCGTTCACCCGCACGGAGGTCGAGACGCGCGAGGTCGCGGTCGCGGACCGCGCTCCCCGCCAGAAGCTGGTCGAGGTCCTGGTGAGTCATCGCGCCTCCCTCCCGGTGAACAGTTCGTTGTCCTCTGGTGCATGTCCTGACGAGGCCCATTCGTCTCCGAGCTCGTCACGCAACCTGGCCCGGGCCCGCGACAGTCGCGTCCTCACCGTCCGTGCCGGGATACCGAGAACCGCGGCGACCTCGCGCGGCTCGAGACCCTCCCAGGCGGTCAGCTCGAGGAGCTCGCGGTCGGACCGGGACAGGCGCGAGAGCGCGCCGCGGACCCCGACGCGGTCGGCGACCCCGTCGGCGTGGTCGGGGAGGCTCGTGGCGAGCTGCTCGCGAAGTCGGGAGCCGAGTCGCTCACGGCGTTCGTCCCCTCGGCGGTGGTTCGCAAGCACACGCCGCGCGACGCCGTACAGCCAGAGCCTCGCCTCGTCATTCGGCGGCAGCTCGTGGAGCCGGCGCCAGGCGACGAGCATGGTCTCAGCGGTCACGTCCGCGGCGTCCTCGGCCGAGGTGGTGCGGCGCAGTGCGTAACCGAGGATCGCGCGGACGTTGTCGTCGTAGAGCCGGCGGTACGTCTCGTGCCGGCGTCCCGGCTCGTACCCGCTCACGCGGGACGTGTCGTCAGGTCGGGCGTCATGTCTCCCCCATGTCCGGCCGGCCCGGAAGCGTTACACGCCGACCGTGACGATCTACAGGATGGCGCCGGGCGAGTACGCCGCCGCCCTCGGGTGGCGCCCGGCGACCTCCGTGATCCGACGTACGACGGCCTGGACCTGCGCGACCGCCGCGCCCGTGAACGTGATCGGCTCGGCGACGAGCGAGTCGAGCTGGTCCTTGGTGAGGCCGAGCCGCTCGTCGGCAGCGAGCCGCTCGAAGACGTCGTTCTCGGTGCGGCCCTGGCGCATCTCGAGCGCGACGCCGACGGCCGCCTCCTTGATCGCCTCGTGCGCGGTCTCCCGCCCGACGCCGTTGCGCACCGCGGCCATCAGGACCTTGGTGGTGGCGAGGAACGGGAGGTACCGGTCGAGCTCGCGCTGGATCACCGCGGGGAACGCGCCGAACTCGTCGAGCACGGTCAGGAACGTCTGGAAGAGGCCGTCGGCGGCGAAGAACGCGTCAGGCAGCGCCACCCGGCGTACGACGGAGCACGACACGTCGCCTTCGTTCCACTGGTCGCCCGCGAGCTCACCGACCATGGACAGGTAGCCACGCAGGACGACCGCGAGGCCGTTCACCCGCTCGCACGAGCGCGTGTTCATCTTGTGGGGCATCGCGGAGGACCCGACCTGGCCCTCCTTGAACCCCTCGGTGACGAGCTCGATGCCGGCCATGAGACGGATCGTGGTGGCGAGGTTCGAGGGACCGGCGACGACCTGGACCAGCGCGGAGACGACGTCGAAGTCGAGGGAGCGTGGGTAGACCTGGCCGACGGACGTCAGCACGTTGTCGAAGCCGAGGTGGGCGGCGACCCGCTCCTCGAGGGTGGCGAGCAGCGCGTCGTCGCCGCCGAGGAGGTCGAGCATGTCCTGGGCGGTGCCGACCGGGCCCTTGATGCCGCGCAGCGGGTAGCGGGCGATGAGGTCCTCGAGCCGGTCGAACGCCACGAGCATCTCGTCGGCGATCGTTGCGAACCGCTTCCCGAGGGTGGTGGCCTGCGCCGCCACATTGTGGGAGCGCCCGGCCATGACCGTGGCCTCGTGCTCGGAGGCGAGCCGGCCGAGGCGGGCGAGCGTGGCGACCATCCGGTCCCGGACCAGTTCGAGGGAGGCCTTGATCTGGAGCTGTTCGACGTTCTCGGTCAGGTCGCGCGAGGTCATCCCCTTGTGGATGTGCTCGTGGCCGGCGAGCGCGCAGAACTCCTCGATCCTCGCCTTCACGTCGTGCCGGGTGACCCGCTCCCGCGCCGCGATCGACTCGAGGTCGACCTTGTCGACGACGGCCTCGTAGTCCTCGATCACGCCATCGGGTACGTCGATCCCGAGATCCTTCTGGGCCTTGAGCACCGCGATCCACAGCTGCCGCTCGAGGACGATCTTGTGCTCCGGTGACCACAGCTGCGCGAGGTCGGCTCCGGCGTAACGGTTGGCGAGGACGTTAGGGATGCTCACGGGTCGATTCTCGCATCGAGCCCTGCCGGTGAGATCAGCCCGGCGTCTGGTGGGACTCGTGCCTGGTGCCCTCGGGGTCGTCGGTGCGCTCGTCGGACTCCTCGAGGATCGCCCTCGCCTGCTCCTCGGGAGCCTCGCTGCCGGCCGCCTGCTCCTCGGGGAGCAGCTCGGCGCGGCTCTCGACCCGGGACTCGTCCGCTGACTCGCTCATTCCTCGACCATAGCCTGCGGACCTGCCGAGGCGGTCCGCCCTGCTGCCCTCTGCCCGGGCGGCCGTCGGAAAGCGGTCAATCGCCTGAACGGGCCATGGCGGGGGCCACCCAGCGGCGCGAGGCTCAGCAATGACCCGGGTCCACCTTCAGAAGGAGGCAATCATGACCGGACAGGCAGGCTCCTCGCCCGTCGAGGTGGCGGCGGAGATCTTCGCAGAGCTCAAGAGGCACGACCTGGACGCGATGCAGTCGCATGCTCGCGACGACGCGATCGATGACTTCGTCGCGATCGGTCAGTTCCGCGGCAGGGCCGCCATCCGTGGGCCTCTTCGACGAGCTCTTGGGCGCGTTCCCCGACTTCGACATCGACGTGGTGCACATGGTCGGCGACGACCAGCACGCCGTCATCCAGTGGCACGCCACCGGCACCTTCACCGGAACTCCGTTCCAGGGGGTCCACGCGACCGGCCGTCGGGTCGACCTTCGCGGCTGCGACGTCATGCGGTTCGAGGACGGCAAGCTCACGCACAACACCATCTACTACGACGGCCTCGGCTTCGCGCGACAGGTCGGACTGCTGCCACGTGAGGGCTCGGCCGCAGACAAGGCGATGACGGCAGCCTTCAACGCCGGCGTCGACGTCTGGGCGAGGCTGCACAAGAGCTCGCCCGAGATGGCGCACGCCGGCTGAAACGCCGCGTCACGCCTCGTCGACGAACTTCGCGTGCGCGATGTGCATCGGAGCGCCGTCGAACCCGGTGCGGTCGACGTGCTCGATGATGCTTCGAACCTCCGCCCGCTGTTCCTCCTCGCAGGCGATGCGCAGGACCTCGAAGCCGCCTTCCAGGTGCGCCCGCGCCGTGAAGCCGGCGTTGTGGAGCGCTGCCGCAAGGATGGCCGGGTCCTGCCCGTCGGGTACGACGTACGAGACGGTGTGCGTCGCGGGAGAGTCCAGCACGGCGTCCTGCCGAGCCTCGTCGCGCCCCCAGCCGCGGAGGGCCAGCATGACCACCACGACGAGGATCAGAAGCACGGTGAACACGATCGGGAAGATGATCATGACTCCTCCTAGCCGCGAACCCTCCGTCATGGAGCACCGCGCGTTCCGGGAGGTCCGCTGTCACGCGACACGTTCGGTCGCCTGATCATTCGAGGCTTCTCCCGGAATCGGCCCCGGTCGAGAGTCGTTCGGCTCGGCCGCCTCGGGACCTTGGTCGCTCAGCTCTCAGCCGCGGGTCGGAATGCCCCACGGCGTCCGCAACGCCATCGCTACCACCTGAGCCCCCGGCCCGCCGCCTCGCCGGAATCACGCAGATGAGCGATCCGAGCGACCAAACCGCGCCGATCCTCGCCGCAATCACGCAGATGAGCGATCCGAGCGACCGAACCGCCCCGCCACCTCGCCGGGATCACGCAGATGCGCGATCCGAGCGACCGAACCGCGCCGACCTCGCCGGAACCGCGCAGATGAGCGATCCGAGCGACCGAACCGCCCCGCACCTCGCCGGGATCACGCAGATGAGCGATCCGAGCGACCGAACCGCACCCAGCCGCGCCGCCTCGCCGGAATCACGCAGATGAGCGATCCGAGCGACCGAACCGCCCCGCACCTCGCCGGGATCGCGCAGTTGAGCGATCCGGGCGACCGAACCGCACCCCACCTCGCCGACCGGGCGAGCGAAGACGACCGCCCGGAGTCAGCGCGCCCCTCCAGGCCACGAAGGCAGTCGCTACCCCGCCGAGCGCAACCGCCCCGGCAACCCACACCGCGTCCGCGGCGAAGGTCTGGGTCGGGTAGAGCAGCACCGCGGCGACGAGCCACACCGTGCTGAGTCCGAGGGACACCCACCGAAGGGACGCAGCCTTCGAGGAGAGCGAGCTCAAGCCGAGGGCGACAGCCGAGACCACCAGCCCGACCATGACCAGGCCGACGGGTCGGCCGTCCTGCTGGTCGGACAGCAGCAGGAGCATCAACGCAGGCACGGCCACGAGCGCCCCGGCGGCCAGCCAGGTGAGGCCGAGGACGCGAGATCGCGAGGTCGCCGACGAATGGAGACGAGAGGTGCTCTGACTGGTCATGGGACCAGCGTGTCGCTGGCGCACGGCCACGCGACAGAGTGTGCGTACTCATTTGTCCTGCGGGTCACCCGGCGGGCGACACCGCGCTCAGGTCCCGGCGGGCGACATCGGGCCCCAGTTCCCGGCGGGCGACACCGGCTCAGATCCCGGCGGCGATGTCGGTGCGGTGGTGGCTGCCGTCGATGCGGATCCGCGAGACCGCGTCGTAGGCCCGGGTGCGGGCGTCCGCGACGTCGGACCCGACGGCGGTGACCGCGAGGACGCGTCCCCCGGCGGTCACCAGGGCGCCGTCCTCGCCGCGAGCCGTGCCGGCGTGGATCACGTCGACGCCCTCGACCCGCTCGGCGTCCATCAGCCCGTGGATCACGTCGCCGGTCCGGGGCGTGGCCGGGTAGTCCTTCGACGCGACGACGACCGCGACGGCGGCGCCCGGCTTCCAGCGGGGAGCCGCGACCTCGTCGAGGTTGCCCGCTGGCGGCGGCGCGAAGGAGCACGCCGAGCGGTGAGTCGAGCAGCGCCATCAGCGGCTGGGTCTCGGGGTCGCCGAACCGGGCGTTGAACTCGATCACCCTCACCCCGCGCTCGGTCAGCGCGAGGCCGGCGTAGAGCAGGCCGGAGAACGGCGTGCCGCGGTGGGCCATCTCGTCGACGGTCGGCTGCAGCACCCGCTCGGTCACCTCGGCCACGAGCCCGTCGGGCGCCCAGGGCAGCGGGGTGTACGCACCCATGCCGCCGGTGTTGGGCCCGGTGTCCCCGTCGCCGACCCGCTTGAAGTCCTGCGCGGGCTGCAGGGGTACGACGGTCGCCCCGTCGGTGATGGCGAAGAGCGAGACCTCGGGACCGTCGAGGTACTCCTCGACCACGACCCGTCCGCAGGCGGCGGCGTGGGCGATCGCCTCGTCCCGGGACTCGGTCACGACCACGCCCTTGCCGGCGGCGAGCCCGTCGTCCTTCACGACGTAGGGCGCGCCGAACGCGTCGAGCGCCGCCTCGACCTCCTCGCGCGTGGTGCACACGTGGGCCAGCGCCGTTGGCACCTCGGCGGCCGCCATCACGTCCTTCGCGAACGCCTTGGAGCCCTCGAGCTGCGCGGCCGCGGCCGACGGGCCGAAGCAGTCGATGCCGCGTTCACGCACGGCGTCGGCGACGCCCGCGACGAGGGGCGCCTCGGGTCCGATCACCACCAGGTCGGCGCCGAGGCGCTCGGCGAGGTCGGCGACCGCCGTACCGTCGTCCGCCTTGACCTCGTGGAGCTCGGCGACCGCGGCGATGCCCGGGTTGCCGGGTGCCGCGTGGACCTCGGTGACCTCGGGGTCGCGGGACAGGGCGAGCGCCAGGGCGTGCTCACGACCGCCGGAGCCGATGACCAGGACCTTCATTCGGAGCTCCTCAGCTCTCGCGCAGGATGATCGTCTGCTCGCGGCCGGGGCCGACGCCGATCGCCCAGAACGGAGCGCCCGACATCTCCTCGAGCGCCTTCACGTACACCTGGGCGTTCTTCGGGAGCTCGTCGAACGTGCGGCAGTGGGAGATGTCCTCGTTCCAGCCGTCGAAGAACTCGTAGACCGGCTTCGCGTGGTGGAACTCCGACTGCGTCATCGGCATCTCGTCGTGGCGCACGCCGTCGATCTCGTAGCCGACACAGACCGGGATCCGGTCCCAGGCACCGAGGATGTCGAGCTTGGTGAGGGCGAACTCCGTGAGGCCGTTGATCCGCGCGGCGTAGCGGGCGATGACCGCGTCGTACCAGCCGCAGCGGCGGTTGCGGCCGGTGGTCGTGCCGAACTCCGCGCCGAGGTCGCGCAGCTTCTCGCCGTCCTCGTCGAGGAGCTCGGTCGGGAACGGTCCGGCGCCCACGCGCGTCGTGTAGGCCTTCACGACGCCGATCACCCGGTCGATGCGGGTGGGGCCGATCCCGGCGCCGGCACACACGCCACCGGCGGTCGGGTTGCTGGAGGTGACGAACGGGTAGGTGCCGTGGTCGACGTCGAGCATCGTCGCCTGCGCACCCTCGAAGAGCACCGTCTTCCCCTCGTCGAGGGCGGCGTTGAGCACCCGCGAGGTGTCGGTGACGTAGGGCTTGATGCGGTCGGCGTAGGCCGCGATCTCCTCCATCACCGCGTCGACCTCGATCGCGCGACGGTTGTAGACCTTCACGAGCAGGTGGTTCTTCTGCTCGAGGGCCGCCTCGATCTTCTGGCGGAGGATCTTCTCGTCGAAGATGTCGGCGACCCGGATCCCCATCCGGTTGATCTTGTCGGCATAGGTGGGACCGATCCCGCGGCCCGTCGTACCGATCTGGTTCTTGCCGAGGAACCGCTCGGTGACCTTGTCGATCGTCGTGTGGTACGACGTGATCAGGTGGGCGTTGCTGGAGATGAGCAGCCGGGAGGTGTCCACGCCTCGGGCGTCGAGGCCGTCGATCTCGGTGAGCAGCACGCTCGCGTCGACGACGACGCCGTTGGCGATGACCGGGGTGACCCCCGGGCTCAGCGTCCCGGACGGCAGCAGGTGGAGAGCGAACTTCTCACCGTTGATGACGATGGTGTGGCCGGCATTGTTTCCGCCTTGGTAACGGACGCAATAATCGATCGACGAGCCGAGCTGGTCGGTCGCCTTGCCTTTCCCCTCGTCACCCCACTGGGCTCCGACTAGGACAATCGCGGGCATTGGCACCCCTCTCGCCGGCCGATCGGGTAGTTCCGGGCCTGCCGGCACCGAACTCGGGCAGATGGCCGGGACCACGCGGCCAGACAACGAAGAAGCCCCGGCTGTGCAACAGCACCGGGGCTCTTGCGACAGAACGATAACAGAGCGTCGCGGCGCCGATGTAGTGTCCGCCCCGTGGACCCCCTGCTGCTGATCACCAACGCCGAGGCCGGCACGACCGACACCGAGAACGTCAACGAGGCGCTCGAGGTGCTGCGTGCCGCGGCCGACGTCGAGGTCTGTGCCACCTCCAACCCCGGTGAGCTCGACGGCGTGCTCCACCGGCGCGGCAGCCGCCGGGTGGTGGTCGCGGGCGGTGACGGCAGCCTTCACGCCGTGGTCGCGGCGCTGCACCGGCGCCAGGAGCTCGGCGACGTCGTCCTCGGACTGATCCCGCTCGGCACCGGCAACGACTTCGCCCGCGGTGCCGACATCCCGCTCGAGCCGGAGAAGGCCGCCCACCTGGTCCTCGAGGGAGAGGTCCGCCCCGTCGACCTCATCGTGGACGAGGTCGGCAACGTCGTGGTCAACAACGTGCACATCGGCATCGGGGCGCAGGCGAGCCGCAAGGCCCACAAGTGGAAGAAGCGGCTGGGCCGCCTCGGCTACCCGATCGGCGCCCTGCTCGCCGCGGTGAACCCGCCGTTCGTGCGGCTGCGCATCGAGGTGGACGGCGAGGAGGTCGCCGACTTCGCCCACCCGATCCTGATGGTCGCGGTCGGCAACGGGCCCAACGTCGGCGGCGGCGCCGAGATCACTCCGGAGGCCAGTCCCGAGGACGGCAAGATGGACGTGATGATCTCGTTCGCCATCGGCCCGATCGCACGGTTCGGCTACGCGCTGGGCTTCCGCAAGGGCGAGCACCACGAGCGCGAGGACGTGAAGTATCTCCGCGCCTCGACGGTGTCGATCTCCGGCCAGGACTTCTACTGCAGCGCGGACGGCGAGGTCTACGGCCCCGAGCGGCAGCGCACCTGGCGGGTCGAGCCGGGCGCGCTGCGCATGGCGCTGCCCCGCTAGATCCAGCCCCGGCGGACCGCCTCCACGCCAGCCTGGAAGCGCGAGTCCGCGCCGAGGTCGGCCATGATGTCGGCGACCCGGCGGCGCACGGTGCGCAGGCTGAGCCCGAGCGCCCGGGCGATCTGCTCGTCCTTGGCGCCGCGGGCGAGCTGCACGAGCAGCAGGCGGCGCTCCCCGGTCGGATCGTCGATGCCTCCGTCGAGGCCGGGCACGGTCATCGCGCGTTCCCACGTCTGCTCGAAGAGTGCGGTGAGCGCGCCGACCAGCGAGTCCTCGCGTACGACGAGCCGCCGGCCGGTGCTCTCGCCCCACATGTCGGGGAGCAGTGCGACCGTCGCTCCGAAGATGGCGATGCGGCTGGGCACCGACGCCACGACCCTGATCACCTCACCGGCCTCGGCTCGTCCCCGAAGCACGTCGGGGGCCTCCTCCAGCGCTCGCGCGGGGTACAGCGCGCGCGAACGCCTCCCGGAGGCGAGCGCCTCCCGGACGACGGGATCGATGTCCATCGACACCGGGAGACGCCACTGGTCCGGCCGGAACCACAGGAGGTCGCCGGTGGTCTCCTCGATCAGGGCACGGATCAGCTCGACGACGTCGCCGGTGACCACGGCCTGGACGTTGACCTCGGCCTCGCCGCCGTGACGTTGTGACGCCGAGTGGTCCAGGACGAACCCGGGGATGAGGTTGCGCAGGGCCTCGACGACCTGGTGCTCGTCGCGAAGGCGTGCCGTCTCCGCCTGTGCCACGCGGCCGAGCGCCTGGAGCGGCGGCTCGGCCCGGACCTCGTCGTCGACGAGGTAGACCAGCCCGGCCGCGATGAAGCGCTCGAGCACGGCGTCGAGCTCCGGCCCCGTGAGGCCGATGACCTCGCTGATGTGCCGGCGGCTGGTGCCCGACGCACGGAGCAGGCGGCGGTACACGCGCTCGTCCCCGGGCTCCAAGCCCGCGAGGGCCAGCGGAGTCACCGTTGGGTCTGCTTGCCCGCCATGACGACATCATAATGCCAGTGGCATGAAGCGGACAGACATGTACGGCGACCTGCTGCAACACTTGGTCGCGTAGCAGGGCCCGGGTTATCGGGGGACGAGAACCACGGTCTCTGCGAAACGAAGTCGGAGCGCCGGAATCGCAGCAGGGGACGATTCCGGCGCTCCGCCGTTCTCTCGAGGGTCCTGGCCCGTTCCTGCGCAGGTTCAGGGCACCCGCCGTTCGCTGGTGTCCTCGCTCAGGCCGACCCGAGCAGCTCGTCGTAGGCGGTCGGGCTCGAGTCGCGCAGGAAGTCGCGGCAGCGCTCGGCCTCCGGGTGCCTCGCCGATCCGCTCCGCCGCCTGTGCGAGGGCTGCGAGCGCGCGGAGGAAGCCGCGGTTGGGCTCGTGCTCCCACGGCACCGGGCCGTGGCCCTTCCATCCGTTGCGGCGGAGCAGGTCGAGGCTGCGGTGGTACCCGACCCGGGCGTAGGCGTAGGCGGTGACGTCGTCGACCGCGCCGTCCTCCAGGGCTGCCTCGGCCAGCGTCGCCCAGGCGGCGGGCGACTCCGGGTGCGCCCGGACGACGTCCGCGGCCGCCGTACCGCTCTCGAGCTCGGCGACGGCGGGATCCTCGGGCAGGTGGGTGGGCGGCGGGCCGGCCATCAGGTCGTTGAAGGTCATGCGGCCCATTGTGCAGAAGAGGCAGAACGGGCGGCCGTCAGGATCCTGACGGCGGCGGTCGTGCTCGCCTCCGAGTGCGGCGTGGCGACTCCCCGGAGACGGTCCCTGACACGCGAACGCGCCGCCGGGCGCGATCCCTGGGGAACGCGCCCGGCGGCGGGGATCGGACCTGGGTCAGGCAGACACGGAGGTGCCGGCACTGCGGAGGTTCTCGCAGGCCTGCACCACGCGCGCGGCCATGCCGGCCTCGGCGGCCTTGCCCCACGAACGCGGGTCGTAGAGCTTCTTGTTGCCGATCTCGCCGTCGACCTTGAGCACGCCGTCGTAGTTCTTGAACATGTGCTCGACGACCGGGCGGGTGAAGGCGTACTGCGTGTCGGTGTCGACGTTCATCTTGACCACGCCGTAGTCGCACGCCGCCGCGATCTCCTCGGCGGTGGAGCCCGAGCCGCCGTGGAAGACGAGGTTGAACGGCTTAGAGCCGGCCTCGAGGCCGAGCTTCTCGACGACCGCGTCCTGGGCGTGCTTGAGGATCTCCGGACGGAGCTTCACGAAGCCCGGCTTGTAGGAGCCGTGCACGTTGCCGAAGGTGAGAGCGGTCAGGTACGTGCCCTTGTCGCCGATGCCGAGCGCCTCGACGGTGGCCAGCGCGTCCTCGGGCGTGGTGTAGAGCTTCTCGTTGATCTCGCCGACGATGCCGTCCTCCTCGCCGCCGACGACACCGACCTCGATCTCGAGGATCACCTTGGCCGCGACGGCCTTCGCGAGCAGCTCCTGGGCGATCTGGAGGTTCTCGTCGAGCGGCACGGCGGAGCCGTCCCACATGTGCGACTGGAACAGCGGGTCCTCGCCGTTCTTGACGCGCTCGGCGGAGATCTCGAGCAGCGGGCGCACGAAGTTGTCGAGCTTGTCCTTGGGGCAGTGGTCGGTGTGGAGCGCCACGTTGACCGGGTACTTCTTCGCGACCTCGCGGGCGTAGGCGGCGAACGCCACCGACCCGGTCACCATGTCCTTGACCGACGGGCCGGAGAGGTACTCCGCACCGCCGGTGGAGATCTGGATGATGCCGTCGCTGCCGGCGTCGGCGAAGCCCTTGAGGGCGGCGTTGAGGGTCTGCGAGGACGTCACGTTGATCGCCGGGTAGGCGAACGACGAATCCTTCGCCTTCTGGATCATCTCGGCGTAGACCTCGGGGGTCGCGATAGGCATCGAACTGATCTCCTGTGTCAGACGGTCGCGGACCTGTGTTGTCCGTTGCTCAGGCCACTCTAGGAGCCTCCGCGCCGAGGAGCGACCCCGGTCCGCCGGGCGTCACCCCCGAGGGGGTTCGGTGGCGTCGTCCCTCGCGTCGGCGTCCGCGTTGCCCTCCTGGCCTGCCGGCTCACGCCCCGGTGTCGCGAGGCGGAACCGCCTGATGGCGAAGCGGAAGAGCAGGTAGTAGACCGCCGCGTAGCCGACCCCGATCGGCACCAGCCACAGCGGCCTCGTGGCGGTCGTGAAGTTCAGGGCGTAGTCGATGAAGCCCGCCGAGAAGCCGAACCCGTCCTTGATCCCGAGAGCGTTCACCAGCGCCATCGACGTACCCGTGAGCACCGCGTGGATCAGGTAGAGCGGCCAGGCCACGAACATGAACGCGAACTCCAACGGCTCGGTCACGCCGGTGATGAACGACGTCAGGGCCGCCGAGAGCATCAGGCCGCCGACGACCTTCCGACGCTCCGGGCGCGCCTCGTGGTAGATCGCGAGGGCGGCTGCGGGAAGCGCGAACATCATGATCGGGAAGAAGCCGGTCATGAACGACCCGGCCGTCGGGTCGTCGGCGAAGAACCGGGCGATGTCGCCGTGGACGACCTGGCCCCCGCTGGTCTCGAACTCGCCGACCACGAACCACGGCACCGAGTTGAGGATGTGGTGCAGGCCGAACGGGATCAGCAGCCGGTTGGCCACCCCGTAGACGCCGGCGCCGGCGATGTCGTTCTGCACGATCCACTCGCCGAACGCGGTGATCCCCCGGTCGAAGGCGGGATAGAGGAACGACAGCAGGACCCCCAGCACGAGGGTCGCCAGCGCCGTGACGATCGGCACGAAGCGTCGGCCCCCGAAGAACGCCAGGTAGGTCGGGAGCTTGACCCGGTAGAACCGCTGCCAGAGCAGCGCGGTGGTGATCCCGACGAGGATGCCGCCGAAGACGCCGTACTGCACGACGCCCCCGTCGGCTACGTCCGCGTCGGACAGCACGTACGGCGACATCGCCTGCTCGACCGCCTGGAAGACGAGGTAGCCCACGACCGCGGCGAGGGCGGTGGACCCGTCGGACCTGCGGGCCATCCCGATGGCCACGCCGACCGCGAAGAGAAGGCCGAGGTTGGCGAAGAGCGTGCCGCCGGCAGCAGCGAGCACGTCGGCGACCGGCTCCAGCCAGGGCCAGCGCGAGGCCAGCGCCAGGCCGCTGTCGCCCGCGCCGAGCATGTCGGGCTGCCCGAGCCGGGTCAGGAGGGCCGCGACCGGCAGCGCTGCGATGGGGAGCATCAGGCTTCTCCCGAGCCGTTGGAGCACGCCCAGGCCGGAGCGTCGTGCGCCCCCGTCCTTCGGGCGGTCCCCCGTGGCCTCCGCGCTGCTCATCGGCCTCCTCGCCTTTGTCTGACTTGTGACGGTCCTCAACGACTCGACCCATGTCAAGAATCCGGGCAAGGCTGACTGTACGTGTCCGCCGCCGGGCTTGATCACAATGGTTGAATGCCGTTATGAGCCAAGCGGAGCGGATTGTCCAAGGGCTCGGCGGACCGACGAACATCGTCGAGGTCGAGGCCTGCATCACGCGACTGCGCACGGAGGTGGCGGACACGTCCCTCGTCGACGAGCAGGCTCTGAAGGACGCCGGTGTCCACGGGGTGATGCGTGCGGGGTCCGTGATCCAGGTCGTGGTCGGTCCGGATGCCGACGTCCTGGCGAGCGACATCGAAGACCTGCTCTGATGCTGCGCGTCGTCTCACCGATGGCCGGTCACAGCCTCAAGGTGGGCGACATCCCCGACCCCGTGTTCGCGGCCGGGCTCGTCGGGCCCGGTGTCGCGATCCGGCCGAGGCCGGGCAGCCAGACGGCGCTCGCCCCGGTGTCGGGCAAGCTCGTCAAGCTCCACCCCCATGCCTACGTCGTCGTCGACGAGACCGGCCAGGGGGTGCTCGTCCACCTCGGCATCGACACGGTCCGGATGCAGGGCGACGGGTTCGAGCTGCTGGTCGAGGAGGGGGCACAGGTCGACGCGGGAGACGAGATCGTCCGCTGGGACCCCGCCTACGTCGAGGCGTCCGGCCGCTCCGCGGTGTCCGCGGTCGTCGCCCTCGACTGCGATCCTGCCATCGTGCACCACTGCCCCGTCGACGTCGACGTCGAGAGGGGCGACCTGCTGCTCGAGGTGGAGTGCTAGCCGCGCCAGGAGCTGGTCAGGTCCGCGTGCTGGCGGACCCACGTGTGCATGGCGATCGCCGCGGCGGCTGAGGCGTTGATCGAGCGGGTCGACCCGAACTGTGCGATCGAGAACGTCCCGTCGCACACCGTCCGCGCCCCCTCGGACAGCCCGGGTCCCTCCTGACCGAACAACAGGCAGCACTTCCGCGGTAGCGCGAGGGTCTCCAACGGCTGCGACCCGGGCAGGTTGTCGATGCCGAGCAGAGTCACGCCCTGCGCGTGGAGGTAGTCGGCCAGGTCCTGGGCGGTGGCGTGGTGCCGGACGTGCTGGTAGCGGTCGGTGACCATCGCGCCGCGACGGTTCCACCGCCGGTTGCCGACGATGTGCACCTCCTTGGCGAGGAAGGCGTTGGCCGTGCGGACGATCGTGCCGATGTTGAAGTCGTGCTGCCAGTTCTCGATCGCGACGTGGAAGTCGTGCCGCCTCGTGTCGAGGTCGGCGACGATCGCCTCGACCGTCCAGTAGCGGTACCTGTCGACGACGTTGCGGCGGTCCCCCTCGGCGAGCAGGCGTGCGTCGTACTGCTCTCCGGTGGGCCACTCGCCCTCCCACGGCCCGACGCCCACCTCCGCGGGGCCGTGCGGCATGGGGTCGTACGGCGCACGGCGCGCCGCCTCCGGAGCGGGCTCGGGGGCGGACTCGGCGACAGGCTCGTCGTGGGTCGCGTCGGGGGTCTCAAGCACGGCGTCGATGCTAGGCCAGCCCGACGGGCCGCCTCGGGGCGGCAGTTAGGCTGGCCCGCGTGACCGAACTCCTGCCGATGCTCGTGAACCCCCTGCTCCTCGGCATCGACTGGCTCGATCCGGAGTACCTGCTCAACCAGATGGGCGGCTTCGCGTTCTGGGGCCTCCTCTTCATCATCTTCGCCGAGTGCGGACTCTTCGCGCTGCTCCCGGGCGACTCGCTGCTCTTCGTCGCCGGCCTGTTCATCGCCGGCGGGTGGGAGTACTCCCCCGGGATCGCGGTCGCCTGCGCCGCCATCTCGGTCGCGGCCTGGCTGGGCAACCTCAGCGGGTACGCCATCGGCTACAAGGTGGGGCCGGCGCTGTTCAGCAAGCCGGACGCGCGGCTGTTCAAGCAGGAGTACGTCGACAAGACCTACGCGTTCTTCGACCGGTACGGCAACCGGGCCATCGTGCTGGCGAGGTTCGTGCCGATCGTGCGGACCTTCATCACCATGGCCGCCGGCGTCGGGCGGATGCCGTTCCGGCGGTTCGCGACCTACTCGGCCGTCGGCGCCGTGCTGTGGGGCACCGGCATCACGCTGCTCGGCTACTGGCTGGGGTCGTTCACGTTCATCAAGGACAACATCGACCTGATCGCGATCGGGATCGTCTTCGTGTCGGTGATCCCGATGGTGGTCGAGTTCCTCCGCGAGAAGTCGCGGACGCGCGACCCGCGCTACGACGAGCCCGCGGAGCGCGCCCGGGTCGAGCGCGAGGACATGCGCGGCGAGGACGACGACTGACCGCGACCCGTCACTTTCGCGGCGCTTTTCGCGGCGTGTCGCAGCGCGATCGACGGCTCGGCACCCCTGGCCGGCTCGAGCATGGGCGCTGCCCTCCGGATGTGAGTCGCGGACGGTTCACGGCGCCGAAAGCCGTCCGTAGCTCACATGCGGTCAGCTGAAGGCGGGTCGGCCGGTCCGTGGGCGTTGCGATCTCAAGCCGACTGCGTCGACGCAGCGTCCAGCTCTGCCTTGGTCAGCACCGGGCGTACCTCGAGGCCGACGTCAGCGAGGGGGTTCTCCCCCGCCGGGCTCCGGTCGATGGCACACACCACGACCTCGACGACCGCGCCGGCGTCACGCAGAGCCCGCGTCGCGTCGCGCACCGCGCCGCCCGTGGTGATGACGTCCTCGATGAGCGTGACCCGTCGGCCGGAGACGTCCGGGCCCTCCGCGAGCTTGCAGGTGCCGTACTCCTTCGCCTTCTTGCGGACGAAGAGCGCCGGAAGCCCGGTCCGGCTGCTCAGGACGGTCGCGATCGGAACCCCGCCGAGCTCCAGACCGCCGAGAAGCTCGGTGTCCTCCGGCAGCAGGCCCAGCATCTGCTCGACCACCCGGGCGAGGAGCTTCGGGTTGGACTCGAACAGGTACTTGTCGAAGTACTCCGAGGCGACCTGCCCCGACCGGAGCGTGAACTCCCCGGTGAGCCGGCAGGAGGCGTCGATGTCGTGCGCAAGGGTCGGGTCGCTCATGGTGAGCGACTCTAGCCAGCCGCTGCGGCCGACTTCTTCTCGGTGTCGACGAGGTGGCCGAAGGCGATCATCCGGTTGTCGGTGTGGAACAGCTCCGAGCAGGTGGTCAGCGTGATCAGCTTCTGGCCGGGCCGCTGCTCGGGCTGGACGCCGCCACCCGGGTTGGTCGGGAGCGGGTCGACCACCCAGATGTCCTCGAAGGTGACGATGAGGTCGTTGGGGTTCGTGTCGAGCACGTAGGTGTAGACCGCCTTGCGGGTCTCGACGACCACCTCGTCGCCCGGGCGAAGCTCCGGCATGTCGCGCAGCGGCTCGCCGTGGGTGACCCGGTGCGCGGCCAGGGCGTAGTTGCCCCGCTCACCGGGGTCGGCGGAGTCGGGGAAGTGGCCGTAGCCGGAGGAGAGCTCCTCGTCGCCGATGCCCTCGAGCACGGGGACGACGTAGTCGTCGCCGAAGGCGGGGATCCGGATCAGCGCCGAGGCGTTGCCGAGGGGTACGTCGGCCGGCTCGGCGGGCTTGCCCTCGACCGTCGTACCGGGTGCCACGGACCACTCCTGCTCGAGGTCCTGGACCAGGCGCTCCTGAGTCTGCCGGGAGACGATGTTCGTGCCGTACATCTGCCAGGCGACGTAGCCGAGCATGCCCAGCCCGCCGAGCACGAGCATCAGCCCGAGCCAGAACGAGACCCCTCGCTTGCGGCGTTGCTTCCCGGCGGGCCCGGTCGGCTGCTCGTCGACGGTCCCGTCTGCGGGAGGTGCTCCGGTGTCCTGGCTCACCGGTCCATCATGACGGAGGGTGCCTACTACAGTCGCGGTATGGCTGCAATCGACCCAGACCAGCGGATGGCGGAGCGCCTGCGAGGGATCCCCGGGACGATCTTCTCGGAGATGTCCGCGCTCGCCGTCCGGACCGGCGCCCTCAACCTCGGCCAGGGCTTCCCCGACCGGGACGGACCGTCGTCGGTGGTCGAGGCTGCCGTGGCGGCGCTTCGTGGTGGCCGCAACCAGTACGCCCCCGGCATCGGTGTCCCCGAGCTCCGCGACGCGATCGCCGCCCACCAGGCCCGCCACTACGACCTCGAGCTCGACCCCGCACGGCAGGTGCTGGTCACGACCGGCGCCACCGAGGGGATCGCCGCCGCCCTGCTGGCCCTGGTCGACCCCGGGGACGAGGTGGTCGTCCTCGAGCCGTTCTACGACTCCTACACCGCGATGATCCAGATGGCCGGCGGCGTGCGCCGACCGGTCACGCTGCGCGCCCCCGACTTCCGTCTCGACGTCGACGAGCTCCGCGCGGCCGTGAGCGAGCGTACGACGGTCCTCCTGCTGAACTCCCCGCACAACCCGACCGGCACCGTGCTCACGCGCGCCGAGCTCGAGGCCGTCGCCGACGTGGCCCGCGAGCACGACCTCGTGGTCGTGACCGACGAGGTCTACGAGCACCTGGTGTACGACGACCACGAGCACGTCCCCCTGGCCACCATGCCGGGCATGTTCGACCGGACGGTCACCCTGTCGAGCGCTGGGAAGACGTTCTCGTTCACCGGCTGGAAGGTCGGCTGGGCGACCGGGCCGGAGCACCTGGTCCGCACCGTCGAGGCCGCCAAGCAGTGGCTGACCTTCAGCTCCGGGGCGCCCCTGCAGCCGGCGATCGCGCACGCGCTGGACCACGAGTCGGACTACTACACGGGCCTGGCCAAGGAGCTGCAGGCCAAGCGCGACGGCCTCTGCGAGGGGCTGCGCAAGCTGGACATGGACGTGTACGTGCCCGAGGGGACCTACTTCGTCACCACCGACGTCTCGCGCTACGGGTACCGCGACGGTCTGGAGTTCTGCAAGGCGCTTCCCGAGAAGGCCGGGGTCGTCGCGATCCCGTCACAGGTGTTCTACGACGACGTCGAGGAGGGCCGGCACAAGGTGCGCTGGGCGTTCTGCAAGGAGCAGGAGATCCTCGACGAGGGCGTGCGGCGGCTCACCGAGGCCGACCTGCACGCGTGACCGGTCGGCGCCCGCGGGCCTGAACGCGATGGTCCGTGGGCAGAAGGCCGCTCCGATCGGGTCGGGACGACGGTCTGCTCACGGACCGTAGGGCGAGGGGCGAGCTCACCAGACGTTGGAGGGCGGCTCCTCCTTGCCGGGCTTCTCGCCGCGACTCTGCTCGTCCGGGTAGCCCTGCTGGCCGGGCTGACCGCCGTACTGCTGCCCCGGCTGCTGGCCCGTCGGCTGCTGGCCCGGCTGCTGGCCGCCGTACTGCTGCTGGCCGGGCTGACCGGGGTACTGCTGGCCCTGCTGCTGCGTGGGCTGGCCGCCGTACTGGCCGTAGGGCTGGTACGCGCCCGGATAGCCGCCGGGGCCACCGCGCCGGGAGTACCACTGCTGGGCGCCGCCGACGAACAGCAGCGCGATCACCGCACCGGTGCCGAAGGTGTGGAGCAGGCCTACGGGCATGGCGAACACGCTGAAGATGAGCGTCAGAGCGGAGGAGACGACGAGCGCGATGCGCGCCCAGTTCGAGCGTCGGTAGGCGAACCACGCGAGCACCATCGCCGTGGCGGCCCAGAGCACGACGATCACACCCATCACCCACGTCGCCGCGACGACGTCGTCGACGGTCACGTTGCGCTCCCGCAGGTCCTGGAACGTGGGGTTCTCCTCGATCATCGGCAGCAGCTGGTCCCGCGCGGCGACGATGAACAACGCGGTGACCAGGAAGGACAGGATCGCGAGCCCGGAGAGCACCCAGGTGATCCACGCCGCGATCGTCACGCTCACGGGGCGGGCGTCGGGGTCGAACGGCTTCTGCGGGGTGCCGTAGGCGGGCTGGTACTGCTGTGGCTGGCCGTAGGGACCGCCCTGGCCGTAGGGCTGCTGACCCTGCTGTCCGTAGGGCTGCTGGCCGTACTGCGGCGGGTAACCGCCCTGCTGGGGGTAGCCGGCCGCCCTGCGGGTAGCCGGACCCTGCGGGGGGTAGCCGGGTCCACCCTGCGGCGGGTAGCCGGGACCGCCTTGCTGCGGCGCCTGGCCACCCTGGGGGTACGGCGCACCGCCCGGCTGTCCCGGGTAGCCACCCGGCTGCCCGCCCTGCTGCGCCTGGGGGGTGCCGAAGCCCTCGGTGGGAGGCGGCAGCGGCCGACCCGCCTCGTCCTCGGGCATCCGGGGCCAGGAGGGCGCCTCGCCGGCGTTCGATCCGGGGCCGAGCCGGGGCCCGATCCGGGAGCCGGCCCGGACCCCTCGGGCTGGTCGTTCGGGGGCTGGTTCTCAGAGGACAAGACGTTGCCTTCCACTCGGGAGCGCGGGGGCTCGGCCGCCTGGTTGTCGGAGCGGGTCCGGCCCGGACCGAAGATGCCCGCACCGGGCTCGGGCTGGGTGACCGGCCGGCCGGCGAACCAGTCGCGGGCGGGCCGGGTCCACAGCATGAGCGCCGCGAACGCGATCATCACGGACAGGAAGCCGCCCGTCACCGGCGCGGTCAGCATGATCGCCACCGCGGCGATCGTGAAGCCCACCCGCGCTGCGTTGTTGCGCTGGAGGACGTAGATCCCGAGAACGGTCGCGGCAGCGGCGGCGGCCGCGCTGAAGAACATCAGGCCGCGCATGATCTCGACGACCTGCGCGAACTCCAGGCCCAGACCGTTGCCGGGCGGGGTCGTGAGGAACTCGTCGATGGTGTCTCGGAACTCCACGGTCCGCAGCTGTGAGACCGAGTCGAAGAGGGTCAGCACGAGCAACGTCGACCCGACGATCGCCACCCACCCGGCCATGGTGACCTGGCTGGGTCGCGCCGCCTTGCTCTTCTCACTCATGGGGCCATTGCATCATGGGCGGCCAACCCCGGAGGGAGGTCCTCCGGGGTCGGGCCCACCGTGCCGTTCGCCGGTCATGCCACCGCGGTGGCCGGCTCCAGGGTCAACCCCTCGCCGGACTCGTCGACGTCGACCACGACCTGGCTGCCGTCGAGCACCTGGCCCGAGAGCAGCAGCCGGGCGAGCGGGTCGCCGATGGCGGTCTGCACGAGGCGGCGCAGCGGACGTGCGCCGTACGCCGGGTCGTAACCGGTCCGGCTGAGCCACTGGTGCGCGGCCTCGGTGACCTGGACCGTGATCCGGCGCACCGAGAGTCGCCTGTTCAGCTCCGCGACCTGCAGGTCGACGATGTGGGAGAGCTGGTCCTGGGTGAGGGCGTCGAACATGACGATCTCGTCGAGCCGGTTCAGGAACTCCGGCTTGAACGCCTGCCGCACCACGGTCATGACCGAGTCGCGCTTCTTCTCCTCGTCGAGCGTCGGGTCGACGAGGTAGTGCGACCCGAGGTTGGAGGTCAGGATCAGCAGCGTGTTGCGGAAGTCGACCGTGCGGCCCTGCCCGTCGGTCAGGCGGCCGTCGTCGAGCACCTGCAGCAGGATGTCGAAGACCTCGGGGTGGGCCTTCTCCACCTCGTCGAGGAGTACGACGGAGTAGGGACGCCGGCGCACCGCCTCGGTGAGCTGGCCGCCCTCCTCGTAGCCGACGTAACCGGGAGGCGCGCCCACGAGCCGCGCGACGCTGTGCTTCTCGGAGTACTCGCTCATGTCGATCCGCACGATCGCCCGCTCGTCGTCGAACAGGAAGTCCGCCAGCGACTTCGCGAGCTCGGTCTTGCCCACGCCGGTCGGGCCGAGGAACAGGAACGAGCCGGTGGGCCGGTTCGGGTCGGAGATGCCCGCCCGCGACCGCCGTACGGCGTCGGACACCGCGGCGACCGCCGCCTTCTGGCCGATCAGCCGCTCTCCGATGACCTCCTCCATGCGGAGCAGCTTGGCGGTCTCCCCCTCGAGCAGGCGCCCGGTGGGGATGCCCGTCCAGGCCTCGACGACCTCGGCGATCTCGTTGGGGCCGACGGACTCGCGCACCATCGGCTCCTCGCCCTCGATCGCGGTCTCGAGCGCCTCGGCGTCCTGGATCCGCTTCTCCAGCTCGGGGATCCGGCCGTAGAGGATCTCGCTGGCCTTGGCCAGATCCCCCTCGCGCTGGTGCCGGTCGGCCTCGCTGCGGAGCTGGTCGATCTGCTTGCGCAGCTCGCCCGAGCCCTCCAGCGCGGTCTTCTCCCGCTCCCAGCGGGCCTCGAGCCCGCGCAGCTCCTCCTCGCGGTCGGCGAGGTCGGCGCGTAGCTTCTCGAGCCGGTCCCTGGACGCCTCGTCGGTCTCCCGCTCGAGGGCGAGCTCCTCCATCTTCATCCGGTCCACGGCGCGGCGGAGCTGGTCGACCTCCTCGGGCGAGGACTCGATCTCCATGCGCAGCCGCGACGCGGCCTCGTCGACGAGGTCGATCGCCTTGTCGGGGAGCTGGCGGCCGGTGATGTACCGGTCCGAGAGCATGGCCGCCGCGACCAGCGCCTGGTCGGTGATCTTCACACCGTGGTGCGCTTCGTACTTCTCCTGGAGTCCGCGCAGGATCGCGACGGTGTCCTCCACGGACGGCTCGCCGACGAACACCTGCTGGAAGCGCCGCTCGAGGGCGGGGTCCTTCTCGATCCGCTCGCGGTACTCGTCCAGGGTCGTCGCACCGATCATCCGCAGCTCGCCGCGCGCCAGCATCGGCTTGAGCATGTTGCCCGCGTCCATCGCGGAGTCGCCGCCGGCACCAGCACCGACGACCGTGTGCAGCTCGTCGATGAAGGTGATGATCTGGCCCTCGGAGTCCTTGATCTCCTGCAGGACGGCCTTGAGACGCTCCTCGAACTCGCCGCGGTACTTCGCGCCGGCGACCATCGCGCTGAGGTCGAGGCTCAGCACGCTCCGGCCCTTGAGCGAGTCGGGCACGTCGCCGTCGACCACGCGCTGGGCGAGTCCCTCGACGACGGCGGTCTTGCCGACGCCCGGCTCGCCGATCAGCACGGGGTTGTTCTTGGTGCGCCGGGAGAGCACCTGGATCACCCGGCGGATCTCGGAGTCGCGGCCGATGACCGGGTCGAGCTTGCCCTCGCGGGCGGCCGCGGTCAGGTCGACGGCGTACTTCTCGAGTGCCTGGTACGTCGCCTCTGGGTCCTGGGTGGTGACCCGCCGGTTGCCGCGGACGCCGACGAGTGCACCGCGCAGCGCCTCGGGCGTCGCGCCGGCGCCGGTGAGCACCGCCCGCACCGGTGACTCGACGGTGGCAGCGGCGATCAGCAGGTGCTCGGTCGAGACGTAGTCGTCCTTCAGCTCGGCGGCGATGTCGCCCGCGTTGCTGAGGATCGAGAGGGCGGCTCGGGAGTACGACGGTGCGCTGACCGTCGTACCGGAGGCGGCCGGGAGCTTCTTCAGCTCGGCCTCGACCCCGGCGATGACCGACTGGGGCTGCACGCCGGCGGCCTCGAACAGCGGCCGGGCGATGCCGTCGGGCTGCGCGAGCAGGGCGGCGAGCAGATGGACCGCCTCGACCTGGGCGTGGCCCGAGGAGGCAGCCGTCGAGATCGCGGTGTTGATCGCTTCCTGGCTACGGGTCGTGAACTTCGATGCGTCCATCTGGTGCGTCCTTTGCGTCGAAGGTGGTGACGAATGCTTCCGCGAGACGGAACGCGCGCACAAGGTGCTGCGTCGCCGGCTCGCTGTCTGGTCAACGCCTCAGGAGTTGAGTCTGTTCCGCTCAACTCTGACGAATTGTCCCAGGTCAGCATGCCCCCGCAAAGGAGCGGATCCGGCAGCGACTGCCGAACCCGCTCCACGATCACGGGCCTCCTCAGCGACGCGGCGGCTTCCCGGTCGCCGCGACGACCGTGACGACCACCTCGTCGGGCGCGCTCGCGGCGCCGTCGTCATCGGTGACCACGAGGCGGAACGTGTGGCTGCCGGCCGACCTGGTGAAGGTCGGCCGCGGGCCGGTCGCCGTTGCGTCGGTCTGGACGTCGGTCCAGGCGTACGACACCACGGTGCCGTCCGGGTCCAGGGAGCCGGTGCCGTCGAGGGTGAACGTGGCCGTCGTCGACTTCCTGGGGATCTTCACGGTCAGGTCCGTGCCCGCGTCCGCGACCGGCGGCTGGTTCCCGGGCGGGGGCGGAGGAGGCTCGGTCGTCGCACCACCGAGCGGCCCGTGGAAGATGTCGGCGGCGAAGCTGCCGCCCTTCCCGTAGTTGGGCTCGCCCGTGAACGCGAAGACCCGCAGGGTGTACGTGCCGACGATCGCCGGGACGATCCCGATCGTCTCCTGCCGGCCGACTCCGCAGGAGAGCCCGCCGAGCGGACACTCGCTCCTGGCGACCTCGACCCCGTTGGGGGCGGTGAGCGTGAGGTCGAGGTCAGGCGTCCACTCCCAGCCGAGGCACACCCCGAAGAAGTACGACGCGCACGCCAGCGAGCCGTCCGCGGTCAGCGTCACCGCGATGGGCACGCCGAGGTCGCTCTCCTCGATCGTGATGGGGATGGTCGCGGCACCGTTGTTCTCGACCACCCCGGTGACCCGCCGGTGGGCCGGGAAGGACGTCTGGCCGAGGTCCGAGGTGGTGAACCGGTCGACGAAGGCCTTCACGTCGATCAGACCCGCTCCCCAGTCGTCGTCCTTGCCGGTCTCCCCGACGTCGACGGCGCTGGCCATCAGCGCGTTCTTGATGTCCGCCGGGGTGACCGCCGTGGGCAGGCCGGCCGCGGCGTCGAGGGCGAGGGCGACCGCACCCGAGACGTAGGGCGTCGCCATCGACGTACCGCTCATCGTCACGTACCCGGCCGTCGTGCCCGCATCGGCCGCCGTGACCGAGACGCCCGGCGCGGCGATGTCCGGCTTGGTCAACTCCGGCGATCGTCGGGCCGCGGCTGGAGAACGCGGCGAGCCAGATGCCGTCGTCGTGCCGGGCGGTTCCCGGTGGCGCCGAGTGGTCCGAGACCGCGCCGACGGTGATCGCGCCGGCGGCCACGCCGGGAGCGCTGATCGTGCCGGGACCGTCACCGCTGTTGCCGGCGGCCACCACGACGACGTCGCCCCCGGCAACCGCCGCGTCGACCGCCTTGCTCACCGCGTCCGACCCGTCCGTGCCGTCACTGCCGAGCGAGAGGGAGAGCACGTCGACTCCCGGCTGCTCGTGGCACCACTGGACGGAGGCCGCGACGTTGCTGTCGGACCCCGAGCCGGAGCTGTTCAGCACCTTCGCCGCGTACAGGTCCGCCGCCGGTGCGACCCCGCCGAACGTCGCAGCGGACGTGCCGCCGACTCCGTCGCCCGCGGCGATGGCGGCGACATGGGTGCCGTGCCCGTGGTCGTCGTAGGCGGCGGTCCGGCCGTTGACGTAGTCCTTGAAGGCCACCGTGCGCGGGGCGATCTGCTCGTGGTTCGGGTCGATGCCGGTGTCGATGACGCAGATGCCCACGCCGCTGCCGTCGAGTCCCGGCTCGGCCGCCCTGGCTGCCGACGCCCCGAAGTCGCGGTCGGTCGCGTCGTCGAGCAGGTGCACCACACCGTCCTTCTCGACCCGGTCGACGAGCGGGTGCCGGGCGAGGGCTCGCGCCTGGGCTGCCGTCATGGTTGCGGCGAACCCGTTGACGAGCTCCAGCTCGTGACGGAGCCGGAACGGCCCGACGGCCGCACGACCACGGTCGGAGCCGAACCCGGTCACGATGACCTCGAGCTCGGCGGCGGCGTCCGCACCGCGCAGCTCGTCCTCGAAGTCGTCGGAGACGTGGTCGCCGTCGCGGTCCCCCTCGGGAACCCCGGCGGCCGCCGGCGGCGTGCCACCACGGGACCCCCGTTCGTCTGGGGCCGCGCCGGCCAGGCCGGCGGGGAGGACGAGGGCAGAGACGGAAACGGCCACGATGAGCGCTCGACGTCGCATCGCAGGACCTCCCAGGCTGGGCGAGATTCCCGAGAGGCGGCTTTCCTCACGCTACGCGCGACGAAACGCCCCGGCCATGGCGAAAGCGGGTCATCCCTCGCGACCCGCGCGTAAGCCTCAGGGGGCAGCGCCGCGCCGCAGCTCGAACCCCGAGCGGGCTATCCGGCACGGGGTCGGCGCCTGCCCGAGGGGTTCGGCCGAGCGGCGCGCCCAGCCGGTGCGCTCCCAGCCGGCGCTCCGGCCGGCCGGGATCCGGCGTCAGGACTGGGCGGCGGGAGTCGGGCGGCAGGACTCAGAGCCGGCCGCGGCGCCAGATGGTCACCGCGTGTCCGGTGCTGCGAACGACCGGGAGGTTCTGGGGCTGCCGCTGGGCCTGTGCCTGCGCCTCGCCGATCGTCTTCTGAAGGGCGTACTGCGTGGCGGTCAGCTCGTCCTCGAGCTCGGCGACGCGCATGCGCAGCGCGGTCACGCGGTTCTCGAGGTCGAGGATGCGCTTCACACCCTCGAGGCCGATGCCGGCCGCGGTCAGCTCGGCGACCTCGCGCAGCATCTCGATGTCGCGCCAGGAGTAGCGGCGTCCCCCGCCGCCGGTGCGGCCGGGGCTCACCAGGCCCAGCCGGTCGTAGGCCCGGAGGGTCTGCGGGTGCAGGCCGGTCAGCTCGGCGGCGACGGAGATGACGTACACAGGAACGTCGGGACCCGGCGCCTCGGCTCGGACTCGCTGAGCGCGCGTGGGGCGCGGGGGCTGCCCTGAGGCGCGGGCCGTGCGCGGGGCGGACCCCTGCACGGGCCGCTCCGGCCGGCTGCCCTCCCTGCCGCTGGGACGCGCTCATCGGGCACCTCCAGCCAGGAGGTTGGCGCGCAGGTCACTCCCAGCGGTCGCCGCGCGGTAGGCCTCGACGGCCTCCTTGGCCTTGTCGTTGAGTACGGCGGGCACGTGCACGTCGACGGTGACCAGCAGGTCGGCCCGGTGACCGTCCTTGCGGTGGACGCCCTTGCCGCGGACCCGGAAGGTGCGGCCGTTGGGAGTGCCGGCGGGGATCTTCACGGTCACCGGCGCACCGCCGAGGGTCGGCACCTTGATCTCGGCACCGAGCGCGGCCTCGTCGAAGCTGACCGGCACCGACACCGTGAGGTTGTCGCCCTTGCGGCCGAACACCGGGTGCGGCGTGACGTGCACGTTGACGTAGAGGTCGCCGGCCGGGCCGCCGCGCTCCCCGTTGGCGCCCTTGCCGCGCAGCCGGATCCGCTGACCGTCCTTGACCCCGGCGGGGATGCGGGCCTGGATCGTGCGCGACGAGAGGCCGCGACCGGAGCCGTGGCAGGTCGGGCACGGGTCGTCGACGATCAGGCCGCGACCGCGGCAGGCCGGGCAGGTCTCGTTCATCGTGAACGCACCGCCCACCGTCGCCGTGTGCATGCCGGTGCCCTCGCACTCGGGGCAGACCCGCGGCACGGTGCCGGAGCGGGCACCGGTGCCGTTGCAGTCGCCGCACGGCGCGTCGGAGGACAGCCGCAGGGAGACGGTCACGCCCTCGATCGAGTCGGCGAAGCTGATCGTCGCCTCGGTCTCGATGTCCTGGCCGCGGCGCGGCGCCTGCTGGCGCGTGCGTCCACCGCCGCCGAACATCGTGCCGAAGATGTCGCTGAAGCCGCCCCCGCCGCCGCCCTGGCCGCCGAGGAAGTCGTTGATGTCGAACGTCGTACTGCCGCCGGCCCCGCCAGGACGGCCGGCCGTCGTGAACGGCCCGAAGCCGCCGCCGTAGGTGCGCAGCTCGTCGTACTTCTTGCGCTTGTCGGCGTCGCCGATGACGTCGTAGGCCTCGGCGATCTGCTTGAACCGCTCCTCGGCGGCCTTGTCGCCGGGGTGCGAGTCGGGGTGGTTGGCGCGCGCAAGCTTGCGGTACGCCTTCTTGATCTCGTCCGCCGACGCGTCCTTGGCGACCCCGAGGACCTTGTAGAAGTCCTTGGTGGCCCAGTCAGCACTGGTCATCTCGCGCGCACCTCCCTTCCCTCACATCTCTACAGCCTGTTACAGGTCGTTCGCGGACGGCTCGCCGCCCTGGCCCTCGGCTGCCGGCTCGGGGTCGACCACGGTCACCCGCGCGGGGCGGACGACCCGGTCGCCGATCCGGTAGCCCGCCTGCACGATGTTCTGGCAGGTCGTGGTCGTCACGTCCGGCGAGTGGCCGTGCATGAGCGCCTCGTGCAGGTTCGGGTCGAACTCGTCACCGGGCTTGCCGAACTTGTCCAGCCCGAGGCCGGCCACGATCCGCTCGAGCGAGTCCGCGACCGCCTTGAAGCCGCCCTCGACCTCGCCGTGCTCGCGGGCACGGTCGATGTCGTCGAGCACCGGCAGCAGCGCGGCGAGCGCCGCGAACGTCGCGTTCTGCTTGACCAGGTCGCGGTCGCGGTCCACCCGGCGCTTGTAGTTGACGTACTCCGCCTGCAGCCGCTGGAGGTCGGCGGTGAGCGCGCCGACGTCCTCCTGGGCCTTCGCCAGGTCGGCGACGAGCTCGGTCGGGGTGTCGCCGGCCATGCCGGCACCGGCCTCGGTCGTCGCGGCGTCCTCGACGCTCGGGACTGCTCTGCGTGCCGCTCATCGTGGCGCCTCCCTCCTGCTCGGGGGCGGCCGGAGCCCCGGGGGCCGCAGTCTCCTGCGACCCCCGGACGCTGGCGTCGACCGCCTCTTCGGCGGGTGTGCTCTCGTGCTGGTGGTCAGCAGAGGTCACTTGTTCTCACCCTGCTCAGGGGACTCGTCCCGTCGACGATCTCGGCGTCCACCACGTCCTCGTCGGTGTCCCCGGTGCCCGTCGTACCGCCGGCAGCGGCGGCCTCGGACTCGCCGGCGGCGTACATCGCCGCGCCCATCTTCTGGCTGGACTCGCCGAGCTTGTGCGACCGCCGCGTCGAGAGCCTCCTTGTCGGCGTTCTCGTCCTCGAGCAGCTTCTTCAGCGCCTCGACGTCGGCCTCGACCTCGGTCTTGACCTCGGCCGGGATCTTCTCGGAGTTCTCCGAGAGGAACTTCTCGGTCGTGTAGACGAGGCTGTCCGCCTGGTTGCGGGCCTCGACGGCCTCGCGGCGCTTGCGGTCCTCCTCGGCGTACTGCTCGGCGTCCTTGACCATCTTGTCGATGTCTTCCTTGGACAGCGCCGAGCCGCCGGTGATCGTCATCGACTGCTCGTGGCCGGTGCCGCGGTCCTTGGCGGACACGTGCACGATGCCGTTGGCGTCGATGTCGAAGGTGACCTCGATCTGCGGCACGCCACGAGGCGCCGGCGGGAGGCCGGTCAGCTCGAAGTTGCCGAGCGGCTGGTTCTGGGCCGCCATCTGGCGCTCACCCTGGTAGACCTGGATCTGGACCGAGGGCTGGTTGTCGTCGGCGGTGGTGAACACCTCGGACCGCTTGGTCGGGATCGTGGTGTTGCGCTCGATGAGCTTGGTCATCACGCCACCCTTGGTCTCGATGCCGAGGGACAGCGGCGTGACGTCGAGGAGCAGCACGTCCTTGACCTCACCCTTGAGCACGCCGGCCTGCAGCGCGGCACCGACGGCCACGACCTCGTCCGGGTTCACACCCTTGTTGGGCTCCTTGCCGCCGAGCAGCTGCTTGACCGCGTCGGTCACCGCCGGCATCCGGGTCGAGCCGCCGACCATGATCACGTGGTCGATCTTGGAGATGTCCTGGCCGGCGTCCTTGAGCACCTGCTGGACCGGCGACTTGGTGCGGTCGAGCAGGTCGGAGGTCATCTTCTGGAACTCCGAGCGGGTCAGCCGCTCCTCGAAGTGCAGCGGGCCGGACTCCGAGTGGGTGATGTAGGGCAGGTGGATCGTGGTCTCGCTCGACGCGGACAGCTCGATCTTGGCCTTCTCGGCAGACTCCTGCAGACGCTGACGGGCGATCTTGTCCGCACCCAGGTCCACGTTGTTGCTGTCCTTGAACTTCTTGACCATCCACTCGACGATCCGGTTGTCCCAGTCGTCGCCACCGAGGTGGTTGTCGCCGGAGGTCGCCTTCACCTCGACGACACCGTCGCCGATCTCGAGCAGGGACACGTCGAACGTGCCGCCACCGAGGTCGAAGACCAGGATGGTCTGGTCGTGCTCCTTGTCGAGGCCGTACGCGAGCGCGGCCGCGGTCGGCTCGTTGACGATGCGGGAGACGTTCAGGCCCGCGATCTCGCCGGCCTCCTTGGTGGCCTGGCGCTGGGCGTCGGAGAAGTACGCCGGGACCGTGATCACCGCGTCGGTGACGGTCTCACCGAGGTACGCCTCGGCGTCGCGCTTGAGCTTCTGCAGGACGAACGCCGAGATCTGCTGCGGCGTGAAGTCCTTGTCGTCGATCTTGGTCTTCCAGTCGGTGCCCATGTGGCGCTTGACCGAGCGGATGGTCCGGTCGACGTTGGTGACGGCCTGCCGCTTGGCAACCTCACCGACGAGCACCTCGCCGTTCTTGGCGAAGGCCACCACGGACGGCGTGGTCCGGGCACCCTCCGCGTTTGCGATGACGGTGGGTTCGCCACCCTCGAGTACGGATACGACGGAGTTCGTCGTACCGAGGTCGATGCCGACCGCGCGTGCCATGTTCCTACCTCCACGGATCATCGCCCGCCGCTCCGGGCGGGCGTGTGCTTCTTCGTCTGCTGGGGGGCGGGTCGCCTGCGGCTCCCACCGACTCGAGTCTGTCAAACAACTTGAGTCCGCTCAACTCAACTCTTGTCATAGGGGACAACGCAGCGCAAGGGGCCAGTGTTCCCCGCCGGGCCTGGCCCATGTGTGATCCGAGCCACGACCAGTTCCGCCGGCCGCCTCGGCGACCCGGTCAGGACCGACCGGGGGCCGACCGGCAGCGCGGTGCGGCGGTCAGGCGGCGCGGTCGGAAGCGCGCTCGAGGGCGGGGAAGGTACGCCGGAAGAGGTCGACGGCCGGGCCCAGGAGCAGGAACACCAGCACCGTCCCCGGCCCCACGGCCGCACCGAGCAGCCAGCCGACGAGCGCGCCGCCGGCCTGCACCAGGTTGTAGCTCCAGCGGAACGGGACCGGAGGGTCCCAGGCGATCGCCATCGCCTCCGCCGGGCCGGCGCCGGTCGCGCTCGCCAGATAGGCCGCGACCCCGACGGCGATCAGCACGAAGGCCAGCAGCAGCATCGCCACCCGCATCCCGGTCGTCGGCCCGGCGGGCACGAGCGCCATCACGCCGGAGATCACGAAGCCGACCAGGAACCACTGCACGACGGTCCCCGGTCCCGGCCGCGTGCCGCGGAGCCAGGCCAGCACGATGAAGACGGCCCCGACGATGATGTTGAGCTGCCAGAACGGGACGCCCGTCGCGATCGCGATGCCGTTGACCAGGGTGGAGTAGCCGTCGGAGCCCAGCGCCGCCTCGAGGAGGAAGGCGACGCCGACCCCCAGCACGGTGCAGCCGAGCACGAGCTGGGCGTACTGGACGAGCAGGGCCCGGCGTGCGCGGGCGACCGGTGCCGTCACACGTCCACCGGCTCACAGAGGACGACGGGGATCTCGCGGTCGGTCCAGGACTGGTAGGAGTCGAAGTCGGCGTAGAGCCGGACCAGCCGTGGCCACAGCTCGGCGCGCTCCTGCGCCGACGCGGTGCGCGCCCGCATCCGGCGCACGTCGCCGCGGACCTGCACGGTCACGTCCGGGTTCGCCAGCACGTTGCGGTACCACTGCGGGTGCGACGGCAGGCCGCCCTGGGACGCGACGACCACGACCCGCTCCCCGTCGGGGAGGTGGAGCAGCGGGGTCGTGCGCACCAGGCCGCTCTTGCGGCCGGTGTGGCTGAGCAGACAGATCGGCACCCCCCGCGGGAAGCCGGCGCCGATCCGCCACCTGCCCATGAGCCGGCCGTTGGTCCTGCGGTAGACCCACACGTTGAGGGCTGCCCCGTGCTTGAGCAGCCTCGGGACGAGGGGCGAGTCGAGACCCTTGGGCTTCTTCACACCGCGGTCCGGGCTATCCGACCGGCTGCGGGTCGCGGGCCGGAGCGGGAGTGGGCACGTCGAGGCGGCCGGTGCGCGCGGCCCACAGCTCGAACGCCACGGTGGCGAACGGCGGGATGGAGCAGGCCAGGCCGACCAGCGTGACCCAGGGCGACCAGCGGAGGCTCCTGGCCAGCAGGAGGGTCAGCCCGACGTACGCGAGGAAGACCCCGCCGTGCAGGGGGCCGAAGAAGTGCACGCCGGCCTCGGTCGTGCCGGCGACGTGCTTGAGGTACATGCCGACCAGGAGGCCGGCCCAGGAGAGGGCTTCGGCGACGGCGACGACCTTGAAGAGGGTGACCTGGGTGCGCGGGGACATGCCGGTGATCGTACGTGGCGTCAGCCGACGCGGACCGTGACGGTGTTGGACTGCTTGCCGCTCGCCGCGTCGACCACCCGGAACCTGTTGACCCCGCTCTGACCGGTCATGACGTAGGTCGAGAAGGTCCCGCCGCTCACCGAGGCGGACGTGGGGAAGTCGGTCCAGCCGCTCTCGAAGCGCTGCACCTGCAGCGAAGCGCCCTCGCCACCGGGATAGGTGCCGGTCAGGTAGATCCGCTCCATCGAGGAGACCTGGAGCGGGCTCGCGGACAGGCTGATGACCGATCGCGGGGGCTTGCGCTTGCGCTTCTTGTCCTGCGCCTTGTCCGGCGACCTCGTCGCCTCGGGCTTGTCGGTCTTCGTCGGGTCGACCCCGCCGTTGAGGTCCTCGAGGGTCAGGCCCGGGTCGTCGTCCTCGGCCGGGGTCCCGGCGGTGCGATCGGGGATGTAGAGGCTGGGATCCTCCTGGACCGTCGTGGTCTCCTCACCGATGCCCGTGACGCTGACCGCGCCGAGCGCCACGGCGCTGATCACCCCGCCGACGAGAATCGCGACGCCGAGCAGCGCACCCACCCCCATGAGCAGTGAGCGGTACCACGGAGCGTCGTCGTCCTCAGCCATCGCGACCCAGCCTAGGCGACGGCACCGACGGCTCCTAAGCCGTTTCCGTGGTCGGACCCGGCCGGCGCGCTAGGCGGCGTTCGGGTCGGGCTGGTGGATGCCGAAGGTGTTGCCCTCGGTGTCGAGGTAGTAGCCCTGCCAGGCCATCCCGGTGAGCGCCATCTTGGGCAGCGCGACCTGGCCACCGGCGTCGAGGATCTTGCGCTCGGTCTCGTCGTAGTCCTCGACGACGACCGTGCACACGAAGGCGTTCGTGCCCTGACCGACAGCCGGCGCGGGGACGGGGCGCTGGAGCAGGCCGCCGTTGATCCCGGGCTCACCCTCGGGCCCGGTCGTGATCCCCCAGTAGGTGGAGCCGGTCATCTGGCCGTAGTCCTCGAAGGACCAGCCGAACGCCGCAGCGTAGAAGGCCTTCGCCCGCTCCACGTCGTCGGCCTGGATCTCGAAGTGCACCACGCGGGACATGAGGATCTCCTCGGTTCGGTCGGGCTCCGAGTCTGGCACCGGTTCGCTGCACCGCGCGACCCCTCAGGTGCCGCGCTTCCAGACGAGCTCCTCGGTCAGCTCCCGCGACCTCCAGCCGTCCGCCGTACGCACCAGCCGTGGCGGTAGTAGCCGCCGAACTCCCACAGCAGCTCGCCGCCGTCCTCCTGCGGCAGCACCATCGGGTTGAGGAAGTACGCCGTGACCGCGGCCGAGTCGCCGTCGACGTGCACCTCCGCCTGTCCGAGCACGTGGTGGCGTCGCGGGAACATCGGCAGGACCTCGGAGAGCCACTGCTTGACCTTGGGGAAGTCGCCCGCGATCCCGCCGGTCGCCGTGTAGTCGATGGCCGCGTCCGGGGTGAACACCTCGTCGAGCCGGTCCCACTCACCGGTGTCGATCGCGCGGGTGTAGCGGGTCAGCAGGTCTGCGATCTCGAGCCGGTCGGAGATCAGCTGTACGTCGAGCACGGGCACCGTCCTTGGGTCGGCCCGGTGGTCGAGCCCCATCGACGGCGGAGCTTGTCGAGACCCGGGCCCTAGCCGGAAACTGGAACAGGTTCTAGTATGAGCGCACTCGACCCACCACCGCCAGGGAGCGTCCTGATGCGATTCACCTACGCCGAGGCCATGACCCGGGCGGAGTACTACCTGCCCCTCGCGCAGGCCGCGGAGGCGGCGGGCTACGACTCGATGACGGTCGCCGACTCGCTGATCTACCCCAAGGAGTCGGACGCGAGCTACCCCTACACCGACGACGGCAACCGTGAGTTCCTCGAGGACAAGGAGTTCATCGAGACCTTCACGCTGATCTCCGCGATGGGCGCGGTCACCTCGCGGATCCGGTTCACGCCGTTCGTGCTCAAGCTGCCCGTCCGGCCGCCGGTGCTCGTCGCCAAGCAGGCTGCGTCCATCGCGTTCCTCACCGGCAACCGCCTCGGCCTCGGGGTCGGCCTGAGCCCTTGGCCGGAGGACTTCACCGCGATGGGCGTGCCGTGGAAGGCCCGTGGCAAGCGCATGGACGAGGCGATCGACATCGTGCGCGGCCTGACCGCGGGCGGTTGGTTCGAGTACCACGGCGAGGTCTTCGACATCCCGGCCATGAAGATCACCCCGGCCGCGACCGAGCCGATCCCGATCCTCGTCGGCGGCCACAGCGACGCGGCCCTGCGCCGGGCGGTGACCCGCGGCGACGGCTGGATGCACGCCGGCGGCGACGGTGACGAGCTCGACGCGCTGCTCGACAAGATCGCCAAGCTCCGCGCCGCCGAGGGCGTCTCGGACAAGCCGTTCGAGATCCACGTGATCTCGATGGACGCCTACTCACCCGACGGCATCAAGCGCCTGCAGGACAAGGGCGTCACCGACGTCATCGTCGGCTTCCGCGTCCCCTACGTGATGGGTCCCGACACCGAGCCGCTGGCGAAGAAGGTGGAGCACCTCGAGCGCTTCGCCGAGTCCGTGATCGGCACGGTGCGCCCATGACCGCCCGACGTCATCCGACCTCGGCACGGCGCAGCGTGACGCCTGGATCACCTCAGCCGTACCGCTACCGGGGGGAGTCGGTGACCCGGGCGTTCTCCGACGCGGTGGCCGAGGCGGAGCGGCTGGTCGCGGGCGCTGACTTCGTCCGCACCGAGCAGGACCTCGCCGAGGGGTACGAGTACCTCGCCGGGTCGGTCCGGGCGTGCATCCAGGCCGCGTTCGACTACGACCTGGAGCGGCCCCTGTTCATCAACGCCACGCACCAGTTCGCCCGTCAGGGACTCGACAACCCCGACGCCATCTACTTCCACGCCTACATCAGCGACGCGTGCGAGTACGTCGTCACCGGGCGCCGCGGGACCACCGCGGACCTGTCCTTCCAGGTGATGAACGGCAACTACTCGCCGGTCGAGGCCCCCGACAGCGTCGCCGCCTTCGACGACCGGGCGATCGAGATCGCACCGGACGGGTCGTTCGAGATCCGCTTCGGGCCGGCCCGCGACGACGCTCCCGAGAACTACTTCGTGCTCGCACCCGGGTCCTCGATCCTGATCGTCCGCGAGGTCTACAGCGACTGGAACACCGAGGACCGCGGCGAGCTGCGGATCCACCGGGTCGACACGCTCGGGACGGTGCCTGCGCCCGCGTCGCTGGAGCGCGTCGCCAAGAGGTACGCCGTCGCGGCCAAGATGCTGGTGGGCCGGGTCAAGACGTGGTTCGCCTTCCCCGAGTGGTTCACCTACAAGGAGCCCGTCAACACGCTCACCTCCCCGCAGGTCACGCCCGGCGGCCTGAGCAGCCAGTACTCCAGCATCGGCCACTACGACCTCGGCCCGGACCAGGCGCTGGTCGTCACCGTGCCCAAGGCCGACTGTGCCTACCAGGCGATCCAGATCGGCTCCGCCTGGTACATCTCCACCGACTACGAGAACCACCAGACCTCCCTCACCGCCGCGCAGTCCCAGGTCGACCCGGACGGGATGCTCCGCTACGTCGTCAGCGAGAAGAACCCCGGGATCGCGAACTGGCTCGAGACGACCGGCCACTCCCGAGGCGTGATGATGCTGCGCTGGCAGCGCCTCTCCCGCGGGCTCACCGCCGAGGACGGCCCCCGGGTCGAGGTGGTCGAGGTCGACGAGCTCCCCGACGTGCTGCCCCACCACACCCCGATCTCCCCGGCGGAGTACGCCGAGCGGATCAGCGCCCGTCAGGTCGGCGTCGCCCGAAGGATGATCAGCTGATGGGCCTCCTCGACGACCGGGTCGTCGTCGTCTCCGGCATCGGGCCCGGCCTCGGAGCGTCGATCGCCCTCCGGTCGGCGAGGGCCGGTGCGGCCGTCGTACTCGCGGCGCGGACGGAGAAGCGGCTGGAGAAGGTCGCGGCGTCGGTGCAGGAGATCGGCGGCTCCGCGACCATCGTGCCGACCGACATCACCGACGACGCCTCGGCGCAGAACCTCCTCGACCGCGCGCTCGAGGAGCACGGCCGCGTCGACGCCCTGGTGAACAACGCGTTCGTGATGCCGCCGATCGAGCCGGTGGGCGAGGCGAGCTTCGAGGTGATCCGGCAGGGGTTCGAGACCAACGTGCTCGGCGCGCTGCGCGTCTCGAAGCTCTTCGTGCCCGCGCTCGCGGAGAGCCAGGGGTCGATCGTGATGATCAACTCCGCGGTGCTGCGGCACAGCAGCCCGGCGTACGGCGCCTACAAGATGGGCAAGGCAGCGCTGCTCGCGATGTCGCAGACGCTGGCGTCGGAGGTCGGCCCGCGCGGCGTGCGGGTCAACTCGGTGGCGCCGGGCTACATCTACGCGGACTCGCTGAAGTGGTACTTCGACCACCTCGCCGGCGAGCGCGGTGTCACGCACCAGCAGGTGTACGACGAGACCGCGGCGGCGTGCGACCTGCGACGCCTGCCGGAGCCCGACGAGATCGCGGACGCGGTGGTGTTCCTGGCCTCCGACATGGCCCGCGGGATCACCGGTCAGTGCCTCGACGTCAACTGCGGCGAGTACCACCACTAGGAGACGCAGGCATGCGCGAGAGAGACAGCGTCGGCACGTATCGGGACCTGCACGAGGCGGCGATCCGCGCCACCGGGCTCGACGACTTCGGCGGGGACGAGTACGCCGAGGGTCTGCGGATCCTGCTCGACGACTACGCCAACGAGGCGGGCCTCACCGGCGCCGGCAACTACATGCAGCGCTCGTTCGTGCGCGGTGCGCTGATCGCGCGGCTGCTCAGCCAGATGGGGTTCCGGCAGCACCCGGCGTACGTCGACGTCCCCATCGAGCGTCCGATCTTCGTGACCGGGCTCCCCCGCACGGGCACGACCGCCCTGCACCGGCTGCTCACCGCCGACCCGACCCACCAGGGCCCGGAGCTGTGGCTCACGGAGTTCCCCCAGCCCCGCCCGCCGCGGGCGGCGTGGGACCAGGATCCGGTGTTCAGCGGCATCGCGTCCGCCTACGCCGAGCACCACGTCGAGAACCCGGAGTTCATGGGGATCCACTACCTGGACGCCGCCTCCGTGGAGGAGTGCTGGCGGCTGCTGAGGCAGTCGGGGAAGTCGATCGGTTACGAGTCGCTGGCCTACGTCCCGAACTACTCGGCGTGGCTCGCGAAGCAGGACTGGACCGACGCCTACGAGCGCCACAAGGCCAATCTGCAGCTGATCGGCCTCAACGACCAGGACAAGCGCTGGGTGCTGAAGAACCCGTCCCACCTCGTCGCCCTCGACGCGCTGATGCGGGTCTACCCGGACGCCCTGGTCGTGCAGACCCACCGCGACCCTCGGATCGCGATCGCGTCGGCGTGCTCGCTCAGCGCCGAGGCGACCCGGGGCTGGTCGACGGTGTTCGAGGGCGAGGTGATCGGACGGACCCAGCTCGACATGCTCGCCGACGCGTCGGCCCGCTTCACCGAGGAACGCGCGAAGCACGACCCCGCGCAGTTCTTCGACGTGGAGTACGACGACTTCGTCGCCGACCCGGTCGGGCACCGTCCGGGCCGTCTACCGGGCGTTCGACCTGCCGTGGACGCCCGAGGTGGCCGACGGCGTCACGGCCATCGACACCGAGTCCCGCCAGGGTCCACGGCGCCCGTCCCACCGCTACGACCTCGCCGACTACGGCCTCACCGAGGACGAGGTCCTCTCCCGCTTCCCCTCAGCGCTGACGGCTCGGGCGCCTCGACGAAGTTCCCCAAAACGCCCAAACGCTTCCATTTTCTTTGCGAAAGTAAAGGCGACAGTCGCGGGACACCGCCGGTTGGGAAGCCGACGGCCCGCGAGATCAGCCACAAGTCTTGGGGGAAGAGCTCGGTGCTCTCACATGCCCGGGCGTCGCTGTTGCGGCGCGTCGTCGTACCCGTCCTGGTCGCGGTGCTCGCGACCTCCACCGCCCTACCTGCGCACAGCGTGGCCTTCGAGTCCTTCGGCGGGTACCAGCCGCAGGTCTCGTGCGACCCCGTCGCCAAGAAGGGCGTGCTCGCCTTCCGCAGCCTGGTCCAGCGCAAGTTCGGAGGCGGCGACCTCGGCATCGTCCGGGCCTGCTCCGTCGGCTCCACCTCCGAGCACAAGGAGGGACGGGCCTGGGACTACGCCCTCAACTGGAACAAGCAGGGCGACCGCGCTCGCGCCAAGCGCGTGATCGGGTGGCTGACCGAGCCGGTCGCCGGCGACCCGGCACGCCGCGCCAACCGCCTCGGTGTCATGTACATGATCTGGAACAAGCGGATCTGGTCCCACGGCGGCTGGCGCGAGTACACCGGCGAGTCGCCCCACCGCGACCACATCCACTTCTCCTTCACCTGGAACGGCGCCACCAAGCGCACGTCGTGGTGGACCGGGCGGGTCATGTCCTACGACTACGGCCCGTGCCAGCGCTGGATCGGTGAGTACGCGCCGCGCTGGAAGGAGCCGCGCACCACTCCCTGCCCCGACGCGATCCGGCGACCGAAGGCCAACAAGCACGGCATCTACCTCGCCCAGAGCGGTGAGACGCTCCGCCGGGTCGCCCGGTTCTTCGACCTCACCGTCCGTCAGGTGCGCGTGTGGAACGGCTTCCCGCGCCGCGGAGCGGTCGAGCTGTACGTCGGACAGCGGATCCGGGTGGTGAAGCCGGACGTGATCCCGCCGGTGACCCAGCCGGACCCGGAGCCCACGCCGGAGCCCGAGCCGACGCCGGAGCCCGAGCCGTGGCCCTGGCCGGACCCCGACCCCGACGGCGATCCCGAGGCCGAGCCCACGCCCGGCACCGAGCCGACCCAGGAGCCGGCGCCGAGCCGACGCCCGAGGCGGAGCCGACGCCTGAGGGCTAGCGGGGCGCGACGACGATGCGGGCGCCGTAGCGCGGCACGCTCGTGATGTTGCGGACCTTCGGCTTGTCGTCGGCGCCGGCGGGCACGCGGACGTCGTAGGCGGCGAGCACCTCCCGCAGCACGGCGACGCCCTCCATCAGCGAGAAACCCGCGCCGATGCACCGTCGGACCCCGCCACCGAACGGGATCCAGGTGTTCGTCTCGACGTGGCCGTCGATGAACCGCTCGGGCCGGAAGATGCCCGGCTGCTCGAAGTTGTCGGGGCGGCTGTGCGACACGATGATCGACGGCCCGATGTTGGTCCCGGCGGGGAGCTCCCACCCGCCGACCGTCGCAGGGGCCATCAGGTGGCGGACGACCATCGGGATCACCGGGTGCAGGCGCATGGCCTCCTTCATCACGGCCTCGAGGTAGTCGTCGTCGCCCTCGTCGGCCGCCTTCTGAGCCTTGCGCAGCTGTGCCTCGTCGCGGCCGAGCTCGTACAGCGACCACGACAGCGCGGTCGCCGTCGTCTCGTGGCCGGCCAGGAGCAGCGTGACCAGCTGGTCGCGGAGCTCGGCGTCCGAGAGCGCGTCGTCGCTGTCGCCCATGGCGAGGAGCTGGGACAGCACGTCGGTCCGCTCGTGCAGGTCGCCGGCCGCGCGACGCTCGGCGATCTCGGCGTACATCACCTTGTCGAGCGCGCGCTGGTTGTCGACCGTCGCCTTCCACGGACCGAACTTCTGCAGGAACGGGTAGCCCCAGCCCAGCAGCACGATCGGGTTGATGTCGACGGTCTTGTTGACCAGCGGGCGCAGCTCGGCGAGCCGCTGCTCGTCGGTGACGCCGAAGACCACCTGCAGGATCACCTCGAGGGTGAGCGCGTTCATCCGCTCGAGGGAGCGGAACTGCGCGCCCGGCTGCCAGGTCGACACCTCGTCCTTGGCCAGTGCGGTGACCACCGCCTGGTAGCGGCGCAGGGCGGCGCCGTTGAACGCCGGCATCAGCAGCTTGCGGGCCCGGCGGTGCTCGGAGCTGTCCTGGAGCAGCAGCGAGTGCTCGCCCATGATCGGGCCGAGGATGGCGTTCCCCTTGCCGGCGTGGAAGACCTCCGGGTCGCCGGCGAAGATCTCGCGCGTGTGCTCGGGCCTGGTGAAGAGCACGAGCGGCGCGGCCTTGGGCACCAGGCGGATCGTGAACGCGTCGCCGTACCGGCGGTGCATCGCCGGGATGAACTGGTGACGGAACCGCATGAGCAGCATGCTCTGCAGGAGCGCGGGCAGGTGCGGTCCCGGCGGCAGCTCACGCGAGGGGATCTTGCGGACGAGCCCCGCGTTGTAGGGCTTCATCCTCGCGAAACGATCGTCGGTGACGGTCATGACCACATCCCGGTGCTGAGTGAAGTGGTTTCGCATACTACGGGTATGGCCGCAAGCGCGGAACCCCTCACGCGTCCGTCCGCCGGGCGCGTTCCTCCCGCTCACGCCGCGCGTGCTCGTCGGTCCGGGCGTCGTAGGACCAGAAGTCGCGCAGCCACAGTGCGGTGCCGACCACGCCCACCACGCACAGCACGCCGCCGCTGGTGATCGAGCCGCGCACGCTCCAGGCGTCGGCGACCAGCCCGGCGCGGGCCTGGCCGCCGAGGGGCCCGACCGAGTAGGACAGCATCTCGATCCCGGCCAACCTCCCCCGCATGTGGTCGGGAATGGTCTGGTTCCAGACCGTGGCCCGGAAGATCCCGCTGATCATGTCCGCGGCGCCCGCCACCACCAGGAAGAGCATGAACAGCCAGATGCTCGGCATGACGCCGGCGACCGCGATCGCCGCGCCCCACGCCGCGGCGGCGATGACGACGGCGCGTCCGTGGTGGTGCACGTGCCTGGTCCAGCCGGAGGTGACCGTCGCGAGCAGGCTGCCGACGGTGCCCGCGGAGTAGAGCAGGCCGAGCAGCTCGGGTCTGTGGAAGACGTCCGCGGCGAGCGCGGGGAAGAGCACGGTCGGCATCGCCATGAACATCGCGACCATGTCGACCACGTAGGTCCCGAGCAGGTCTCGTCGCCGCAGCGCGTAGGTCAGCCCCTCGTGGATGCCGCGCAGCGACGGCGGGTTGCTGCGGTCGGCGACCGGGTAGGGCCGGAGCGCCGCGAACAGCGCGGTGGCGACCAGGAGGGCGACGACGTCGACGGCGTAGCACCACGCCGCACCGAAGGCCGCGAGGAGCAGGCCACCCACGGCGGGGCCCACGAGGACACCCACCTCACGCCCGAGCGAGGTGAGCGCGCTCGCGGCCATGATCTGGTCGTGCTTGACGGTGCGCGGCTCGAGGGCCTCCTTCGACGGCCGTTGCAGCGACTGGAACGCCGCGAGCATGGCGCCCAGGACGTAGATCGGCCAGACCTGCGGCTCGGCCAACGACGCGTTGAGGGCCAGCAGGCCGGTGAGGACGGCCTGCGCGGAGCCGGTCGTCACGAGCATCCGCCTGCGGTCGACGTGGTCGGCGAGCGCTCCGCCGTACAGGCCGAACACGATCAGCGGCACCAGCTCGACGATGCCGAGCGCACCGACCGCGAAGTTGGACCCGGTCAGCTTGTACAGCTGGTACGGCAGCGCGACGTAGGTGATCATCCCGCCGAGGTAGAACACCGTGCCGGCCCAGAACAGCAGCCGGAAGTCGCGCGACTCACGAAGCGGAGTCATGTCCACCCGAAGCGCTCCGATGCGCTGCTTGAGTCCTGCCACGGCGGGATCCTTTCACCGCCGTGGCGGGGTTGCCAGGAGGCTCGGTCAGCCCGCGGAGATCAGGAAGGCCACGGTGAACCCGAGCGCGGCCACGACACCCACCAGCGGGCCCGCGTGGTCGACGGCCTCGGGGAGCATCGTGTCGGCGAGCATCGTCAGGATCGCGCCCGCTGCGAAGGCCTGGACGACCGCGACCATCAGGACGGGCTGACCTGCCAGGAACGCGAACCCGGCGGCTGCGGCGACCGCCGACGCCACGGTGACCGCTGCCCAGAGGCCGAGGATGTAACGGCTGCTCCGGCCTGCCGCCTTCATGCCGGTCGATGCGGAGAGCGCCTCGGGCACGTTGGACAGGAACACCGCTGCGACGAAGGCGACGCCGACGCCACCCCCGCCGACGAGGCTCACCCCGACCGCCGCGCTCTCGGGGATGCCGTCGAGGAGCGCACCGAGGACCAGCACCAGGCCGCCGGCCCCGGCCTGTGGTCCCGTCGGGCTCTTCCGGCGGTGACCGCCACGCCGGTCGATGAACCAGTCTCCGACGAAGAACGCCAACGACCCGCTGAGCAGGCCGAGCACGACCGCGAGGCCGCCGGACTCGGCGTACGCCTCTTCGACCAGCTCGAACGACAGTGCGCTGATCAGGACGCCGGACCCGAAGGCCATGACGAGGCCGATCACCCGGCCGCGCACGGGGAGGAAGATGCCCATCGCGGCACCGATCAGCAGCGCTGCACCACCCACGAACCCCCACCACGCAGCTTCGAGCACGCGCCTTCTCCTCGGTCGGGGCACAGACGTGCGTCAGTGTCCTACACCGGGGGTCCGAGCGGCGGGCGGCGCGGCGGCGCGCGTGGCGGGGCCGCGAGTCAGTCAGTCGAGCAGGCCCCGGGTGCGCGCCAGAGCGGCGGCCTCGGTGCGCCCGCCCGCGCCGAGCTTGGCGAGGATGTTGGAGACGTGCACGCTCACCGTCTTCGCGCTGATGAACAGCTGGCGGGCGATCTCCCCGTTGGTGCGGCCCTGGGCGACCAGCGCCAGGATCTCCCGCTCCCGCGGCGTCAGCACCCCGGGCCCGGCCTCCGAGCGTTGGGCGGTCGCTCCCGCCGCGCGCAGCTCGGCGAGCAAGGGCTCCGCCCCGAGGGCGTGGGCGATCTGCCGGGCGGGGTCGGTGTGCTCGCGCGCCTCGGCCGTGCGCCCGAGAGAGCGGAGGACGGCGCCCAGCCGGGCGCGCGACCGGGCGACCTCGAACACGTGGCCGAACAGCTCGAACTCCGCGACCGCCCGCTCCCAGGCCGACAGCAGCTCCTCCTGGGCCGGGGCGTCGATGCCGCTGAGCCATCGCAGCCGCAGGTGCTCGGCCTCGGCGCGCGCCACCCAGGCACGCCCTTCCGGGCCGAGCGTCCGGCCGCGCTCCTCGGTCAGCTCGACCACCTCGCGGCCGACGGCCAGGAGCTCGTCGCCGCGCCGGAGCAGCTCCTCGCGCTCCGAGGCCGACCGGGACGGCGCGTGCTGGGCGAGGTGGCCGAGCACGAGCGCGCCGAACCGCACCTGGGCCATGAACGACGGGACCTGCCACAACCCGGTCACCGTGTCGACCACGTCGTCGTGGATGCGCAGCACGCCGTCGAGGTCGCCGGCGTCGCCGTACAGGTCGATGGCCGCGGCGCCGCTGAGGATGGCGATGAACCCGTCACGGTCCCACCACGGCCGGATGCGGTCGAGCTGCGCCAGCTCCGCGACCTCGCCCCTGCCGGCGGCGACCGCCAGCACCATCGAGGCGAGCGCGGCGCGGTGGCCGGGCGGCGGCGACTCATGCGAGGTGTCGGCGGTCGCGACCGCCTCGTCCCACCGGCCCGCGACGTAGGAGACCAACGCCGACATCAGCCGTGCGTCGAAGCCGTAGGGCGCCCACGGCCGGGCCGACGCGGCCGCGCGCTGTGACGCGGCGGCGTAGGCCTCGCTCGCCTCGACGAGCCGGCCCTGCTCGAAGTGCAGGGCGCCGAGGTGGTGCAGGCCCCGCAGCTCCGCGGACACGTCGCCGTCGGCTTGTGCCTGGGCCACGATCTTCTCGAGGGTGAGACGTGCCGTGTCGGGGTCGCCGGCACGCTCCTCGAGCCGGGCCAGCGTGGTGGCGGCGTTCAGCTCGACCCGCGGGAGCTTCACCTCTCTCGCCAGCTCGACCGCCTCGCCGGCCCACCGGATGGCCTCGTCCACCCGCTGCCGGCTCGCGTTGGCGTAGGCGTGCACGCTGAGGAGCTTGGCGCGCAGCGGGGTGGGCTCGGGACCGACCAGCCCCAGGGCCTCGGTGGTGAGGTCGAGGGCGTCGATGTCGCTGTCCGCCATGAGCGAGGCGTTGGCCAGGCCCATCAGCAGCCGTGCCCTGTCGCGGGGGGAGGAGTCCGCGGGGAACCGGCTGAGCAGGTCCGCCAGGAGCTGCATCGCGCGGTGGGAGTCGCCCGAGGCGATCAGCGCCTCGCTCGCCCGGCTGGCGAGCGACACCACGTCGACGTCCTCGAGGCCGTCGGTCCGCCGGCCGCTCCGCGGCGGGTCGCCCACGAGCTCGAGCGCGACCTCGTAGTGCCTGGCGGCGTCGTCCGGACCGCCCACGGCCATCGCGTCGTCGCCGGCATCGATGCTGGCCCGCACTGCCGTGAGCACGTCGTGGGAGGCCCGCGCATGGCGGGCCAGCTCTGCTGCCGTGCCCTGGGCGACGTGGCAGCACAGCGCCTTGGTGTACGCCGCGTGCAGGCGCACGCGCTCGCCGGGCAGGAGGTCGTCGTACACCGCCTCGCCGAGCAGGGCGTGCCGGAAGGCGTAGCTGCTGCCGGACGGAACGAGGAGGTTGCGGTCCACGGTGTCCCGCAGAGCGCGGTCGAGTGCGTCGGGGGCGAGCTCGACGACGGCGGTGAGGAGGTCGTGGGAGACCTGCCGGCCGGCGGCGGAGGCCGCGCGCACCACCTCGCGTGCCGGCTCGTCGAGCTGGTCGACCCGCACCAGCAGCAGGCTGGCGAGGTCGTCGGGCAGCGACCCGCCCTCGATCTCGCTGGCGACCACGAGCTCCTCGGCGAAGAAGGCGTTGCCCTCGGCCCGCTTCACGATCGCCTGCAGGTCGGCCTCGGAGAGCTGCCCGCGCTGGATCGCCTCGGCCAGCGCACGGACCGAGCTGTCGCTGAGGGGACCGAGCTGAAGCCTGCTGACTCCGGGGACACGGCTCCACTGGGCGGCGGCCGGGCGGAGCGGGTGACGTCGGTGGAGGTCGTCGCTGCGGTAGGAGGCGACCACGCTGATCGGGCCCGAGAAGCGGCGCTGGAACAGGAAGCCGAGCAGGTCGCGCGTCGACTGGTCCGCCCAGTGGAGGTCCTCGAGCACCACGAGGATCGGGCCTTCGGCGGCGAGCCGCTCGAAGACGGCGTGGACGGTCTCGAAGAGCTCGGACCGCTCGACGTCCTCGGCCTGGCCGGCGGCCTGGCCGAAGAGAACGCGCTGACCCGGCGAGCAGCTGGCGCACCGCAGGGTGTGCCTCGGTGACGTCGCTGACGAGAGCCGGGTCGTCCTGGGCGACACGGCCGAGGATCTCGGTGAAGGGAAGGTACGGGAGGGCGCTGTCTCCGAAGTCGAGGCAGTGGCCGGCGACGGTCCGCCAGCCACCAGCCTCGGCGCGGCCGCGCAGCTCGGTCAGCAGCCGGGTCTTGCCGACGCCGGCATCTCCCGAGAGCAGCACCATGCCGGCCGGCGCGCCGGGGGCGGCACCGCCCTGGGGAGCGAGGCCGACCAGCCGCGCCAGGTCGTCGAGCTCGGCGTCGCGCCCGACGAGCGGCGTGGTCAGCAGGTGTGCAGGCACGTCCTCCATCATCGTGCCTGGCACCGACATCTGCAGCACAGTTTCGAGCTGCGTGGCGGCTGCGTTCACGGGGTCTGGTCCGCTCCGCGCCTCAGGCGGCGCGCGCGCCGGCGGCCTCGTCACCGACTGCGGCCGCCCGCGAGACGTGGAGCTGGCGTAACCCGTGGTGACGCACCGGCTTGGGGTGCCGGGTCTTGTGCGTGCGGCGGGTCCGGCGGGGTGGGCGGACCGCGATCATCCGCTCGCGGCGGTAGGCGTCCTCAGCGGCGATGACGAGCTCGTTGGCCGGGAACATGGCGTTCTCCTCTGTGTTGTGGTTTCTGTGTTGTGGTTCTGGGTCGTGGTTCCTGGGTCGTGGTTCCTGTCGATGACCAGAACACTGCGTGCCTGAGGTAGCCGCCCACATCGGGAGAACTCCTTATCCCTCCCTGCGTCCCACCCGGCGTCACCTCCTTACGAGCGGTCGAGCCGCCCGGTGACGCCTTTGATCCGCCCCGAAAATCGGACGCAACAGGGCAAAAAGGGCTACTCGTGACCCCTCCCGAGGTGTTTGATGGGGACTGCTGCGCTTCCGCGGCGTCCGCGCTTCACCGGGCCGGCGGAGCGCGCGCCCAGAGCACACACGGGGGTGGTCGGACTTGCCAGGCACCGCCGGTCGGAGGCTGCGGGACAGCGGGCAGTACGTCGGGCCCCGGACCTTCCGCTCCTACCTCGCGATCCCGCCCGTGCTCGTCGGTGCCCTCGTCCTCGGGGCTCTCGCGGTCGCCTGGGGCGTGTGCTACCTCGCGGGCGGCTCACGCACCGTCTTCCCGCACCTGTTCTACCTGCCGGTCATGATGGCCGCGGTTCGCTTCGGCCTGCCCGCCGCCGTCGTCACGGCGACAACCGCCGGGGTCCTGGCCGGTCCGCTCCTCCCGGCGGAGGTCGTCACCGGCACCGCACAGGACCCGAGCGCCTGGGTCACGCGGCTGCTGATCTTCGTCAGCGTCGGGATGCTGCTGGCCTGGATCACCACGCACACGCGGCCCGGCCTGCTCAGCACCGGCCACGACGCCAAGATCGCGCTGAGTCTCCGGCGCGCGCTCCGTCACGGCGAGCTCGAGGTCTACTACCAGCCGCAGGTCGACCTCGAGAGCCATCGCGTGGTCGGGCTCGAGGCGCTCGCCCGGTGGGTTCATCCCAGCAGGGGGGTGATCACCCCTGGAGAGTTCGTCCCCGCCGCCGAGGCGACGGGCATCATCGACGCGATCGACCGGTTCGTGCTGCAGGAGGCAACCGCCCAGCTCGCGGCCTGGTCCGACCAAGGGTTCGGCGACCTGACCATGGCGGTGAACCTGTCGGCGCACAGGTTCAAGGACCCCCGGCTCGTCGCGGACACCGCCGTCGCCCTGCGCGCCAGCGGGCTCGACCCGTCGCGGCTGCACCTCGAGGTGACCGAGACCGCGATCATCTCCGACGTCGAGCAGGCGGCCCGTCAGATCACGGCACTCCGCGGCCTCGGCGTCAGGATCGCCATCGACGACTTCGGTGCCGGGCAGTCGTCGCTGAGCTACCTGCACCGGTTCGCCGTCGACTTCATGAAGATCGACCGCGGGTTCACGGCCAACGTCGTCGAGGACGCGCGGGTCGGCCGCCTGGTGGCCGGGATGATCCGGCTCTTCGAGTCCGTCGGGGTGACGGTCGTCGGCGAGGGCATCGCCAACGCCGAGCAGTACGTCCACATGACGTCCCTGCGCTGCCAGATCGGCCAGGGCTACTACATCGCGATGCCGGCGCCGGCCCTCGAGACCTTGCAGTGGCTGGAGCGCTCCAGGGCCCGCATCGGCCGGCTGTCGGGATCCGACGGCAGGGACTGACCTTCGTCCGTCCGACCGGGGCACGCCTGCGTGACCCTGGGTCACGTCCGGCACAGCGGTGTCGGGGTCAGGCGGGTGCGCCGGCGACCAGGACCTCGTTGACGAGCGGCACGCCTGGACGGTAGGCGAGGTGGACGTACGACGGGGCGTCCAGGACGGCGAGGTCCGCGCGACGCACCGACGCCGAGGTGGCCGACGTCGTCACGTGCCAGCGCCTTCGCGCCGCCGCGGGTCGCCGCCAGCAGCGCCTCCCCCGGGGTCATCCGCATCTCCCGGACCGCGAGCGCGACGCAGAACGGCATCGACGACGTGTAGCTCGAACCGGGGTTGCAGTCGGTGGCGACCGCGACGTGCACTCCGGCGTCGAGGAGCCTCCGCGCGTCGGGATACGGCGAGCGGGTCGAGAACTCGACACCGGGCAGCAGGGTGGCGACCGTGCCGGTCGAGGCGAGCGCGTCGACGTCGTCGGCGGACAGGTACGTGCAGTGGTCCACGGCGACCAGGCCGAGCTCGCAGGCCAGCCGGACACCGGGGCCGGGACCGAGCTGGTTGGCGTGGAGCCGCCCCTGCAGCCCCGACCGTCTCCCGGCCTCGAGGATCGTGCGGGCCTGGTCGGCCGAGAAGGCACCGGTCTCGCAGAACACGTCGATCCACCGCGCCCGCGGCGCGCACGCGTCCAGCATCGGCCCGGTCACGAGGTCGACGTACCCGGCCGGGTCGTCCTGGAACTCGGGAGGCACCACGTGCGCGCCGAGGAAGGTCACCTCGGGGGTCAGCGCGCGGGCGATCTCGACGCCCCGCGCCTCGTCGTGCACGGTGAGCCCGTAGCCGGTCTTGATCTCGACCGTGGTCGTGCCCTGCCTGCGCATCTCGACGACGTGGCGGGCGGCGTTGGCGGCGAGCTGCTCGTCGGTGGCGGCACGCGTGGCCGCGACCGTGGTGCGGATCCCGCCGGCGGAGTACGACGTACCGCCCATCCGTGCGGCGAACTCCTCGGACCTGTCACCGGCGAAGACCAGGTGGGAGTGGGAGTCCACGAAACCCGGGACCACCGCGCGACCCCCGACGTCGTACGCCGCATCGGCCGCCGGCGCCTCGGCGGCGCGTCCTACCCAGGCGACGCGGCCGGCCTCGACGACCAGGGCGGCGTCGGTGACGACGCCGAGCGGTGACCCGTCGCCCAGCGATGCTGTCGTTGGTCACCAGCTGGCCGATGCCGGTCACGAGCAGGCTGCTCATCAGCGCTCCCAGATCCTGGAGATGACGGAGTCGAGCTGCTGCCCGACCTCCGCACGGTCCTCGGCGGTGGCCACGACCTGCCCGTCGCGGACCACGTGCACGACGTCACCGGCCGATGCCGCGAAGACCGCGGTCTCGGCCGTCGCCCCGGCCCCGGCCGTCCGGGGAGTACGCAGGTCCAGGGTGACCAGGTCGGCGTGCGCGCCCACCGCGATCCGGCCCACGTCGTGGAAGCCGAGCGACCGGTGCCCGTGCTCGGTGGCCGCCGTGAGCAGCTCGGCGGCCGACCAGTGTCCGCGCTCCTGGCGGGCCAGCCGCTCGTCGAGCTCGACGGCGCGCATCTCCTCGAACGCGTCGATCACCGCGTGGCTGTCCGAGCCGAGGGTGAGCGTGGCTCCGGCCCGGCGGAGCTCCCGTGAGGGGCCGATGCCGTCACCGAGGTCGCGCTCGGTGGTGGGGCAGAAGCAGGCGAACACCCGGTGCCGGCCGAGCGCCTCGACGTCGGCGTCGGTGAGGTGGGTGGCGTGCACGACGCTGGTGCGCTCGCCGAGCACGCCGGCCTCCTCGAGGAGCCCGGTGGGGGTCATCCCGTAGGCCTCGAAGCAGGCGTCGTTCTCGGCGACCTGCTCGGAGAGGTGCACGTGCAGCGGCGCCTCGTGCGCCTCGGCCCAGGAGGCCACGACCTGCATCTGCTCGGGCGGCACCGCGCGCACGGAGTGCACGGCGGCCCCGACCACGACGTCGTCTCCGGCGAGGGGCTCCAGGTGCTCGAGGCGGGCGGCCCAGCCCTCGGCGTCGCCGTCGCCGAACCGCTCCTGGACGCCCTGGGGCGGGGTCCCGATCCCGGAGGCGAGGTAGCACGTGTCGAGCAGCGCGATCCGGATCCCGGCGTCGCGGGCGGCCTCGACGACGGCGAGCCCCATCGCGTTGGGGTTGTCGTAGCGCGCACCGCGCGGCCCGTGGTGCAGGTAGTGGAACTCGCCCACGCTGGTGTAGCCGCTCAGCACCATCTCGCGGTACGTCGCACGGGCGAGCTCGTAGTAGCCGTCGGGGTCGAGGCGGTCGGCGAGGGCGTACATCTCCTCGCGCCAGGTCCAGAACGTCCCGCGGCCGCGCTGGGCCCGTCCGCGCAGCCCGCGGTGGAAGGCGTGGCTGTGGCAGTTCGCCATGCCCGGCACGGTGAGCCCGAGAAGCCGGTGGGCGCCGGGCGGCGCCTCGACCCCGACCTCGACGGCGGCGAACCGCGCGTCCTCGACCGTGACGAGCACGGCGTCGGCGACGCCGCCCCCCGGCCCGTCCGGGTCACTTCCCGGGCCTCCGGCGACGCCCTCGCCCAGCCAGGCGTGCTCCAGCCAGAACCTCGCGGTCACGAGGACAGCCTCTCCAACGTCGCGGCGAGCGCGTCGACACCGGCCAGGCAGTCGGCCATCTCGGCGTGCTCGGCCGGCGAGTGCGAGACGCCGGTCGGGTTGCGCACGAAGAGCATCGCCGTCGGGACCCCCGCGGCCGACAGGATCCCGGCGTCGTGGCCGGCCATGGTCGGGATGACCGGCCAGTCCTCGTTGTCGTGCTCGGCGATCCGCGCCGCCAGCCCCGGGTCGAAGACCACCTCCGGCGACACCGACTCGGGCGTGAGGACGACCGCCGTACCGTCGCGGCCGGCGCGCTCGGCGGCCATCCGCTCCACCTGGGCGACGAGCGCGGCGAGGTGCTCGGCCGAGTCCGCACGGGCGTCCAGCCAGGCGGTGACCCGCGACGGCACGGCGTTGGTGCCGTTGGGGTGTACGTCGATCCGCCCGAACGTGGCCCGCTGACCGGAGAGCCGGGCCTGCTTGTTCGCCGCCAGGGCCGTCATCGCATAGGTGAGCATCGGGTCGTGCCGGTCCTCCATCCGGGTCGTGCCCGCGTGGTTGGCCTCGCCGGTGAAGTCGAAGCGGTACCGCCCGTGCGGCCAGATCGCGCTCGCCACGCCGACCGGTGCGTCGCGGTCGACCAGGTCACGGCCCTGCTCGACGTGGAGCTCGACGTAGCACGCGATCCGCTCGGCCAGGCCCGTCCAGACCACGTGCACGGGGTCGGGCGGGAGGCCCACGGCGGCCAGCGCGTCGTCGAGGCGGACGCCGTCGCGGTCCCGCAGCGCGGCGGCGTCGTCCCAGGAGACCGCGCCCGTCGCGAGCCGCGAGCCCAGGCAGGCAAGGCCGAACCGCGACCCCTCCTCCTCCACGAACACCGCGATCCCGATCGGCCGGGACGGCGAGAACCCGCGTTCGCTCAGGACGTCGACGGCGGCGAGTGCGGAGACCACGCCGAGCGGGCCGTCGTACGCACCGCCGTCGAGCACGGAGTCGAGGTGGGAGCCGGTCAGCACGGCCTTCGGGCCGTCGGCCACCGGGCGGCCTCCCCACCAGGCGACCATGTTGCCGACCGGGTCGGTCTGCACGTCGAGGTCGCGGGCGCGGCACTGCTCGACGAACCACGACGCCAGCTCGCGCTCGGCGGAGGTGAACGGCTGGCGGAAGTACCCCCCGGAGCGCGCGGAGCGACCGATCGGCAGCAGGTCCTGCCACATCTGGGTGAAGTCAGCGTGAGACATGATCTCCCTCATGGAGTTCCAGGACGTCGTGCGGAAGCGCCGGATGGTGCGCAGCTACGCAGAGAGGCCGGTCGACTCGGCGGCCGTCGAGAGGGTGCTCGCGAACGCGCTGCGCGCCCCGAGTGCCGGGTTCACGCAGGGCTGGGCCTTCCTGCTGCTCGACACCGCCGACGACGTCGAGCGGTTCTGGTCGGCGTGCACCCCTCCCGAGGCGCGGGAGAGCCCGGACTCGTGGCTGCGCGGGATGCGGACGGCGCCTGTGGTGATCGTGCCGTTCTCCCACAAGGCGGCCTACGTCGGACGCTACGCCGAGGCCGACAAGGGCTGGACCGACCGGTCCGAGGCACGGTGGCCGGTGCCGTACTGGCACATGGACACCGCGATGGCCTCGCTGCTGATGCTGCTCACCGCCGTCGACGAGGGACTCGGCGCCTGCTTCTTCGGGATCCCGGACTCGCGCACCGACGCCTTCCGCGAGGAGTTCGGGGTGCCCGCCGACCACATGCCGATCGGCGCGGTCACACTCGGCCACCGCACCGACGACCTCGGGTCTCGCGGGTCGGCCGCCCGTCGCAAGCGCAAGCCGCTCGAGGAGGTCGTGCACCGCGGCCGCTGGTGAGCCGGCCGCGGTTAAGGTGGAAGCACCTGAGGCCGACGTCAGGGGGTGAGTCCGGTGAACGACCGGAGGAGCAGGCCGAGCCGCAAGAGCGAGGTCGAGCAGCAGATCGAGGAGGAGCGCCGCCTGCGGCGCGCGAAGATCACCGCGGTCACGGGCCACGTCCCCGACCCGGACGAGCCCGAGCCCGAGAGCCGCGACGAGGACGACGACGCCCCCGCCCAGCGGATGGAGCAGCAGGCGCTGTGGGTGGACATGCAGGTCCGCCGGGCGATGGAGCGCGGGGACTTCGACAACCTCCCCGGCGCGGGCAAGCCGATCAGGGGCCTGGGCTCCACCCACGACCCCGACTGGTGGGTCAAGAACCTCATCGAGCGCGAGAAGATCACCGGCGTCCTGCCCCCGGCGCTCGCGCTGCGCAAGGACGACGCGGAGCTCGACGCCCTGCTCGACCGCGAGGCGACCGAGGAGGGCGTGCGTCGACAGGTCGCCGACTTCAACCGGCGGGTGGTCCAGGCACGGCGCCAGCTCACCGGCGGCCCGCCCGTGATCACGCCGACCCGTGACGAGGACGCCGAGGTGGTGGCGTGGAGAGCACGCCGCGCCGAGCGCCGGGAGCAGCAGCGCCGGAGGCTGGAGAGCGCGCCGGCAGCGTCCGCCGTACGCCCGCGCCGGCGTTGGTGGCACCGCGACCGCTGACACCGCTCTCCTCCTCCACTCCGACTCCACTCCGACCAGGCTCCGACCCGTCGCCCGATGTGAGCTGCGGACGGTTCGCTGCGTCCTGAACCGTCCGGCGCTCACATCCGGTGAGTACGACGAGCCTGTCAGCCTTCCTGCATCGGGATCCGGACGCCACGCTCGGACGCAACGGCGACCGCCTCGTCGTAGCCCGCGTCGACGTGCCGGATCACGCCCATGCCGGGGTCGTTGGTGAGGACCCGCTCGATCTTCTGGGCCGCGAGGTCCGTGCCGTCGGCGACGCAGACCTGGCCGGCGTGGATGGAGCGACCCATCCCGACGCCGCCGCCGTGGTGGATGGACACCCACGACGCGCCCGAGGCGGTGTTGACCAGCGCGTTGAGCAGCGGCCAGTCCGCGATCGCGTCGGAGCCGTCGAGCATCCCCTCGGTCTCGCGGTACGGCGAGGCCACCGAGCCGCAGTCGAGGTGGTCGCGGCCGATCACGATCGGCGCCTTGAGCTCGCCGCTGCGCACCATCTCGTTGAACTTCAGCCCGGCGAGGTGGCGCTCGCCGTAGCCGAGCCAGCAGATCCGCGCCGGGAGGCCCTGGAACGCGACCCGTTCGCCGGCCATCGTGATCCAGCGACGCAGCCGCTCGTTGTCGGGGAAGAGCTCGAGGATCGCGCGGTCGGTGGCCGCGATGTCGGCGGGGTCGCCCGAGAGCGCGGCCCAGCGGAACGGGCCCTTGCCCTCGCAGAACAACGGCCGGATGTAGGCCGGCACGAAGCCGGGGAAGTCGAAGGCCCTGGCGAAGCCGCCCTTGCGGGCCTCGTCGCGGATCGAGTTGCCGTAGTCGAAGACCTCCGCGCCCGCGTCCATGAACCCGACCATCGCCTCGACGTGGCGGGCCATCGACTTCCGCGCCATCTCGGTGAGACCGGCCGGGTCCTTGGCGCGCAGGGCAGCCCAGTCGTCGAAGGCGACGCCGGAGGGCAGGTAGTACAGCGGGTCGTGCGCCGAGGTCTGGTCGGTGACGATGTCGATCGGTGCGCCCTGCGCGAGCAGCGCCGGCACGATGTCGGCGGCGTTGCCGAGGACACCGATGGACAGCGGCTCGCGCGCGTCGCGGGCCTCGACCGCCATCCGCAGCGCCTCGTCGAGCGAGGGCGCCTGCACGTCGAGGTACCGGTGCTCGAGGCGTCGCTTGATCCGCGACTCGTCGCACTCGATGCAGATCGCGACCCCGTCGTTCATGGTGACCGCGAGCGGCTGGGCACCACCCATGCCGCCGAGGCCGGCGGTCAGCGTGATCGTCCCCGCCAGGGAGCCTTCGGTGGTCGAGCCTGTCGAGACCACGCGCCTCTCGGCGGTGAGCTTGTCGGCGACCGCCGCGAACGTCTCGAACGTGCCCTGCAGGATCCCCTGCGTGCCGATGTAGATCCACGAGCCGGCCGTCATCTGGCCGTACATCGTCAGACCGAGCTCCTCGAGCCGCCGGAACTCCTCCCAGCTGGCCCAGTCGCCCACGAGGTTGGAGTTCGCGATCAGCACCCGCGGCGCCCACTCGTGCGTGCGCATGACGCCGACCGGCTTGCCCGACTGCACGAGCAGCGTCTCGTCGTCGGCGAGCGTGGTCAGCGTGCGGACGATGGCGTCGTAGGCCGGCCAGCTCCTCGCGGCCTTGCCGGTCCCGCCGTACACGACGAGGTCCTCGGGCCGCTCGGCCACGTCGGGGTCGAGGTTGTTCATCAGCATCCGCAGTGGCGCCTCGGTCTGCCAGCTCCGGGCGGTGAGCTGGGCGCCCTGGGCGGCCCGCACGACCCGGTTCGTCTGTGACGGCTCATGGGCTCTCGCGCGGGGGTGATCGCGGACGAATCGGTCATCGGAGTTCTCCAATCGTGTTCTCGACGGCCGTGACGACGGCGCCGGTGCGCACGAGCTCCACGGTCTGCTCGATCTCGGGTGACAGGTAGCGGTCGGGGCCGGGGCCGGGGATGGTCCGGCGGAGCAGGGCGAGTACGGCGGACGTGGCCGGCGCCGGCTCGAGGGGTGCCCGGAGGTCGAGGGCACGGGCCGCGGTGAGCACCTCGATCGCGACGACGCGCGCCAGCCCGTCGACGGACCGGCGGAGCTTGCGGGCGGCGGACCAGCCCATCGAGACGTGGTCCTCCTGCATCGCGCTCGACGGGATCGAGTCGACGCTCGCGGGGGCGGCGAGGCGCTTCATCTCCGAGACGATCGCGGCCTGGGTGTACTGCGCGATCATGTGCCCCGAGTCGACGCCGGGGTCGTCGGCGAGGAACGGCGGGAGCCCGTGGCTGCGGGCCTTGTCGAGGAACCGGTCGGTGCGCCGCTCGGAGATCGAGGCGACGTCGGCGGCGGCGATCGCGAGGAAGTCGAGGACGTAGGCGACCGGGGCGCCGTGGAAGTTGCCGTTGGACTCGACCCGCCCGTCGTCGAGCACGACCGGGTTGTCGATCGCGGAGTCGAGCTCGCGCGCGGCGACCACGGCGGCGTGGTCGACGGTGTCCCGGGCCGCGCCGTGGACCTGCGGCGAGCAGCGCAGCGAGTAGGCGTCCTGCACCCGGTTGCAGTCCGGTCCGCGATGGCTCGCGACGACGCCGGAGTCGGCGAGGATCCGGCTGAGGTTGTCCGCCGACGAGGCCTGCCCCGGGTGCGGCCGGAGCGCCTGGAGGTCGGCGGCGAAGACCCGGTCGGTGCCGAGCTGGGCCTCGACCGACATCGCAGCGGCCACGTCCGCCGTACGCAGCAGCATCCGCAGGTCCGCGATCGCCATGACCAGCATCCCGAGCATGCCGTCGGTGCCGTTGATCAGCGCGAGGCCCTCCTTGGCGGCGAGCTCGACCGGCGCCAGGCCCGCGTCCCGGAGCGCGTCGGCAGCGGGCATCAGCGTGCCGTGCGCGTCCCGGACGTCGCCCTCGCCCATCAGGGCGAGCGCGCAGTGCGCGAGCGGGGCGAGGTCGCCGGAGCAGCCGAGGGAGCCGTACTCCTTCACGACCGGCGTGATGCCGTGGGTCAGCATCGCCGCCATCGTCTGCGCGGTCTCGAGGCGGATGCCGGTGTGGCCGGTGGCCAGCGTCGACAGCCGCAGCAGCATCAGCGCGCGGGTCACCTCGCGCTCCACCTCCGGGCCGCTGCCCGCGGCGTGTGAACGGACCAACGAGCGCTGGAGCTGGGTGCGGCTCTCGGCCGGGATGTGCCGGGTGGCCAGGGCGCCGAAGCCGGTCGAGATGCCGTACGCCGGCGTGGGTGCTGCCGCGAGCTCCTCGACAGCGGCGCGGGCCTTCTCGATCGCGGCCACGGCGTCGTCGGTCAGCTCGACGGCGGCGCCGTCACGGGCGACGGAGAGGACATCCTCGAAGGAGACGGGGCCGACCCCGACGTGCACGACTGTCATGCGCCCATTCCACTGCCTCGCGGGGTCCGCGACCAGCACCCGCGCCAGTGGATGTGTCTCGGATCCGAGACTTCTGGTCGTGGTGCCTCGCCCCGACGTAACGGCCCCCGGTTCCTGTCGTTAGAGGTCTACGTCCTTGTCGCACCTCCGGGAGACCCGTCCATGCGCCGAGTCCTGCTCACCGTCCTCCTGCTGCTCGCCGGCGTCCTCGCCGTGCCACTGACCACGGCGACTGCCGCGCCGGTCCTCGAGGCCGGGGCGGCGTCCGTGGACATCACACCGAGGCTGGGGGGCACCACCCTGGGGTACGTCCGCCCGGACATGGCAGTGGACGGCGTCCACACCCGGCTCACCGGTCGCGCGCTGGTGCTCGACGACGGGGACACCGAGGTGGTCCTGCTCGCCACCGATCTCGGCTTCCCGCTCGACAAGGACAGCCTGGTCGCGCGCATCGCCGACCTCGGCTTCACGCACGAGACCGTCCTGTACACCGGCACCCACACGCACAGCGGGCCCGAGAAGCTCGCCGACTGGCAGGTGGAGCAGCTCGCGTCGGCGGTCCGGCAGGCGCACGCCGCGAAGCAGCCGGCCCGGGCCGGCTGGGGCACCGCTCGGGTCGCCGACGTGAACCGCAACCGCTCCATCGAGGCGCACCTGGCCAACCACGGACAGGACCTGATGTACGGGCAGGGCCAGGCCGACGACGACCCCCACGGCGAGGACCACACGGTCGACGACGTGCTGCGGGTGCTCCGGGTCGACGACGCCGACGGTAACCCGCTGTCGGCGTGGGTCGAGTTCCCGGTGCACCTCACCGCGTCCACTCCGTACAACACGCTTGTGGGACACCGAGATCGCCGGCCCGACCCTCGCGCACCTCGCCGCACGCCTCGACACCCCTGGCTTCGTCGGGCTGTACACCAACGGCGCCTCAGGCGACCTGCAGCCCCGCTTCGACGCGTGGAACCCCCAGGTGCTCATGGACCTGCACGGACGGCGTCTGGCCGACGGTGCCTTCGACGCGTGGCGGCGGGCGGCCGGGTCGCTGGACGGCGCCATGCCGGTCGACGTCCGGTGGACCCGGGCGTGCTACTGCGGGCAGGAGGTCGAGCCCGGCCGCTCGGTGTCGTCCGAACCGGTCTGGGGCCTGCCGTTCCTCGGCGGCTCCGAGGACGGCGCCTCGATCTTCAAGGAGCCTGTGGTCACCGAAGGCCGCCGGCGGCCGGCGGAGCTGGCGGACCCGGTGCACGGCCGCAAGATCCCCGCAGCCCCCAGCCGGCCGATCGCCGTCCACGACGACGTCCCCGAGCTCCAGGTGCTACGACTCGGCGACCGGCTGCTGATGGCCACCCCCGGCGAGCCGAGCGTCCAGATGGGCCGACGTTTCGTCGCCGCTGTCCGCGACGTGATGCCCGCCGGCGTGCGGGAGGCGTTCGTGGTCGGCCTGGCCAACGGCTACCTCGGCTACCTGGTGACTCCCGAGGAGTACGACGCGCAGCACTACGAGGGTGGCCACACGGTGTTCGGGAAGTGGACCTCGCTGCTCACCCGGGACACGTTGCGCGAGCTCGTCACGGCGCTGCGCGACAACGACCCCGCTCCGCCTCCGGCCGAGCCTGCCTCGCTCGGCGGCACCGACCCGGGACAGCCCGACGTGGGAGACGGCGGGGTCCCCGGCCGGCTCACCGAGCAGCCGGCCGGCGTCGTCCCTCGGCACGGTCTCGTGACGCTGGCCTGGGAGGGTGGCGCCCGGGGGCGGACCGCCCGTTGGACGACCCGTTCCTGGTGCTCCAGCGGGCCGTCGGCGACGGCTGGAAGACGGTGTGCGACCGACCTCGGGAACCGGGTCGTGTGGGAGCAGTCGGGGGACGTCTACCGGGCGCGCTTCGACGTGCCGGGCGACGCTGTCCCGGGCGACACCGCGTGCGCGTGCTCTCAGGGAGCTACCGGCTCACCACCCGCACGTTCCGCGTGGTGCCGTCGAGCGGGCTCCGCGTGCTCGGCGCGCGGCGCAAGGGCTCGGAGCTGCTGTTCACGGCGCAGAACCCGCGCCCGGACAAGAACCGCTCGGTCGCCTGGCGCCCGGTGTCGCCGACCGGCGGCGTGCTGACCTTCCTCGTCGCCGGCTCGGAGCGGCAGGCGCGCTGGGACGCCGGACGCAAGGCCTGGGTCGCTCCGGCCGGGACGGTGCGCAACGGGGCGCGGCTCAGGCTTCCCGCCGGGGCACTGGTCGACGCCTTCGGCAACCGCAGCGGACGGGGCGTGACCGTGGTCGTCGGGAAGGTCGCGGCACCGGACTGGCCGGCTCACATGGGCGTCGGCGGTGGCCGTGCGCCCGGACCGCTCGGCGAGGGCAGCTTCCCTCCGTGACCTGCTGAGGTGGCACGGTCGTCGGAGGCGTCAGTGGCAGCCGCCGGGGGCGGCCGGGCAGGAGGAGCCGACCGCGAGGTCCACCAGCGACGCCCACCGGCCGGTGTCGCGCGGGACGTCCCCGGTGCCCACGAGCACCACGAGGGCGCCCTCGACCGAGACCGCGGTGAGCGACCGCCCACCGCCCTCGTCGGCGGCGACGGCCGCGGAGCCGAGCCGGGGGTCGTGGACGCCGATCCAGCCGCACTCCTCGAGCCTCTCGCGGAGCGCGATCACCGACGCGTCCGCGTCATCCGCGTCCGCGTAGGTCGCCACCGTCTCCGTCACGGTGCCTGCGGACGTGCCGCCGTACGCCATCGTCCGTAGGGCCGCGGCCCCCTCGGGCGCGACACACTCGTCGCCCTCGCCGGAGCGGCGCTCCCAGCCACGGCCACCGAGCATCATCTGCACGTCCGCCGCGTTCAGCATGGCCTCGACCGGGACCGTACGACGGGCCTCGCCGTGCGCATGGGCATCGGCTCCGGCCGTGCCCGGGTCGGGCACCGACGGCGCGTCGAGTCCCGGGTCACCCGGCGGGAGCGACACCGCCTCGCTCGGCGACGGCTCGACCGCCTGCCCGTCCGGCCGCTCCGCTGCGACCTCTGCGGACGGCGACCCGCTCGGCGTGGCCCGGAGGGCCCCACCCGGCGCAGCGGCCTGCTCCGGCTGCTCACCGCACGCAGTGAGCAGCACACCGAGCACGACCGTCACGGCACCGAGCCTGGCCAGCCGCTTCCCGAGACGTGGGCGGGTCACCTCACCGCCACCTCGACCTCCAACGCGCCACGGTTGTCACCGTAGTAGTCGTCGGCGACGACGAACCACAGCGGGCCCTCCTGCCCGAGCGTCACGTCGTAGGTGTAGGTGTGCTCGCCCGAGTCGCACGAGCCACGCCCGTCGGAGGGCTGCCAGCTCACGATCTCGCCGTCGACGACCAGGTCGCCCAGCGGCGCGGTGCGACCGCCGAACTCGCCCTCGAACCTCGTCGGCTGCCAGCGGGTGTCCCGCGAGGTGACCGTGCACTCGGCGTCGGCGACGATCCAGCTGTCCTGCGACGTGTGCATGAAGTACATGCCGGTGGCGGTCACCCGCAGCGCCGTACCGGCGGGGTAGTCCTGCTCGGTGCGCACCGGGTCCGCGGACCGTGAGTCGACCGAGAGCCACTCCGGGTCGATGGCCGGCTCGGGCTCGGGAAGCGGCGTCGGCTCGGGCGACTGGTCCGGGTCCGGGGACGGAGAGGCCCCGGGGTCGGGCACGGGTTCAGGGGCGGGTGCCGATGCGTCGTACGGCTTCACGACCACCTTGAGGGCGCCGCTGTTGTCGGCGTGCCCGCCCGGGTCGCCGACCCGGATGTTGAGCGGCGTGGTGTTCTCGGGCTGGAACACGTAGGTGTACCGGTGGTCCGCGTCGCACTCCGGCGCGCCGCTGATCGGCTCGGTCCGCACACCGCGCAGGCGCGGCGCGAGGCTGTCGTAGCCCCAGTCCCCGGTGACCATGTCGTAGGAGTCGCCGTCCCGGCGCCAGGTGTCGCCCCAGCCGAGGCTGCACTCGGCGTCGGAGGTCACGCCCTCGCCGTTGCGCCAGGTGCCGGAGACCGTGACCTGGTACTCCTCGCCCCCGCGGAGCAGTCCGGGGCTCGTCGCACCGGAGCGGCTGCGCGCGGGCACCTTCCACGACATGGTGTCGCGCTGAGCGCCGAGGTCGAGGACCTGGACGGCGAGCCTGCCGCTGTTGTCGCCGTAGCCGTTGGGGTCCCACAGGGCGAAGGGCACGCGTCCGGTCCGCTCGGCCTCGTACACCCAGCGGTAGGTGTGTCCTTCGGAGTCGCAGCTCTGGCCGTCGTCGGACTCGGCGTAGAGGTCGTGCCCGTCGACGTACAGGTCCAGGTGGTCGGCGTACCACTCCTCGTGCCGCAGCGACCGCTCTCGCTGCCACCAGTCGGCGCCGTCGCGGCTGCTGCACTCGGCGTCGGCGAGCGAGCCGGAGTCACGGTCGTAGCGGTAGGTGCCCGACACCTCGATCAGGTAGCGGCGACCCTCGACGAGCGCCTTGCGGGTCCGGGTGCCGGCCTTGCGGCCGGCCGAGACCTTGAGCCGCTCGACGACCAGCGGGGCGGCGTCTGCCAGGCTTCGCGGCGCCCGGGGCTCGGGCACCGCGCGGGGGCCGCGGTCGCGCTCGTCGGGCCGCGGGTCCGGCCAGTCGTGCCGCGCGTCGGGTCGGGTCGGCGTGCCCTTGCCGGCCGGACGGTCCGGGGTCGGCTTCGGCTTGGGCGCGCTCGGCCGCTTCGGGCCCGACGGCGCGGAGCCGGAGCTGTTGGGGAAGCTGCGCGGGCTCCAGAAGGAGGTCTTCTTGCGCGCGCCGGCCCAGCTGAGGGAGAAGTGCACGTGGTCGGTGTGCGGGTTGGACCCGGTGTACTTGCGCCACCCGGAGCCGGCGGCGTACGCGCCCCAGATCCGGCGGTTCCAGATCATGTACTGGATGCCGAGGCGGCGCGCCATGGCGTAGCGGTTGCCGTAGGCGTCGCGCTTGAGCAGCCACTTCATCAGCGCCCGCACCGACGCTCGGTCGCCCGCGCGGTGCACCGAGACGCCCCAGTCGAAGGCACGCCCCTCCTTGTGCTCGGACTTGCCGCCGACGCCGCAGGACCTCGAGATGCCGAGGCTGCGCGAGCTGGGGTAGGTCCGCAGCAGCAGGTTCGCGAACGCCGAGGTGCCCGGCTTGGCCGCGGGCGAGCACGTGGACTGACCCACGTAGTTCGCCAGCGGCTCGATCGCCGCGGTGTAGCGGAAGGCCGCCTTGGGCACCTTCGCCTGGGCCGGGACGGCAGCGAGCCCGACGAGGGTTCCGGTGACGAGAGACCAGGCGAGCAGCCCGATCAGGGCATGCAGAACCAAGGGTCGTGGGTGTGACACGAGAGATGCTCCAAGGGTGCGTGCATCGGCCAGAGGCGATGCAAGGCGCTCGCCACCTCCCTGGCGAGCGCTCTTTACTTATCGTCGGCCGGGACCGCGCCGCATATGAGGACTTTCTTCGAATTGCTCGCCGAAAGGACCTAGGTCTCGATCCGGGCATCTGGTGCATCTGCGACAAAGCGGTACGACGGCCCGCCCGCCCGGCGACCACGGCGGCCGGCGGCTAGGGTCTCGGGGGTGGGACAGGTCCCGGCCGCGACGAGAGCACTGCGGGTGCTGCGCTTCCTCGCCTCCCAGGCCGACCCGGTCACGCTCCAGGCCATCGCGACCGCCGTGGGCATCCCCCGGTCGACCGCCTACCACCTGCTCGGCGTCATGGTCGAGGAGGGGTTCGTCGTCCACCTCGCCGACGAGCACCGCTACGGACTCGGGGTCGCGGCGTTCGAGGTGGGCAGCGGCTACGCCCGTCAGGAGCCGTTGCAGCGCCTCGCCCGCCGGCCGCTCGCCGAGCTCGTCGACGCCGTCGGCCAGTCCGCGCACCTCGCCGTGCTCCATGGGCGCGACGTGCTCTACGTCCTCGAGGAGCGGGCGCCCGGCCGACCGCCCCTGGTCAGCGACGTCGGGGTGCGACTTCCGGCCCACCTCACCGCCAGCGGCCGGGCGATCCTCGCCGCCCTGCCCGCGGCCCAGGTGCGCGCCCTCTACCCCGACCGGACCACGTTCGTGGACCGGCACGGCGTGGGACCGTCCTCCCCCAGTGCGCTGCGTGCCCTGCTCGTGGAGACCCGCCAGCGTGGCTACGCCATGGAGGACGGCGAGGTGACCCCCGGGTTCTCCTCCGTCGCGGCAGTCGTCCTCGACCACACCGGGCACCCCGTCGCCGGCGTCGCCGTCACCTTCCCCAGCGAGGACGCGCTCGACCGCCCCCGGACGACCGAGCAGACCCGTCGTACCGCCGGGCGTCTCACCACCCGGCTCGGCGGCCGTCCGGCCTGACACGCACCGGCCGAGCTCGTGCCGTGACCTAAGCCACGAGAACTCGTTGCACATCCAGACGCGCCGGCCCCCGAACGAGGAGTGTCCATGTCCGACGCCAACCCACAGGTCGAGCGGATCCGTTCGCGCAGGCGGCTCGCCTGGTCGGTCGGGCTCGCCACCGGCGCGGTGCTCGCGGCGACGTTCGTCGTGCCGTCGTACGCCGGTGACCTGACCGACCCGGGCGGAGACCGCGCCGGGACCTTCCGCGACTCGGTCGAGGCCGCCGCCGAAGCAGCCTCCGTGGAGGAGCACGACCACTCGGCGCACGACCACAGCCGGCGGCCCCGCGACCACGTCGGACGGCCACGACCACGACCACACCGACCCGGCCACGAAGAACCTCGTGTCCCGCTCGGTGGCCGACGGCTCCGACCCGCTCGCGACGGACCCGACCACCAGGGCCGAGATCCTCGCCAACACCTCCGCGGTCGCGAAGCGCCGCTACGACGACGAACCGGCCCTGCTCCCCGGCACCGCGCCGGCCGGGCGCCGGACCGTGCCCGAGGACCGGTACGCGATGGCCGGCGGGTGCTACACGATCGGCACCGGCGACCGCTGGGTGAAGCGCGACGGCGACGGCTTCGCGGCCACCGCCGGGGGCCAGGACGGCGCGGCGCCCCTGCACTTCCAGGCGACCGACCTCGGCAAGTACCTCCTCTACGGCACGGGGAAGGACTTCGTCTCCGCCGGCTCGGCCGACCCGCTCGGCGCGACCGGGCCGGACGGCACGGTGGTCGCCGCCGACCGGCCGAGCCCCTCGGCCGACTGGACGGTGACCGGGCGCGACGGCACCTTCCGGTTCACGCTGCCGTCGGCCGACAGGGCACTCGCCGTCGACGAGGCCGGCAGGCTGGTGCTCGCGCGACAAGCCCACCGCGTTCGCGGTCCGCCGTACCGACTCCTGCGCGAAGTGGCCGGAGGTGCAGACGAACGTCTCCGGTCGACCGCACCGGGGCGAGACGTCGTTCGCGGAGGTGCGCGGCTACGCCGACGCCCACACCCACGGGATGGCCTTCGAGTTCCTCGGCGGGGAGGTGCACTGCGGCAAGCCGTGGGACCCCTACGGCGTCGAGTACGCCCTGCGGGACTGCGAGGACCACAGCGCCACCGGTGGCAAGGGCGGCGTCCTGGAGAGCTTCCTCTCCGGCGACCCCGACGGGCACGACCCGGTCGGCTGGCCGACCTTCAAGGACTGGCCGGCGCCGGACTCCCTGACCCACGAGGGCACCTACTACAAGTGGATGGAGCGCTCGTGGCGCGGCGGGCTTCGGCTCTTCGTGAACCTGCTCGTGGAGAACAACAAGCTCTGCGAGATCTACCCCCTCAAGCGCAACAGCTGCGACGACATGGACTCGATCCGCCTGCAGGCCAAGCGGATGAAGCAGTTCGAGCGCTACATCGACGCGCAGTCCGGCGGCCCCGGTGAAGGCTGGTACCGGATCGTGCGCTCGCCGTTCGAGGCCCGGGAGGTCATCAACGAGGGCAAGCTCGCGGTGGTCATGGGCATCGAGACCAGCGTGGTCTTCGGCTGCACGATGAAGCTCGACGTGCCGCAGTGCAGCTCCGAGGAGATCGACCGCCAGCTCGACGAGGTGCACAAGATGGGTGTGCGTCAGATGGAGCTGGTCAACAAGTTCGACAACGCGTTGTCCGGCGTCGCGGGAGACGCGGGCACGACCGGCGTCGTCGTGAACTCCGCGAACTTCCTGGAGACCGGGTCGTTCTGGAAGATGCAGACCTGTCCGCAGACCTACGGCGAGGGCGTGCACGACAAGGAGCAGTACGCCGTGCCGCGCGAGGTGTCCGACCGCGACCCGCTGTTCGGCGCGATCGCCGCGGAGTACGCCCCGCCGCTCGCGGTCCCGGTCTACCCCGGCGCCCCGCACTGCAACCAGCGCGGCCTCACCGACCTCGGCGAGTTCATGATCCGCGGGCTGGCCGAGCGCAAGATGCTCTTCGACCCCGACCACATGAGCGTCATCGCCCGCCGGGCGTCACTCGACCTCGTCGAGTCGATGAGGTACCCGGGCGTCCTCTCGAGCCACTCCTGGTCGACCCCCGACGCGTACCCGCGGATCTCCGAGCTCGGCGGCTACATCGCGCCGTACGCCGGTGACAGCACGGGCTTCGTGAAGAAGTGGCGCTACCACGTCGGCCGCGCCGACCGGCGCTACTACTTCGGGCTCGGGTTCGGCGCCGACATCAACGGCCTCGGCGCCCAGGGCGACCCGCGCGGCGCGGACGCCAAGAACCCGGTGACCTACCCCTTCAAGGGTCTGGGAGGAGTCACGGTGAAGAAGCAGGTGAGCGGCAAGCGGGTCTACGACATCAACGTCGACGGCGTCGCCCACTACGGCCTCTACCCCGACTGGGTCGAGGACCTCCGCAGGCTCGCCGGCGACGACATCGTCCAGGACATGGCCCGCGGCGCGGAGGCCTACCTCCTCACCTGGGAGCGCGCCCTCGGCGTCAGGGCCGACAGCTGCACGGGCGGTTCGCGGCTCCGGCCGGTGTCCGACCTCCGTGCCCTGCCCCGCGGCGCCTCGGTCCGGCGGGTGCTCTTCGCGGCCGGCCAGCCGACCGCCCGGGTCGGCGACACCTTCACCTACTGCGCGCGCAAGCCGGACGGCGCTCGCACGAAGGTGCAGGTGGAGTTCGACCGACGAGGACGCCTGACCCGCGTCCACTGAGACCAGCACCTCCGGGTCGCCGGGACCCCGCGGCCCGGAGGTGTCTGCCAAGCCGCACCTCCGGGCTGCTCGGACCCTCGCAGCCCGGAGGTGCCTTGCCTCACTCCAGGCGCCAGGTCACCGGCATCGAGAGGACGCCGTACGGCGCGAGCCCGGTCGTCGCGAGGAACCGGTCGAGCAGCGGCAGCCCCTCCCCGAAGGACACCGACGCGCCCGCTGTCGGTGACTCGCTGTTGTCGGCCGGCATCAGCCGCTCGAACAGCTTCGGCTTCGGCATGACCCGCACGTCGACCTCCGCGCGGGAAACACCGGCTCGCGTGGCGGCCACCTCGACCGCCCGCTCCAGGCCGCCGAGCTCGTCCACGAGACCGTGCGCCACCGCGTCCGCGCCGGTCCACACCCGCCCACGCGCGAGGGCGCGCAGCTGCTCCACCGGCATCCCGCGGTCCTCGGCGGCCTTCGCGGTGAAGTCGTCGTAGACCCGGTCGAGCCAGCTCTCCAGCCGGGCCCACTCGTCGGTGTCGAAGGGCCGGTCGGTGGAGAACATGTCGGCATAGCGGCCCTCGACCACAGACTCCCGGCGAACACCGATCCGCTCGAGCGTCTCGCGGATCACCGCCTTGCCTGCGAGCACGCCGATCGACCCGGTGATCGTGCCGGCGCTGGCGAGCACGCGGTCGGCCGGCATCGCGATGTAGTAGCCGCCGGAGGCCGCGACGTTCGCCATCGAGGCGACGACCGGTCGGCCGGTGCGGCGCAGCGCGATGACCTCGCGGCGGATCGCGTCGGAGGCGACGTAGGAGCCGCCGGGACTGTCGATCCGCAGGACGACCGCCTTCACCGAGTCGTCGGCTGCCACCGTGCGCAGCGCGGCGGCGACGCTGTCGGAGCCGACCGAGCGGCCCGACATCGGCGAGGAGCTGCTGCGACCGAGGTGGATCGGGCCGGCGGCGTGGATCAGCGCGACCACCGGCTTCCCCTTGCGCTTGATGGCCGCCTCGGCCTGGGCAAGACCGCCCTTGCCGTACCTCCCCACGAACTTCAGCTCCACCTCGCCCAACCGGCGGCGGAGGTCGTCGTACACCTCGTCGCGGTAGCCGATGCGGTCGACGAGGCGCCGGGAGACCGCCTCCTCCGGCGACAGCGGGGCGACCTCCACGGCAGCGCGGACGTCCTCCTCGGAGAGCCCGCGGCCGGCGGCGACGTCCCGGACCACGGTCTCCATGGAGGACTCGACGAGGCGGGTGAGCATCTCGCGGTTGGCGTCGGTCATCGACGAGCGGAGGAAGGTGTCGGCCGCCGACTTGTACTCGTAGCGCTGGCCGAACTCCGGCTTGACGCCGAGCTTGTCGAGGGCGTCGCGCACGAACATCGCCTGAGCGGTGATCCCCACGAGGCCGACGTCGCCGCTCGGCTGCACCCAGATCTCGTCGAAGGCCGTGGCGAGGTGGTAGCCGACGTTGCCGGGCCCCATCTCGCCGTAGGTCTCGGCCCAGCACACCGTCGGCTTGCCGGCCGCCCGGATCTCGGCGACGGCGGCGCGCAGCTCGTTGGACTGGGCGAGGGTCGGCTGCTTGGCGCCGACGTGAGCGACGAGGCCGGCGACGTGCTCGTCACGCGCCGCGCGGTGCAGTGCCTCGACGACGGTCCTCAGCGAGGGCATGTGCATGGCCCGCAGCGCCTCGACGGGGGATGCCGGCGGGCTCTCCAGCAGTCCCCGCGACAGGTCCAGCTCGAGCAGGAGAGGTGCACCGGACCGCCGTACCGGAAAGGAAAGGGAGGGCTTCATACAGCCAGCGTAGGCAGGCAGAATGGATGGCGTGACCACTCGCCGCGCACTGCTCGTCGTCGACGTCCAGAACGACTTCTGCGAGGGGGGATCGCTCGCCGTGACCGGCGGCCTCGCTGTCGCGTCCTCGATCAGCAGCTACCTTGCTGCCAGCGCGCACCTGTACGACGCGGTCGTCGCGTCGCGGGACTGGCACGAGCCGGACTCCACCAACGGCGGGCACTTCGCCGAGGAGCCGCACGAGCTGGACTACGCGACCCGGTGGCCGGCGCACTGCGTGGCGCACTCTCACGGCGCCGCCTACGCACCCGGCCTCGATCTGAGCCACCTCACGCACCACATCAAGAAGGGCATGGGCGAGCCGGCGTACTCGATGTTCCAGGGCTTCGACCCCGACGGCCGACCCGTCGTCGACCTGCTCCGGGCCATGCGCGTCACCGACGTGGACGTGGTCGGCATCGCCACCGACCACTGCGTCCGGGCGACGTCGCTGGACGCGCGGGCCTACGACCTCAACGTGCGGCTCCTCGAGGACCTCGCCGCCGGCGTCGCCCCCGACACGACAGCCGGCGCACGCATCGAGATGCGCAAGGCCGGCGTCGAGATCACGACCACCACGGGCGTCGTCGCGGTCTGATCCGCTTCCCCGCTCGGAGGGCTCTGAAACGTCCGAAGTTACCGTTCGGTAGGGTTTTTCTCACACCTCGACCCCGCTGACTCACAGCGGTGCCGAGCCGTAGGCTCAGCGCACCCCTGCCTCAGCACGTCCCCGCCCCCGCACGAGGAGCACACATGCAGATCTTCGCCATCGTGGTCTCACTGGCGATCACGGCGGTCGCGGTCGCCCTGTTCACTCGGACCATCGCCCACATGGTCCGGGTGATGAAGATCGGTCAGCCGGCAAACCGGACCGACAACCTGGGCCGCCGCGCCGTCAACATGGTGAAGGAGACACTCCTCCACACCAGGATGCTGCAGTGGACGAAGGTCGGTGCGGCGCACTGGTTCATCTTCGTCGGCTTCGGCCTGCTGTTCGCGACGCTGGTCAACGCCTACGGCCAGCTCTTCGACGCGCACTTCATCCTGCCGATCATCGGCCACTTCCCGCCGTTCGAGTGGGTGACCGAGTTCTTCGCGTGGGCGATGATCATCGCGATCGTGCCGTTCATCGTCTACCGCGCGACGCGCCCCACGGAGCGCACCCGCGGCGAGAAGGGCCGGTTCTACGGCTCGACGATGTGGCAGGGGTACTTCGTCGAGGCCGTCATCCTCATCGTCGGCATCTGCATCCTGCTGCTCCGGTTCTTCGAGTACGCCATCGCCGAGGAGAAGTACCAGTCGGCGCTGCACTTCCCGCTGACCGGCTGGGTCGGCCAGGCGTTCATGGGCCTCTCGGACCCCCACGCTGGAGAACCTGATCTGGCTCGTCGCGATGGTCAAGATCGTCGTCTCGATGACCTGGATGCTCACGCTGGCGCTGACCCCGACCATGGGTGTCGCCTGGCACCGGTTCAGCGTGTTCTTCAACGTCCTCTTCAAGCGCAGGAGCGACGGCGGTACGTCGCTCGGCGCGCTGCCGCCGATGACCTCCGGCGGCAAGGTCATCGACTTCGAGGACCTCGAGGAGATGGACGAGGACACCACCCTCGGCGTCGGCAAGATCGAGGACTTCTCGTGGAAGGGCATCCTCGACTTCACGACCTGCACGGAGTGCGGCCGCTGCCAGAGCCAGTGCCCGGCCTGGAACACCGACAAGCCGCTGTCCCCGAAGCTCCTGATCACCAACCTGCGTGACCACGCGTACGCCAAGGCGCCGTACCTCCTCGCCGACTCCGACGAGGAGCGCGAGAAGCTCGACGCCGCCGTGCTGACCGAGGCCGAGCGCCCGCTCGTCGGCGAGACCGAGGGCGACTGGGCGTGGATGCCCGAGGGCGGCGCGGTCATCGACTCCGACGTCCTGTGGTCCTGCACCTCGTGCGGCGCCTGCGTCCAGCAGTGCCCGGTCGACATCGAGCACGTGGACCACATCGTCGACATGCGCCGCTACCAGATCCTCGTCGAGTCGAACTTCCCCGCGGAGCTCAACGGACTCTTCAAGGGCCTGGAGAACAAGGGCAACCCGTGGAACATGTCGCCCAACGCCCGCCTCGAGTGGGCCCAGGGCCTGCCGTTCGACGTCAAGGTCGTGGGTGAGGACATCGAGGACCTCGACGAGGTCGACTGGCTGTTCTGGGTCGGCTGCGCCGGCGCCTACGAAGACCGCGCGAAGAAGACCACCCGCGCCGTCGCCGAGCTGCTCGACATGGCCGGCGTCTCGTTCGGCGTGCTCGGCAACGGCGAGACCTGCACCGGCGACCCGGCCCGCCGCGCCGGCAACGAGTTCGTCTTCCAGGGCCTCGCGTCGCAGAACGCCGAGACCTTCAAGGAGATGAAGGTCAAGAAGGTCGTCTCGACCTGCGCCCACTGCTTCAACACGCTGAAGAACGAGTACTCCCAGTTCGGCGTCGAGCTCGAGGTCGTCCACCACACCCAGCTGCTCAACCGCCTCGTGCGCGAAGGCAAGCTGACCCCGGTCGCGACCAACGGGACTCCCAAGCGCTCGCTGACCTACCACGACCCCTGCTACCTCGGTCGCCACAACCAGGTCTACTCGCCGCCGCGCGAGCTCCTCAACGTCATCCCCGACGCCGAGCTCAAGGAGATGCCGCGCAACAGCGAGCGGTCCTTCTGCTGTGGCGCCGGTGGTGCGCGGATGTGGATGGAGGAGAAGCTCGGCGAGCGGATCAACCTCAACCGCACGACCGAGGCCGTCGAGACCGGCGCCGACCAGATCGCGACCGGCTGTCCCTTCTGCCGCGTGATGCTCTCCGACGGCCTGACCGCGAAGCAGGCCGACGGCTCTGCTCGTGAGGAGGTCGAGGTCCTCGACGTCGCGCAGCTGCTGCTCGCGTCGGTCAAGGGCGAGAGCCGTACGCCGGTTGCCGCCGGCGCCACGGCGAAGGCTGCCGGCGCTGCTGCCGGGGCCGGGGCGGCGAGCGCCGCCACCAAGGCCGAGCCGTCCGCCGGCGACGTCACGCAGACCGCGAGCACGGTGACCGCAACCGAAGAGGTCGGCCCGAACGCCGCCGCCACCGAGGAGAAGAACCCCGAGGTCGAGACCAGCAAGCCGACCAGCTCCGGCTCGCTCTTCGACGCGGCTCCCGAGGCCGCCGACAAGGGTGGCGAGCCCACCGGTACGACGGGCACCTCGCTGTTCGACGCCGACACGGCACCGGCCGCAGACGGATCGGCCGAGGCCAAGAGCGGGTCACTGTTCGACACCCCCGCCGAGCCCGCACCGGCGGCAGAGGCAGCAGCCCGAGAAGCCCGCCGAGGACGTCGGGTCCGGCGGGTCCCTCTTCGACGTGGCACCCAGCGAGGCGGAGCCCACGAGGCGAAGTCCGACGAGCCCGCTGAGTCCACGGCGAAGTCGGCCGAGAGCAGCCTGGGGTCGGGCGGGTCGCTGTTCGATGTGGCACCGAGCGAGCCCGAGCCCACCCCGGCCGAGTCCGCACCCGCAGCCGACCCTCAGCCCGAGACCCCGGCCCCCGAGGCACCGGCCGAGCCTGAGCCGGCTCCGGCCGAGGCAGCGACGGCTCCGGCCGAGGCGGCGACGAAGAGCCCCGCCGAGACCGGGATCGACTCGGCCGGATCGCTGTTCGACATCGCCCCGAGCGAGCCCGAGCCTGCTCCGGCTGGCGGTCAGCCCGAAGCCGCTGCCCCCGAGGCGCCTTCCGAGGCACCCGCCGAGACCGCACCGAGCTGCGACCGACGCGACTGCGACCGAGGCGAAGACCGAGCGACCACCGAGCAGCCCACCGAGAGCCCCACCGAGGGCAGGATCGACTCGGCCGGATCGCTGTTCGACATCGCCCCGAGCGAGCCCGAGCCCGCCAAGGCCGAGCCCACGCCGGCGGCCGAGGCAGCACCGGAGCCCGCGACCGAGGTCGACACCGCTACCGCCCCTGCCGAGCCCGCGGGCGCAGAGGTTCCGGCCCCGGCCGAGGAGCCGGATGCCGAGGAGGGGGCGGCCCCCGCGGCAGCAGCGCCGACTGAGCAGGCCGCGCCGGAGGCGGAAGCCGCGGACCAGGCACCGGCGAGCTCGGGCGAGACGAACGAGCCGAAGAAGCCCGAAGGCGGCATCGACGAGAACAAGTCGCTCTTCGACTTCTGACCCGGCCAGACGAACGGGCCGTCCCCAAGAGGGGCGGCCCGTTCGTCGTTCGCAGCCCATCGAGCCCGAGCGCCGTTCCCGCCCGTGTCGCAACGGCGGGCGCACGCCACGCCTGCCGAGTCACGCGTCCCCGTGGGCGAGAACGGCAAGCCTCGCCACAACCTGCCACGACCTGCCTCGTGACGCCCCGGCGACAAGTGACATCGGACGTGACGCCATCTGACATCGACTGACGTCACGTGACACCATCTGACATCAGAAAGTCCTTGACATGACATCAGCTGATGTCAGTGTGGTGCCCATGGACATCACGCCGTACATCGACAGCCTCCGCCGCGACCTCGCGGCAGCCGCCGAGGCCGGAGGCGACGAGGCGAAGGCCGCCGCCGAGCGACTCACCCTCGCCCTCGACCCCGCCATGCGGCTCGCCCTGATGGACGCGCTGTCCCAGGCGGCGGCCGAGATCACCAGCGAGCTGCCGGCCGGCTCGGTGGACGTCCGGCTCCGTGGGCGGGAGCCGGAGTTCGTGGTCGACGTACCGACCACCATGCCGCTGGCCGCACCACTGCCACCCGGCCCGCCCGCGCCGCCGGAGCCGATCGAGGAGGACGAGGACGGCACCGTCGCCCGGATCACCCTGCGCATCCCCGAGTCGCTCAAGACCAAGGCCGAGGAGATGGCCGCCCGGAGCGGGCACTCCCTCAACACCTGGCTGGTCAACACCATCCGGATGGCGACGCGTGACAAGGCCCTCAGCGTCGACATCGACCTGTCGAGCATCCCGTTCATCGAGGAGATCCAGCGCGGCCCCGGCCGCCGCGGCGGTCGCCGCATGACCGGCTGGGTCTGAGCGCGAGGTCGCTCCGGCGACCCGCCGCAACACCGCACCAACCGACCGGCATGCCGGCTCGGGAGCCGAGCACACCCTGAACACGCCACCTGAGGAGACCGCCATGCGCTACTCGTTCCCCACCCCCGAGCCCACCTCGTTGTACGTCGAGATCGGCTCCGGCTCGGTCAAGCTCCACGCCGCCGAGACGACCGACACAGAGGTCGTCGTCGAGGGGCAAGGAGGCCGACAACGTCACGGTCGAGCAGCGCGGCGACGAGATCGTCATCAAGGCGAACCAGCGTCGTGCCGGCTTCCTGAGCTTCGGCAACGACGTGGACGTCACCGTGACGCTCCCCCACGACAGCGAGCTCACCGTCAAGCTCGGCTCGGCCGACCTGCGGGGCACCGGCCGCTTCGGCTCCGCGCACGTCAAGAACGGCTCCGGGGACGTCAGCCTCGAGGACATCAGCGGCGAGGCCGTGGTGCAGAGCGGCTCCGGGGACGTGCGCATCGGAAGCTCGCTCAGGGACCTGCGGGTCAAGAGCGGCTCGGGCGCCGTCCAGGTCGGGCGGGTGGAAGGCAGCACCGTGATCGTGTCGGGCTCCGGCCGGATCAGCGTCGACTCCGCCCAGGACGAGACCGTCGCCAAGACGGGCTCCGGAGACGTGCGCATCGGCGAGACCAACAGCTCGGTCTCGATGACCAGCGGCTCGGGCGACCTCGTGGTCGGATCGATCAGCCGTGGCGTGGTCAAGGCGAAGTCCGCTTCCGGAGGCGTCCTCGTGGGCGTCCCGGCCGGCGTCCCCGTCTGGACCGACATCAGCACGATCAGCGGCAGCATCCGGTCCGACCTCGAGGGCGCCGGCACCGCCGAGGACTACCAGGACCACATCGAGATCCGCGCCACCACGGTCAGCGGAGACGTCACCCTCACCCAGCTCTGAGAGCCCCAGCGAAGACTCAGGAGAACGCCATGTCCGAGTACAACCACTACGTCGCCTACCGCAACGCCTCCGACGAGATCCGCGACCGCGTCGAGCGCACCCGGCGCACCCGCGGTGGGGTCGGCCCGAGGAGGCGAGCCACCCGCCAGGTGCTGGCGCGCGGCCTCCACTCGATCGCCGACCGCCTCGACGGCTGACCGGGTGCTGACACCACGGGACGAGCCGGCTTCCGCGAGGCTCAGTCGCCGGATCCGCTTGCGTCGTCCTTCGTGACGGCCTGGGCACTGCGCCGGAGGTACTCACGGCGTATGTGCGAGCGGTTCATGCTGAGTATCCGGGCGACCTTGCCCTTCTGGGAGCCCGCGAAGTATCCGATGCACCAGTCGAGCTGCTGAAGGGCATCCTCAGCCGCGCTGCGATAACGCTCCACCTCCTCCATGAGGCGGGCGTTCTCCTTCTCGAGCTCGAGGATCCGCTCATCTTCCGACGACATGACCTGTCCCTCCTGGTTCTCGAGTACGGCCCGCAGGGTGGAACCTTCCGTCGTGGAGGTGCGTCCGTATCTCCGCTCCCACATGTGACGGTACCCCCGTTGGCCGCCACCATGAGTCCGGCGGACGCTCCTGTCACCCGGCCCGAGCGCGCAACGAACCAGGCACCGCCCCAGCGGGACGGCGCCGGGGGTCAGGCGAGGTTCTTCAACCGGGCCAGCATCGGAACACTCGGAAACGCATCCGACCGGATCCGGTTGAGCAGCGCCTCGGCGTAGACCGGAACGTCGTCCGGGGTGAGCAGCTCCTCGATCATGTCCAGGGTCGTCGTCGACGGGTACCTGTCATCCTCCAGCTTCTGCAGGAGTGTCTCGAGCAGCTGCACTCGTACGTCGTACTGATCGTTCTTCGGCATGGTTCCTCCTCGGGAAGCCGTCGATTGGGTGGGTACCGCGGGCAGCGGCGCCGCATGCGCCGCCTAGTCGAGCAATGTCCCTAGCGGGCCGAGGTCGAGGTTGAGATCCTCGACCGAGAGGTCGAACTGCTCCCGGAGCTCGGTCATGGCCTCCTCGAGGCGCATCAGGCCGACGCCCGAGCTCCTCGACCTGGTCGTCGGTCAGGTCGCCCTCGTCCACGCGACGAATCGCCTGGCGCTCCATCAGCTGCCGCACCAGCTCGATGATGGTGAGCACCAGCTTCATCAGGTCCCGCTGGACCGACTCGGAGTCGGTCTCCAGGCGGCGGGGCAGCGAGTAGCCGCTCACTCATCCGGCACCATCTCCGCTCTGACTGAGGCGATCAGCGCATGGAGGCGCACCTGGACGAGGTCCACGCCGGCCAGTGAGATCACCAGATCGCCGGAGATGACGACCCCGGCACCGAGCAAGCGGTCCAGCAGGTCGACGAGCGCGACCGGCTGCAGTGGCTCGTTGGCCGGGTTGTCCGACGGTCGGGAGACGAGCCCGCCGGTGGTCATGTCGTGTCCAAGGATGCGAAGGAGTACGGCGGCCAGGGCCCGCCCACCTCGAGCCGGATGTGATCGTGCAGACCCGCAAGCCGCTCGACGGTCTCCCTGAACTCAGCCACCTGAGACTGGTCCACGAGGTAGGTGCCGTTGAGGATCATCTCGCCCGCATGTCCGCTCAACCGCCTGTCCTGCGCCGCGAGTCGGCGACCCGCCACGCAGCAGGTCCCGAGTGCTGCATGGATCCTGTCGGCGATCTCGGCGTCAGCCTGTGCAGCCTGCTCCCGTCTCTGAGTGGCTGCGCGTCGCTTCAGGAGATAGGCCTTTCCAGCACTCATCCCCTCGATCTCGTCCGCCTCCTCGGCCGCAGCCGACCGGGCGCCCGGGTCGGCGTACACCTTCACGCTCCACTCGCTGCGCCCCTCGATCCGGTCGAGCGCGCGCTCCGCACTCGCCTGCCACTCGGCCAGCTGTGCGCGCAGGGAGTCCTCGCCGAGGAAGACCGTGGCGAGGCGGAGAGGCGCTGTGGGCGCGCGCTCTGCGGCGTGTCGGGCAACGCGGTCGTGCGCCATCGCTACGGACTCGACCCAGCCCAGGTCCTCGAGGTTCCGGCGCAGACCCTCCTCACCGAACTCCTCGAGGTCGACCTCGGTGACGAGGGCGACGAGGCCTTCCTGCTCCACGAGCTGGACGGGTGCTTCGCCGATTCCGGTCAGGCCGGCCATGTCCTCAACGGTAAGCCCGCGCGAGATGGCGTAGAAGTAGAGGCCAGTGGTCAAGACCCCGCCTCCAGCTGCTCGAGCCGGCGCTGCAGCTCGCGGTTCTGCTCCTCGAGCTGCCTCTTGAGCTCGCGGTTCTCGTCCTCGAGCTCCTGGTCCCTCCGGCGCGTGGTGAGCATGGGGTCGTTCTCCCACCAGTCGATGCCCATCTCCTTGGCCTTGTCCACCGAGGCCACCAGGAGACGGATCTTGATGGTGAGGAGCTCGATGTCCAGGAGGTTCACCTTGATGTCACCGGCGATGACGATGCCCTTGTCGAGCACGCGCTCGAGGATGTCCGCGAGGTTCGCCGGCTGCGGACGGTCGCTCGAGAGCTCGTAACCGGGCCTCGGCCCCCCGGAGGCGAGGGGTCGACCCTGCTCGGTCACCGACCGCCTCCTTCGCCGTCGCCACCCTTGCCACGGACGTACCTGCGAACCCGGTGGTAACCAGTGAGGTCACCGTCCTCGTCCGTCTCCACCTGGTACGTCGCCAGGATGTCTGTGGAGTCGGGGATCCGCCGGCTCTCCACCACCTCGAGCTCCACCAGCCACCCGTCCTCGGTGCGCTGGATACCGATGACGCTCTCGGCCGCGCGGCCGGTCAGGGCCACGAGCTGCTGAGCCGCGGACCGTGCCACCTTCATGGCAGGGACCTTCTTCGGCGCAGGCTCCTGCGCCTCTCGCGGCTCGCTGGCCCGCCTGGTCTCGGCAGAGGCGGAGGTCCTGGCCGGCGCCGACTTCTTGGCCGGCGCGGACTTCTTCGCCGACGCCGACTTCTTGGCGGGTGCCGCCTTCTTCGGCGGGGGCCTTCTTCGTCGCCCTGCCCGCAGCGGACTCACCGCTGCTGGTCGTCTTGCGTGTCGTAGCCATCAGTAACCCTCCCCGGCCGCACGGCGGCGCCGGCTCTCCATGAGCCGCTCCACCAGCTCGTCCTCCATCTGTTCGGCCTCTTCCTCGGAGATCTCGCCGAGCTTGCGGAGCTCGTCGACGTTCTCGAGCTGACGTCGGATTGCAGCCGGGTCGTAGTACTGACGTTCGGCCTCCTGACGCACCTGCTCCGCCACCCAGATCGTTCCCCTCACGGGCGCGAGCGGGAGGGTCAGGAGACCTGTTATCAGACCCACTTCGCTCACTGCTCCGGGATGAAGTCGTACAGCGCCATGGGGCCCACCAGGCTGAGGCGTGCCCGGCCGTCCATCTCCTCGGCGAGGACCTCGGCGCGACGCTCGAAGCGGCTCTGCTGCTCCGCGTCGACCAGGAACGAGATCTCGGCAAGGTTGTCCATGCCGGACACCTCGCGCACCGAGTAGTCCTCCGCCAACGGGGCAAGGCTCTCGACCAGATGGTGGCTGTCCTGCTCGCGGCGAACCTCGACTGCCTTCGCAACGAGCTCACCGAGGCGGATGCGGTCGTAGTGCGTCGCGTCCTCGGGCAGCCCGATCGTGCGGCGCCGTAGCTCTGCGACACCGGGCTCCGTGGCCACGATCTCGGCGAGCACCGTGTCGAGGACGTAGCGGGCACGCAGGTTGAACTGGACCTTGCCGGCGACCTGCTCGAGCAACTGCTCGAAATGCTCCTGTTGCGGGCTCAGGAGCTCGGACACGACCGCGTCCTCGTCCTCGACCACGGACCCGAACCGCATGGGCAGCACGGGTCCGTGCGTCGCGAGGGCGTTGAGGACCGTGCTGTGCGCGACGAGGTCACGCCGACGTCCGAGGGGCCGCTCGGGGTCGACTGCCTCGACCAACGCACCGACCGTGCCCTCGACGAGCAGGCGCAGCTCGCTGCCCATGCCGACCACGCCGTCGAGCACGGTGACGTCGGTCTCCGCGGGCACGATGCCGTAGACGTAGAGCGCGTCCCCGTGCGTCGTACTCATGGATCCCTCCATCACTGCGGCTGAGTCGGCCATGGTGCCGCTCACGCCTCTCGCGGCCTACGGCGAGGGCGCGTCGACGAGGAGGAGGCCTTCTTGGCAGGACGACGCCGCTCCCGACGATCGTCCTCGTCCTCGTCCTCGTCGTCGGAGGAACCGCCCGTCAGTGCGTCCTTGGCCGCCCCCAGCACGCCGGAGGTCTTGCCCTTGGCCCCGCTCTCGGTCATCCCTTCCACCATCTCCGGAAGGTCCTTGCCGCCCTTCTCGTAGAGGTCGAGCCGGTTGGTCGCCTCGGCGAAGCGTAGGTACGTGTCGACGCTCGCGATCACGATCCGGGCGTCGATGGTCAGCAGCTCGATCCCGACGAGCGAGACGCGCACGTAGGCGTCGATGACGAGGCCCTTGTCGAGGATCACCTCGACAACGTCGGCAAGGCCACTTGGAGCAGGGCGGTCGAGGTAGCCACCCCCACGCTGGTTCGTAACACTCATGAATCTCGGTCCTTCCGGTCGGGGTGGGTCTCAGCTTGCGCGAGCACGGCGACGCCTGCGGGGGCGCTCCTCTTCCTCGGGCTCCTCTTCGTACTCATCCTCGGCCTCAGGCTCCTCTTCCTCGTACTCGTCGGCAACCTCTTCGTCTTCCTCGGGCTCTTCCTCTTCGCCCTCGGCCTCAGCCTCTTCGCCCTCTTCGTACTCGTCCTCGGGCTCTTCCTCTTCGCCCTCTTCGTACTCGTCCTCGGGCTCTTCTTCCTCGCCCTCTTCGTACTCGTCCTCGGGCTCTTCTTCCTCGCCCTCTTCGTACTCGTCCTCGGGCTCTTCTTCCTCGCCCTCTTCGTACTCGTCCTCGGGCTCGTCCTCGCCCTCGTCCTCCTCGCCCTCTTCGTACTCGTCCTCGGGCTCTTCCTCCTCGCCCTCTCGCTCGTCCTCGGGCTCTTCGTACTCGTCCTGGGGCTCGTCGGACTCGTTCTGCTGCTGCTCCTCCTCCACGACCTCGTCGTGGTCACGCTCGACCTCGCCCTCGGAGATCTCGCCACGCCAGCCCTCGACCTCGTCGGGGTTCTGGATGATCTCGGTCATCACGTGACGGCGGAAGTGCTTCAGCTCGAGGCGGGCACGCCGGCCCTGGGCCCGCCAGAGGTTGCCGGTGCGCTCGAACAGACCCTGCGGGTAGTACTCGAGGACGACGAGGATCCGGGTCAGGTTCGGTGCGAGCTCGTGGAAGGTGACAGCGCCGTCGACGCGGCCCTTCTCACCCTCGGAGCGCCACATGATCTTCTCGTCGGGGACCTGCTCGAGGATCTTGCCCTGCCACTCGCGGTGGGACCAGAACACCTGGGCCTTGAAGTTGATCTTGGTGTCGTCCTCGTCGTCGGCGTCCGCCTTCTCGACCTTCTTCATGAAGCCGGTCCACTCCTGGAACTCCGTCCAGGCGTTGTAGGCGACGCTCACGGGGACGCCGACGTCGATCTCCTCGATGATGTTGGTGGCCTTGGTGCCCTTCTTGCCGCCGCCACCACCGCCGCCGAGCTTCTCCTTGACCTTGTCCTTCGCACCGGCGAGGCCCCCCTTGAGGGCACCCTTGGCAGGCGATCCGCCCTCGGCTGCTTCCTCCATGCCCTTCTTGGTGGCCTTGCCGACGACACCGCCGCCGTCCGCGACGTCCTCGAGGCGGTCGGTGAGGTCGCTGAGCTTGTTGCCCGCGGTCTTCACGGCCTTCTCGCCGAGCGCGGACAACCCGTGCTGGAACTCCTCCTTGAGGCGATCGACGGGCAGCTCGTCGAGCAGCCCCTTGAACCCTCCGGAGCCGTTGCTGCTGGAATCCGATGCCATCTCGATCACGCCTTCCGGGTCGAGCCGCGACGCGACGACGCGCTGCTTCGGCTACTGCTCGAGGACTTCTTGGCCGCGGTCTTCTTCGCGGGCGCGGTCTTCTTCGCCGTCGACTGGGCCGACTTGCGCGCTGAGGACGACGTCTTCTTGGCCGGGGCGGACTTCTTCGCCGGCGCCGACTTCTTGGCCGGGGCCGACTTCTTCGCGGCCGCCTGGGTCGAGCTGCTCGCAGACCCGGTCTTCTTCGCTGCCGCGGTCTTCTTCGCGGCCGACTGGGTCGACCTGCTCGCCGAGGACGCCTTCTTCGCGGGAGCCGACTTGCTGGCCGACGCCTTCTTCGCCGGAGCCGACTTCTTCGCGGCGCGCTGGCCTTCTTCGCGGCCGACTGGGTCGACCTGCTCGCCGAGGACGCCTTCTTCGCCGGAGCCGACTTCTTGGCCGGGGCGGACTTCTTGGCGGCGGACCGCTTGAGCCGTGAGGGCTTCCGGGGCGCCGGCTCCTCCTCGGGCTCCTCTTCCGGCTCCTCCTCGCCCTGGTCCTCTTCCTCCGACTCGTCGTACTCGTCCTCAGGCTCCTCGCCCTCGTCCTCGTCGTACTCGTCCTCGTCGTAGTACTCGTCTTCCTCGCCGGCCGGAAGACCCCAGCGGTCGGAACGGTCACGGAGCGAGTCACTGAAACGGTTCATCCGATTGCCCGCACTGGCAACGGCAGCCGCTCGGGCCGACTCGTACAGCTCGCCCTTGACCTGGTCCGAGAGCTTGGACAGCTCGGGGTTGCTCTCGATCAGCTGCAAGCCCTGTTGGATCAGTGCGCGCGGGTTGGTGGCGATCTTCTTGCCGGCGAGCATGCCGCCGACCGTGATCGCGAGCTTCAACTTCTTCGTGCGCCCGAGTAGGTAGCCACTGGCTACTCCAGCGGCGATTTTCGCAGCAGCACTCATCGCGTTCTCCCTCCTGACAGGTCCGAGAGGACCTGATTCCCAGGCCAAGGCGTACCCGGCGGGCTGGAGGGCAAACCCGAGGGCATCTCACATCACAGATGCCCACCCCACCTCGCCGGGATCGCGCAGTTGAGCGGTCCGGGCGACCGAACCGCGCCGATCCTCGCCAGGATCACGCAGTTGAGCGGTCCGAGCGACCAGACCGGCTCGGAGCAGACCGGCTTGAGTGCGGCTGGGTCAGATCTGGGTGCGGTGGAAGTTCTGGTAGGAGCGGGACGGCGTCGGGCCCCGCTGGCCCTGGTAGCGCGAGCCGTACTTGGTCGAGCCGTACGGGTGCTCCGACGGCGAGGACAGCCGGAAGAAGCACAGCTGCCCGATCTTCATGCCGGGCCAGAGCTTGATCGGGAGCGTCGCGACGTTCGACAGCTCCAGCGTCACGTGGCCCGAGAAGCCGGGGTCGATGAAGCCGGCCGTCGAATGCGTGAGCAGGCCCAGCCTGCCCAGCGAGGACTTGCCCTCGAGGCGAGCGGCCACGTCGTCGGGCAGGGTGACGACCTCGTACGTCGAGCCCAGCACGAACTCGCCGGGGTGCAGGATGAACGGCTCGTCGCCCTCCGGCTCGACCATGCGGGTCAGGTCGGGCTGGTCGGCCGCCGGGTCGATGTGGGGGTACTTGTGGTTCTCGAACACCCGGAAGAACCGGTCGAGGCGCACGTCGATGCTCGACGGCTGGACCATGTCGGGGTCGAACGGCTCGAGCCCGATGTTCTTGGCTTCGACTTCGGCGAGGATGTCGCGGTCTGAGAGCAGCACAGGGAGAACCTACCCGGACATGGCAGGCTCGTGGCATGCATCCGCCGTACGTCGCCGTGGTCGGCCCGTCGGAGCCCGACCGCCCCGAGACGACCGAGGCCGCGCGGGAGGCCGGCCGGCTGCTCGCCGAGCGCGGGTACGTCGTGGTCACCGGCGGCCTGGGCGGCGTCATGGCGGCCGCGGCGCGGGTGCCTCCGAGGCCGGCGGTACGACGGTCGCCCTCCTGCCGACCACCCGGCGAGAGGACGCGGCCCCGGGCAACACCGTCGTGATCCCCACCGGCATGGGCGAGATGCGCAACGCACTGGTCGTCCGGAGCGCCGACGCAGTGCTCGCGGTCGGAGGCGCCTGGGGCACGCTCTCGGAGATCGCCCTCGCCGCGAGAACCGGCGTTCCGGTGTTCGCGGTCGACAGCTGGGACCTGCCCGGACCCGAGGTCGTGGCCTGCCCGACGGTCGCCGACGCCGTGGCGCTCCTGGCTTCGACACTCGGCCGCTGAGGCCCGTTGGCGTCGGGTACTATTCCTGCCGGTAGCCCCACAAGGGCTCCATCTGCGGATGTAGCTCAGTTGGTAGAGCGCGACCTTCCCAAGGTCGATGTCGCGAGTTCGAGTCTCGTCATCCGCTCCACAGGACAAGGGCTCCCGGTCGACCGGGAGCCCTTGTCGTCTTCTCGGGCCGGACCGCGGCGACCGGGAGGGTCAGCCCGGGAAGCTGACCGTCTTCACCACGTGGCGGCGGACCCGCTTGGCGAGTTCCTGCTCGGACAGGGTGCCGGCGACGAGGATCCGGTTGCCGCCGCGCATGAGGACCACGCTGGCGTAGGGCTCGACGTTGCCCGTGTTGGCCTCGTAGTAGGTGAACACCCACCGAGCACGCACCCGGGCGTCCTTGCCGTTCACCGTGAACTCGAGCTCCTCGTAGTCCTCGCCGAAGTCCTCCATGAACTGCGCGCGCTCGGCCTTCAGCTCCTTGACGGTGTCGTTCTCGGGCTGCAGGTCGAGGGCGATGGCGATGCCGTTCTCGACGTTCTCCACCCAGTACCACTTGTGCCAGCTGGCCTTGTGGCGGGTGTAGCCGGTGGGGATCTCGATCGCGGCGTGCTCGGCCCCCGCGTCGTCCTCGCCGGGCGCGACGGCCTGCACGTTGCGGGTCTTGTAGACGATCGCCTCCGCGTTGGCGGCGCTCGTGCCGAGAAGGGCGCTCGACGCCAGGGCGGCAGCGGTGACGGTGGCGGTGAGGGCGGTACGGCGGGACATGGCACATTCTCTTTCGTCGGCGGGCCGGTCGGCCCAGTGGTTGACCTGTGTTCGTGCCCTCCAGACGCCATCCGTCCCCGGGAGGTTGCAAGCCGTGGACGGAGCCGCGAACAGATGCGGTCATTTCGGAACGTACCGGCTCTCACCTGCCAGGAGAGGGCGCCGAGCCGCTACCTTCAGCCTTAGAGGGGCACCGCGCGGACCACTCGACCGCCGGCCGCCCGCAGTGGCGCGACGTACGGAGGAGTCCCATGACGCGTAGAGCAGCAGCTGTGGCGATCGGCGCCGGTGTCGGCCTGTCGGCGCTGATCCTCGCCTCGTGCGCCGCCCCGACCGAGGAGCGTGACACCGGCGGCGGTGACGGAGGCGTGGCCGCCGCCGAGGCGACGTCCGCCGAGGACTTCGGCGGGATGGACGAGCTCATCGCCGCGGCCCAGGAGGAGGGCGAGCTGAACGTCATCGCGCTGCCGCCGGACTGGGCCAACTACGGCGAGATCATCGACACCTTCGCCGAGAAGTACGACATCACGGTCAACTCCGACCAGCCGGACGCCGCCAGCCAGGACGAGATCAACGCGGCCGACCAGCTCCAGGGCACCGACCGGGCTCCGGACGTGTTCGACCTCGGACAGTCCGTGGCCCTGGCCAACACCGACATGTTCGCGCCGTACCAGGTGGAGACCTGGGACGACATCCCCGACGAGTTCAAGGACCCCGAAGGCACCTGGGTCAACGACTACGGCGGCTTCATGTCCATCGGCTACGACTCGGCCGAGGTCCCCGAGGTCAGCACCCTCGACGACCTGCTCGGCAGTGAGTTCCGCGGCAAGGTGGCTCTCAACGGCGACCCGACCCAGGCCGGTGCCGCGTTCAGCGGCGTCGTGATGGCCGCGGTCTCCAACGGTGGCTCCGCCGACGACGTCGCGCCGGGCGTGGAGTACTTCCAGAAGCTCAACGACGCCGGCAACTTCCTCCCCGTCGACCCGACCCCCGCCACCGTGGAGTCGGGCCAGACCCCGGTCGTCATCGACTGGGACTATCTCAACGCGGCCCTGGCGAAGGATCTCCCGACGTGGAAGGTCGTCGTACCCGAGAACGCCGCCGTCGCCGGCTACTACTTCCAGGCCGTCAACGCCGACGCGCCGCACCCTGCCGCCGCCCGGTTGTGGCAGGAGTTCCTGTACTCCGACGAGGGTCAGAACCTCTGGCTGAAGGGCGGCGCCCGACCGGTGCGGGCCGAGGCCATGGCGGAGGCGGGGACGATCGACCAGGAGCTGTACGACGCCCTCCCGGAGGTCAGCGGCGAGCCGGTGATCCCGACCAACGAGCAGACCGAGAAGGCAGCGGAGTACCTCGCGGAGAACTGGGCCAAGGTGGTTGGCTGAGCGAATGGCCACCGTGCGCGAGGTGAACGGTTGAGCCGCCGCGCCAGTGTCACACCGTCACTGGCCCTGCTGCCCTTCCTCGGCTACCTGACGGTCTTCCTGCTGATCCCCACCGTCACGGTGGTGGTGGGCGCCTTCCAGGAGCAGGGCGCCTTCTCGCTCACCAACATCGAGGCGCTGTTCGGTGCGACCGCCCTGCGGACCCTGTGGAACAGCCTGGTGCTCTCCGCCTCCACCGCGGTCATCGGGGCGGTCCTCGGCGCGCTCCTGTCCTACCTGGTCGTGACCGCCCCGCAGACCAGCCTCCTGCGCCGGACGGTGACCTCGGTCGCCGGCGTCCTCGCCCAGTTCGGCGGCGTGACCCTCGCGTTCGCGTTCATCGCCACGCTCGGCTTCTCCGGGGTGGTCACCGAGCTCCTGCGGTCGGTGTTCGGTCTCGACATCTTCGGCAACGGATGGCTGTTCGGGCTGCCCGGCCTGGTCCTCGTCTACTCCTACTTCCAGATCCCGCTCATGGTGATCGTCTTCCTGCCCGCCCTCGAGGGGCTGCGCCCGCAGTGGCGTGAGGCCGCCGTGAACCTCGGCGCCACGACGCGGGAGTACTGGACCGAGGTGGGGATCCCCCTGCTGCGTCCGGCCTTCCTCGGTGCCACGCTGCTGCTGTTCGCCAACGCGTTCGCCGCCTACGCCACGGCGGCCGCGCTGGTGAGCCAGGGCAACCCGATCCTGCCGCTGTTGATCCGGGCGGGACTCACCAGCGAGGTCCTCCTCGGCCGGCAGAACCTCGCGTTCGCCCTTGCCCTCGAGATGATCGTCGTCGTGGCCGTGGTGATGACGGCCTACGCCCTGCTGGTCCGACGCACCGCGCGGTGGTTGCGATGACCCCGTCGCGGACCTGGCGCACTGTGCGCGTCGTCGTCCTGACGCTGTTCGCCGCGGTCTTCCTCGTCCCGCTGTACGCGATGCTCGACTTCAGCACGCGGGCGGTCGGCGGTGGTCGGACCGGCGAGGCCTGGGCCAACCTGGTCAGGGACCCGGACCTCTCCTCGGCGATCGTCACGTCGCTCCTGCTCGCGCTGCTGACCGTCGTCGGCATGCTGCTGCTCCTGCTGCCCACGATGATCTGGGTCCGGCTGCGTGTGCCCCGGGCGACGAGGCTCGTGGAGTTCCTGTGCCTGCTCCCGCTGACGATCCCCGCGCTGGTGATCGTGGTCGGCATGCGCAACGTCTACACCTGGGTCAACTACCTGGTCAGCGACTCGGTGCTCACCCTGACGTTCGTGTACATCGTGCTCGTGCTGCCCTACGCCTACCGCGCCATCGACGCCGCGCTGTCCGGCATCGACGTGGTGACCATGTCCGAGGCCGCCCGCTCCCTGGGCGCCGGCTGGCTGACCGTCATCACCCGGGTCGTCGTGCCCAACATCTGGTCCGGCGTCCTGGGGGCGGCCTTCATCTCCGTCGCGCTGGTGCTCGGCGAGTTCACCATCGCCTCGCTCACCAGCTACGAGAACCTGCAGGTCGTGATCAACTTCCTGGGCAAGAGCGACGCCAAGACCTCTGTCGCGGCGTCCCTGGCGTCGCTGGTCTTCGCCTTCGCCCTGCTGCTTGCCATGTCGTACGTCGGTCGCGGGAACCGTGGCCGGGCTGGGAGGCTCATGTGACGCCGAAGGAGAGCCCCGGGATCGAGGTGGTGCTCGAGGGCCTCACCCGCCGCTACGGGGAGGTGCACGCCCTCGACGGCCTCGACCTGCGCATCCAGCCCGGCGAGATGGTCGCGCTGCTCGGACCGTCCGGGTGCGGCAAGACCACCGCGCTGCGCATCCTCGCGGGTCTCGAGCAGGCCGACGACGGCCGCGTCCTCGTCGGCGGTCGCGACATCAGCGGCGTCCCGGCGAACAAGCGCGACATGGGCATGGTCTTCCAGGCCTACAGCCTCTTCCCGCACATGACCGTGCTCGAGAACGTCGCCTTCGGCCTCAAGATGCGAGGTGTCGGTCAGCAGGAACGCCGAGCGCGAGCCGCCGAGACGCTCGAGCTGGTCGGGCTGGGCACCCAGCGGGACCGGTACGCCCACCAGCTGTCCGGAGGCCAGCAGCAACGCGTGGCGCTGGCACGCGCGCTCGCGATCGAGCCTTCCGTGCTGCTGCTCGACGAGCCGCTGTCGGCCCTCGACGCGAAGGTCCGCGCCCAGCTGCGCGAGGAGATCAGGCGTGTCCAGCTCGAGGTCGGCCGGACCACGGTGTTCGTGACCCACGACCAGGAGGAGGCGCTCGCCATCGCCGACCGGGTCGGGGTGATGTCGAACGGTCGGCTCGAGCAGATCGCCGCCCCCGAGGAGCTGTACAGCCGCCCCCGGACGCAGTTCGTCGCCGAGTTCGTCGGCCTCACCAACCGGCTCGCGGCCACCGTCGACGGGACCACGGCGACCGTCCTCGAATCGACCATCCCCCTGCTGGAGGGATCCGTCAGCCAGGGCCGGGGCACTGCACTGGTGCGCCCGGAGTCGCTGCAGGTCGAGCCGGATGCCGAGGGAAACGCCACGGTCACGTCACGTTCCTTCCTCGGGTCGCTCTCGCGGGTCACCTGCACCCTCGACGACGGCCTGGAGGTGACCGCCCAGTCGTCGGGTGCGGAGTCGGCCGACCTCGCGCCAGGCAAGCGCGTCCGCCTGACCGTCGCGCCGGTCCCCGTGCTCGTCGTACAGGGCTGACGCCACGACCGATGTGCACCGGGCTCGGCGTTTGCCGCCGTCGCCTGGAACCGGGCCCGGCTAGGTTGGGGTGCGTGGCCACGGAGGTACGACTTCGCGACGGATCGCGCGCCGTGATCTGGGGGCTCCTGCCCTCCGACAGGGACGGGCTCCGTGAGGCCTACGAGCACCTCTCGCCGGAGACCAAGCTGCACCGGTTCCTCACGCCCGTGCCGCACCTGACCGAGGGAATGCTGCACCACCTGGTCGACGAGGTCGACGGAGTGGACCATGTGGCGCGCGTGCTGTTCGTCGTGGACGCGCAGGGCGTCGGGCAGCCGGCCGGTCTCGCCCGGATGATCCGCTACACAGACAACCCCTCCGCGGCCGACGTCGCGGTGACGGTCACGGACGAGCACCAGGGCCGCGGCATCGCCTCCGCCCTGCTCGAGGACCTGCTCCGCCACCGCCCGGAGGGAGTCGAGCGGATCGTGACGGAGGTCGCGGCGGACAACCCGGCCTCGCTGGCCATGCTCCACCGGCTCGGACCCACGACCGTCGAGCACGACGGCGTCCACCTGCTCCGTGTCACCGTGGAGCTGCCTCTTCCATCGACGGCCGACCGGCGGTCTCGGCCCGCCGACGATCCTGCCGGCGAACCGCCACCAGGCTCGTCGCGGTCGTGACCGCCAGCACCAGATGCGGCGGGCACCTGCCCGGGACCGCTGTGGAGCTGTCGTCGTGACCGGGGTCGGCTGTCGAGGTACTCCCCTCACGGATGAGGATTAGCGAGCCACACAAAAGGGCCCCCGGTCTGCACCAGGGGCCCTTCGGTAGACGTGCGTCAGGTCAGACGTGCGCCTTGTTCTTGCCCGACATGCCCTCGGCGGCGCCGATGAGCAGGACCGCAGCGATGATCGCGACGATCGCGCCGAGGATGTTGAGCTCCCAGATGTTGCCGGTGCCGAAGAGGCTGGCCACCAGGCCACCGATCAGCGAGCCGACGACACCGAGCACCAGCGTCATGACGAGGCTGAGGTTCTGCTTGCCCGGCTTGATGAGCCGCGCGAGCGCACCCACCACGAGGCCGAACACGAGAAATCCGATGATGTCCCACAGCATGGGCGTTGCTCCCTTGGTTCGTTTCGGTTTCAGCGGACCGGCTGTGCCCCGTATCGATATCTCCATGCATGTGTCAGGTACTCACGCCGGGAGGCCGAGGCACGGGACCGGACCACTCGTCTCGAATGTAGACCTCGCGGGGGCCCCGGGGACAGAGGCCGCATGCCGCAGACGGAGACCTCGCGAAGGCCGGGCAGCAGTCGGGCGAGCGGGTCAGCGCGCCGGGGTGGCGCACGTCGCCGGCTGGCTCATCCGCTGCGTGAGGCCGAACAGCAGCAGGGCCCCGGCGACGAGCGGCCCGGCGAGGTCGGCGCCGTAGTTGCGCAGCGCCACGGTCGCCCCCACCACGGTGAGCGCGGACATCATGGCGCACGGCGTGCAGCCGAGGTCGAGCCCCCGGCCGACCATCGGGACGTAGCTCGCGAGGACGCCTGCCCCGAGGACGGCGGCGACCAGCACCAGGGCGTACCAGCCCGTCGACGGATCCGCCTGGGTCGAGCCGCCGACGAGCACGAACCATGCCGCGACGACCGGCAGGAGCAGGGCGGCAGCGACCCTGCGACGGGTCGGCCAGGCGTTGAGGAGTGAGCCGATCACCGGGTGTCCCTTCACGGATCCGTCTGCAGCGTCTCGCGGCCGGACCCGGAATACCGAGCGTCGGACCCTGGTTCGGTAGGATACCCCCAGGGGTATTAATCGATCCAGCGTACAGGAGTGAGTTCATGCGTGAAGTCAGCACTCAGGCGTTCGCCTCGGCCCGCGCCGACGGCGCTGTCACCATCGACGTCCGGGAGCCGGCCGAGTACCTCGCCGGCCACGTCCCCGGCGTCCGCCTCATGCCGATGGGCGAGGTCGGCCTCCGCGCCGACGAGCTTCCCCGCAGCACCCCTGTCTACGTCATCTGCCAGAACGGCAACCGCAGCCTGGTGATCGCCGACGCCCTGATCCGCCGGGGCTTCGACGCCCGCTCCGTCGCGGGCGGCCAGTCCGCCTGGGAGTCGGCCGGCTACCCGGTGATCCGCGGCGCCGCCTCCGACGTCGCCTGAGCCGGCACCCACGACGCAGCCGCGCCCGCTTCCCCCTTGTGGCGGGCGCGGCTGCATGCCCGGCCGATTTACCTGGGTATGTCGGCGAATCGTGCCTTCCCATGGGCCGCACGCCCGTGGGAAGGGACAAATCCCCTACATCCCCTGGTAAACCGCCTTTGGCGCATACTCCCGGGGCATGTACGGTATTCCAAAGATCTTTGGAGGAAGCCGTGGAGAACCGAGAGGCGAAGAGCGCGCTGTTCGACCAGCTCGCCGTCGTGGGCAAGGCGTTCGCCAGCGCCAAGCGGCTCGAGCTGATCGACCTGCTGAGCCAGGGCGAGCGCACCGTCGAGTCGCTGGCCCGTGAGGCCGGCCTCGGGGTCAGCACCGCGTCGGCCCACCTGCAGGTGCTCAAGCTCTCGAACCTCGTGACCACCCGCCGCGAGGGCACCCGGATCCACTACCGGCTCGCCGGAGAGGACGTCGCAAGGCTGTACGCCTCGATGCAGACCGTGGCCCGGTCGCACTCGGCCGACGTCGACCGCGCGCTCGCGTCCTACCTCGGGGTGACCACCCTCGGTGGCACGGACGGCGGCGTCGTCGAGATCTCGCGTGATGAGCTCCGGACCCTGCTCGAGGCCGGGGACGTGGTCCTGCTCGACGTCCGGCCGCCGGAGGAGTTCGCCGCCGGCCACATCCCCGGCGCACGGTCGGTCCCCTTCGGCCGGCTCGGGGAAGACCTCAGCGAGATCGAAGGCCTGACCGAGGCAGCGGAGATCGTCGCCTACTGCCGGGGCGCCTACTGCGTCCTGGCGCACGACGCCGTGCGGCTCCTCCAGTCGCAGGGCCGCCGGGCCCGGCGGCTCGAGGAAGGCCTGCTCGAGTGGCGCACCGAGGGCAACCCCGTAGAGGTCGGCGCCGCATGAGCACCGCCATCCCGCAGATCAGGCGGCCGCGCACGCTCTGGCCGATGCGTCGCCGGCTCGTCGCGGCCGGGTCCGCCGTCGGCTACGCCCTGCTGATCGCGATCCCCACCGATCTCATCGACACCCCGGTGTTCAGCCGCGAGATCCCGCCGACCTGGTGGTCCTGGCCCGCGCTCGTGGTGTCCTCGGTCCTGGCCGGCCTGCTCACCGCCACCTACGTCGCGACCCCCGGTACGGCGGACGCTGCCGGCGAGACCTCGACCGAGGACGGGGTCGAGATGGACCGGTCCGCCAAGGGCGGCTACCTGGGCGGCTTCCTGACGTTCTTCGCCGTCGGCTGCCCGGTCTGCAACAAGCTCGTGCTCCTCGCCCTCGGCACGTCGGGGGCGCTCACCTGGTTCGAACCGGTCCAACCCGTACTGTCCCTCGCCGCCATAGGCGTCCTTGCCTGGGCGCTACGTGCCCGCCTGCGCGGCGAGGTCGCCTGCGCCGTACCCAGCAACTGACCCCTCTTCCCGCACCCACCAGACTCTCGGAGGAATACCCATGCCTGACACGCCTGCCCGGAACAAGGCGACGATCCCGGTCGTGGTGGCCCTCGTCGCCGCCCTCATCACCGGGGTCATGCTGCTCGCCCCGGCGCTGGCCGGCGACTCCGGCGAGAGCGACGACACCGCCGGGACACCCCCGGTGTCCGACGTCTCCCGCGACGGCAGCCGGCCTCCGGCGAACCCGGAGGACGACCCGTTCGCCAAGCTCGTCCGACGCGACCCCGAGGACCCGACGGCGCTCGGCGAGGTCGACGCCCCCGTGGTGATGATCAACTACTCCGAGTTCCAGTGCCCCTTCTGCGGCAAGTTCGCCCGGGACACCGAGCCCACGCTCGTCGAGGAGTACGTGGCGGACGGGACGCTGCGCATCGAGTGGCGCGACTTCCCCTACCTCGGCCCCGAGTCGACCACAGCCGCCCAGGCCGGTCGTGCCGCCGCCGAGCAGGGCAAGTTCTGGGAGTTCCACGACGCGATGTTCGCCGACCAGCAGCCCCCGAACAGCGGCAAGCTCACCGAGGACTACCTCGTCGGCGTGGCCGAGGAGATCGGCCTCGACACCAAGAAGTTCCGTGAGGACATGAACTCCAAGAAGGCCGCCGACGCCGTCGCCAAGGACTTCACCGAGGGTCAGCAGATCGGCGTCACCGGCACCCCCGCCTTCATCGTCAACGGCCGGCCGATCATGGGCGCCCAGCCCACGGAGGTGTTCGAGGAGGCCATCGAGCAGGCGGCCGAGGCTGCCCGGTGACCGAGGTCGGCCTGCTCGCCGCCTTTGCTGCGGGGGTGCTCGCGCTGCTCTCTCCGTGCAGCGCGCTGCTCCTGCCGTCGTTCTTCGCCTACGCCTTCGCGAGCCGGTCCGCCCTCCTGCTGCGGACCGCGGCGTTCTACGGCGGTCTGCTGATCACGCTGGTGCCGCTCGGCACCGGCGCCGGCGCCGCGAGCTCGCTGTTCTACGGCCACCGCGGCCTCCTCATCTCGATCGCCGGCTGGTCGATCATCGCCCTCGGGGTCGCGCAGATCCTCGGGCGCAGCTTCGCGATGCCGTTCGCAGGCAGGCTCCAGGCCTGGTCGAACCGCCAGTCCGGCAAGAACGCCGGCGGCAAGGCGACCTGGGCCTCCACCGTGGCGCTCGGCGCTGTGTACGGCCTGGCCGGGTTCTGCTCGGGCCCGGTGCTCGGCGCGATCCTGACCATGGCCGCGACCCAGGACTCCCCGCTGCAGGGCGGCCTGCTGCTCGCGGTGTACGCGCTCGGCATGGCGGCGCCGCTGTTCGTGCTCGCGGCGTTGTGGGACCGCTTCGACCTCGGCCGGAAGTCCTGGCTGCGCGGCCGGATGGTGCATCTGGGCCCGATCACCGTGCACACCACCTCACTCGTCTCCGGCCTGCTGTTCGTGGGCATCGGGATCCTCTTCCTGCGCTTCGACGGCACGGCCGGCATCACCGGCGTCCTCGGGCTCGGTGACACCACCGACCTCGAGTTCGAGGCGCAGCGTTGGGTCGCCGACGTAGCGTCGACCGTCCCGGTTTGGGTCGTTACGGCCGGGATCGCTATCGTCGCCGCCCTGGTCGCCTGGCGCCGAAGCCGCCCCACCACCCCCACCCCCGACGACGACCAGTCCGACGTACCCGAGGAACGAGAGGAGACCGTCTCTTCATGAGCGACGGCCACCCCCGCACCACCCGCCTGCTCACCGCTCTCGCCGTCGCCGCTCTCGGCTCACCCCTGCTGCTGCAGGGGATCGCCGGCGCCGAGCCCGACATCGAGGAGGTCCAGGCCAGGGTCGACCGGCTCTACCACGAGGCCGAGATCGCGTCCGAGCGCTACAACGACACCCGTCTCGAGCTCGAGGGGTCCCGGCAGGAGCTGACGACGCTGCGCCGCGACCTGAAGCGCCAGAAGGGCGCGGCCGAGAAGGTGCGTGGCGAGGTGGCCGCGTCCGTCGTCTCGCAGTACCAGGGCAGCGCCTTCTCCTCCACGAGCCAGGTGCTGATGTCCGACGACCCGGACGCGTTCCTCGAGACGCTCTCGACGGTGTCGGCCTACGACGAGCAGCGGGCGCAGCTGATGGACGCCTACGCGCTCGAGGCACGGAAGCTGCTGCTGCGCGAGCAGGCAATGCAGCGCGAGCTCGCCGAGATCGCCGAGGACAAGAAGCGGCTCGCCGAGGACAAGCGGGAGATCGAGGCCAAGGCCGCCGAGGCGGACGAGCTCCTCGCGACGCTCGAGGCGGAACAGCGCCAGGCGATGGCCCAGGACGCCGCGCCCCAGCCGGCCGCGGTGTCGGGCAACGCCGCCGCGGTCGTGGACTACGCACTCGGCCAGGTCGGCAAGGCCTACGTCTGGGGAGCGGCCGGACCGGACTCCTACGACTGCTCGGGCCTGACGCTGATGGCCTGGGCCCAGGCCGGCGTCAGCCTCCCGCACTCCGCCAGCTCTCAGATGAGCTCCGGCACCCCGGTCTCCCAGTCCGAGCTCCAGCCCGGTGACCTCGTCTTCTACTACAGCCCGGTCAGCCACGTCGGGATCTACATCGGCAACGGCCAGATCGTCCACGCCGCCAACCCCAGCACGGGTGTCGGTGTCACGACCGTTGACTCGATGCCGTACTCCGGAGCCGTCCGCCCCGGCTGAGCCGGCGACCCCGGTTCGTCTGCGCTCCCCCGGGACTCCCCGGGGGATGACCGCGGACGAACCGGGGTCTCCCGTCATGATGGGGCCTGTGAAGACAGTCGTACGACGGACGCTGCGGGCCTACCGGGCCAGCGGCGCGGACCTGCCCTTCGGCGACCAGCTCCCCGCGCACGGCGTCGCCATGGAGGGCTACTTCTGGCGCTTCACCGACCCCGCGACCAGACGGGTGGTGATCGCGTTGAACGGCGTCAACCGCGACCGCCACGGCGAACACTGGGCCACCCTGGGTCTCGCCGCGCATCCACACGGGTTCCTCCGCACGGTGGCCGATCCCGTCGGGCACGCCGACCCCTCCGGCCTCGGCGCGTTCGCGGGCGACGCCTTCGCCGGCACCGTCGACTCGCTGCACGTGGACCTCGGGCCCGACGCTCGCCTCGACGTCAAGGTCGCCGCCCCGGTGCCCTGGCCCCGCCGCAGCCTCGGCGGGTCGAGCGTGTTCCAGGCCGTGCCGGGGCTCAACCAGTACTGGCACCCGTGGCTCCTCGGCGGCACCGCGCAGGGCCACGCCACCGTCGGCGACGACACCTGGGACCTCGACGGCTGGACGGTCTACGCGGAGAAGAACTGGGGCAAGGGCGGCTTCCCCGACTCGTGGTGGTGGGGGCAGGCGCACGGGTTCGAGGACCCGTCGGTCTGCGTCGCCTTCGCCGGTGGCGAGGTGACCGCGGGTCCGCTGCGCACGACGGTCACCGCGCTCGTCGTGCTCATGCCCGACGGCAGGCTGCTCCGGCTCGGTGACCCCGGCGTGTCGCCGGTGCACGCCGAGGTGAGTGACGAGCGCTGGGTCCTGCGCGGTCGCAGCGTGCAGTGGCGGGTCGACGTCGAGGGCCACGGCCGGCTCGGTGACGCGCACGTGCTGCCGGTCCCGCTGCCCTTCGAGCGGCGCAACATCGCCGGCGCGATCGAGCACCTCGGCGGCTCCATGGAGGTCAGCGTGCGGCGTCGTGGCCGGCTCGTCTGGTCCGGCGAGTCACGGGTCGCAGCCCTCGAGCACGGCAGCATCGCTCGGGCCCGGGCGGAGGTACGACGCAGGGGTGGCTCGCACGAGGACACCGACGCCCCGCCCGTGCTCTGACGGCCCGGCTGGAGCCCGGACCGACGACCGCGCGGCGACCGGGGTCGGCGATCAGCTGCGCACGTCCCGGTAACGGCCGGCGAGGTCGACGTACTCGCGGGCGTTCTCGAGCACCTTCTCGGTCTCGGCCTGGTCCAGCGGCCGGCGGACCTTCCCGGGGACGCCTGCGACGAGCGAGCCGGGCGGGATCTCGGTGTGCTCGAGCACGACCGTGCCGGCCGCGATGAGGGAACCGCGACCGACCCGCGCCCCGTTGAGGATGGTGGCTCCCATCCCGACGAGCACGTCGTCCTCGACCGTGCAGCCGTGCAAGACCGCGCCGTGCCCGACGGAGACACCCTCACCGAGGGTCACGTCCAGGCCCAGGCCGGTGTGGAACACGCAGTTGTCCTGGACGTTGGAGCGGGCACCGACCGTGATCCGTGCCGTAGTCGGCCCGCAGCACCGCGCCGTACCAGACGCTCGCGTCCTGGTGCACCCTCACCGGTCCGACCAGCGTCGCGGTCGGGGCGAGCCAGGCGGTGTCGTGGACGACGGGCTGCTCGCCTCCGTAGGGCACCAGCAGGGTCACGTGGGTTCCTCCTCGGCAGGGGACGAGGTGGCCCAAGATATCCTGCGCCGATGACCGGCTTCAGTGGGATTCCCGTTGCTGCACTGGACTTCTACGACGACCTCGAGGTCGACAACACCAAGTCGTTCTGGGCCGCGCACAAGGACACCTACGAGACCGCGGTGCGCGGGCCGATGAGCGCGCTCGCCCGCGCCCTCGAGGACGAGTTCGGTGCGGCCAAGGTGTTCCGGCCCTACCGCGACGTGCGGTTCGCCAAGGACAAGACGCCCTACAAGACGCACCAGGGTGTGTTCATCCCCCGCGGTCCCGCCACCGGTTTCTACGTCGAGGTGGCGGCACCGGGCGTCCGGGTGGGCGTCGGCTTCTACGAGGCGTCCGGGCCGCGGCTGGCCCGGATCCGGGAGGCCATGGCCGACGACCGCCGCGGCGCCGAGCTCGAGCGGGTCCTCGCCACCCTCGCCGAGACCGGCTGGACGGTCGGCGGCGAGAAGCTCAAGACGTCCCCGCGGGGGTACGACGCCGACCACCCCCGCATCGAGCTCCTCCGCCACAAGTCGCTGACGCTGGGGAAGTCCTACGGCTTCGAGCCGTTCATCCACACGCCCGACCTGCTCGACCGGGTGCGTGAGGACTGGCGAGAAGCCGCGCCGTTCGTCGACTGGGTGTGCGACCACGCCGGCGGCGACTGAGCGCGCCGGTCAGTGACCGGCGGACACGTCTCCGAGCACCTCGTCGACGGCCTTGCGCGCGTCGAGACCGGCCACCCGCATCTCCTCGAAGGTGGTCAGCAGCTTCGCCGCGAGGTCCCGCAGCTTGATGTTGTCGTCCTGCGAGCTCTTCTTGAGCATCGCGAAGGCGTTGTCGGCGTCGACCGCGAGCGTGGCCATGAGGATCCCCTTGGCCTGCTCGATCGTTCCCCGCGACTCGGCCGAGCGTCGGACCGCCTCGTCGATGTCACGTGCGGTCTGGCTGCGCTTGGACCCGGTGACGTCGACCATGAAGCCGCGGACCTCGACGAGCTCGCCTGCCTCGTCGTGGAACCCGTCGCCCACGGACACCACGGTGCGGGTGCGGAGCTTTGCGTCGATGATCCGGTGCCAGAGCGCGAAGGGCTCACCGCTGGTGAAGGCGTTGAGGATGATGGCGGTGGCCACGGCGGCGTCGTCGGGGTGCTTGTGGCGGAACAACAGGTCGGTGGTGGGCACGACGTCACCCGGCTCGAAGCCGTGGATGCGGTAGAGGTCGTCGGACCACCACCAGCGCTTGGTCGCGACGGTGTAGCGGAAGGGCCCGTGGGGACCGGTGATGACCGTGGTCATGCCGCGCTTGAGGAGCGCATCGTCAACTCCCAGGACGAGGACGGCAAACTGACGAGTTGCACGCGCGCCCCCCGTACCGGCCGCCGGACCGGATGGGCTGCGTTTCTCAACCCGATCAGATTGAAACACGGCGGGGCGCCGGATCTGTAACCGGTCCAGTCTGACGCCGCCGTGGGCCCTCGGCAGGTTTGAACAGCGATTCTGGTGGGGAGAGCGTCACCCCTTCGCTGCGGTGGCCATGGCCCGGTCGAACTCCCAGTGCGCCCGGATCGAGGTGATCCTGCCCGCCTCGTCGACGCGGTAGACGAAGACGCCCTCGGTGTCGACCCTGGTGCCGTCCTCGAGGACGGTGGTTATGGTGCCGACGTTCGCGCACGAGTCGCCGTTGGCGAAGGAGTCGGTGATCGTGAAGTGGAAGCGCCGCACCCCCGCGATCGCCAGGTCCCAGAAGCCGCCGATGCCGTCGCGGCCGCGGTGCCCCTTGCCCTCGGGGTCGAACACCGACGGGCCGACCGGGTCCTCGACGACCGCGTCCGGGGCGAACAGCGCGAGCCAGTCCTCCTTGACCCCGCGGGCGACGGTGGCCGCGGACACCTGGGAGGCGCGACGCGCGGGGTGGTCGTCGTCGGGGGCCGTCCAGGTGACGGCGTCGGAGTCGATCACGGCAGAACTGTAACGCGTTTCAGTTTGTTCTCGCCAGACGCGGTCGGTCGCTCGGCCGTCCGTCGACGTCGAGCAAGTCGATGGATCTGCGAGACTTGCGACATGCGAGTTTCCGCGAAGTCCGACTACGCGCTGCGGGCGTTGATCGAGATCGCGGCCCGCGAGAACGAGGACGCGGTCAGCGCGGAGGAGCTGGGCCGCCGCCAGGAGATCCCCCGCGGCTTCCTCCAGGCGATCCTGGCCGACCTCCGGCGCGCCGGCATCGTGATGAGCCAGCGCGGCCAGGCAGGCGGGTGGCGGATGGCCAGGGATCCCGGCGAGGTGTCGGTCGCCGATGTCATCCGCGCCATCGACGGCCCCCTGGTCAGCGTCTACGGCCTTCGGCCGGAGGCGGTCGCCTACAACGACACGGCCGAGGCCCTTCAGCACGTGTGGATCGCGGCCAGGAGCAGCCTGCGCGAGGTGTTCGAAGAGGTGACGATCAGGTCGCTGACCACGAAGCGGCTCCCCGAGAAGGTCGCGGCCCGGACCCGCGACGAGGAGGCCTGGCGGCCCCACTGAGCCGTGGGCGGCTGCGTCGCGCAACCGCCCACGCTCGATAGGGCACCGCCCGCCGGAGGAGATCACCCGGCGATCGTCTCCAGCTCCGCGTCGAACGCGCGGGCGGCGCGCTCCTGCCGGACCGCCAGGACGACCAGCGAGGCCCAGAGCAGTCCCAGCGCGGCCGCGACCAGGCCGACGTAGGCACCGGTGGCCCCGAGCGACTCCATCACGGTCGTGCTGTTGGTCACCAGGATGAGACCACCGGCGGCGACACCCAGGACGCGGGCCGGCAGGTGCTTGACCAGCCACGCAGCCAGCGGAGCGGCGAAGATGCCCCCGGCCAGGAGCGCGACGACGAAGCCGACGTTGACACCCTCCTTGCCCAGGGCCATGAGGAAGCCGATCGACCCGCCGACCGCGACGACGAACTCCGAGGCCGAGACGGAGCCGACCACCATCCGCGGCGCCAGCCGGCCCGACGCGAGGAGGGACGTGGTCCCGACCGGGCCCCAGCCACCACCACCGACCGCGTCGAGCGCACCGCCGAACAGGCCCATCGGCACCAGGAACCTCGTGGACACCTTCCCCTCGAACTGGGGGCGCCGGCCACCGAGGACCAGGAACCGCCAGATCACGTAGACGCCGAGCAGGAAGAGCAGGCCGGCCACCCAGGGCTTGGCGACGTCCGCCGGCAGGCTGGCGAGGAAGTGCGCGCCGAAGAAGGCACCGAGACCACCGGGAACGGCCATGATCGCGACGGTGCGCCAGTCGACGTTGCCCAGCTTGTGGTGGGAGAACCCCGAGACGAGGGTCGTACCGACCTCGGCCAGGTGGATCGAGGCCGACGCCGTGGCCGGCGCGATCCCGGCGGCCACCAGCAACGTCGAGGACGTGACCCCGAAGCCCATGCCGAGTGACCCGTCCACGAGCTGGGCCACCAGGCCGGCGACGGCGAGAACGATCAGAGCAGGCATACAAGTAACTCCTCGTTATATGAGTGAGTTACTAGACTAAACAGAGTCAATCGAAATTGGCTAGTTTGGTTCGGCGCGTCGTGGCTCAGAGAAGCCCGAAAACGGGACCTTCGCCCCACTGCTCGAGGCGGGCGGATGTTGCACAGTTGCACCTATGGCAACTTCGGCCCCTGCCCGGCCCCACAGCCCTGCTCCGTGGTTCCGCGAGCAACCACGCTGGACGCTCGCGGTCGCCGGCGTGCTCTACACGGCCGTGTTCACGATCCGCGTCACGATCGGCGGCCCGACGGACGCGGTCAACATGCTCTACGCCCTGCCCATCGCCCTGATCGCGCTCGCCTTCGGCCGGAAGGCCGGCATCGTGGCAGGCCTGCTGGCCGTGGCGCTCGTCGCCATCTGGGCGGTCACGAGTGACGTCGACCTCTCCGCTCTGGGCTGGGCGTCGCGGGTCATCCCGCTGCTGCTGCTCGGCGGGCTACTCGGCGACGCCTCGGACCGGCTCGCGGAGGCGGACCGGCGTGAGCGTCTCCTCGAGGCGGCGACCCAACGCCACCGAGACGCCACGGAGGTCAACGACACCCTTGTCCAGGGCATGGCCGCCGCGAAGTGGTCGCTCGAGGCAGGCCGCAACGACGCCGCCCTGAAGACGCTGGACGAGACGCTGACCCTGGGTCACGAGCTCGTCTCCAAGCTCATGCGGGAGGCCGACATGGGCCTGAACGGTCACCGGCCCCCGAGCCGTGACTGACGCCGCTCCGTCCTCGCCTCGACCCTCGCCCGAGCCCGCGCCTCCGCCATCGCCCGGTAGCGCGGCCGCCGCGTGAGGTAGAGCCCGAGCGCGAAGACCGTGACCAGGATGCTGGCCACGAGCTTGGCGAGGTCGCTGGCCGGCCACCTGGGCTCGTCGAACTCGACGCTCCCCGCCGCGAGGGGGTCCGCCGCGACCTGGAGGGTGTCCACCGCGTTCTCGGAGGCCGGAAGCTGCATCACGCGAGTCGGCGGGAAGGCGCGCTCGGTCGAGAGGTTGAAGACCAGCGGGATCGACGCCGTCTCCAGGGTCAGCGCGGTGACCGTCACCCGGGCGTCGCCGGTGAAGCCGAGCAGCTCCTGCTGCGCGTAGCCGTCCTCCTCGGCGGTCCCGGCGAGGGTCAGCCCGCCGTCGGCCGCGACGTCGAAGATCTCGACGGTCCGCACACCCCGCTCGTCCCGCATCGCGGCGAGCTGCTTCCCCGCAGGCTGCCAGGCGATGGTGGCGTCCGCGGCGATCGTGGTCGGAGTCTCGGTACGCCGGTCCGCCTGCCAGTCGTGGGTGACCAGCCGGTCCGCCGACGACGTAGGTCAGCGCCGCCCCGTCCGGGGTCCACGCCGCCTGCCTCGCGGCGGCCTCGTCGACTCCCGCCAGGGTTGCCAGCACCTCGCCCGTCGCCGACGTCCAGGACGTGCAGCGCTCCGTCGTACACCAGGAGGCGGCTGCCGTCCGGGGAGAACGGGCCCACGAGCGGCGAGCCGTCGACCACGCCCTCCAGCTCGACCGGCTGGTCCTCGACCGGGTCGTAGAGGACGACGCCATCGTCGTACCCCCAGGCGAGCATCCGCCCGTCGGGCGAGACCGCGATCGCGTCGCGCGACGGCTCGGGCGAGTGCGGGACCGACAGCGCGCGGTAGGCGCCGGTCTGGCTGGAGACCGCGACCCACGGGTTCTCGAGCCTGCCGGTCAGCCCGGTGAGCACCTCGGTGCCCGCGAAGACGACGGCGACCGGCCCGACCGGGCCGTAGTCCGCGGTCGTGGGGACCGTGTTGGGCGCCTCGTAGATGAACTCGGGCACGTTCCCGGGGCCGGTGGCCCGCACGACGTCCGAGCCGCGGAGTGCCTGCATGCCCTCGGTGAGAGCGAGGTAGGTCGCCGCCCCGAACAGGATCGCCACGACCACGGCGACGATCTGGCTGAGCCGGGAGTCGGCCATGCGACAGGTTCCCCCTGGTGACGACTGACGTGGACGGAGGCCACATTAGGACGTCAGGACCGCCGCACGCTCCTCAGTTTCCCGACCGTGACCGAGCGACCACCCACAGGTCAGCGCCCACAGGTACGGCTGCTCTCCCGGTAGTCGTCGTAGCCGGAGGTGGCGTCGGTGATGACGCCCCTCACCCGCCCGGAGAGCCGCTCCCACTCGCTGGTGGTGTTCACGGTCCAGGCGAACACCGGTAGACCGGCGTCATGCATCCTCGCCAGCCAGGTCCGGGTGATCGCCCGGTGGTGGACGACCGCGGTGCCGTACCTGCGGAAGCTGCGAGGACGCAGCCGGTCCCGGGTGACGACCGCGCGTGCGACCCTCGGCGCCAGCCTGCCGAAACGGTCCAGGTGCGTGCGGTGGCGAGACATCACCACGACGCGCCCGCCGCCGGTCTGGCGCACGACGCGCGCCAGCCGCCGGTACGACGCGGCACGGCCCATCGACTTCACGTCGACGAGGACGCGCATGTCGGCGTCGCGGCCGAAGCGCAGCGCACGTCGAAGGGTGGGGACCCGTCCGCCGTCGTTCAGCCGCAGCCGCCTGACCTGGCGCGCGGTCTTCGCGTGGACCCGGCCGGTGCCGTTCGTGGTGCGCCCGACCGTCTTGTCGTGCATCAGGACCAGGCGGTCGTCGCGGGTGGCGCGCACGTCGACCTCGAGGTAGTCGGCGTCGTTGCGGGCGGCCGACCGCAGCGCTCGCATCCCGTTCTCCGTCGCGGCCTTGTGGAAGCCACGGTGCGCGACCAGCGCGCACGCGCGCGCCTCGGCGGGCGCCGCCGGTGCGGTGACCGCGGAGGCGACGACGAGGACCACGACGGCGGACGCGCGGCCCGCCAAGCTGTTCTTCGGCACGACACTCCCTCGTTGCGCCGGCGGGTGCAGCCGGCGTTGCGCGGCACTATGCCTGCTCGCCGTACGTAAGTCCGGCATTCGTCGGTGGGCGCGTCGCCCGTCAGCCCCACCAGGCGCCGGCCGGCACCCCGGCTGCGCCAGGTCGAGGTCGAGAGTCCGCGAGGGTTCCCGTGTCCGGGCAGCCGGTCAGGAGCGTGCGAGCCGCCGCGCGAGATAGGGCGCGGTGGCGCTGCCCTCGGCTTCGGCGACCTCCGCGGGAGTCCCTGTGGCGACCACCCGCCCGCCCGCGTCTCCGCCACCCGGGCCGAGGTCGATGACCCAGTCGGCAGTGACGATCGTGTCCAGGTCGTGCTCGACCAGGACGACCGTGTTGCCGGCGTCGACGAGCCGGTGCAGCTGCCGCAGCAGCAGCGCGATGTCCGCAGGGTGCAGCCCCGCCGTCGGCTCGTCGAGCAGGTACAGAGCGTGGCCGCGGCGGGCTCGCTGCAGCTCGGTGGCCAGCTTGATGCGCTGGGCCTCACCACCACTGAGCTCCGTCGCCGGCTGGCCCAGCCGCAGGTAGCCGAGCCCCACGTCCCGCAGCGTCTCGAGGCTCCGGGAGGCAGCCGGGACGCCGGCGAGGAACTTGGCTGCGTCGTCGACGGACATCGCCAGGACCTCCGCGATGTTCTTGCCCTGGTAGGTCACCTCGAGCGTGTCGGCGTCGTACCGCGCGCCGTGGCAGGTCGGGCACGATGCGTAGGTCCCGGGCAGGAACAACAGCTCGACCGCGACGAACCCTTCACCCTGGCACGTCTCGCACCGCCCCTCCGGGACGTTGAAGGAGAACCTCCCGGCCGTGTAACCGCGCGCCCTGGCCTCGTCCGTCGCCGCGTACAGCTTGCGCACCGAGTCGAACAGGCCCGTGTACGTCGCCAGGTTGGACCGGGGCGTGCGGCCGATGGGCCGTTGGTCGACCCGAACCAGCCGGTCGAACGACTCGAGCCCCGACGCGCCCTGCACGTCGACCTCGAGCTCCGCCTCGTCGGGCTCGTCGATGGACAGCCCGAGGTGGCTCCGCACGACCTGGGCGAGCACCTGCGTCACCAGCGTCGACTTTCCCGAGCCGGACACCCCGGTCACCGCGGTCAGCACGCACAGCGGCACATCGACGGACACGTCGTGGAGGTTGTGGCGGGAGACGCCGCGCAGGTGCAGCCACCCCTGGGGCTCACGCGGTCGGTGCTCGAGCCGCTGGGCGCGCCCGAAGAGATACCGGCTGGTGGCTGAGTCCTCGACCTGCTCGAGGCCCGGGACCGGACCGCTGTAGAGCACCCGTCCGCCGCCCTCGCCGGCGCCGGGACCGATGTCGACCACCCAGTCCGCTCGTCGTACGACGTCCATGTCGTGCTCCACGACGAACAGCGAGTTGCCCGACGCCTTCAGCCGGTCCAGCACCTCCAGCAGCGGCTCCGCGTCGGCCGGGTGCAGGCCTGCGGACGGTTCGTCGAGCACGTAGACGACCCCGAACAGTCCCGAGCGCAGCTGGGTGGCGATGCGCAGGCGCTGTGCCTCGCCGGGCGACAAGGTCGTCGAGCGCCGCCCGAGGCTCAGGTACCCCAGTCCGAGGTCGAGCAGCACCTCGACGCGCGCGACCAGGTCGGCACAGATCCGGGCGGCGGCCTCGGTCCTCTCCCCGGACTCAGCGGTCGCGGTGGCGGCACCGGTCTCGGACAGCTCGGCGACGGGCCGGAGCAGCGGCGTGAGCTCGGTGAGCGGCATCGCGTTGACCTCGGCGATGGAGTGGCCGGCGAAGGTCACCGCGAGCGCCTCCGGGCGCAGCCCGCTGCCGTTGCACACGGGACAGGGCACACTCCGCACGAACCGCATCGCCCGGTCGCGCATCTTCTGGCTCTTGGAGTCGGCCAGGACGTGCATGATGTGCTTGCGCGCGCTCCAGAACTTCCCGTAGTAGCCGTAGTCGACGCGGTCCGGCTCGGGCTCGACGAGGACGGACGGCTGCTCGTCGGTGTAGAGCAGCCAGTCCCGGTCCTTCTTCCTCAGCCTGCGCCACGGCTTGTCGACGTCGATCCCCAGGCCGCTGACGATGCTGCGCAGGTTCGCCCCCTGCCAGGCACCCGGCCACGCCGCGATCGCACCCTCGCGGATGCTCAGCGAGGTGTCCGGGACGAGCAGGTCCTCGGCGACGTCGTGCACGGCACCGAGTCCGTGGCACCGCGTGCAGGCGCCGGCCGCGGTGTTGGGCGAGAACGCCTCGGCCTCCAGTCGCGCGGCCCCCGACGGGTAGGTGCCGGCGCGCGAGTAGAGCATCCGCAGCAGGTTGGACAGCGTGGTGAGGGTGCCGACCGTGGACCGCGAGCTGGGCGCTCCGCGACGCTGCTGCAGGGCCACGGCTGGGGGCAGCCCGGTGATCTCCTGCACATGCGGTGCACCGACCTGCTGCAGCAGCCGACGGGCGTACGGCGCGACCGACTCGAAGTAGCGCCGCTGGGCCTCGGCGTAGAGCGTGCCGAAGGCGAGCGAGGACTTGCCCGAACCGGAGACCCCGGTGAACGCGACCATCGCGTCCCGGGGAAGGTCGACGTCGACGTTCCTCAGGTTGTGCTCGCCGGCGCCCCGGACGCGTACGAAGTGGTCGTTCCCGTCGTTCATCACGACGGCTTGTTACCCGTCCGGCTGCGCCGCACTCGGGCTGCGGCTCACCGGCACGGGGTGATCTTCGGCGCGCGATGCCGCCGAGGTGACGGTCCTCACCCGTAGCCAGGACCCGGGGTGAGGGGTTGTCTTTATTACTCGTGGGTACGATAATTAAGTTACTGACGAGTACGCCCGGCACTCCCCCCTGCGCCGGGCCGATCCCGGACCGGACCGCGACCGCGCCGGTACCCCGATTCGAAGGTGGAGCTGTGAGCCACTACAAGAGCAACATCCGCGACATCGAGTTCAACCTCTTCGAGGTCTTCGGCCGCGACGAGGTCCTCGGCACCGGCCCCTTCGAGGAGGTCGACGTGGACACCGCGAGGTCGATCCTGTCCGAGGTGGACCGCCTCGCCCGCGAGGACCTCGCCGCGTCGTACGAGGACAGCGACCGCAACCCGCCGGTGTTCGACCCGCAGAGCAGCACCGCCGACATCCCGGAGTCGTTCAAGAAGAGCTACCAGGCGTGGATGGACAGCGAGTACTGGCGCCTCGCGCTCCCGGCGGAGATCGGTGGCCAGCCCGCTCCGTCCAGCCTCAACTGGGCGATCGGCGAGATGATCCTCGGCTCCAACGCTCCGATCTGGATGTACGCCGCGGGCCCGAGCTTCGCCTCGGTCGTGTACCGCAACGGCAACGAGCGCGACCAGAAGATCGCCCAGCTCATGGTCGACCGCCAGTGGGGCTCCACCATGGTCCTCACCGAGCCCGACGCCGGCTCCGACGTGGGCGCCGGCCGCTCCAAGGCCACGCTGCAGGAGGACGGCTCCTGGCACATCGAGGGCGTGAAGCGGTTCATCACCTCCGCCGAGCACGACATGAGCGAGAACATCATCCACCTCGTCCTCGCCCGCCCGGTGGGCGTCGAGGGCGCCGGCGGCCCGGGCACCAAGGGCCTCTCGCTCTTCATCGTGCCGAAGTACCACTTCGACTTCGAGACCGGCGAGCTGACCGGCGAGCGCAACGGTGTCTACGTCACCAACGTCGAGAAGAAGATGGGCATCAAGGTGTCCAACACGTGCGAGGTGACCTTCGGCGACAGCGCTGTCGGAGGCGGCGAGCCCGCGAAGGGCTGGCTGCTCGGCGAGGTGCACAACGGCATCGCGCAGATGTTCCAGGTCATCGAGAACGCCCGGATGATGGTCGGCACCAAGGCCATCGCGACGCTCTCGACCGGCTACCTCAACGCGCTCGAGTTCGCCAAGAGCCGCGTCCAGGGCGCCGACCTGACCCAGGCCGCCGACAAGACCGCGCCGCGCGTCACGATCACCCACCACCCCGACGTGCGCCGCTCGCTGATGACCCAGAAGTCGTACGCCGAGGCGCTCCGCGCGCTGGTCCTCTACACGGCCACCTGGCAGGACCGCGTCCAGATCGCCGAGCACAAGGGCGAGCGCGACGAGCTCGCCGAGCGCATCAACGACCTGCTGCTCCCGATCGTCAAGGGCTACGGCTCCGAGCGTTCCTGGGTGCTGCTCGGCACCGAGTCGCTCCAGACCTTCGGCGGCTCCGGCTTCCTGCAGGAGTACCCGATCGAGCAGTACGTCCGCGACGCGAAGATCGACACGCTCTACGAGGGAACGACCGCGATCCAGGGCCAGGACCTGTTCTTCCGCAAGATCGTGAAGGACCAGGCCCAGGCGCTCGGCCACCTCGCCGGTGAGATCGAGAAGTTCATCTCCTCCGAGGCAGGGAACGGCCGCCTGAAGGTGGAGCGCGAGCTGCTCGGCAAGGCCCTCGAGGACGGCCAGGCGATGGTCGGCACGCTGATCAACCAGCTGATGTCGGCCGACCCGAACGCCGAGGGCGGCGACCAGCGCAACGTCTACAAGGTCGGCCTCAACACCAGCCGCCTGCTGATGGTGCTCGGCGACATCGTGTCCGCGTGGCTGCTCATGCGGCAGGCCGAGGTCGCCCTGACCAAGCTCGCGGGCGACGTCAGCGACAAGGACAAGGCCTTCTACGAGGGCAAGGTCGCCGCGGCGCAGTTCTTCGCGCACAACGTGCTGCCGAAGATCACGGCCGAGCGCAAGATCGCCGACGCCACGGACCTGTCCCTGATGGACCTGGCCGAGGACGCGTTCTGAGCTGAGCCACGTCGGGGGCGTTCGACCGGCTCACCGGCCACGCCCGTCGTACCGGCTCTCGCGACCCGCTCCACCGCTCAGGTGGGGCGGGTCGCGTGCTTCTGGTCACGCTTTGCCCTCGTCGGTGATTGACATGCCGTTGCACCGGGTATGCCATGAATCAGATACGGCGCGTCCCACAAGGCACGTGTCCGCCGAGGCAGCGTCCGCGCTGCCGCTGAACAAGAGGAGTGAACATGGGCATCGGTTTGGGCGTCGTCCTTCTGGTACTCGGCCTGATCCTGGTTCTGGGGGTCGTGCAGTTCGACATCCAGTTCATCGACGACGTCGCGCTCGGCTGGATCTTCCTGATCGCAGGCGTCCTGGCAATCGTCCTCGCGCTGGTGATGAACAAGCAGCGCTCCGAGTCCAGGCATGTGGAGGAGCGCCGCTACAACGGCCCCGCACCTCACTGACCTGACACGAACGACGAACGCCCCGGTGCTCTTTCGAGCACCGGGGCGTTTCGTGTCTTCGCCGTCTACCAGCGCGGACTGCGCGCGCCGCTCATCTGCGGACGGTCGCCACGCCCCTGGAAGTCGCGGCGGTCGCTGCGCTGGCCGCCAGCCGGGCGCGCACCGTCCTCACGACGGTCACGGCCGTACGACGCGCCACCCGCGCGCTCATAACGAGCAGCATCACCAGCAGCGGCACGACCACCCGCATCGTCACTCCGACGAGCCGGCCGAGCGTCACGGCCCCACGACCTGTCCTGACGCCGATCTCCTGACCTGTCACGGTTTCCACGGTACCCGCCGCTCGGGCGGCCGCTGCGCGAACCGGTGCCGCCGCCCCGGCGAGCCGGGGGAGCCTTGTCGCCCGACACCGCCAGGGCCTCGGTGGTCATCGGCTGGGGCGCGGTCCGGATGTCGTGGTGGCGCGACTCGACCCCGGCCCTCGCCTGGAGGCGGATCACCTCGTCGACCTGACGGGGCGTGGTGATCGTGACGACCGCGCCCGACTCGCCGGCACGCGCGGTGCGCCCGGAGCGGTGGAGGTACGCCTTCGGGTCGGTGGGGGTGTCGTAGTGCACGACGAGGCCGACCCCGTCGACGTGGATGCCGCGTGCCGCGACGTCCGTGGCGACCACGACGCGTGCCTTGCCCGAGGAGAACTGGCGCAGGTTGCGCTCGCGCACCCGCTGCGACAGGTTGCCGTGCAGGTCGACCGCCTCGATGCCGGCGTCGGTCATCGCGGCGGCGAGCTCGGTGGCGCCCTCGCGCGTCCGGGTGAAGACGATCGAGCGGTCGTTGGCCTCGACGAGCCGGGTCGCGGCGTGGACCTTGTCGCGGAAGCCGCCGACCACCATCACGTGGTGCTCCATCGTGGTGACCGAGCCCTCGTTGGCGTCGAGCTCGTGCAGCTTCGGGCTGCGCAGGTGCTTGCGGACCAGGCGGTCCACGTCGCCGTCGAGGGTCGCCGAGAGCAGCAGCCGCTGGCCGCCGTCCGGGGTCTGGCCGAGCAGCGCGTCGACCGCCGGGTAGAAGCCGAGGTCGCACAGGTGGTCGGCCTCGTCGAGGACGGTGATCGCGATGTCGTCGGTGCGGCAGGCCCCGCGCTCGATGAGGTCACCGAGCCGGCCGGGCGTCGCGACGACGATGTCGGCCCCGTTGCGGAGCGCCTTCACCTGGCGGTCGTAGGGCGTTCCGCCGTACACCGTGACGAGCTTGAGGCGCATCGCGTTGGCCAGCGGCTCCATCGACTTGCGCACCTGGGTGGCGAGCTCGCGCGTCGGCACGATGATCAGCGCACGAGGGTGCTTGGGCCGGCTGCGCTCGCCGGCGAGGCGGGCGAGGACCGGCAGCCCGAAGGCCAGCGTCTTGCCCGAGCCGGTCTGTGCGCGGCCGAGGACGTCGTGGCCCTCCAGCGCGTCCGGTACGACGGCCGCCTGGACCGGCGTGGGCACGGTGATGCCCTGGCGGGCGAGCGTGCTGACGACCGGCGCGGGCAGGCCGAGGGAGTCGAAGGTGCTTGTCGTGTCAGGGGTGGGCAGGGTCGACTGAGTGACAGTCATGGAGGTGCTCCAAGAAATGGTCGGGCGCGTCCTAGCCCGGGCCACGGCGTGGACCGGCGAGCCTTGCGAGACGCATGGCGCCCGATCACATAGGTCCCGCGCGGCAGTGTTGCTCTGCTCCGCGCACCCACACCGGGCACAAAGAAAGGCCTCGGGATCTGAACCTCGTTTCGAGGTGAACCCCGGGGCCTTGGCTGTCTCCAGTCTACGGGACGCCTGGGCGTCTCCCGACCACACGAGGCGAGACCTCCACCACGCCCGTGCCCAAGCCCCTCCCGGGCCCGCCTCCCGAACCCGCTTCCCTGGCCCCTCGTGGACAGTTCGTGAGCAAATCGCGCTTGATGCCTGCCCGAGACCGCAGTTCGCTCACGAACTACCCGGAACTCGGCCCGTGGAGCGCTCAGTCGGCGGTGCGGCCGGAGAGTGGGAGCACGAGACGACGGTCGCCGTCGGCCGTCACCCGGATCGGCACCCCCCAGTCCTGCTGGTGCATGTGGCAGGCCGCGCCCTCCCCGCCGTGCGCGTCGCAGGAGGCGGCGCGCGCCGCGATGTGCAGCACGCCGTCCCCGACCGCCGGGTCGATGACGAGCGTGCGGGTGAGATCCGTGGTCCGCCCCTCGCCGTCCTTGAGCAGGGCCGGCGGGGTGGACGAGACCAGCAGCTGGGTGGAGGGGCCGAACCTGTCGTCGACCTTCTGGCCGGGCGGCGGTTCGAAGGAGACGACCAGCTCGAGCTCGCCTTCCGCGACCTCGGTGACCGGCCGCTGGGTGGTGTGCGAGAACCCGGCCGCCTGGGCGGCCTGGCCCAGCGGGATCCGGGTCAGCCGGTGGGCCGCGGACTCGACGACGACCAGGTGGTCGCCGTCCACGAGCGCGCCGCTCGGCTCGGCCAGGTCGGTCGCCATCGTGGTGAGGGTGCCGGTGCGGGGGTCGTACCGGCGGACCGCGCCGTTGTAGGTGTCGCAGACCGCGACCGAGCCGTCGGGGAGCACCGTGACCCCGAGCGGGTGCTGGAGCAGGGCGTCGCCGGCCGGGCCGTCCTGGAAGCCGAAGTCGAAGAGCCCCTTGCCGACGACCGTGTGCACCCGCATCTCGCCGGTCGAGCCGGTCGCGACCGTCGAGCTGGTCGAGCTGGCTGGTCGAGACCTCGAGGTAGCGCAGCGAGGAGGTCTCGGAGTCGGCGATCCAGAGCCGGTCCCCGTCGGCGGCCAGCCCCGACGTCTGGGCGAACCACGCGTCGGGGAGCGGGCCGTCGAGCAGGCCCTCGTTGGTGGTGCCGGCCGCGACCTCGACCTGGCCGGTGAGCGGGTCGAACGTCCAGAGCTGGTGGATGCCGGCCATCGCGACCCACACCCTGCCCCGCCACCAGGCGACGTCCCAGGGGCTCGACAGGCTCGAGGTGCCGTCACCCTGCATCCACTGCGTGCCGTCGCCCGCCACGGTGGTCGCCGTGCCGGTGGCGAGGTCGACGCCGCGGAGGAGGTGGTTCACGGTGTCGGCCACCACGACGTCGTACCCGACCTGCTCGGCGATGTCGGCGGGCAGCGCGGCGAGGCCGTTCGGCTCGTTGAAGGCGGGTGCCTCGCCGTCGGTGCTGCCCCGCGAGCCCGAGCCGATCCGGCGTACGACGGTCTCGCCGTCCGCGGCGAGCTCGACGAGCTGGTGGTGCCCGGCGTCGGCGACGAGAAAGCCGTCGTCGGGCAGGCGGATCGCCTTGGCGGGGAACCTCAGGTCGCGCGGTTCCGGGGTCGGCGGGACGTAGGGCGAGTCGCCCGGCTGGAGCGTGCCCTTGGCGAGGTGCTCCTCGCGCAGGTCGGCGATGAGGGCGTCGATCGCGTGCTCGTGCCCCTCGCCGGCGTACTGCGCGACGACGTACCCCTCGGGGTCGACCAGGACGAGGGTCGGCCAGGCCCGCGCGGTGTAGGCCTGCCAGGTCTCGAGGTCGGGGTCGTCGAGGACGGGATGGGCGACCTCGTAGCGCTCGACCGCCGCCTTCAGCGCGTCCGGGTCGGCCTCGTGGACGAACTTGGGGCTGTGCACACCGATGACGACGAGCTCACCGGCGTACTTCTCCTCCAGCGGACGCAGCTCGTCGAGGACGTGGAGGCAGTTCACGCAGCAGAACGTCCAGAAGTCCGCGAGGACGAACCGGCCGCGGAGGTCCGCGAGGGTGAGCGGGCGGTCGGTGTTCAGCCAGCCCCGGCCGCGGAGCTCGGGGGCACGGACTCGGGGGCGGCGGCCGTCGGGGCGAGGAGCTGTCACAGGGACAAGTCAACGCGATCGGGCAAGCAGGTCTTCCCGCGGCCTGGCGAGCGACGCCGTGGCCGGCGGCCCGGTGAGCGGCCGGGTGAGCGGCCACCGAGCGCACCGGTGAGCAGGGCGAGGTGAGAAACGCGTGGACGGACACGCCGCGGGTGGTCATCGTGGAGGCATGGCGAGCGAGGACGACGTGCGGCGGATCTGCCTGGCGCTGCCCGAGGTCACCGAGCGGGTCAGCTGGGGGCAGCCGGCGTGGTTCGCGCGCACGCTGATGGCGCGGATCTGGGAGGCGGGAGTCGTGACGGTCAAGACCGACGAGCGCGACGTGCTCGCGGGCGCGGAGCCGGAGACCTTCTTCTGGACACCGCATCACGACCGCTCCCCGAAGCTCGTGCTCGTCCGGCTGGACCGGGTCGCCGACGACGAGCTCGTGGAGCTGCTCCACGAGTCCTCACCGGCTCGCCAACGGCCGCTGAGCACCCCGCAGTCCGGGCGTGATGACCGTGCGCCGGGCAAGGCGCGGACCCGCCGCTCACACCGCGGTCCCGCGGAAGGGCGCGTTGCCCGTTGTCCTACGCTTCCGCCCATGACTTCGGACGCTGTGACCTCGGACCAGGAACGCCTGAGCGGGTACGTCGCGTCGTGGCGCAGTGCCGTGGACGACGTGGTCAGCCTGCTGCGGGGCCTCGACGACGCGGAGTGGTCGCGGCCGACCGACCTGCCCGGCTGGGACGTGAAGGGCGTCGCCTGCCACCTCGCGCACATCGAGTCCGACCTCGCAGGGGTGAAGCAGAGGCGCGTGGAGGTGCCGCAGGCCGACCACCTGACGGCGCCGACCTCGGTGTTCACCGAGATGGGCCTGGTCGCCCGGGCCGAGATGAGCCCGGCCGAGGTCGTCGACGAGCTCGAGGAGTGCGTGCGCACCCGGCACGAGGCGCTGCTCGCCGACCCGCCGAGCGACGGGAAGGCGGACCCGCCGCGGACCCCGGGGAGGATCGGCTGGAACTGGGAGACCCTGCTCAACAACCGGGTCGTCGACGTGTGGATGCACGAGCAGGACATCCGCCGCGCCGTCGGTCGCCCCGGTGGCCTGAACACCCCGGGCGCGGCGCACACGGTGGGCGCCTTCACCCGGTCGTTCCCCTACATCGTGGGCAAGAAGGCGGCTGCGCCGGCGGGTACGACGGTCGTGCTGGACGTCACGGGTGTCAGCCCCGTGCACCTCGCTGTCGAGGTCGACGACACCGGGCGCGCCTCCGTGGTGACCACCGACCCCGCGGCTCCGACGGTGTCGCTGCGGATGGACGTGGAGACCTTCGTGGTCCTCGCCGGTGGCCGTCGGCCGGTCGACGCGGTGCAGGTCGAGGTCACCGGGGACGACGAGCTCGGCCGCCGGGTCCTCGAGGCGATGGCGGTGACCCCGTGAGGGAGCACCAGTGGACCCTCGACGACATGCCCGACCTGGCGGGGAGGACCGCCGCTGGTCACCGGCGTGACGAGCGGCCTCGGTGAGCACATCGTGCTGGAGCTCGCCCGGAAGGGCGCGAGGGTCGTGATGGCAGCGCGGTCGGAGACCAAGCTGCGCGGGGCGATGGACGACGTGAAGCGGGTCCTTCCCAGGGCCGAGCTGGTCCCGCTGGTCGTCGACCTCGCCGACCTGTCCTCCGTCCGTCGGGCAGCCGACGAGGCGCGTCGCCTCGGGCCCCTCGACATCCTGATCAACAACGCCGGCGTCATGGCGACGCCGCACCGTCGTACCGCCGACGGCTTCGAGCTGCAGTACGGCACGAACCACCTCGGCCACTTCGCACTGACCGGGCTGCTCTTCCCCCAGCTCGCCGACGCGGAGGCCGCCCGAGTGGTGACCGTGGCGTCGCAGGCACACCGCATGGCCCGGAGTGTCCCGCTCGGCGACCCGCGGCACGACACGGGCCACTACCAGAAGTGGGCCGCCTACGCGCAGTCCAAGCTGGCGAACCTGCTGTTCGCCTTCGAGCTGGACCGTCGGGCCCGCTCGGCGGGGACGACCGTGTCGTCGATGGCGGCCCACCCGGGCTACGCCGCGACGAACCTGTTCCACGGCCTGAACCTCGGCGGCACCCGGCCCGACGGCGCGATCGTCGTCGGCGCGACGCGGCTGCTCGCCCAGCCCTCGGCGATGGGCGCCCAGCCCGCGCTGATGGCCGCGACCATGCCTGGACTGCCGGGCGGCAGCTACCTCGGCCCGCGGGGCTTCGCCGAGATGCGTGGCCGGCCCACCCTCGTCACCGCCTCGAAGACCGCCCGCGACCGGGAGCTCGCCCGCAGGCTCTGGGTCGTCTCCGAGGAGGCCACCCGCATCGAGTTCCCGTGACCGGGGGACAACTGGTCTGCTCCACCTGAGCCGGTGAGACAGGTGCGTAACCCCGGCCGCGTCATGTCGATTACGGGTTGTGTGAGGCAAGACGCCAGGCCCGGCCGACCGTCCCATCTCATCAACGGAGCACCGGTCCGGCGGTTCATGGGGGGCTGCTGAGTCCGCCGTCAAGGGACGTGCTCCACCCGGCCCGGCTCCGATCTCGGAGCCGGGCCGGCGGCGTCTCCCCCCGTTCGACCCCCGTCTGCCGCCAACTTCTCGGCCCTCGGACGCCAAAGCCACCCAGAATGGGTATGAGGCCCTTCCGGCACCGACGTACGCTGGTCGTGGTGGTCGCCTCGAAGCCCCCCACGACTGCGACCGCCGAGTCCCGTCCCGAACAGTCCCTTGGCTCGGGACGGGACGTCTGTCCGGGCCTGGTCCGACTGGTCCAGGCCCGGTTCGGCGCTTCCGGGGTCAGAGGTGGCGTCGGGACTGCACGATCCGGAACCGCGAGGCGACGTAGCCGAGATCGGTGTACGACGCGTTCGCGGCCGGGTTCGCGCCGGTGCCGTGGAAGTCGGAGAAGGCCGCCGACTGGTTCACGAAGACCCCGTCGGTGAGGTTCTCCGACAGCGCGACGCCGGCGTCCAGCGCCGCCTCGCGCATCGAGGTCACCACCTCGGGCGACGAGCTGTAGACCGAGGCGGTCATCGCGCCGTGCTCCAGGACGGTACGACGGAAGAGGTCGATCGACTCCTCGGTGCCGGCCGTCTCGATGAGGTACGACACCGGGCCGAAGCACTCCGACTCGTAGACGTCGGCGTCCTTCGCGGACAGGCCGACCACGGTCGGGGTGCGCACCACCGCTCCCTCGAAGGCGGGATGCTGCACGGCGCGCGACTCGACGAGCACCCGGCCGTGCGAGCCGGCCGAGGACAGCCGGGCCAGCACGTCGTCGTTGACCACGCCGCCGAGGAGCTCGACCGCCCGGGCATCGTCCCCGAGGAGCTTGCCCAGCGCGGCGTCGATCCCGGCCGCCACGTCGGCGACGGTCTTGTGCCCCTCGTCGGTCTCGATCCCGGAGGCGGGGAGGTAGACGTTCTGCGGGGCCGTGCACATCTGGCCGGTGTAGAGCGAGAAGGAGAACGCGAGGTTCTGGCACATCCCGCGGAAGGAGTCCGTGGAGTCGATGACCACGGTGTTGACGCCGGCCTTCTCGGTGAACACCTCGGCCTGGCGGGCGTTCTCCTCGAGCCAGTCGCCGAAGGCGTTGGAGCCGGTGAAGTCGACGAGCCGCACCTCGGGCCTGACCGCGAGCACGGCCGCGAGCCGGTCGGCCGGGTCCTCGGCGGCCAGGGTCACCAGGTTGGGGTCGAAGCCGGCCTCCGCGAGCACCTCCCGGGCCACCTGCACCGTGATCGCGAGCGGCAGCACCGCACCGGGGTGGGGCTTCACGACGACGGGGTTGCCGCAGGCCAGCGACGCGAAGAGACCGGGCCAGGAGTTCCAGGTCGGGAAGGTGTTGCAGCCGATGACGAGGGCGACGCCTCGCGGGACGACCGTGAACGTCTTCTCCATCCGCAGCGGCTCGCCCTTGGCGGGCTTCTCCCAGATCGCCGTCGGCGGCACCTGGGTCATCGCGGTCCACGAGTACGCCACCGACTCCAGTGCCCGGTCGAGCGCGTGCGCGCCGCCGGCCTGGAACGCCATGACGAACGCCTGTCCCGACGTGTGCTGCACCGCGTTGGCGAGCTCGAAGATCCGCTGGTGCAGCCGGTGGAGGATCTCCACGCAGACCCCGACCCGCCCCTGCGGACCCGCGTCGCGGAAGTCCTTCATCCCGGCCCGCGCCGCGTCGAGCAGCGTCTCGACTCCGTCGGCGGTCACCCGCGGGTAGGCCACCTCCAGCGAGAAGCCGAACGGCGACTTCTCCCCCGACACCGTGCCCGTGGCACCCGGTGTGTCCAGCGGGAAGGCCGAGCCGAGCAGCGCCTCGAAGGCCGCCTTCCCCGCCGGCGCCGCGTCCTCGCCGTAGATCCGGGGCGAGGGGCTCTCGTCGTAGGCGGAGAAGTACTCGCGCGACCGTGTCGCGGCGACCGCCCGCTCGAGCAGCTCGCGGTGGCGTTCGAAGAGCTCGTGACTCATGGTGTGTCCTCGTCCCGGGGGTCGCGGCGTTGTGACAGGTGACGGTTGATTCGGCGACAGTGTGTCACACGACACACCCGGCCGGCAGGCCCGCACGCCGGGCCCGCCGCGTCCCTAGGCTTGCACCGTGAGGTCGACGAAGAACGTGCCGCTGCACCTGCGCCTCGTTCTCGCCAACGGCCTCGTCTTCGCGCTGGGTGTCCTCGCGATGTCCCTCGCCCCCCGCGAGCGCCACGGGCCCACCGCAGCCGTGGTCCTCGTCGTCGGCCTCGCGCTGGTCGTGGCGGTCAACACCCGCCATCTGCGCCGCAGCCTCAGCCCGCTCGTCGCCGCGGTCGGCAACCTGCGCCACCGCTGGGAGAACGAGCACCGCGCCCAGCGTGCGCGCTCCCTCGCGAGCAGGGAGTACGACGAGCAGCGGATGGCCGTCCAGCTCCACGACAACGTCGGAGCCGGCCTCGCCGCGGCCCTCGTCGCACTGAAGAAGGCGATCGACCACGCGCCGCCGGAGCTCGCCGACGAGCTCAAGGTGGTCCAGCACGACGCGCAGAACAGCCTCGTCGAGGTCCGCAAGATCACCCGGCGGCTCCGTCCCGAGATGCTCGAGGACATGGGCCTGCAGAGTGCGCTCGGGTTCCTCACCTCCAACATCGGCCGGCGAAACCCCGCCCTCGTGGTCGAGACGCACCTCGAGGGCCCGTTCCCCGGGATCGACGACGACGTCGAGCTCGTCGTCTACCGGGTCGCGGAGGAGGCGCTGACCAACGCCGCCCTGCACGCCAGGGCCAGGCACGTGTCGCTCACCCTGCGGCGCGACGCCGACCGGGTGGTGCTCCTCGTGACCGACGACGGCGTCGGGGTCGGCGGCAACGGCGAGCGCACCGGCATCCTCGGCATGCGCGAGCGGGCCGCCCTCGTCGGCGGCCGGCTGACGGTCGGCCCGCGGCCGGGCGGGGGCACGCAGGTGCGCTCGACGTACCGGCCCAGTCCGCACGCCACCGACTGACCGGGTGGCAGGCTGTCACCGTGCCGAAGCTCCGCCGCGTCCAACCCGCCGACCACGCCGACGTGCTCGCCCTCAACCAGGCCAACGTCGTCAAGCTCGCTCCCATGGACGAGGCCCGGCTGCGACAGCTCGACGGCTGGGCCGACCGGTTCGACGTGATCGACGTCGACGGCGAGTTCGGCGGGTTCGTGGTCACGTTCGCCCCGGGGTCGGCGTACGACTCGGAGAACTACCGCTGGTTCGCCGAGCGGCACGACCGCAGCTTCTACTACCTCGACCGGATCGTCCTCGCCGACAGCCACCGCCGGCAGGGGCTCGGCACCTTCGTGTACGACGAGCTCGAGCACGTCGCGAGGAGGTACGGCCGCCTCGCCCTCGAGGTGAACCTCGTGCCGCGCAACGACGGGTCGCTGGCGTTCCACGACCGCCGCGGCTACGTCGAGGTCGGCCGCCTCGGGGACGCGGCGCACCTGGTCTCGCTGATGGAGAAGGAGCTCTCGTGAGCGCCGACCCCCGTGACGTGGCCCGCCGCAGCGCCGACGCGATGTGGGCCGGCGACGCGGCCAGCCGGGCGATGGGCATGCGGATCGTGGAGGTCGGACCCGGCACCGCCACCCTGGAGATGACGGTGCGCGAGGACATGGTCAACGGGCACGGGATCGGGCACGGCGGGTTCACGTTCACGCTGGCCGACTCGGCCTTCGCGTTCGCCTGCAACAGCTACAACCGGCGCACCGTCGCGCACACCTGCGAGATCACCTACCTGGCGCCGACCCGCCTCGGCGACGTCCTCACCGCGACCGCCGTGGAGGTCCGCCGCAAGGGCCGCGACGGCACCTACGACGTGACCGTGCGCGCCGCGGCGGGTGTGGTCGCGGAGTTCGTGGGCAAGAGCAAGGAGATACGCGGCTCGCTGTACGAGGAGTAGCCACAGGAGGAGAACGGATGGGCATCACCGTCGCCGTCACCGGACCCACCGGCGAGATCGGCATCCCGGCCGTGGACGCGCTCGAGGCCGAGCCAGGGGTCGACCGCGTCATCGGGATGGCCCGTCGCCCGTTCGACCCGGCCTCCTACGGCTGGGTGAAGACGGAGTACCGCCAGGGCGACATCCTCGACCGCAGGGCCGTCGACGACCTCGTCGCCGACGCCGACGTCGTGGTGCACCTGGCCTACCTGATCATGGGCTCGCGCAGCGAGAGCCGGCTGGTGAACCTCGACGGCACCCGCAACGTGTTCGAGGCGACGGTCGCCGCGGCCAGGCCGAAGCGGCTGGTCTACACCTCCTCGGTGGCGGCGTACGGCTACCACCCCGACAACCCGCAGCCGCTCACCGAGGACGTGCCGACCCGCGGCAGCAAGGAGCACTACTACTCCGAGCAGAAGGCCGAGTGCGAGGAGCTCCTCGCCGAGACCACCGCCGCCAGCGACCTCGAGGTGTACGTGCTGCGCCCGTGCATCGTCGCCGGCCCGCAGGCCACCGCCCTCGCCGACTCCATGCCCTGGCGCCGGCTCGCGGAGAAGCTGCCCGCGGTCGTCCGCACCGCGCTCGCGAAGGTCCCCGGCATGCGGATGGTCGTCCCCGACCCCGGCAGCCCGCTGCAGCTCGTGCACCACGACGACGTGGCCTCGGCGATCGCCGCCGCGGCCACCGGCAGCGGTGAGCCCGGCGCGTACAACCTGGCCGGCGACGGCACGGTCACCTTCGGCGACGTCGCGACCGCCCTCGACGCCCGCCCGGTGCCGGTCCCCCGCTCGGCCGCCGTCCTGGCCTCCGGCGTGGTCGCGCGGCTGCCGTGGATGCCGACCATGGCCGAGTGGATCCACGTCGCGCGCACGCCGGTGCTCATGGACACCACCAAGGCCAAGACCGTGCTCGGCTGGACGCCGCGGCACACGACGCCCGAGACGCTCGAGGAGATGGCCGCCGCCCTTCGCGTGAGGTAGCGCGATCCGGCCCGCCGCGGGCAGGGGCGTACCTAGACTCGAAGGACCGACTCCGCCCCGAGGAGCACGCCGTGGCCAGAGCACGCACCGCCTCCGTCGTGGTCGGCCTGGCCGGGTGCCTCGCCGTTCAGCTCGGCGTCGCCACCCCCTCCGCCGGTACGACGCACGAGGCGATCGCGCCGGCCGCCGGGCCGGCGGTGGGCCCGCCTTCGACACGCTCGGACCGCGCCCTCTCCACCCCCCGTGAGGACAGCTACTACCCCGGCAAGGGCGATCCGACGGTCGACGCCCTGAGGTACCGGCCTGTCGCTCACCTGGCTGCGGAGGTCGCGGGTGCTCGAAGGACGCGCGTCGATCACGCTGCGCGCCGCACGAGCCGACGACGTCCTGCGCCTGGACCTCTCGCACCGGCTGCGCGTGCGTCGGGTGCGCGTCGGCGGGGAGCGGACCGCGTTCTCCCGTGAGGGCAACCACCTCGTCGTGCACAAGGCGGTCCGGCCGGACGAGCGCTACCGGGTCGAGATCGCCTACGGCGGCACGCCGGCCCCCGCCCGCGGCCCCGCCAGCCGCCCCGACATCGCCGAGGTCGGGATGCGGGTCACCCGGGACGGTCAGCTCTGGACGATGCAGGAGCCGTTCGGCGCCTTCACCTGGTTCCCGGTCAACGACCATCCCTCGGACAAGGCGTTCTACCACCTCCAGGTCACCACGCCGGGCGACCAGGTCGCGGTCTCGAACGGGAGGCTGTCGTACCGCCGCACGCGCGACGGGCGGACGACCGTGCGGTGGGCCAACGCCGACCCGATGCCCTCCTACCTGCTCACGCTGGCCGTCGGCCCGTACCGGTCCTACCGCCAGACCGGCCCGCACGGGCTGCCGATCCGGCACTGGGTCCCGCGTGACCGCCCGGAGCTCGTGAAGCCGCTGCTGCGCACCCCCGCCGCCCTGCGCTGGCTCGAGCGCCGGCTGGGGCCGTACCCGTTCGACCGGGCGGGCGTCGTCCTCACGCCCGGCGGCTCGGCGATGGAGACGCAGACGCTGGTGACGTTCGGGCGGCGCAACTACGCCTATGGGCGGTTCGAGGTCCGGGCGATCGTGGTCCACGAGCTCGTGCACCAGTGGTGGGGCGACGCGGTGACCCCGGCGGACTGGGCCGACCTGTGGATGAACGAGGGCATGGCGAGCTACCTCGAGGCCCGCTGGAGGGACGACCACTCCGACGACCGGGCCTACGACTGGGCCCGGACGGTCGGCTACTGGGCTCGGCTCGACCAGAGCCTGCGCGACTCCTACGGGCCGCCGGGGGCCTACGACAGGACCGAGTTCGCCTCCATCAACGTGTACTGGTCGACCGCGCTGATGTGGGACCGGCTGCGCCGCCGCCTCGGTGACGCCACGTTCGAGCGGCTCGTGCGCCGCTGGCCGCAGCGCCACCTGTACGTCAGCGCCGACCGCGCCGAGCTCGTGGCCTGGTGGTCGGCCCGCGCCGGGGCGGACCTCGAGCCGTTCTTCGACCGCTGGCTGGACTCGGAGAAGTCGCCTGCCTGAGGGTGCGGGGAGCGGACGTCCGGTCTAGCCACCAAAGGTAAATTTGTCGTGACTCGGTGAGACAGGCGTCGTTAGTGGGGAAAAGGGGATTCCCCCCTGGTCGACCCCTGGAGATCACATGGCCCACCGGTCACGTCGCAACCGGCTGACGCTCGTCGCCGCCCTCACCTCCGTCTCGCTTCTCGGACTGGCACCCGCCGCGGTCACCTCCGCGGCCTCCGCCGAGGACACCGCGTTCGCCCCGCGCCTGGTCACCGTGGACACCCCGACGCGAGCGGACAAGAGGCTGCTGCAGACGCTCGGCCTCGACCTCACCGAGCACGCCGGCCACGACTACGTCGAGGTCGTCCTGCACAGCGCCCTCGACCTCGGCGCCCTGGAGGAGGCCGGGCTGACGTACGACGTACGCATCGCCGACCTCGTCCGGCGCGAGGCGGAGAACAACGAGGTCAACGCCGCCTACGCCGCCGCGACCGCGAAGTCCCCGCTGCCCTCGGGCCGCGACACCTACCGCACCCTGGCCGACTACAACGCCGACATCGACGCGCTGGTGGCGGCCCGGCCCGGCATCGCCAAGAAGCTCACCCTGCCGCACAAGTCGCTCGACGGCCGGACCGTCTACGGCATCGAGATCGGCCGCGACGTGCGGGCGCCCGAGGACGGCCGCCCGGTGTTCGCGCTGTTCGGCGTGCACCACGCCCGCGAGTGGCCGTCGGGTGAGCTCGCGATGGAGTTCGCGGTCGACCTGGTGGAGAGCTACGGCAGCAACCCGCGGATCACCGGCCTGCTCGACAAGGCCCGCGTGGTCGTCGTACCCGTGGTCAACGTCGACGGCTTCCACATGTCCCGCACCGACGGCGCGCTCATCGACCTGCGCGACCTCAACCAGGTCGACCCGCTCGGTGGGACCACCTCGATCCTGGCCACCCCCGGCAACGCCTACAAGCGCAAGAACTGCCGGGTGATCGACGGGATGGACACCCCGGACGGCACCTGCGCCGCGGCGGCCACGAGTCCCGGCGGCTACGGCGTCGGTGTCGACCTGAACCGCAACTACGGCGGCTTCTGGGGCGGCCCGGGCGCTTCGGCCACGTTCGCCGACCCGACCTACCGCGGCGCCGAGCCCTTCTCCGAGCCCGAGATCCAGAACGTCCGTGAGCTGGTCAGCAGCCGCCAGGTCACCACGCTGATCTCCAACCACACCTTCTCGAACCTCGTGCTGAGGCCCAACGGCGTGCACCCCGACACGATCGGCCACGACGGCCTCCCGGTCGGTGACGCGCCGGACGAGGAGGGCCTGAAGGCGGTGGGCGCCGAGATGGCGGCGGCCAACGGGTACGCGAACATCCATGGCTGGGAGCTCTACGACACCACCGGGACGACCGAGGACTGGTCCTACAACGCCACCGGCGGTTACGGCTACACCTTCGAGATCGGGCCGAACGAGTTCCACCCGCCGTTCCCCGAGGTGGTCGACGAGTACCTCGGCGCGGGGCAGTACGCCGGCAAGGGCAACCGTGAGGCGTACCTCGTCGCGCTCGAGAACACCGTCGACACCGCCACCCATGCGGTGATCTCCGGCAAGGCGCCGAAGGGTGCCACGCTGCGGCTGTCGAAGGCCTTCGCCTCGCCGACGTGGGAGAGCTCGTTCCAGGACCGGCTCGAGACCACGATGGTGGTCGGCGACAAGGGCCGCTACACCTGGCACATCAACCAGTCGACCCGCCCGGTCGTGCAGACCAAGCTGGTCCGGGTGCTGTCGGAGGAGCCGATGCGCACCGAGACCTACGAGGGCGGCTCGACCGTCGTGGGCGACGCCGTCGACCACGAGTTCACGGTGACCGAGACCAACGCCGACCTGCTCCGGGTGGACCTCGACTGGCCGACGCCGGACGACCTCGACCTCGAGGTGTACCGCAAGAACGCCGACGGCTCGCTGACCCAGGTCGGCTCGTCGGGGAACATGCCGGGCGAGAAGGAGCAGGCGGACGTCGCGGCTCCGGCCCCGGGGGACTACGTGCTGAGGGTCATCAACTACGCGTCCGCCGCCCCGTCGTACACGCTGACCGCCGCGTTGTACGACTCGAGCACCGTCGAGGCCGGCGACTCGCTGATCGAGAACTGGACGCTCTCGTGCGAGAAGAACGGCCGCGTCCTGCAGCAGGTGCCGGTGGTCGTCGACCGCGGCGAGCAGCTCAAGGTGGACCTGTCCACCTGCGTCCGACGCTGGAACAGCCTGCTCTGACAGGCTCCTCGGGCCACGTGCCCCGACCGGTCCCCTGCCGGTCGGGGCACGTGCATGATGGGACGAGCCGCCTACGACTCCGGGAGTACGACGCATGAGTGACCGCCTTTCCGCGACCGAGCTGATCGACCTCGTCCTCGACGAGGGGTCGTGGACCTCCTGGGACACACCGCCCGTGCGCGGTCCGATCTCCGAGGAGTACGCCGCCGAGCTGCGCGCCGCCCAGGAGAAGACCGGCCTCGACGAGTCGGTGGTCACCGGGTCCGGCCTGATGCACGGCCGCCGCGTCGCCGTGGTCGCCTGCGAGTTCAGGTTCCTCGCCGGGTCGATCGGGGTCGCCTCCGCGGAACGGCTCGTCGCGGCCGTCGAACGCGCCACGGCGGAGGGCCTGCCGCTGCTCGCCGCGCCGGTGTCGGGCGGCACCCGGATGCAGGAGGGCACGGTCGCCTTCCTGCAGATGGTGAAGATCTCCGCCGCGATCGCCGAGCACAAGACGGCCGGGCTCCCCTACCTGGTCTACCTCCGCAACCCCACCACCGGCGGCGTGATGGCCTCGTGGGGCTCGCTCGGTCACGTCACCGTCGCCGAGCCCGGCGCCCTGGTCGGCTTCCTCGGCCCCCGGGTCTACGAGGCGCTGTACGACAGGCCGTTCCCCGCCGGCGTGCAGACCTCGGAGAACCTCTACGCCCACGGCCTGATCGACGCCGTCGTCCCGCCCTCGGAGATCGCCGCGATCCTGGACCGCGCGCTGACCGTGCTGCTGGCGCCGCGGACCGCGCTGGGCGACATCCCGAACCCCGCCGAGGAGGAGGTGCCCGACGTCGACACGTGGGACTCGATCACCCGGTCGCGGCGGCCCGACCGGCCCGGCGTCCGGCGGCTGCTCAGGTACGCCGCCACCGACGTCATCCCCCTCAACGGCACCGGCCAGGGCGAGCGCGACCCCGGCCTGCTGATCGCCCTGGCCCGGTTCGGCGGGTCCCCCTGCGTGTTCCTCGGCCAGGACCGCCGCGGCCAGACCGAGGCACACCCCCTCGGGCCGGGCGCGCTGCGCGAGGCGCGCCGCGGCATGCGGCTCGCCGCCGAGCTCGGGCTCCCGCTGATGACCGTGATCGACACCCCTGGCGCGGCGCTGTCCGTCGAGGCCGAGGAGGGCGGCCTCGCCGGCGAGATCGCCCGGTCGCTGGCCGACCTCGTCACCCTCGACGCGCCGACCCTGACCCTGCTGCTCGGCGAGGGCACCGGCGGCGGCGCTCTCGCGCTGCTGCCCGCCGACCGGGTCATCGCGGCCCAGCACGCCTGGCTCTCGCCGCTGCCCCCGGAGGGCGCGAGCGCGATCGTGCACCGCGACATCGCGCACGCGCCGGACATGGCGCGTGCCCAGGGCGTGCGCTCCCTCGACATGCGCGACGCCGGCATCGTCGACCGGATCGTGGTCGAGAAGCCCGACGCCGCCGACGAGCCGGAGGAGTTCTGCCGCCGTCTCGGCGAGGTGCTGCGCTACGAGCTCGCCGAGCTGTGGCAGCGCGACCGGGCGTCGCTGGTCGCCGAGCGTCACGCCCGCTACCAGAGGATCGGCCGGCCCTGAGCGCACCCCGGCCGCGGGGCGCGGACGGCCGTCGTCAGCCGTTCACCGGCACACCGACCGCGCCGCTCACCCCCGCGTCGGAGGAGTGACCCGGCGCGACCCGCGCAGTGGGGTCGATGGTCGCCGCGGCGTTGTTCACCGCCGTCGCCGCCTCGCCGAACCCCACCGAGATCAGCCGCACCTTCCCGTCGTAGTCGGCCACGTCGCCGGCGGCGAACACGCGGGGCAGGTTGGTCCGCATCGTCGAGTCCACCAGGATCCGGCGCTTGCGGAGCTCGAGACCCCAGCGCGTGAGCGGACCGAGGTCGGCAGTGAACCCGAGCGCCGCGACGACTGCCTGGACCTCGACCCGTTCGCGGAGGTCGCCGTCGCAGCTGACCAGGTCCACCGCACTCAGGGACCCGTTCCCGTGGACCCGCTCCACCTCGAAAGGCGTGAGCACGCGCGCGGAGGAACCGCGCACCTGCGCGACCGTGCGCTCGTGGGCGCGGAAGGTGGTCCGACGGTGCACCAGGGTCACCGACCGGCAGAGCGGCTCGAGGGTCAGAGCCCAGTCGAAGGCCGAGTCACCGCCGCCCACCACCAGCACGTCGAGCCCCGCGAGCTCGTCCGGCCTGGGGACGAAGTACATGAGCCCGCGCCCGTCGTACTCCTCGGCGCCCACGAGCGGTCTGGGGCGGAAGGTGCCGATCCCGCCGGTGATGAGCACGGTGCGGGCGTGGACGGCACGCCCCTGGTCGGTGGTCACCGTGACCGAGGCCTCGTCGTGGCAGAGATCCTCGGCACGCTCACCGAGGAAGTACGTCGGATCGGCGGTCGACGCCTGCACGGCCAGAGCGTCGACGAGGTCCTGCCCCTTGACCGCCGGGAACCCGGCGACGTCGAGGATCGCCTTCTCCGGGTAGAGGGCGCTCACCTGCCCGCCGACCTCGGGCAGGGAGTCCATGATCCCGACCGTGAGGCCGCGGAAGCCCGCGTAGTAGGCGGCGTACAGCCCTGCCGGACCCGCACCGATCACCAGCATGTCGAGCATGTCGCCTCCTCGAACGCCTCGGTCAGGGCAACAGACCCATGTCACCTGACCGGCGGGCGCTGCACCAGCACCGCAGGGGTGACGCGAGGGGTGAGGCCGATCCCAGCCTTGTCCCGCCGGTCGGGCACCCGAAGACTCGGGCTCCGGATCCTTCCGCTCGGAGGTGGACACAGCATGACGAACACTCTCGACGTCACCATCGCAACCACCCACCAGGTCCTCGCAGAGCGACTGCGCCTTGCCTCGGCCGGAGTCTCGGCGGGGGCGACCCCACGGGACGTCCAGCAGTACGCCGACACGTTCCTTGCCAGCACCTGCCGACACATGTGCGCGGCGAACACCGTTCTCGTGCCCGCGGCTCGTCAGTGGCTACCCGACGGCGCGGAGAGGAGGCGCGGCTTCCACCGGCAGTCCCGCCGGCTCGACCTCGCACTGCGTCAGGTGAAGTCGAAGGTGTACGGGGACGCCTACGCCGTCCAGCGGTCCTGGTCGGACGTGTGGGACGACGCCCGCACGGAGTTCGAAGCCACCGCCCGGCTCGAGCGGCAGATCGTCGACGCCCTCACGGCCGCGATCGGCGTCCGGGCCAGCGACGCGCTGGCGAACCGGCTGTACCTGACGGAGGTCAAGGCACCGACCCGGCCACACCCCTACGCACCGCGCGGAGGCACCTCGGCACTGCTCGCACGCCTGATCTGGGCCCGGGCCGACCGCTTCTGGGACGGCCTGGAGGGCCGCGCGATCCCGACATCGACCGGCGTCCGCACCCGGCCCCGACGTGGCCTGATGACGCAGTACGTCATGGGCAACCCCGCCGACGAGGCGACGGCCGAGGCCTCCTAGGTGGGGCCGGGGAGCGCCACGTCCGCAGCCGACCTGTCGACGGTGCCCCAGCTCCTGGGCGTCGTGTTCGACGTCGACGGCACGCTGGTCGACAGCGAGCGCGACGGGCACCGGGTCGCCTTCAACCGCGCCTTCGAGGAGGCCGGACTGTCGTACCGGTGGGACGTCGAGACCTACGGGGAGCTCCTCCGGACAACCGGTGGGAAGCACCGCCTGGAGGCCTTCCTCCGGGAGCACGGCCACGACGAAGACGAGGCCGCCGACCTCGCCTTGAAGCTGCACGAGACCAAGACCGCTGCGTTCCGCGACATGGTCGACGACGGCCTGGTCCCGTTGCGGCCAGGTGCCGCACGGCTGGTGGCCGAGCTGCGCTCGGAGGGAGTCCGGACCTTCGTCGCCACGACGGGGACCCGGGCCTGGGTGGAGCCGCTGCTCCGCCGACACTTCGGCGCCGACGCCTTCGAGCTGGTGGTCACCGGCACCGAGGTCACCCGGCTCAAGCCCGACCCGGCTGCCTACACCGCGGTGCTCCGTGACACGGGGCTCGACCCCAGGCACGTGGTCGCGGTCGAGGACTCCCGGAACGGCCTTCTGGCAGCCAGGGCGGCCGGACTCGCCTGCCTCGTGGTCGCCAACGACTACACGAGCGACCAGGACTTCACCGGCGCCGCTCTCGTCGTGGACGGCTTCGGCCCCGGGGCACGGCAGCTCGCCGGGCCGCGCGCGTCACTGCCCGACGGGTCCGTCGCTGTCGAGACGTTGCGCGCGCTCAACGCCCGCGGGGCCTGACCAGTCGGGCCCCGCCTGGTCGGGGGCGGAGGACCGGGCCAGCGCGATGGCCCACTGCAGGTGGGCGTTGACGACCTCGATGAAGGCGTCCTCGTCGTCGCCCTGCAGGCGCTCGATGATCGCGTCGTGCTCGGCGATCGCGGCTCCCATCCGGTCGGTCCGCCCGCGGACCATCGCCGAGGTGAACAGGGTCTGCCGCTCGCGCAGTGACCGGTACATCTCCGACAGGACGGTGTTCATCGCGCCGTCGACGATGACCTCGTGGAACCTCCGGTCGGCCGCGGTGAACCCGGCCGTGTCCCTCGCGCGGCGGCGCCGCTTGGTCTCGTCGTGCACGTCGAGCAGCTCGGGGAGGTACTTCTCGCGGTTCGCGAACGACGTCGCCGCGGTGTAGTTCTCGACGAGGATCCGCGCCTCGAGGACGTCCTCGATCTCCTCCTGGCTGAACGACTTCACCAGCGCGCCCCGGCCCGGGGCGATCTCGACCAGGCCCTCGGCCTCGAGCCGGAGCAGCGCCTCACGCACCGGGCTTCGGCTCAGACCGATCTCCGCCGAGAGCTCGCTGACCGTGACGACGGCCCCAACGGGGTACACCGCGTTGAGGATCGCCCATTTGGCGAAGTCGTAGGCCCGCTGTGCAGCGTTCGGACGTGGGGGGCGTGTCGAGGACCGCATGACCTCTCAATGGTAGGGAGCCTGGCTCATTGCCGCAGGAGAGTCCGCATCAGAGTCGAGACGCTCTGGTCCAGTTCCTCGCGGGTGGTCCCCGTCGCCTCGACCACGAAGTCCTCGAACACCCGCCAGCCGAGCATCAGGCACGCCGCCGCGGCCGTCGTACCGACGTCGCCACCGTGCTCCTCGACCGCCGCCGCGAACAGCTCGGTCGTGGGTGCGGTCCCCGCGCCGGCGAGCTCCGGCTCGTCGAGGACCACGCGCGCGAGCGTCGTCCAGTACGCCGGGTGCTCGGCGAGCACGGCGAGGGCGTGTACGACGGTCAGCCCGCCGCCGTGGGAGCGAGCACGGAGCTCGTCGGCGATCGCGGCGGACTGAGCCTGCAGGGCCTGGCGGACGATCTCGTCCTTGGTCCCGAAGTGCCGGTGCACCAGGGCGTGGTTCACACCGGCGCGCTCGGCGACCTGACGGACGGAGAGGTTGCGGGGGCCGTGCTCGGCGAGCAGCTCGACGGTCGCGTCCAGCACCGCCGTCATCACCGCCTCACGGCCTCGCGGTGCCGAGGCCGGCGTCGGAGTCGGCGTCGGCGTCACAGGGGGCCGATTCTCGGACGGGCTCATCGAGCCAATGTAACCGACTGGTTACAGTGTGCTCCGTAACCACTCGGTTACACGGTCGTTGGAGGCAGCATGACGCGCACGTCGCTGCGACACCGCCTCCTCCTCGTCCCCGCCCTCCTGGCCCTCGCCGCCGCCCCGCTCGGCCCGGCCACCGGCGCCGTGCCGATCCCGCCCGGACCGGCCGACGGCACCGTCGCGGCGTTCGAGGGCAGGCCCGCCGTCGCGGACCCGGTCCGGAGCAGGGGCGTCCCGCAGCACCCGTTCCTCGCGGCGAACGGCCGCAACAGCATGCACGACGACGCCTACGCCTCGGATGCCTACGCCGGTCCGGGTCCGCTCGGCCGGAACCTCAGGCTGACCACCGCGACGTACGGGCTCGAGGAGTGCGCGACCATCGCCTTCGACCGGCAGGGCCGCATCGAGGCGATGTGCGGCGGCCTCGAGGGCTCGCGGCTGATGCTGCTCGACCCCGAGACGATGGACGTGCTGGCGGCCCACCCGATGCCGCCGCGCAAGGTGAACCCCGAGACCAGCCCGCTCCAGGACATCTGCGCGGGCGCGTACTTCTACCTCGACCACCGCGACCGCGCGGTCATCGCGACGACCGACGCCCGGATCTGGGTGGTCGGCCAGAGCGAGACCCCGGTGGGCACCGGGTTCGAGCTGCTGCGGGAGTACGACCTCTCGGCCCACGTCCCGCAGGACGACTGCCTGGTCGCGATGCTGCCGGACTGGGACGGCCGGATCTGGTTCGTCACCCAGGAGGGCGGGGTCGGCACCGTCGACCCGCGCAGCGGACGCGTCCGCAGCGTCCGGCTCGAGGGCGAGAGGATCGTGAACTCCTTCGCCACCGACGAGACCGGCGGCGTCTTCATCGTGAGCGACCACGCGATGTACCGCTTCGACGCCGGGCGCTCGGGGACGGCCGGCGGTCACCTGGCGCGAGACCTACGACCGCGGGTCGACGAAGAAGCCCGGCCAGCTGTCCCAGGGCTCCGGCACGACCCCGACGCTCGTCGGCCGCGACCTCGTGGTGATCACCGACAACGCCGACCCGCGGATGCGCGTGATCGCCTACCGGCGCGGCGCGGAGCCACGGCGCGACCGTGAGGTCTGCCGGCAGCCGGTGCTCGGAAGGCACCGGAGCGCGACCGAGAACAGCATCGTCGCCGTCGGCCGGGCGGTCCTCGTCGAGAACAACTTCGGCTACACCGGGCCCGCCGCGACGATGCTCGGCGCGACGACCGCCCCTGGCATCGCGCGCGTGGACCTCGGCCGCGACGGCTGCTCCGTGCGCTGGACGTCGAGGGAGGTCGCGCCGACCTCGGTGCCCAAGGCGTCGCTCGCCAACGGCCTGCTCTACGTGTACACGAAGCCCGCCGGCGAGCCGTCGGACCCGTGGTACGTCACGGCGATCGACGTGGACACCGGCCGGACCGCCTGGCGCCGGCTCACCGGCACCGGGCCGCAGTGGAACAACCACTACGCCGCGATCTACCTCGGTCCGGACGGGTCGTTGTACGTCGCCACCCTCGCGGGACTTGTTCGCCTGAAGGACGGGAGCTGACATGAGCACGTACGTCGTCACCGGAGCCGAGTCGGGCATCGGGGCCGCCACCAGGGCGGTGCTGCAGGAGAAGGGTCACCGGGTGATCGGGGTCGACCGCGCGCCCTCGGACATCACCGCGGACCTCTCGACTGCGGGCGGCCGCGCCGACGTCGTCCGGCAGGTGGCTGCGCTCGCCCCCGAGGGCATCGCCGGCTTCGTGCCCTGCGCCGGTGTCGCCGGGCTGACCGGGGTGGACCCCGGGCTGGTCGTGTCCGTGAACTACTTCGGGGCGATCGACGTACTCGACGGGCTCCGGCCGCTGCTGGCACGGGCGGCCGAGAACGGCGAGCAGCCGGCCGTCGTACTCATCTCGTCGAACTCCGTCACCTGCCAACCCGGGTGGGCCTCGGACGTGGCCGGGGCGTGCCTCGAGCACGACGAGGAGAAGGCCCGCGCGCTCGCAGCAGACCAGCAGGCCGTGAACGTCTACCCGGCCACGAAGGCGGCGCTTGCGTACTGGTCGCGGCGTGAGGGCGTCAGGCCCGGCTGGGTCGGCGCCGGCATCCGGGTCAACGCCGTGGCACCCGGGCTCATCGCCACCGCGATGACCGACCAGCTCCGGAAGGACCCGGAGCTCGGGGTGTTCGCGGACGCGTACCCGAGCGCGGTCGGCCGGCCCGGACGTCCCGAGGAGGTGGCCGCGACGATCGCGTTCCTGCTCTCGGAGCAGGCCGGCCTGATCGTCGGCACGACGGTGTTCGTCGACGGCGGGACCGACGCGATCATGCACCCGCTCCGGCCCGAGGGCATGAACGTGCCGCCGATCGCGATGAGCGCCGCGCAGAAGGTGGCCGGCCTCGCCACGAAGGTGCAGGCCCTCCGCAGGCGCTGAGCCGGCCGGTGGTCGAGGAGCCGGGCCCCTCGACCACCGGACGCTTCAGAACATCAGGGCGTGAGCGGGGTCCTCGAGGATCGCGGCGACGTCGGCGAGGAAGCGCGAGCCCTTCTCGCCGTCGACCAGACGGTGGTCGAAGGACAGCGCCAGCGTCGTGACGTCGCGGACCTTGATGCGGTCGTTGTGGACCCAGGGCTGCTTCTTCACAGCGCCGAAGGCCAGGATCGCCGACTCACCGGGGTTGATGATCGGCGTGCCCGCGTCGACGCCGAAGACACCGACGTTCGTGATCGTGAACGACCCGCCGGCCATCTCCGCCGGCTGCGTCCTGCCCTCGCGGGCGGTGGCGGCGAGCGCGTTGATCGCCTGCGCGAGCTCGACCATCGACATCTGGTCGGCGTCCTTGACGTTCGGCACGACCAGGCCCCGCGGGGTGGCCGCGGCGATGCCGAGGTTCACGTAGTTCTTGAACACGACCTCGCCGGCGGCGTCGTCCCAGGTCGCGTTGACCTCGGGAGTACGACGGGCGGCCAGGATGCACGCGCGCGCCACCACGAGCAGCGGCGACACCTTGACGTCGCGGAAGTCGCGGTGCGACTTCAGCCTCTCGACGAAGCGCATCGTCTTGGTGACGTCGACGGTGACCCACTCGGTGACGTGCGGCGCCGTGAACGCCGACTCCACCATGGCCTGGCCCATCATCTTGCGCACGCCCTTGATCGGCTCGCGGCGCTCGCGCTCGCCGGTGCGGGCCATCGCCGGAGCGTGGGCCGAGGTCTCGACCGGCTCGACCGACGGCCGGGACGCGCGGCCCCGGAGGCTCTCGACGTCCTCGCGGGTGATCGTCCCGTTCGGGCCGGTCGGCGTGACCGAGCGCAGGTCGACCCCGAGGTCCTTGGCGAGCTTGCGCACCGGCGGCTTGCAGAGCACCTGCACGTTGGAGCCACCGGCGTCTCGGGCGACGCGGCGCGGACCGAGTGCGCCGGGACGGCAGGCTCGTCGACCTCGACCACGGCCTGTGACTGGGCGCCGCCCGGCGCGAACGCACCCTGCACCTGCATCTGGGTGGCGGCGCCGGCCTCGCTCGACGGGGTGACGCTGCCCTTGCGGGGACGACGCCGGGCCTCGACGGTGCGCGGGCCGTAGCCGACCAGCGTCTTCATCGGCTCCTCCTCGCCCTCGGCCGCTGCCGGGGCAGCAGGCGCGGGCGCCTCCGCCGAGGACGCGGCGGGCGTGGTGGGCGACGCCCCGGCCGCCGCCGGCTCGCCGATCGCGATGATCGGGGTGCCGACCTCGACGGTCTCGCCCTCCGCCACGAGGATCGCGGTGACCTCACCGGCGTACGGCGAGGGCAGCTCGACGAGGGACTTGGCGGTCTCGATCTCGACGACCACGTCGTTGATCTTGACGGTGTCGCCGACCTTGACCTTCCACGAGACGATCTCGGCCTCGGTCAGGCCCTCGCCGGGGTCGGGAAGCTTGTACTCAGGCATCTAGTCAGTACTCCTGGTCAGAAGGCGAGGGAGCGGTCGACGGCGTCGAGCACGCGGTCGAGGTCGGGGAGCCACTCCTCCTCGATCCGGCTCGGCGGGTACGGCGTGTCGAACCCGCCCACCCGGATCACCGGAGCCTCGAGGTTGTAGAAGCACTCCTCGGTGATCCGGGCCGCGATCTCCGAGCCCATGCCGAGGTTCACGTGCGCCTCGTGGGCGACGACGGCACGACCCGTCTTGCGGACCGACGCGAGCACCGGGCCCATGTCGAGCGGCGAGAGCGTGCGCAGGTCGATGACCTCGATGCTCTTGCCCTCGCCGGCGGCGGCCTCCGCGCTCTGCATGCAGGTCTTCACCATCGGGCCGTAGGCCAGGAGGGTGAGGTCGCTGCCCTCACGGATCACCCGGGAGCTGAACAGCGGGTCGGCGTCGGCGAGCGTCAGCGACTCGTCGAGCTCGGCCTTGTCCGCGTGGTACTGCCGCTTCGGCTCGAGGAAGACGACCGGGTCGTCGCACTCGATGGCCTGCTGGATCATGAAGTAGCCGTCGACCGGGTTCGAGCAGGCCACGACCTTCAGGCCCGGGGTGTGCGCGAACTGCGCCTCCGGGCTCTCGCTGTGGTGCTCGACCGCGCCGATGCCGCCGCCGAACGGGATCCGGATGACCATGGGCATCTTGACCTTGCCCTGGCTGCGGAAGTGGATCTTCGCGACCTGGCTGACGATCTGGTCGTAGGCGGGGTAGACGAACCCGTCGAACTGGATCTCGCACACCGGCCGGTAGCCGCGCATCGCGAGGCCGACGGCGGTGCCGAGGATGCCGGACTCGGCGAGCGGGGAGTCGATGACGCGGTCCTCACCGAAGTCCTTCTGCAGGCCGTCGGTGATCCGGAAGACGCCGCCGAGCTTGCCGACGTCCTCACCCATGATGAGGACCTTGGGGTCCTTCTCCATCGCGGCGCGGAGGCCCGCGTTGAGGCCCTTGGCGAGAGTGATCTTGGCCATCTCAGTGAGCTCCCTCGAAAGACGCGAGGTAGGCCGCGTAGGCCTCCTTCTGGGCGGCGAGCTCAGGGGTCTGCTCGACGTACACGTTGTCGAACACGCTGAGCGGGGACGGGTCGGGCAGGGCCTTGCAGCCCTCGCGGAGGTGGTGCCCGAGCTGCTCGGCCTCCTCCTCGATGGAGTCGAAGAAGTCCTGGTCGACGAGGCCGTTGCGGGTGAGGTAGGCCTTCACGCGGGCGATCGGGTCCTTGAGCTTCCAGGCCTCGACGTCGGAGGAGAGCCGGTAGCGGGTCGGGTCGTCGGTGGTGGTGTGCGCACCCATCCGGTAGGTGTACGCCTCGACGAGCGTCGGGCCGCTGCCCTCGTGGGCCCGCTGCAGCGCGGCCTTGGTGACCGCGTAGCAGGCGAGGACGTCGTTGCCGTCGACGCGGACGCCGGGGAAGCCGAAGCCGAGAGCGCGCTGGTAGAGCGGGATGCGGGACTGGCGCTCGATCGGCTCGGAGATCGCCCACTGGTTGTTCTGGCAGAAGAACACGACGGGGGCGTTGTAGGAGGCGGCGAAGATGAAGGACTCGTTGACGTCGCCCTGGCTGCTCGCGCCGTCGCCGAAGTAGGCGATCACCGCGGCGTCGCGCGCCGGGTCACCGGTGCCGACGACGCCGTCACGCTGCATGCCCATCGCGTAGCCGACCGCGTGCAGCGTCTGCGCGCCGATGACGATCGTGTAGAGGCCGAAGTTGTTCGCGTTCGGGTCCCAGCTGCCCTGGTCGACGCCGCGGAAGAGGCCGAGCAGCTTCAGCGGGTCGAGGTCACGGGTGTAGGCGACGCCGTGCTCGCGGTAGGTCGGGAAGACGAAGTCCTGCTTGGCCAGGGCGCGGCCGGAGCCGATCTGCGCGGCCTCCTGGCCGAGGAGCTGGGCCCAGATACCGAGCTCGCCGTGGCGCTGGAGCGCAGTGGCCTCCACGTCGATACGACGGGTGAGGACCATGTCGCGGTAGAAACCCTTGATCGCCTCGTCATCGAGGTCGAAGGAGAAGTCGGGGTGCTCCACACGCTCGCCCTCGGGCGTCAGGAGCTGCACCAGCTCTGGCCCGCCGTCGGCGTGGGAGGGGCCGAAGACCTCACCGAGGCCCGGGAAGTCCCCCTTGGTTCCTGCTGTCTCTGTCACCTGCACTCCTTGGAGTTCGCGGCGTGCGGGGTCTCCGCCGCCGGCTCTCGAGTACGACCGAGCGCGAAGGTGCGCGAGGGTGGTGCGCAGCGGTCGTGCTCGTCGTCTGTTGTCGCGTGCCGGATTGTGCACTTCGAGCCCCGTGGCGGTCAGCCCAGGACTCGAATTGTGACCGGCGACACACCGGCCTCATGTTCATAAAGTACCGATCTTCGATCGCCTGACCTAATCGGCCCCACCGCGCCCACCGGAGCACTTCCCCGCCTCGTTCCCGGCCCGGTTCCGGCTCCTGCGGGCTTGGCCGGATCTCGATGCTCACTGTCCGAAAACCGCGCGACTCGCGGGGTGGTCGAGACCTACGCTTGTCATGACCCAAGAGACAGGACGGTCATGACACAGACAGCCCCGCGCACCGCACCCACGAAGGTAGCCCCGGCCATCGGCCTGGTCGTCGCCGCGCTCGCTGTCGTGTACGTCGTGTGGGGGTCGACGTACCTCGGGATCCGCATCGTCGTCGAGGAGGCGCCGCCGCTCACGTCGATGGGGCTGCGCTTCCTGACCGCGGGCTTGCTGCTCGGCGTGATCCTGTCGTTCAAGGGCGGACTGCGGCGGCTCAGGGTCCGCCCCCGCGAGCTCCTGGGGGCGGCCCTGCTGGGCCTCATGCTGCCGATGCTCGGCAACGGCCTGGTGTCCGTCGGTGAGAACCTCGGCGCTCCGTCCGGGGTCGACCGCCCTGCTGATCGCGATCGCCCCGCTGATCATCGTGCTCTTCCGGGCGCTCACCGGCGACGTGCCCAACCCGCTGTCCCTGCTGGGCGTGCTGATCGGGTTCGCGGGTCTGGCCTACCTCGTCCTCGCCGGCAGCGGCTCCGGTAGCGACCTGCCCCTGGTGCCGGCGCTGATCATCCTGTTCGCGTCGACCTGCTGGGCGTTCGGCTCGTTCATCCAGCCCAAGCTCGTGCTGCCTCAGGACGTCTTCGTGACGACCGTCTACGAGATGGTCAGCGGTGGTCTGATCATGGTGACGGTCGGCTTCCTCGCCGGCGAGCGGTTCACCGGCGACTACAGCGGGCGGACCTGGCTGGCCCTGGGCTACCTCGTGGTGTTCGGCTCGATGCTGGCCTTCACCGCCTACGTGTGGCTGCTCGCCAACGCGCCGATCTCGTTGGTCGCGACCTACGCGTACGTGAACCCGGTGATCGCGGTGTTCCTCGGCTGGCTGATCCTCAACGAGGCCGTCACCCTGCCGGTCGTCGTCGGTGGTGGCATCGTCGTGGCCGCCGTGGCGATGGTGATCACCGCGGAGCGCCCGAGGAAGAAGCCGCTTCCCGACACGCCCACGCCGGAGTCGGTCGAAGCAGTACGTTCGGACCATGGGGAAGCCGAGCCCGAAGACGCCGCCTGACCGGCTCTCCGCTCTCGCCCCCGGGCTCTCCACCCTCCTTCACTACGACCGCGGCTGGCTGCGCGGCGACCTGCTCGCCGGCGTCACGGTCGCGGCCTACCTCGTGCCGCAGGTGATGGCGTACGCCGAGGTGGCCGGCCTGCCCGCGGTGGTCGGGCTCTGGGCGGTCGTGGGACCGCTGCTGGTGTACGCCGTCCTGGGCTCGTCACGGCAGCTGTCGATCGGACCGGAGTCGACGACGGCGCTGATGACGGCGGCCGCGATCGGCGCGATGGGGGCCGGAGACCCGACCCGGTACGCCTCGCTGGCGGCGGCCCTCGCGATCGCGGTCGGCCTGGTCTGCCTGCTCGGGTTCGTCGGCCGGCTGGGGTTCCTCGCAGACCTGCTGTCCCGACCGGTGCTGGTCGGCTACATGGCGGGGATCGCGGTGCTCATGATCGTCAGCCAGCTCGGCAAGCTGAGCGGCCTGACGGTCCAGGGCGACAGCCCGCTCGAGCAGTCCTGGTACACGCTGCTCCACCTCGGCGAGATCCACGTGCCCACGCTCGTGCTGGCGTCCGTCGTACTCGTGCTGCTGCTCGTCGGGCAGAGGCTGCGCCCGACCTGGCCCAACCCGCTCATCGTGATGCTGCTCGCGGCCGCCGCCGTCGCGCTCCTGGACCTCGGCGAGTCCGGCATCGAGGTGGTGGGGTCGATCCCCGCCGGACTCCCCGTGCCGGGACTCCCCGACATCGAGCTCGCGACCGTGGCCGAGCTGCTGGTGCCCGCGATCGGGGTCGCGGTCGTCGGCTACTCCGACAACGTGCTCACCGGCCGCGCCTTCGCCACGAAGAGGCGTGAGCGGATCGACGCCAACCAGGAGTTCCTCGCCCTGGGCGCCGCGAACGTCGCCTCGGGCCTGCTGCACGCGTTCCCGGTCAGCAGCAGCGGCAGCCGCACGGTGATCGGCGACGCGCTCGGCAGCCGCAGCCAGCTGTACTCGCTGGTCACGCTGGCCGTCGTGCTGGTGACGATGTACTTCCTCGACCCGCTCCTCGCCGCCTTCCCGATGGCCGCGCTCGGCGGGGTGGTCGTGTTCGCCGCGATCCGGCTGGTCGACGTCGACGAGCTCCGGCGGATCGCCCGGTTCAACCGCAGTGAGCTCGCCGTGTCCCTCGCGACGACGGCCTCGGTGCTGGTGCTCGGCGTGCTACCCGGCATCGGCGTCGCGATCGGGCTGTCGATCCTCAACCAGCTGCGCCACGTCGCCCGGCCGCACGACGGCATCCTCGGCTACGTGCCCGGGGTGCCCGGCATGCACGACGTCGACGACTACCCCGAGGCCAAGCAGGTGCCGGGCCTGGTCGTCTACCGCTACGACTCACCGATCTTCTTCGCGAACGCCGACGACTTCACCCAGCGCGCGCTCGCGGCCGTGGACGCGTCGGAGACCCCGGTCGAGTGGTTCCTCCTCAACGCGGAGGCCAACACCGAGATCGACCTGACCGGCGTGGACGCCCTCGATGAGCTACGTCGCACCCTGGCCGACCGGGGCATCGTGTTCGCGATGGCCCGGGTCAAGCAGGACATGCGCGTCTACCTCACCGCTGCCGGCCTCGTCGAGAAGGTCGGCGAGGACCGGATCTTCATGACCCTGCCGACAGCGGTCCTGGCCTACGAGCGCGCCTACCGCGCCCGCCACGGCGAGCCACCGCCCGGGGTCTACATCCCCCGCCCGCCTGCCTGACCCGCGGACCGCCCCGCGAGGCGTCGCGCGCCCTGGATACGGTTTGGGCATGACCTCCCGCGAGATCTCCGCCTCCACCACGATCGACGCGCCCCCGTCGGTGGTGTTCGACATCCTCAGCGACCCGCGCCAGCACGCGCGGATCGACGGGTCCGGGTCGGTCGGCAACGTCATCGACGCCCCCGACAGGCTGCGTGCCAAGGGCGACGCGTTCAGCGTGCACATGAAGATCGTGGTGCCGTACAAGATCACCAACAAGGTGGTCGAGTACGAAGCCGACCGCCGGATCGCCTGGCGGCACTTCGGCGCGCACCGCTGGCGCTACGTGCTCGAGCCGACCGACGACGGCGGTACGACGGTCACCGAGACGTTCGACTACTCCCGCTACCCCGACCTGGGCGTCAAGATCCTCAAGTCGACCGGCTCCTTGGCCCGCAACCGCCGGGGGATCGAGGAGACGCTGGTCCGGCTCAAGCAGGCCGCCGAGCAGGACGCCGCGCAGCGTTCCTGACCCGAGACGCCCGTCCGGGCGGCACGGCCATGCCCCGCCCGGGTCCCGCCAGCCCCCGCCCGGGTCCCCCCGGCCTCGCCGACCCTTGACCCGAACGGGCCATTTTCGACGTTGGCCCTCGACTCCCGCCGCTCCCGCGGTCAGCGTGGTGGCTACGTGCCCGGACGGGCACCACAAATCAGGGGGGTCATATGACTTTTCGTCGTTTGTCCGTGCTCGGCACGGCGCTGGGCACGATCGCTGCCGGGCTGATGGCGGGCTCCACCGTGACCGCCGCCAACGCGAGCTCCGCCGCGGCCGGCCAGACCGTCGAGGTCTTCGTGAAGCGCGACCACACGGTCGTGATGCCGACCGAGATCCGCCCCGGCGTCACGAAGTTCAAGATCAGCTCCCGCCGGTTCGCGGGCTTCCAGCTCGCCCAGGCCGCCGAGGGCTACACCAAGGCCGCAGGCCATGCGCGACATCGCGGCCGGCTTCAACAAGAACAACATGAGGGCGATGGCCCGCTTCGAGGAGAACGTGCAGCTGCTCGGCGGCATGGCCTCTCGGCGCGACCACCCGGCCACGATGTCGGTGAACCTCCCGGCCGGCACCTACTGGGCCCTGGACTCGATGCCGAGCAACGTCGACCCCGCCAAGGTGCTCACCTTCGAGGTGACCGGTGACTCCGTCGGCGGCAAGCTCGAGGGCCAGGTCATCCGCGCCACGGGTGACGCGACCTGGGGCAAGATGACACCGCGGATCACCCGCAGGGGCGTCATCCGCTTCCAGAACCCGAGCGACGCGCCGCACTTCATCGCCATCTCCAAGCTCGCCAAGGGCAAGACGATGAAGGACGTCCGCGAGTACATGGAGAGCGGCGCCGAGGGTCCGCCGCCGGTCAACTTCAACATCTCGGTCGACTCGGGCGTGATCAGTCCCGGCGAGAGCATGTCCTTCAAGTATCGTCTGCCCGCGGGTCGCTACGTGATGACCTGCTGGTGGCCGATGACTGACATGGGCGGCATGCCACACGCGTTGATGGGCATGTACCGAGGTCTCCGCGTCGGCTGAGGTCCACCGCCTCCAAGAGACAGCGACAGCCGCACCGGGTCCCGGCCTGGTGCGGCTGTCGTGTCTCGTCAGGCCAACAGGTGCTTGTCGAAGAACTCGAGGATGATCTCCATCCGCTGCCGCCGGTGCGCCGGAGTGCCGGACCGGGACAGCTCGTGGCTCTCGCCGGTGAACCGCACCATCTCGACGTCCTTCTCGAGCATGCGCAGAGCCACGAACAGCTGGTCGCCCTGCTCGACCGGGCAGCGCAGGTCGCCCTCCGAGTGCACGATCAGGAGCGGGGTGTCGATGTCCTTCACGTAGCTGACCGGCGAGTGCCGCAGGTAGCCCTCGGGGTCCTCGAGGTGGGTCACCCCGAACCACGTGCGGAACGCACCGGCGGCGTCGCTGGCCCACTCCAGGCTCAGCAGGTTGTTGGCCGCACGCTCGCTGCACGCCGCGGCGAACCGGTCGCTGTGGCTCACCGCCCACGACGTCATGTAGCCGCCGTAGCTGCCGCCGAGGATGCCGACCCGGTCTGGCGTCGACGTACGGGTTCTCCGCGAGGGTGTGGTCGAGCACCGCCATGACGTCGTCGAAGTCCACGGTGCCCCAACCGGTCCCACCGAACGGCGGCCCGGAGATCGCGCGGCCGAAGTCCTCCTCACGACCGGAGCTGCCGCGGGGGTTCGACCAGAGCACGGCGTAGCCGGCCCGGGCCTGCATCTGCACCTCGTCGAAGAACCGGTTGCCGTACTGCGTGAACGGCCCGCCGTGGACGTTCAGCAGCAACGGGTAGCTGCCGTCGGAGTCGAAGTCGGCGGGGCGCAGCAGCCACGCGTCGAGCTCGACGCGTGCCGTCGGTGGAGCGGACCGTGAAGTGCTCGGCCTCGCGCAGCATCGCCTGCTCCGCGAACGACGAGGTGAGGTCCGTGAGCTGCCTCGGTCCGGACTCGTCGAGGACGTAGAGCTCGCCGGGACTGGTGTCGGTGGTGAGCGTGAAGGCGATCGTGCCCCCGGCCGCGTCGTACCCGCTCACGCAGCCGGTTCCGTCCCACAGCGCTCTCGGCCCCTGTCCGCCGTCGGCCTGCAGCGCGTACAGGTGGACGTTGCCGCGGTCCTCCGCGCTGCCGAGGATCGTCTCGTCGTCGAGCCACAGCGGCGCGCGCCCTCCCGGGTAGGGCTGGAAGGTGCGGTCCAGGGCGTGCGAGATCCAGCTGTGGGGCTCGTCGCCCTTCAGCGGCTTCACCGCGACGTGGGGGTTGCGCGGGTAGCTGTCGGGGTCGTCGGTGCCGAGGAACGCCACCCTGGTGCCGTCCGGCGAGACGCTCGGGCTGTCGTAGACGCCGGTGGTGCCGGTGATCGTGCGACGCTCCCCGGTGGCCAGGTCCACCGCGTGCACGTCGGTCCTGTGGTCGAGGTCCCAGGTGTCGTGCGCCGGGCCGGCGACGAGGACCGTCGTCGAGTCCGGCGTCCACGACGGCCCGGCGAGCTGGAACTCACCCGGCGTCAGGTTGCGGGGCTTCGCGGACCCGTCGGCGCGTACGACGTACACGTGCGTCGGCCGGTCCGAGGTCGGGACCCACGTTGTCGAGCCGGGAGAACAGGCGGGTCGTCCGCCGCGGCGGACGCTTGCCCTCGTCCTCCTCGGCGTACCGCTCGTGCTGGGTCCGGGTCGTGAACGCGATGTGCGTGCCGTCGGGCGACCACGTCAGCGAAGACACCCCTTCGGGGAACTTCGCCAGCGTCACGACCTCCCCGCCGCCGCGGACGGGCGCGACCTGCAGCGACGCCTTGGTCTTCTCACCCGTACCCCGCGTCGAGGTGAAGGCGAGGCGCGTCCCGTCCGGCGACCAGGCCGGCTCGGCGTCCTTGTGCTCACCCGACGTGAAGGGCAGCGGCGGCGCGGTCCCGTCGGCCTCGGCGAGCCAGACCTGGCTGCGGTAGTCGTTCCTCTCGGCGTCGACGCGCACGACCACGAACGCGACGGTCCGGCCGTCCGGCGACACGGCCGGCTGGGTGACGGTGATCAGGTGGTCGAGGTCTGAGGGCAGCATGGCGGCCACGGTACGCCGGAGCCCGGGCTCCGGCGCCGTACGACGCACCGCGCCGGCGGCGGCCACCCGCCGGAACGACGCATCTGCGCGATCCCGGCGAGCAAACCGCCCTCGCGGCCGCCACAACAGCGCAGATGCGCCGTTCGGGCACGGCCTGGCCGGCCCGCCTCAGGCCAGCGAGGCCAGCCAGGCGTCGTGGAGGTCGGAGAAGCGGCCCTCGCCGCCCTCGACCAGGTCGCGCGGCGAGCCGTCCTCGATGATCCGGCCGTGCTCGAGCACCAGCACCCGGTCCGCGATCTCCACGGTGGAGAGCCGGTGGGCGATGATCACCGCGGTCCGCTCGGCGAGGATCGTCTGCAGGGCGTGCTGGACGAGCCGTTCGGAGGGCACGTCGAGGGACGAGGTGGCCTCGTCGAGGATCAGCACGTCGGGGTCGGCGAGGAACGCCCGGGCGAACGCGACGAGCTGGCGCTGCCCCGCGGACAGGCGGCCGCCCTTGTTGGCCACATCGGTGTCGTAGCCGTCGGGCAGGGCGGCGATGAACTCGTGCGCGCCGATCGCCCTCGCCGCCGACCTGACCTCCTCGTCGGACGCCTCGGGACGGCCGAAGCGGATGTTGTCGGCGACCGTGCCGCCGAACATGTAGTTCTCCTGCGTGACCAGGACGACCGACTTCCGCAGCGTCGGCTCGTCGAGGTCGCGCAGGTCGACACCGTCGAGCAGCACGCGCCCGTCGACCGGGTCGTAGAACCGCGACAGGAGCTTGGCGATGGTGGTCTTGCCCGCGCCGGTCGTGCCCACGAGGGCCACCGTCTGGCCGGCGGGGACGGTCAGGTCGAGGCCGGGAAGCACCGGCACCCCGTCGACGTACTCGAAGCGGACGCGGTCGAAGCGCACCTCGCCGCGTACGTCGTGGAGCGGCACCGGGTGCGTCGGCTCGGGGACGTCGGGCTCCTCCTCGAGCACGCCGGAGAGCTTCTCGAGGGCCGCCGAGGCGGACTGGAAGGTGTTGTAGAACTGCGAGATCTCCTGCATCGGCTCGAAGAACTGGCGCAGGTACAACAGGAACGCGGCGAGCACACCGACGGTGACCTCCCCGTCGAGCGCGAGGTAGGCGCCGTACAGGAGGGTGACCGCGATGGTGATGTTGCCGATCAGCTTCACGCCGGGCATGAACCACGCGAAGAGGCGGAAGGCGCGGAGGTTCGCCAGGCGGTACTGGTCGTTGACGTCGTCGAAGATCTCCTGGTTGCGGGCCTCTCGGCGGAAGGCCTGGACCGCGCGGATGCCGCCCATCGACTCGACGAAGTGGACGATGACCAGGGCGACCTTCTCGCGGGTGACGCGATAGGTCTTCGAGGTCTCCTTGCGGAACCAGTTGGTGAGCAGCAGCAGGAACGGGAAGCTCAGCAGCGCGACGAGGGCCAGCTTCACGTCGAGCACCAGCAGCAGGATCGAGGTGCCGAAGAGCGTGAGCACGGCGGTCACCAGGCCGTCGAAGCCGGACTCGAGCATCTCGTAGATCGCGTCGACGTCGGAGGTCTGGCGTGAGATCACGCGCCCGGAGGTGTACTCGTCGTGGAAGGCGGGGCTGAGCTTCTGGAAGTGGCGGAACACCCGGCGCCGCACCTCGAACAGCATGTCCTGGCCGATCCGGCCCGACAGCACGAGGAACGTCTGACGGGTGACTGCCTGGACGGCGATCGCGACGACGACGACGGCGACGATCGTGAACAGCAGGCTGGTGTCGCCGCTCTCGCGGATCGGCGGGATGCCGCTGTCGATGCCCTCCTTGACGAGGTACGGGATCGAGAGGCGCGCGGCGTTCTCGGCGAGCACGACCCCGACGAGGACCCAGATCCACCGGCGGTGCGGGCGCAGCAGCTCGCCGAGCAGGCGGCGCGAGCGCGCGCGCAGCATCCCCGAGACGTGCGCGGTGATCTGCTCCTCCTCGCGGCCGTCTGCGGCGACGCCCCGCCAGCTCGACTCCTCGTCGTGCTCGGCGACGACGCGGGCCTCGTCCTCGAGCCGCTCGCTGTTCTGCGCGGTGCTCATGCGGGGTCCCCGCTGAAGTGTGAGCGCAGCGAGCAGTTCGGTGGGGTGCTGCTCATGCGGGACCTCCTCGTTGACGTCGGCCGCGAGCAGCTCGCGGTAGGCCGGGACGGTCGCGAGCAGCTCGCTGTGGTCACCGACGTGGGTGATGGTGCCGTCCTGGAGCAGCGCGACCTTGTCGGCGAGCAGCACGGTGGAGGCTCGGTGGGCGACGACGATGCCGGTGGCGTTCGCCAGCACGCGTCGCAGCGCCGCCTCGACGAGCTTCTCGGTGTGCACGTCGAGTGCCGACAGCGTGTCGTCGAGGACGAGGATCTTCGGCCTGGCGAGGACCGCGCGGGCGAGGGCGAGGCGCTGTCGCTGGCCGCCGGACAGCGACATGCCCTGCTCGCCGATCCGGGTGTCGAGGCCCCAGGGCAGGTCGTGGACGAACCCGGCCTGCGCGACCTCGATCGCGTCGAGGACCTCCTCCTCGGTGGCATCGGAGCGGCCGAGGGTGATGTTCTCCCGCGCGCTCATCGAGAACAGCGTGGGCTCCTCGAACGCGGTGGCCACGACCCGCCGGAGGTCGGGCAGGGTGAGGTCGCGTACGTCGACGCCGTCGATGGTCACCCGGCCTCCGGTCACGTCGTAGAGGCGCGGGACCAGGGCGGTCAGCGTGGTCTTGCCCGACCCGGTGGCGCCGACGATGGCGACGGTCTCCCCCGGGGCGACGTCGAGGTTCACGTCGCGCAGCACGTGCTCGCCGGGACGGTCCGGGTCGTCGGCGTCGGGGAAGGCGAAGTCGACGTGCTCGAGACGTAGGTGGCCCCGGGGGTTCTCCAGCGTCCTGGTGCCGGAGACGATCGCGGGCTCGGTGTCGAAGATCTCGAGCACCCGGGCCGCTGCGGTCATCGCCTCCTGGGCCATCGCGAGGATCACGCCGAGCGAGGCGACCGGCCACACGAGCGAGAGCAGCAGGAGGATGAAGGCGACCAGCGTGCCCGAGCTCAGGTCGCCGCGGCCCACCCCGAGCGCTCCGATGAGGAGCACGACCACCACCGCAAGGTTCGGGATCACCTCGAGGAACGACCAGAACCTGGCGGACAGCCGGACCTTGTCCATGGAGGTCCGGTAGAGCTGGCGCGCCGCGCGTCGTACTGCTCGGAGACGTGCCGGGAGCGGCCGAACGACTTGATCACCCGGATGCCGACCGCGCCCTCCTCGGCGAGCGTGGCGAGGTCGCCCTGCTCGTCCTGGACACGTCGGGACACGACGACGTACCCCTTCTCGAACCGCATCGAGAGCCACACGATCGGGATGGCCGCGGCCGCGACGACGAGGCCGAGCGGGAGGTACATGTTGAGCAGGACGATCGTCACGACGGTCAGCTGGGTGACGTTGATGACCAGGAAGAGCAGGCCGAAGCCCGCGAACCGGCGGATGCTGGAGAGGTCGGTGGTCACGCGGCTGAGCAGCTGGCCGGACTGCCAGTAGCCGTGGAAGGCCATCGGCAGCTGCTGGAGGCGCTCGTAGAGGTCGCTGCGGATCTGGGTCTCGAGACCGAGCACGGCGTTGGACTGCACCCAGCGACGGATGAAGATGAGCACCGCCTCGACGAGCCCCAGCCCGAGCGCGAGCAGGCCGAGCGGCAGGACCGCGTCGACCTCGCCGTCGGCGATCGGGCCGTCGATCATCGCCTTGGTGACCAGCGGGATCGCGAGGCTGACGCCGACGCCGGCGAGCGCCGCGACCAGCATCACGACGAGCGCGGGCAGGTGCGGGCGGAGGTAGCCCTTGAGCCGCCACAGGGAGCGGACGCCTGCCGGCGGGTGGTCGGTGGGCTTGGTGATCGTGCGAGCGTTGCTGGCGGGTGCGGCTGACGACATCAGTTGGCGCTGACTCCCCTCGTGTCTGCCCGGGCAGGCGTCAGCGACTCGTGATCTGCGACTTCTGGTGCCGGGGTGCGGTAAGAAGCAGAATACCTGCTGCTCCTGACGTCCCCAACCGATTTACCGGCCCGCCTCCGCCGCCCCTGTCCCAAGGTTCTCCTGGGAAAGGGGCACTCCCCTCGACGTACTCATCGAGGGGAGTGCCCCTTCCTCGTGGGAGGTGGCGTCGTCCGGGCTACGACACGTCCCTCCTCCGCCGCATCATGAGCAGCGCACCGACGGCCAGCAGGAGGCCACCGAGCGTCGTCCAGATGCCGACGCCTGACGGAGCACCGGTCGCCGGGAGTACGACGGGCGGCCTGGGCTTGGCCGGGGGCCGCTCCTCCTCGGCGGGGAGCACGACGATCTCGGCGTCCACCACGACCTCGTTGGAGTCGACCTCCTGGTCGCCCGCCCGGTCGGTCCAGGTGGCGGCGGCCGTGTTGGCGAGGGTCTCGGTGTAGACACCCTCCACCATCGACGCCCTGTCGCCGGCCTCCGGGAACTCGATGACGAACTCGACGCTGCGCGCCTCGTCCCGCAGGTCACCCAGCTCCCAGGTCAGCAGCTGCTCGGCGTCGTCGAACGTCACCGTGCACGCGCCCGCGTCGACACAGACCGCGGTGCCTGCGACGTAGGTCCCGTGCGTGTCCGACGTGGTGTCGTCGGGGTCGTAGCCCGGGATGAAGTCGCTGACCACCACGTCGTGGTGGACCTTCGGACCGTCCGCCGTCGCGGTGACGACGTACTTCACCCGGTCACCGAAGTCGACCCGCCCGTCGGAGGCCACCCAGTCGCCTGCTCCGTTCAGCTCGAAGGCCGCCTTGTCGAGCGTCAGCGCGCCCAGAGCCGGGTCGAGGAAGCGGAGCGCGATGACCCCGCCCGCGTTGGCGGCCGTGATGGTGACCGCCTGGACCGGATCCTCGGGCAGTCCGTAGCCCGCGGGCGCCGTCACTTCCTCGAAGAGGTAGCTGCCGAACAGGAGCCCCGCCCAGCGAGCCTCGCCGTCGGCGTCCGTGGTCACCGGGTCACCGATCGGGGTGTCCTGGTCGTCGAGCACGCCGGCCGTGGTGCCGTCGTCCTCGTACGCCTGGAACCGAGCACCCTCGAGGACCTCGCCGGTCTCGTCGTCGACCTTGACGGCCTCGACCGTCGTGTCCTGCTGCGGGTTCCGGACGGTCTTGGTCACCGTCGTGCCGACCTGCGCACTCGTCAGGGTGAACGCCTGGACCGCCGGGCTCGACAGGTCGTAGCCGGTCGGGGCGGCGGTCTCCTGGAGGAGGTACGCCCCCTGGCCGAGGCCGGACCACAGGTAGGTCCCGACGGCGTTGCCGCTGGTGCCCGTGGAGACCTCCCCCGGCGACACGAGCGAGTCGAGCGCGTCCAGCACGCCGGCGGTCGAGCCGCTGTCGCGCCAGAGCTTGAACTTCGCGGTGTCGATCGGCGAGCCCGTGACCCCGTCGACCTTCAGCACCCGCACCGAGGCGGTGCCCGGCGGGGGCGGCGGCGGGATCGGGGTCGCGGTGTTCGTGATCGTGCAGGTGACGTCGTCAGCCAGCCCCAGGGTGACGACGTTGTCGACGACCGGGAACGCCGTGGCAGCTGCGGTGCCGGCCGTCGTGCACTGCCAGGCAGATGCCGTGTAGCCCGTGGGCCCGCCGGTCTCGGTCAGGGCGTAGGCGCCGGTCGGCACCGCCCCGGACGCACCGCCGGCTCCCGAGATCCCACTGTCCCCGGCGCCGTCGGCGACAAGGGTCCAGTCCTTCGGCGTCGCGGTGCGACCGGTCGCGCCGTTCTCGACCACCTTCACCAGGGTCAGCTCGGGCGCGATCGCGGTGTTCGTGATCGTGCACGTGACGTCGTCCCCGACCTCGAGCTCCACGGTGTCGTCGTCCACCATCTCGGCCGGGTCGCCGTCGGCATCGACGCACTCCCAGTCCGACGCGGCGTAGCCGTCGGGTCCCTCCTCGGAGAGGTCGTAGTCGCCCGCCGCCATCTCGTCCGACGCCTCACCCTCGCCCGAGAGCTCCGCGCCATCAGGACCGTCAGCCACCAGCGTCCAGTCGTCGGCGTCGTACGACGCACCGGTCGAGCCGTTGTCGACCACCTTCACCAGGGTCAGCTCGGGCATGACCGCGCTGTTGGTGATGGTGCACGTGACGTCGTCGCCGACCTCGAGCTCCACGGTGTCGTCGTCCACCATCTCGGCCGGGTCGCCGTCGGCATCGACGCACTCCCAGTCGGATGCGGTGTACGCGTCGGAGCCCGCCGGGTCGCCGGACTCGGACAGGTCGTAGTCGCCGACCTCGACCTCCGTCGGCTCGAAGCCGCCCTCGCCGCTGAGCGGGTCACCGGGACCGTCGGCCGTGAGTGTCCAGTCGGTCGGCTCGGCCGTCGCCCCGGTGTCCCCGTTGTCCACCTCCTTGACCAGCTCGAGGATCGGCGTGACCGCGGTGTTCGTGATCGTGCACGTCACCTCGTCACCCAGGCCCAGCACCACCGTGTCAGGGTCCTCCGTGTCGAACTCCGCGCCGTTGGCGTCGACGCACTCCCAAGCGGATGCGTCGTACGAGTCCGGACCCTCGGGATGGTCGCTCTCGGAGAGGTCGTAGCCGCCGACCCTGGTTGCCGTGAACGGGAAGCCGCCCGCGCCGCTCAGCACGACCTCGCCCGGACCGTCCGCAGTCAGCGTCCAGTCCTCCGGCTCGGCGTCCGCACCGGTGTCACCATTGTCGACCTGCTTGACCAGCTTCAGCTTCGGCGTGATCGCCGTGTTGGTGATCGTGCAGGTCACGTCATCACCGAGGTCCAACGTGACCGTGTCGCCGTCGACTCCCGAGAACGGCTCGTCCGACTCGTCGAGACAGACCCACTCGGACGCGTCGTAGCCGTCGGGCCCGGACTCGGACAGCGTGTAGCTGCCGACACTCACCGCCGCGTTCGCCGTACCGTCACCCGCGATGGTCACCGGCCCGGTTGCCTCGAGCCGCCAGTCCTCCTCGTCGTACGTCGCCCCGGTGTTCCCGTTGTCGACGACCTTCACCAGCTCGAGGTGCGGCGCGATCGCGGTGTTCGTGATCGTGCAGGTCACGTCGTCCCCGAGCCCGACGGTCACCGTGCCGTCCGTCACCGTCACCGGCACGGAGCCCTGACCGGCGGCCTTGGTGCACGTCCAGGCGGACGGGTCGTAGCCGGCCGGGCCGCCCGTCTCGGACAGGGCGTAGTCACCGACCACTGCCGCTCCGGAGTCGCCCCCGGCGCCTGACAGGTCGTGGGCGTCGTCGGGTCCATCCGCCTCGAGCGTCCAGTCCGTCGCCTCGGCAGTGGCGCCCGTACCGGCGTTGTCGACCACCTTGACCAACGTGAGCCTCGGCTGGCTCGCTGTGTTGGTGATCGTGCAGGTCACGTCGTCACCGGCACCGAGCGACAGCGTGTCGGCGTCCGCCATGGCGACCGGCTGACCCGAGCTGTCGACACACGACCAGGCCGACGCGGCGTACCCGGCCGGGCCCCCGCTCTCGGCGAGGTCGTAGTCACCGACCACCACCTCGCCCGCAGCGCCACCGAACCCGGCCAGGTCGTTGTCCAGCGGGCCGTCGGCCGTCAGCATCCAGGCCGAGGGCAGCGCGTCCGAACCGGTCGCCCCGTTCACCACGCGCTTGACCAGCGCGAGCCGAGCAGCGATGGCGGTGTTGGTGATCGTGCAGGTCACGTCATCGCCCTCGGCGAGCGTGATGGTGTCTCCACCTGTGACGGGGAAGGAGACCGCACCCCCGGGGCCAGGTTGTGTACAGCTCCAGGCGCTCGCCCGGTATCCCGTCTTCGAGCTCGACTCGCTGAGCACGTAGGTGCCGACCTTGGCGTCCGCGGAGTCGACGCCGCCCTGACCGCTGATCGCGAAGTCGCCCGGTCCGTCCGCGGTGAGCAGCCAGTCCTCGGCCACCGCGTCCGCACCGGTGCTGCCGTTGTCGACCACCTTGACGAGGGTCAGCTGCGGCTTGGCGGCCGTGTTCGTGATCTCGCAGACGACGTCGGCACCGTTCGGGATCGTCACGGTGGCGACACCGTCGACGGTCTCGGTGGTCGCAAACCCTTCGCAGACCCAGTCCCCTGGCGTGAAGCCGTCCGGACCGTCCGCCTCGGCCAGAACGTACTGGCCGGCGAAGACGGACACGGTCTTGACACCGCCGGGCGCCTCGGGGTCACCCGGACCGCTGATCGACGCCTGGCCGCTGATGTTCTGCGGCTCGGCCGAGAGCGTCCAGTCAGCGGGCGAGGCGGCGGAGGCGGTGCCGTTGGCGTCGACGATCTTCCTCAGGGTCAGCGTCGAGGGCTTGTCGGTGTTGGTGAACGTGCAGGTCACGTCGTCACCGAGACCCACGGTCACGTTCGGCGACGTCGTCGACACCGCAGGCATCGCCTCGCCGTCGTTCGTGCAGACCAGGGATGACCAGTCGTAGCCGGCGATCACCGACTCGGACAGGGCATAGGTCCCGACCTTGACCGGCCGGTCCACGACGGCACCTTCGCCGCCACCGGGGCCGGTCACGTCGGCCTGCCCGGTGATGTCCTGGGGCTCCGCCGTCAGCGTCCAGTCGTCGCTGGCGAGCTTGCCCCCGCTCTGGTTCACCACCGTCTTCACGAGCGTGAGCCTCGGCACGATCGCTGTGTTCGTCACCTCGCAGGTGACGTTCTCACCGAGACCGACCGCGACCTGGCCATCGGTCACCGTGACGGGGACGGGACCGCTCTGGCCGATGCCCGGCTTCGTGCAGACCCAGGGCGATGGCGAGAAGCCATCAGGGCCGCCGGACTCCGTGAGCGTGTAGGTTCCCGCGCCGACCTGGGCGTTGGTGACGGAACCGGCCCCCTCGACACCCGAGATCGACGTCGGGCCGGCCGCGTTGAGCGTCCATGCCGTGTCGTCCGCGGTCGTCCCGGTGTCGCCGCTGACGACCTCCTTGAGCAGCGTCAGGTGTGCCGGCCGATCGTTGTTGGTGAACGTGCAGACGATCTCGTCGTCGACTGTCGGCGTCAGAGTCGGGGCCGCCTTGGTGACGTTCGACAGCGTGAGACCGTCGCGCGTGCAGACCAGGGACTCCAGTTCGTATCCGGCGACGCCGGTCTCGGACAGGGTGTAGGTCACGCCCGGTCGGATGTAGACGGTCGTCCCGTCACCAGAGCCGTCCACGTCGGTGTAGGTGGTCGGCCCCGCGCTCGACGGTGTGGCCGACAGCGGGAAGTCAGCCGCGACCGCCGTACCGCCGGAGTCGTTGGTCACGACCTTCTTCAAAGTCAGCTCGGCGGTCGCGTTGGTGACGGTGCAGGTGGAGCTGGCGCCGGCCGGGACCACGACCTGGTTGCCCGTGACTGCCGCACCGTCGGTGCACACCCAGGCACCGCTCTGCACGTAGTTGGCGATGTACGCGGCGGCGCTCCCTTCTTCGGAGAGCGTGTACGTCGCGCCTGGCGTCACCGGCCCGGTTGCCGCCGTGGTCCCCGACGCTCCGGACGGACCGGGAACGGCCTCTCCTGTGGCTGTCGCGGTCAGGGTCCAGTCCCCCGGCACCGACGGCGCGGTCACCGACTTCGCGAGTGTCAGCTCTGCGCCGCAGGAGACCGTGTTGGTGATCGTGAAGCTGTTGCCTCCCCCGGAGAGAGTCGGCGAGTAGGGCAGCGCAAGGTCGACGTCCTGCTCGTCGGCGGTCGTGACCCGACCGCCGACGAACTCACAGAGCTGGTTGTTGATGACGGGCTCTTCCTCGTCGATCGTCGGAACGTCCCCAGCGAGGTACCCCTCGCGGACGACTCCCCAGTCCTGGTCTGTCGCGCCGGCGGAACCAGGCCCGGTCAGGGTGAGCTGGGCACTGAGGCCGTACTGCTCGAGCGCCGGGTCACCGTTCGCGTAGATCTCCCCGTTGACGACCCACTCCTTGTTCACGACGACGGAAGCAGTCTTGGAGTTCGTGAACGTGCAGGTCACGTGCTGGCCGGACCTGAGATTCAGTGTGATCGGCGAGTCGGCCGGGTCGGCGGACACCCCGTTGGTGCACACCGCACTGAGCAGCTGCCACCCCGCTGTGACCTCTTCCTGCAGGGTGACGTTCTTCCCGCTCACGATCCCGAAGGTCTCCCCGTTCGTGTCACCGGACGAGACGTTGACGGTCTGGTCGTTCGGGTCGCCCGCGGTGGGGGTGGTGACCGTGAAGTCGAAGACCTCGGCCGCCGGCTGAGCCGGCGTCAGCACCTTGACGATCGTGAGGAGTGCGTCGCGCGGCGCGAGGACACAGTCGAACGGGTTCGAGTTCGGTATCTGCGACGGGTAGCTGCAGACGTTCGTGATGACCGGCTCGGATGCCCCGGTCACGTCGGCCAGGACGATCTCACAGAGTGCGGTCGTGTCCACCGGCGACAGCGCACCGTCGGCGAAGGGGTCGGTGTCGGTCTGGTCCACGATGCACGTCGTGTCAGCGGGCACGACGAGTTCGGCATCGAAGCACTTCAGGCCGTCGGTGTCCTTGCACTCGTAGACCCGCGGGCTGCCCTCGATCTGCACAGCCGGGTTGTCGTCGATCGTGACGCACACAGCGAAGTTGGCACTGCCGTCTTCGTCGGTGTCGAACAGCGCGCAGGCGTCGCCAGTGTTCTGACCGGACCAGTCGACCTCGTCCCAGCTCCAGGCGACGTTCAGGACTCCGTCCTGAACCGACCACGACCACAGCCGCGTCACATCGACCTGCCCCGGCTTGTCGTTGGGGCCGTCCTCATCCGCGACGATGTAGTCAGCCGTCTGGAGGTCGCCCTCAGCGATGGGGGTAGCGGAGTCGATCGCCGCCAGCAAGCCGTCGGTCTTCGTTGCGTCCGGACCTGGCTCCGGGTCCGGGGCACCGGGCTCCACGGGAGCGGGGTCAACGGCCGGCTCAGAGGGTTCGGAGGTCTCCTCCCCCTCGGAACCGACGACCTCGGCCACCGCCGGGTCGTCAGCGACCTCACCCTCGGCCGACGCCGCCGTACTGAGCGTCGGAAGGACGAGGAAGGCGAGTGTCACCACCAAGAAGATGCGGAGCGCCGCCCCGGCTCCCCATCTACGCCGAGCGCGTTGCGGCGGACGTACGTTGAGCTGGCTGGCCATGATCCCCCCAAGGATCTGTCTGGTCAGCCACCTGCTTTCAAGGCTGCGGGTGACACGCATGCCGACGACGGCGTCGTCGCCCACAGGCGGTGACGCCGCCGAGATCAGTCGTTCCCCCCACCAAGGCCCCCCAAGGTGGCTAACCAAACGAAGGTCGGTCTCGTCACCCCGACAGGCGCCGGTGCGACTCGGTTTCTAGACGGCCGGCGCCGTGGTGCTCACGCCGATCCGTCATCGAGTGACTTCGTTGCGACCCGACCCAAAGTCCCCACCCCGGTCGGTGCCGCATTTCCAATACTGTCGCGTCTCTTACGGCGATTGCATCCTCTGACGAGTTAAATCCCGTTGCGTCGCAACAAAAGGGTCTTTAGTACTCAGAGATCGGGCAACCCAGGTCAGCCAAACGACGTAGGCGGTCTCATCCTTTTGAACTAGTCCCGGGCCTCGTGAAGCTTCGCCGCGACGGACAGAAAGATGTCGTTGGCCTCGGGCTCGCCGACGCTGACCCGCACGCCCTCACCGGCGAACGGCCGGACCATGATCCCGGCCTCCTCGGCGGCCGCGGCGAACTCGGCGGTCCGGTCCCCCAGCGGCAGCCAGACGAAGTTGCCCTGGGCGTCCGGCACGTTCCAGCCCTGCTCGCTCAAGGTGGCGACGACGCGCTCCCGCTCGGCGACGATGGCGTCCACCCGCTCGAGCAGCTCGGCCTCCGCGGCGAGCGAGGCGACCGCGGCGGCCTGCGCCACCGACGAGACACCGAAGGGCAGGGCGCACGCGCGTACGGCGGACGCGATCGCCGGCTGGGCGATGACATAGCCCACCCGGAAGCCGGCGAGGCCGAACGCCTTCGCGAACGTCCGCATCACGACGACGTTCGGGCGGCCCTCGTAGAGACGGATCCCGTCGACCGGGTCCTCGCTGCGGACGAACTCCCGGTAGGCCTCGTCGACCACGACGACCACGTGCGGCGGCACCCGCTCGATGAACGCCTCGAGCTCGGCGTGGGCGACGGCAGGGCCGGTGGGGTTGTTCGGCGTACACACGATCACGACCTTCGTGCGGTCGGTGATCGCGGCCAGCATCGCGTCGAGGTCGTGGCGCGCGTCCGCGGTGAGCGGCACCTGCACCGAGGAGGCCCCGGTGACCGCGACCGCGATCGGGTAGGCCTCGAAGGACCGCCACGCGTAGACGACCTCGTCGCCGGTCTCGCAGAACGCCTGCAGCAGGTGGTAGAGCACAGCCACCGAACCCGTGCCCGCGGCCAGGTGGTCGGTCGGCACGCCGAGGTACGTGCTGAGTGCGTCGTACAGGCCGGTGCATCCCATGTCGGGGTAGCGGTTCATCGCCGCCACCGCGTCGCTGGCCGCCTCGACGACGCCGGACAGCGGCAGGTAGGGGTTCTCGTTCGAGGAGAGCTTGTAGGTCTTGACGCCCTCACGCGGCGCCGGCGGCTTCCCGGGGACGTAGGCCGGGATGTCGGCGATGGCCGGACGGATCTTGGGGCCCTCAGCGGAGTGCGTCATGGCGCTCAGCCTAGTCAGATCCCGGCGACGCCGAAAGACAGGGGCAAGCATCGGGTTCGCCCCTTACACTCATCCGGTGCTGCCCCGGAACCCTGCCCTCGGCCTCGGGCTCGTCATCCTCGGGGCCACGCTGTTCATCGTGAACGCCGGTGTGTCCCGGGTCGCGCTGCGTGCCGGCGTCGACCCGGTGACGCTCACGACGATCCGCGTCACCGGCACGTTCGTCGTCCTCGCCCTGGTCGCCGCGGTCTTCCGGCGCAGCGCGCTGCGCCCGCCGCCCGGTCGTCTGCGCTGGCTGGTCGTCGCCCACGGGCTGGTCGGCGTCGCCGCGCTCCAGTGGATATACTTCGTCGCCATCGACCGACTTCCCGTAGGGATGGCGCTGCTGCTGGAGTACCAGGCGCCGATCCTCGTCGCGGTGTGGGCGCGCGTCGTGCAGAAGGAGGCGGTGCGTCCGCGGATGTGGCTGGGCCTCGCGCTGGCGATGGCCGGACTCGCGGCCGCGACCGGCGTGTGGAAGGGCGCGGTCTTCGACCCGGTCGGGATCGCGGCGGGCCTCGCGGCCGCGGTCTGCCTCGCGGCGTACTTCCTCATCGGCGAGCACGGCGTCGGCACGCTCGACCCGTTGCAGGTGATCATCTGGTCGTTCCTCGTCGCCTCGGTCGCGATCAACCTGGTCTCACCGATCACCGCGTTCGACACGTCCCTGCTCGACACGGACGTCTCGCTCCTGGGGGCGCTCGGCGAGCTCGAGGTCCCGGTCTGGGTGCTGCTCGCGTGGATCGTGGTGCTCGGGACGGTCGTCCCGTTCGGCGTCGAGCTCGTCGCGCTGCGCCACCTGAGCGCCACCACGGTCACGATGGTCGCGATGATCGAGCCGGTCGGGGTCAGCGCCCTCGGGTGGGTGTGGTTCGACGAGAGCCTCGACGCGGTCGCGATGGTCGGCGGCGCCGCGGTGGTCGCGGGCATCGTCCTCGCCCAGACGGCGCAGACGTGCCCACGTCCAGGTCGAGCCGGCGGTGCCGACCTAGGAGGCGACGGGGGCGGCGTCGGCCTCGGCGGCCTCGCCCTCGGCGGCGGCGTCCGGACGCGGCGCCGGACCGACCAGCATCGAGACGAAGGCCAGCACCGCCCAGCAGATCACGACGCTGATCAGGTAGCGGGTCAGGGCGACCTCGGTCGGCGTGGTCCCCTCCACCAGCGCCCGCCACAACGCGGGCGAGCTCACGAGGGCGGCTCCGCCGAGGACGGGCATCGACAACGGGCTCACGACAACCTCCAGGAGGTACGACGGGCGGGGCGACGGGCGGTATGACGGGCGGGGCGGGCCGGCTGGGTGGAGGACATGTTCATGCGGCACCGAACACCGGGCTCGGCTGGGCGCTCACGACACCGACCGACGTGATCTGGATCGGGCCGTTGAGCTCGGTGTAGGAGACGACCGGGAGCCGTGGGAGCGACGGGCTGGTCATCCGCCGTACCGCGGGGCGGAGCTGCGGGGCACAGGCCAGGACCGGGGAGAGGTTCTCCTCCTCGGCCGTCCGCACCGACGCGGCGAGCGAGGTGAGCACGCCCTGGGCGAGGTCGACGTCCAGCGCGAGGAAGGAGCCGTCCTCGCCGCCGCGCAGACCCTCGAGGAGGCGCTGCTCCAGCGCCGGCTCGAACGACAGCACCGGCAGCGATCCCGACGAGACGTACGGCGCCACCACCGCGGGGCCGAGCACCTGCCGGGCCGCCTCGACCAGGCCGTCGAGGTCCTTGCCGACCCGGGCCCGCATCGACAGCGCCTCGAAGATCCGGACCAGGTCGCGGACCGACACGTGCTCCTCGAGGAGCGCCTGCAGCACCCGCTGGATCTCGCCGAGCGACAGCTGGGTCGGGGTGAGCTCCTCGACGACCGCGGGGTGGGAGCGCTTGACCGACTCGACGAGCGCCCGCACGTCCTCGCGGCTGAGCAGCCGGGAGGCGTGGGCGCGGACGATCTCGGCGAGGTGGGTGGTGACCACCGAGGAGCGGTCCACGACGGTGGCGCCGGCGAGCTCGGCCTGGCTGCGCAGCTCGACCGGGACCCAGACCGCGGCGAGTCCGAAGACCGGCTCCTGGGTGCGCTGCCCGGGGATGCCGTCGAGGCCGTCGCCGATCGCGAGGACGGTGCCGGGAGGGGCCTCGCCGCGGGCGACCTCGATGCCGTAGAGCTTGATGGCGTAGGTGCGCAGCGGCAGGTCGAGGTTGTCCCGGGTGCGCACCGGCGGCACGATCACGCCGAGGTCGGTGGCGACCTTGCGGCGCAGCGCCTTCACCCGGTCGAGCAGGTCGCCACCGGCGGTGGTGTCGACGAGGTCGATCAGGTCGGCCGACAGCTCGAGCTCGAGCGGGTCGACCCGGATCTCCTCGACGAGGGCCTCGAGCGAGTCGGGGTGCGGCGCGGCTGCCTCGAGCGCGGGGAGGTCCGAGGAGGCGGCGAGCTCGTCGAGCTCGGAGTCCGGCGGACGGCGCGTCGACAGGTAGAACAGCGCCCCGCCGGTGAGGAGGAACGGCAGCTTCGGCATGCCGGGGATCAGGAGCAGCACCACCGCGGCGCCGGCGGCGAGCCGCACCGGCGTACGCCGGCGGGTCATCTGGTCGATCACGTCGGTGCCGATGTCGCCGTCGCTGGCCGACCGGGTGACGATGATGCCGGTGGCGACGGAGAGCAGCAGTGCGGGGATCTGCGAGACCAGGCCGTCGCCGATGGTCAGCAGGCTGTAGGTGTGGACGGCGTCGCTGAACGACATGCCCTTCTGCAGCACGCCGACGGTGAAGCCGCCGATCAGGTTGACCAGCGTGATGATGATCGCGGCGATCGCGTCGCCCTTCACGAACTTCGACGCACCGTCCATCGCGCCGTAGAAGTCCGCCTCCGCGGCGACCTCCGCGCGGCGTCGGCGGGCCTCGTCGTCGTCGATCAGGCCGGAGTTCAGGTCGGCGTCGATCGCCATCTGCTTGCCGGGCATGGCGTCGAGCGTGAACCGCGCGCCGACCTCCGCGACCCGGCCGGCGCCGTTGGTGATCACGACGAACTGGATCACCACGAGGATCGCGAACACGATGATGCCGACGATCAGCGAGCCGCCGATCACGAAGTGGCCGAACGTGTCGATCACCTTGCCGGCGTAGCCGTCGAGCAGCACGAGCCTGGTCGCGCTCACGTTCAGCGCGAGCCGGAACAGCGTCGCCACCAGGATCACCGCGGGGAAGACCGCGAAGTCCAGGGGCTTGTTGACGAACATCGCCGTCATCAGGATCAGCAGCGCCGCCGTGATGTTGACCGCGATCAGCATGTCCAGGACGAGCGCCGGGAGCGGTACGACGAGCATGACCACGACGGCCACGACCGCGATCGGCACGCCGACCTGGCTGATTCGCTTGTGCACTAGGACTGCCTTTCACGCACGTACGTGTTCCGGGCACCGTCCGTGGTGCGTCGAGGCTGCCGTCCTGGCGAGGGTCCTATCGGCCGGGTGCGGGCTCACCTGAGGAGTCCGGGTCTTCCCGCGGCGTCCCGCGGCCCGCCGACCCGTCACTTTCGCAGCGACACGCCGCAAAAACAGCCCCAGAAGTGACGGGTCGGCGGAAGAGGGGTGGGTGGGTCAGGGGTGGTGGGGTGGGTGGGTCAGGGGGTCGGGGGTGGGGGTGGCTCGACGGCGGGCGGCGCGGCGCTCGCGGGGGTCGACGGCGGGGAGGGAGGCGTCGGTGCGCGGTGAGCGGTGCCGGCCCGCGGCGACGCCCTTGGCCTTGCGGCTGAGCACGAACGCGAGCACCTGGGCGACCGCGTGGTACAGCTCCGGCGGGATCTCCTGGCCGACCTCGCAGCTCGCGTGCAGGGCGCGGGCGAGCGGGACGTCCTCGACCATCGGCACCCGGTTCTCGTCGGCCACCGCGCGGATCCGGGCGGCCACCGCGCCGGCGCCCTTCGCGACCACCCGGGGGGTGCCCCGGGAGGACTCGTACCGGAGCGCGACGGCGACGTGCACCGGGTTCACGAGCACCACGTCGGCCTGGGGGACGTCGGCCATCATCCGGTTCCGGGCGGCGGCGAGCTGGCGGGAGCGGATCGCGCTCTTCACGAGCGGGTCACCCTCGGTCATCTTGTGCTCGTCGCGGATCTCCTTCTTGGTCATCCGCGTCTGCTTGCCCATCTTGCGGCGCTGGAAGGCGTAGTCGGCCGCGGCCGCGACGAGGCCCGCCACCGCGACGTCCCGCATCAGCCCGGTCGCGGTCTCCGCGGCCATGTCCAGCGCGACGTTCATCGGCACCAGCCCGCCGAGCAACGGCATCAGCTCCTGCACGGCCCGCCACACGAGCAGGCCGACGACCGAGCTCTTCAGCAGCAGCTTCGCGCCCTCCCACCACGCCTGCGCGCCGAAGATCCGCTTCGCGCCCTGGATCGGGTTCAGCTTGGACCACTTGGGCTTCAGCGACTTGGTCGCGAAGAAGATGCCGCCCTGCGCCGCACCGCCGGCGACGGAGACGACCATGACGCCGAAGCCCAGCGCGAGCGCGATGAGCAGGCCGGTGACCGTGCCTTCGCGCAGCAGCGCGAGCACCTTGGCCGGGTCCGGGTCCTCGACCAGGGCCAGCGAGCGCAGCATGAGCTCGCGGATCCGGTCGGTGCCGTTGCCGACCAGCCACGACAGCAGCAGGGCGACCACCAGCAGCGCGCCCCACGACCCGAGCTCCTGGGTGCGCGGGACCTTCCCCTCCTTGCGGTTCTCCTTGACCTTCTTCGGAGTGGGCTTCTCTGTCTTCTCCTCGCCGCTGCTCATCCGATCGCGCCCATCGCGTCGCTCGCCGCCTCGACGAGGCGCTCGACGGCCTGCGGGAGGACCGGGAAGGACAGCCCGACGATCAGCAGGGTCAGACCGATCTTGGCGGGGAACATGATGCCGATCGCGTTCAGCTGCGGCGCGACCTTCGTGAGCAGCGCGAGACCGAGGTCGGCGACGAACAGGACGCCGATCAGCGGGAGGGCGATCTGCACCGCGGAGGTGAAGAAGACCCCGAAGGCCGCGGTGATCACCTGGGTGACGTCGCCGACCTGCCACAGCGTCCCGACCGGCATCTGCTCGAAGGTGCGCAGCAGCCCGCCGATGACGAGGAGATGCGCGTCGGTGGCGAAGAGCAGCATCATCGCCAGCATGTAGTAGAGCTTCCCGAACACCGAGTTCTGGTGGAACGACAGCGGGTCGAAGGCCATCGCCAGGCTGAAGCCGCCGAAGACGTCGATCAGGTCACCGGCGGCCTGGACCGCGGCGAACAGCAGGAACGTCGCGAACCCCATCGTCGCCCCCAGCAGGGCCTCCTGCACCGCGAAGCCGGCGAGCTCCATCCCGTCCTGCGGCACCGACGTCATCCCGAGCGTCGGTGCGACCGCCAGGGCGAGGCCGACGGCGAGCAGCGCCTTGGCCGTCGCCGGGACCGCGCGCGAGGAGAACGGCGGGACGATCATCAGCCAGGCCAGGACGCGGATCCCGGCCAGGACGTAGGCGATGAACGGCTCCCCGGACAGGGTGATCGTCATCGGTCAGCCCAGCATGGACGGGATGCGCTCGAACAGGTCCTGGGTGAACGCCACCAGCGTGTGCAGCATCCAGTTCCCCGAGATCAGCAGGGCGATGCCCACGCCGATCAGCTTCGGCACGAACGCGAGCGTGAACTCCTGGATCTGCGTCATCGACTGGACCAGCGAGATCGCGAAGCCGATCACCAGCGCAGGAAGGAGGATCGGCAAGGAGAGCTTGAACGCCACCAGCATGGTCTGCAGGGCGATGTCGAGGACGGTGCTGTCGCTCATGGCCGCCTCACCCGGTCCCGTAGCTCTGCACGAGGGACCTGATGATCAGCCCCCAGCCGTCGACCATCACGAACAGCAGCAGCTTGAACGGCAGCGACACCATCACCGGCGGCATCATCATCATGCCCAGCGACATCAGGGCCGCGCTGACCACGATGTCGATCACCAGGAACGGGATGAAGATGACGAAGCCGATGATGAAGGCCTGCTTCAGCTCGCTGAGGATGAACGCCGGCACCAGCGTCGACATCGCCACGTCGTCACGCGTCTCCGGCCGGGGCCGGTCGGCGACCTCGGTCAGCAGCGCGAGCTCGGAGTCGCCGGTCTGGCCGAGCATGAAGTCGCGCAGCGGCTCGATGCCGTCGTCCCAGGCCTGGCTCTGCGACTTGTCCCCGTCGAGGTAGGGCTGCAGGCCGAGGTCGTTCATCTCGCCGAGCACCGGCGACATGATGAACAGGCTCAGGAACAGCGCGAGCCCGGCGAGCACCTGGTTCGGCGGGATCTGCTGCAGACCGAGGGCGTTCCGGGTCAGGCCGAGGACCACGAGGATCTTGGTGAAGCTGGTGGTGGTCAGCAGGATCGCCGGGACCAGCGAGAGCAGCGTGAGGCCGAGCAGCACGAGCACCGGGGTGCTCGGCTTGTCGGTGAGGTCGTCGAACTCGACGGTCACGTCGCCGCCGTCGGTCCCCTGCGGGCCGCGCGGGCCCTGCGGACCGGGCTCCGGTGCGGGTGCTGCCACGACGAGCCCGGAGTACGACGGGCTCGCCGCCGCGACGACCGGCCGTACGACGCGCTGCGGCCCGGGGCCACACCGGCCGTCGGCGTCGAAGGCGCGGCGACCGCGGTCGACGTACCCGCTCCGAGGCCGAGCAGGACCAGGACAGCGGCGAGCACACCGACCAGCCGGCCGATGCGGCGAGGGTTCCTCGACGGACGCCCCGAGCCCGTCACGTGGAGGAGGTCAGTCACCGCTTCCGCCGCCCCTGCTGGTCGCGGCGGCCCAGGCCTGGCGCCAGGTCTGGGTGGAGAGCACGGAGCCGGCGAGGCTCGGGGACGCGGTGGCGCGACGCGCGCCGGGGACGGAGCCGACCGCCCAGTCCGTTCCGAGCGCGGCTGCGGCGGCCTCGGAGTCCTGGTGCCGGACGGGCGTGGTGGCCTCGACGGGGAGCTCGGAAGGGTCCATCTCGGTGAGCAGGCTGACGCCGTTCTCGCTCACCCCGACGACCAGCACCCGGTCGCCGACCTCGACGACCGCCAGCGAGGCGCTGCGGGCCAGCGGCTGGCGGGCGACGACCCGCACCATCGACCGGGCGGCGCCGCCGAAGCGCCTGTTGCTGGTGCGCGCGACGAACCAGAGCAGGCCGAGGATGACGGACAGGGAGAAGACGACCCTGATGACGAGCTCGACCACGTCAGCTCGCGGCGGCGTTCGCGACGATCTCGGTGACGCGGAGCGCGAAGTTCTCGTCGACCACGACGACCTCGCCGCGGGCGATCAGCCGGCCGTTCACGAGCAGGTCGGCCGGGCTGCCGGCGGCGCGGTCGAGCTCGATGACGTCGCCCGGCGTGAGCGCCAGGAGCTCGCGGACCGAGAGTCGGGTCCGTCCGAGCTCGACGGTGACGTCCATCGCGACGCCGTGCAGCAGCTCGATGCCGGGGCGGGCGACGTTGCCGCTGACCGCCGGGGCCGGCGCGGCCACGACCGGGGCGGCCGGTGCGGTGACCAGGAGCACCGCGGCGGTCGTGCCACCCGAGACGAGGGGCACCGCGACGGTGGCGGCGGCGAGGGTGGCGGCGAGGTCGGCGGCGTCCACGGTCCGGCCGGCCCCGGCCGTCGTACCGAGGGCGGCCGCGGCGGCGTCGAGCGAGGGCTGCACCGCGGCACCGAGCTCGAGCGGGCCCATCGGGGACTCGGCCAGGGCGGCGACCAGCTCGGCGTCGACGAGCACACCGACCATGCCGTCCTTGCTGCCGGCCAGGGGCGCGACGGCGGCTCCGGCCCACGCGGAGGCGTCGACCAGCGCGGGCGGCTGGGCCGCACCGACGGCGAGGTCGCTGGTCGCGGGGAGCAGGGTGACGATCGCCTCGGCGGCGCGGACCGCGTTCTCGTGGAGGCCGTCGGTGGCCGTGGTCGAGGACTTGGTGGTGCGAGACATCAGCTCTCCTGGTGGGGTGTCGCGACGATGAGGCAGGCCAGGCGCTGGCCGTGGCTGCCGGGAGTGGCATGGGCGAAGACGACGTCGGCGGCGGTCACGTCGAGGGGCGCCTCCGCCGGGTGGCGCAGGCGGATCACGTCGCCGACCGCGAGGGCCGAGAGCTCGACGGGGTCGGCGGTGGTCGCCCGGAAGCGGACGCCGACCTCGACCGGGACGTCCTGGAACCCTGCGGCGAGGCGGGCCGTGGCCTCCTGCCGCTTGGCGAGGTCCCGGTCGCTGACCACGTCGGAGGCGGTCGCGTTGAGGTACGGCAGCAGGCCGTTGAAGGACAGGCAGAGGGTGACCTCGTGCTCGGCGTCGCCGTGCTGGAGCAGGAACCTGGCGACCACCATCGCGTCGGAGGAGGCGGCGACCTGGGCGAGCTGCGGGCTGTACTCGACGCCGGTGATCACCGGGTTCACCTCGACCAGGGACGCGAACGCGTAACGGACCTCGGCGACCAGGCGCTCGAAGAGCCCGCCGACCACGGCGCTCTCGAGGTCGGTCAGCGGCCGCTCCGGCTGGGCGCCCGTGCCCGGACCGCCGAGCAGGTGGTCCACCGCGCTCATCGTCGCCGCCATCGGCATGTGGAGCACCGCCGGCTGCTGGATCGGGTCGAGGGAGAAGATCGTGAGGTACGACGGGTCGGCCAGCGTCTCGATGTACTCCGCGTAGGTCAGCTGCTCCCCGGAGATCAGGGTGAACTGGCACACCGACCGGAGCGCGGAGGTCATCACCGTCGTGACCTGGCGCGCGTAGGTCTCGAACGCGATCTGCAGCATCCGCGAGTTCTCGCGCGACAGCTTCACCGGTCGCCGGAAGTCGTAGAGGACCGGCTCCGTGCGGGCAGGCCGACGTCCCCCGTGCGCGGAGGACGCGATCACACGGGGTGGGCGTGCGGAGGAGGAGACGGTCACGAAGGCCGTATCGGCGTCTCCGGTCCGGACCTGAGCAGAATCGTCGGGCCGCGCTGCGCCGGCCCTGTGCTCACTGGGTCACGAAATCGGTGAAGTACACCTCCATCACCTCGCCGTGGTAGCGGTGGTCGAGCTCCTCGACGAGGACCTCCTTCAGGTGGTCGCGCTTCTTCTTGTCGGCGAGGTCGGCCATCGACGCGCCGGAGAACAGCTCGATCGTCGCGTCGAGCGCCCTGCTGCCCTCGACGTGCTCGGCGCCCTCGACCGCCTGGAGGGCGATCCCGATCTTGAGGTAGTGGCCGCCCTCGAGGTTGACCTGGATCGGCTCGAGCTGGAGCACCTCGCCGGGCACCGGCGCCTCGTCGGCCCCGGCCGGGCGGATCATGAACCACCAGGCCGCCCCGGCGACGGCGAGCACGAGCACCGCCACCACCAGGAGCGTCTTCTTGCTCTTCTTCTCCGGGACGGTGTCGGCGTCCGCCGTACTCGTGTCCATCACGCTCATGTCAGCTCTCCTCTAGGCGCGGTCCGCCAGGACCGTCTCGAACAACGCGCGGGTGGCCTCGTCGGCGCCGGAGACGACGACCACGTCGACCCGCTTGTTCAACATCTGTGACTGGGGGTGGCTCGGGTCGATCAGCGGCTTCTCGTGGCCGAACGCGACCGCCGACAGCCGGCTCCCCTCGATGCCCTTGCGCTCGTTGAGGTAGCGCAGCACCGTCACCGCGCGGGCGGCGGAGAGGTCCCAGTCGGTCGCGTAGTACTTCGGCTTCACCTTCACCTGGTTGGTGTGGCCGTCGATGTCGAGCTTGTCGGGGACGTCACCCAGGACCGGGCCGAGCACGTCGAGGACCCGTCTGCCCCGGGGGGTCAGGTCGGCCACGTTCGGGGCGAACACGATGTGCTTGGAGACCAGGCTGACCGTGAGACCCCGGCTGTCGATCTTCATGCGCACGTCCTGGCGCAGGCCGTGCCGCTCGAGCGCCTTGTCGATCCGGCGGCGCAGCGCGTCGAGCCGCTCGACCTCCGCGGCCGCCCGGGCGTACCTGTCCGCGCTGTCGTCCTGGGCGGCGACCGACCGGGAGAGCTGCTCGGCGTTCGCCGGCTGCGGGCCCTCCATGCTCATCGGCTGCACCGGCGACATCGGCTGGGTGCCGGGCTCGGGCATGACCGCCTCGGAGCCCTGGAACGGCGAGGACGTGTGACCGAAGCCGGCCGCCATCCCTTCCTTGAGCATCTCGAACCGCTTCTGGTCGACCTGGCTGATCGCGAACAGCACGATGAACAGCACCATCAGCAGGGTGATCATGTCGGCGTAGGTGATCAGCCACCGCTCGTGGTTCTCGTGCTCCTCCTCCATCACCCGGCGGCGTCGCTTGGTGGACATGTCAGGCCGCCTTCGCCTCGAGGTCGCGGTCGGCCTCGGGCAGCAGCGAGCGGAGGCGCTGGGCCACGACGCGGGGGTTGCTGCCGGCCTGGATCGCCATCACGCCCTCGATCACGAGCTCCATGCGGGAGGCCTCGAGCTCGCCGATCCGGGTCAGCCGGCTGCCGATGGGCAGCCACATGATGTTGGCCGAGAGCACGCCCCACAGGGTCGCGATGAAGGCGCCCGCGATGAGGTGGCCGAGCTTGTCGGGCTCGGAGAGGTTCTCGAGCACGTGCACCAGGCCCATGACGGTGCCGATGATGCCGATCGTCGGGGCGTAGCCGCCCATCGCGTTGAAGAACTTCGCCGAGTGCTTGTCGGCGAGGCGCTTGGCGTGGAGCTCGGCCTCGAGGATCTCGCGGAGCTCCTCGGGGTCGGTGCCGTCGACGGCCAGCGCGACACCGCGCTTGAGGAAGTCGTCGTCGACGTCCTTGACCGCCTCCTCCAGCATGAGCAGGCCCTCGCGGCGGGCCTTGTCGGCCAGCGAGACGCAGACGGGCACGAGCTCGGCGGGCGACTGCTGCTTCCAGACCATCGCGCGCTTGAGGGAGTGCACGGCGTGCTTGCCGTCGGCCATCGTGCCGCCGGCGAGGGCGGCACCGATCGTGCCACCGAAGACCAGGAGCATCGGCGGGAGGAGGAGCAGCGACATCGGGCTGCCGCCCTCCATCATGTTCGCCACGATGATGGCGCCCATCCCCAGGCCGATGCCGATGGGGGTCGCGCGGTCCATCAGCCCTCCCGCAGCGGCGGGTCGTGCGGCACGTCGTCGGGTCCGGGCACGGCGGAGAGCCGGTTGCGGCGGACCACGGAGCGCTCGTCGTGGGTGCGGGAGGACTCGAACTGTCCGGCCGCGGCGAGCAGGCGGGCGCGGTAGTCCATGATCGCGGCGACGACGTCCTCGAGCGACTCCCGCACGAGGTACTTCGTGCCGTCGACGAGGGTGATCACCGTGTCCGGGGTCTCGTCCACCCTCTCGATCAGGTCGGGGTTGAGGGCGAACGGCATACCGGTGAGACGCGTAAGCGGGACCATCTGCGCACCATCCTTGTGCCGTGGAGAACAGGGCCGTCCGTGGCCCTGCATGAAGTTGAATCGGCGGGGCCGTCCCCGACCTGAGAGGTTCGCTGCCCGCTTGTCCCCCGTCCGGCGACCCGTCAGTTCCGCGGCAGTTTTCGCGGCGTGTCGCAGCACGATTGACGGGTCGCCGACGGTCGCGGGTACCGGCGCCGGGGCCGAGTGCCGGTCGCGGCATGCCCCGGTGCCGGGGGCCGGGTGGACCGCGAGAAGTGGTCACCAGTTGCAGTTCCAGTGCTGGCGGAACTGCAACTAGTGACCACTTCCCGTCCGCGCCCCGCCCGACGGTCAGCGCTTGATGTTGACGAGCTCCTCGAGCACCGAGTCCGAGGTGGTGATCACGCGCGAGGTGGCCTGGAAGCCGCGCTGGGCGATGATCAGGTTGGTGAACTCCTGGGCGAGGTCGACGTTCGACATCTCGAGCGCGCCGCCCATGATCTTGCCCGCGCCACCGTCGCCCGCGGCGAGGATCTGGACGTCGCCGGAGTTCGCGCTCTCGCGGAACGCGGTGTCGCCGGCCCGCTCGAGGCCCTCGGGGTTCACGAAGTTGGCGATCGCGACCTGGCCCAGGTCCTGCTTCGTGCCGTTGACGATGCCGGTGATCTTGCCGTCGCCGCCGATGGAGTAGGACTCCACCCCGAGCGTCTGGAAGTCGATCTTGATCGCGTCGAGGGCGTTCGGGTCGTTGCCCGCCGTGACACCACCGGCGCCGACCGCGCCGAGCACGAGGTCGCCGTCGAGGGTGACCAGGTTGCCGTCGGAGTCGAAGTTGAACGCGCCGGCGCGCGTGTAGAGAGTCTCCTGTCCGCGTCGGACCGCGAAGAAGCCGTCGCCCTGGATCATCAGGTCGGTGGCCCGGCCGGTGACCTGGGCGGACCCCTGACCGAAGTTCGTGGTGGTCCCGCCGACGGAGACGCCGAGGCCGATCTGGATCGGGTTGGTACCACCCTGGGCCGGGGGGCCGGCGACGGGTGCACCGGCACCGGTGAGCATCTGGCTGAGCGTGTCCTGGAAGACCACGTTGCTGCCCTTGAAGCCGGCGGTGTTCGCGTTGGCGATGTTGTTGCCGACGACGTCGAGCATGGTCTGGTTGGAGCGGAGGCCGCTGATGCCGGCGAAGAGAGAGCGGAGCATGTCGGGTTCCTTTCGGGGGCCGGGCGGGGGGTGCCCGGTGGATCGTGGGGGGTGGATGCGGAGCGGTCAGGCCTGGGCGGTGTCGGTGGTGGTGGCCGGTGCGGCTGCCGCCTCGACGGCGGTGACCTTGTCGAGGGCGACCTCGGCGTCACCGACGCCGAGCACCGGGCCGGTCGGGCCGAAGCGGACCGAGGAGACCGTGCCGCTGAGCTCGTTGCCGTCGGCGTCGGCGTAGGTGACGGTCCGGCCGACGAGGCTGCTGGCACCGAAGGCCATCTGCGCGGAGTACGCCTGCGCCGACTGGTCGGCCACCTCCTCGAGCTTCTCGAGCGAGGTGAACTGCGCGGTCTGGGCGAGGAACTCGGCCGAGTCGGTCGGGTTCATCGGGTCCTGGTTCTTGAGCTGGGTGACCATGAGCTTCAAGAACATGTCCCGGTCGATCTGCGTCGCGGAGGCCGTGGCCGCGGTGGGCTGGGCGGTGCCGCCGAGCGCCGGGCTGAGCGGAGTGATCATCGAAGGGCTCCTAGAGGTCGAGGTCGAGTCGGGGCAAGGTGAGTGGGTTCGGGTTGCCGGCGGGGTGCCGGCCGGTCAGGTCGGGGCCTGCCACGAACCGGGCCTCGCCCGCCGTGCCGCGCTGCGTCCCGGCCGAACCGCCAGCGTCGGAGTCTCTGCTGCCGGGTCGGCTGTCGGTGTTGTCTTCGGCCGTGCCCGGGGCGAACGAGCCCTCCTGCTCGTTGCCCGGGCCGGCCTGTCCTGGGTGCTGACCGGACGGGTTGCCGGTCTGCGGGTTGGCGGCAGCCGCCAGGGATCCGGTCGAGGCGAGCTCGCGTACGACGAGCTGCCCGGTCGTCGCGCCGGCGAGCTCGAGCAGCGACCGGAGCTGCGGTGAGCCGTCGCGCAGTGCCTCGCGGGCGGCCGCCCCGGCCGACAGGGTCACGTCGACGACGCCGTCCCTGACGGTCATCACGACCTTCACCTCGCCGAGGTCGGCCGGGTGCAGGCGCAGCGTCAGCCGGTGCATGCCGTCACCACGGCTGACCAGGCGGGTCACCTGGCCGAAGACCTGGTCGGTGACCGGGTTCCCGCGCGCCGGGTCGGCAACGGTGGGACCCACGTCGCCGCCGGGGCCGACGGCCGCGGAGCTCGGGCCCGTGCCCGGCACGCCGGCGACCACGGCGTTGCCGGCCGCCGCGTCGCCCGACGCAACGATGGGTGCGCCGGCCGCGGAGACCGGTGAGGTCCACGCCGGTGGCGACCGCCGGGGCCGGGCTCGTCCCCGGTTCGCCGGTGCCCAGCCATCGCCTGGGTGTCGGCCCGGTGCGTCGCGGCCACCGCGCCGGGCACGAGTCCCGCGCTGTCGCCGGCGACGGGCCGGCCTCCGACGGGCGAGGCACCCGCCGGGCCGGCGCCCGTGGATGCTCCGGGTCCACCGGCCGGGAGACCGGTGCCGAGGACGGGTCCGGTCGATGCCCCAAGGGTGGGGACGGTGGGCGCGGCGCCGGCCGCGTCGGGGTCGGCACCGGCTGCGTCCGCCGTACCGGCACCGGCAGCGTCCGCGTACCGGCACCGCCGGGGGCCGGAGGCACCGGCGCGAGCATGCCGGCGAGCAGGGCGGCGAGGGAGTCGGAGCGGACGGCGGTCGGGGCGGACGGCGGCCTCGAGGATCGCGGCGTCTCCTCGGCGGAGGACCGTCTCGCCTCAGGGGTCGACTGGCCCGACGACTCCTCGGAGTCGCGGGCGAGGTGCTGCTGGACGAGCGCGTCGAACTCGCCGGCCGCTCCCCCGCCCGAGGACGGGGAACCGGGGGCCGGCGGCGCCGACGGCGCGGCCACGGGTGCGATCGTCATGCGCGCTCCAGGGATGCCTTGTGGGCCAGCACGGCCGGGACGTACTTCTGGGTCTCGGGGTAGGGCGGGATGCCGCCGTAGCGCTTCACCGCGCCGGGGCCCGCGTTGTAGGCGGCGAGGGCCAGGTCGACCCGGCCGAACTCGCCGAGCAGGTCCTTCAGCAGCCGCGCCGCGCCGTCCACGGCCTGCGCCGGGTCGAAGGAGTTGCCCACGCCGAGGCCCGCTGCGGTCGCGGGCATCAGCTGCATGAGGCCCTGGGCGCCGGCGGGGCTGACCGCGCGGGCGTCGAACGCCGACTCCTGCTTGGCGACCGCGGCCAGCAGGGTCGGGCTGACCCCGTGGCGCTGCCCGGCCTGGGTGAAGAGGGAGGCGTACGGCGTGCCGGCCGGGAGCGACGAGGGGCCGGCGACGGTGCGCGCGGCTCCGACGGGGCGACCGGCTGGTCCGGCAGGACCCGCCGGATCGCGGTGGGCGTCTCGTACACGTCGATGACCCGCACGTCGAGACCGGTGCGCGGTGCCTCGATCATCTTGCCGTCGCCGATGTAGATCGCGATGTGGTCGACCGGGCTGTCGAACGCGAGGAGGTCGCCGGGCCGGGCCTCCGCCATGCTCGCGACCGGCCGGCCGGCGGTGGCCTGCTGGTAGGAGACGCGCGGCAGGTCGATGCCGAACTGCTTGTAGACCAGCTGCACGAGGCCGGAGCAGTCGAGACCCTGCTGGGGGTCGGTGCCGCCCCAGAGGTACGGGATGCCGAGGTACTTCCTGGCCTCCTCGACGACCGCCAGGCCGTCCGCGGTGGCCCCGGCCGCGCCGGTGCCTGCGACGGCTGCGGGCCGCCGTTGCGCTCAGCGCCGGGCCGAGCGCGTTCGTGGACCAGGTGGCGTCCCCGGCGAGCCCGGCCTGGGCCGCGCCGAGCACGGTGGAGAAGGTGGTGGCGCGGGCCCGGCCGGTGCGGCGGCCGGGGCGAGCTGCGACAGCTGGCCCTGGATCTGGGCGATCCGGCTGGTGACCTCGGCGATGCTCATGCGGTCACCGCCCGGAGCCAGGCCTGGGTGGCGAGCTCGTCGAGGTCGGCAGCCTCACGGCGTGCGCGGACCTGGCGACGCTCCTCCGCACGACGCTCGAGCAGCAGCTCGACGGTCCGGACCGCCTGACGGTCCAGGCCCCAGCGACGGCGGGCCTCCTCGGCGACGGTCGCGCTGCGTCGTACCGCCTCCTCCTTCTCGGCGACGGACTCGGCGAGCGCACGGACCAGGACGGTGTAGCCGACGAACTCGTCGGCCGTGCCGGTGCCGAAGGCGGGCGCGGCGGCGAGCCGTTCCCGGAGCACGGAGGCCTCGGCCTCGCGCTCGCGGGTGGCCGCGAGGGCCTGCTGGAGGCCGATCCGGCTGTCCCGCTCGCGGGCCTCCCGGACCCGGCGCACCGCGACCAGACCGCGGTCGTGGAGGGTGCTCATGAGGTGCTCACGATCTGGTGCAGGGCCGCCCAGGTGTCGGCGGTCGGGGTCGGCGCGTCGAGCCGCTGGCGCAGGAAGTCGTTGATCCGCGGCATCAGCGCGAGCGCCAGGTCGGCGTCGGGGTCGCTGCCCGCGGCGTACGCGCCGATCTCGACGAGCTCGCGGATGTCGCGGTGCGCGGCGAGGAGTCGGCGCAGGGCGGTCGCGTCGGCGAGCTGGGTGGCGTCGGTGACGGCGGGTGCGACGCGGGAGATCGACTCGAGTACGTCGATGCTCGGGAAGTGCCCGCCGGTGGCCAGGCGCCGTGAGAGCACCACGTGGCCGTCGAGGATCGACCGGACGGTGTCGCCGATCGGGTCCTGCAGGTCGTCGCCCTCGACGAGGACGGTGTAGAGGCCGGTGATGCTGCCGACCGCGGCGGGGCCGCCGCGCTCGAGCAGCCGCGGCAGCATGCCGAACACGCTCGGCGGGTAGCCGCGGGTGGTCGGCGGCTCGCCCGCGGACAGGCCGATCTCACGCTGCGCCATCGCGACGCGGGTGAGGCTGTCCATCATCAGCAGGACGTCCTGCCCGGAGTCGCGGAACCACTCGGCGATCCGGGTGGCGACGAACGCGGCCCGCAGGCGTACGACGGCCGGCGCGTCCGAGGTGGCGACGACGACGACGGAGCGGGCGAGGCCCTCGGGACCGAGGTCGTTCTCGATGAACTCGCGGACCTCGCGGCCACGCTCACCGACCAGCGCGATGACCGACACGGCAGCCTCGGTGCCGCGGGCGATCATCGACAGCAGCGTGGACTTGCCGACACCGGAGCCGGCCATGATGCTCATCCGCTGACCGCGGCCGCAGGGGACGAGCGCGTCGAGGGCGCGGACGCCGAGTCCGACCTGGGTGTCCACGCGAGACCGGGACAGGGCGGGCGGGGCGTCGTTCTCGACGGTGACCAGCGGCAGCCGGCCCAGCGACGGGCCGCCGTCGATCGGCCGGCCGAGCCCGTCGAGGACCCGGCCCTGGAGGGCGGCGCCCACCGGGATCGTCAGGGGTCCGCCGGTGCTCGCGACCGGGGCGCCGCGGCGCAGCCCGTTGGTCGTGCCGAGCGGCATGCACACCACGCCGTCGGGGGTGCTCGCGACGACCTCCGCGGGGACCAGCCCGGTGTCGCCGTGGACCTCGACGAGGTCGCCGACGGCCGGGTCGATGCCGCGGGCGAGCAGGTGCAGGCCCTTGAGCTCGACGAGGCGGCCGTGGCGGCGGGGCCGGGCGGCGTCGCGCGCGGCGCTGACGCGGCCCGGGTCGAGGCGGGCGGCGAGCGTCGTCATCGGGCCAGCACCTCCTGCACCCGCTCGAACGCGGCGGCGATGGTGGCGTCGACGAAGGTGTCGTCGGTCTCCGCGACGGCGTCCCCGCGCTGGAGCGCCGGGTCGCCGACGACCGTCACCGTGCTGCCCTCGACCGCCGCCGGGTTCAGGGTGTCCCGGTCGGCGGGGTTCAGGCGCACGGTGACGTCGACATGGGGTGGGACCAGGGCCATCGCGCGCCGCAGCGCGTCGGCGCCCGGGTCGGCGGCGGTGGCGACCTCCCGGCCGAGGATGGCCCGGGTCAGCTCGAGAGCGACCTCGACGGTGTGGCCGGCGAGCTCCTCCACGGCTGCGGCGGTCCGCTGCTCGAGCTGCGCGACGGCGGCGTCGAGGGCGGCCAGGGCGTCGCGGTGCTCGGCGTCGCGCCGCACCCGGTCGGCCTCCGCGGTGCGTCGTACCGCCTCGGCGTCCTGCTCGGCGCGCGCGAGGGCGACGCGGCGGCCCTCGGCCCAGCCGGTGGCGTACCCCTGGGCCCGGGCGGCCTGGTGGGAGCGCTCCGCGATGCCGCCGAGGATCGCCTCGGTGACCGCGTCGCCCAGGGCGCCGCCGGAGCCGAGCCGGGTCCAGGCGCCGTGGCGCAGGTCGGCGGTGGTGGCGGCCGTGGTGAGGGTGTCGGCCGGGAGGTCGCGGGCGACCACCCCGTCAGACGACGTACTCGTCATCGGCGCCCCTCCTCACGGTGATCTCGCCGGTCTCCTCGAGCTCGCGGATCTTGCGGATGACGTTGACCTGCGCCTCCTCGACCTGGCGGAGCAGGACGGCGCCGAGGAGCTCGACCTCCTCGAGGAGGTTCTCGGCGGCCCGCTCGGACATGTTGGTGGTGACCTTCTCGCGGACCTCCTCGCTGACGCCCTTGAGCGCCATCGCGAGGTCGGCGGTGTCGATCTGGCGGAGCACGAGCTGCATGTCCTTGTTGTCGAGCAGCACGATGTCCTCGAACATGAACATCCGGCTCTTGACCTCCTCGGCGAGCGCGGGGTCGCGCTGCTCGAGGGCCTCGACGATGAGGCGCTCGGTGGCCCGGTCGGAGCGGTTGATGATGTCGATGAGCGGCTCGAGTCCGCCGACGGACGAGATGTCGCTGGGCTGGAGCACCGACGAGGTCTTCCGCTCGAGCGCCACCTCGAGGGAACGCAGCACCTCCGGCGAGGTCCGGTCCATGACCGCGATCCGGTGCGCGACGTCGGCCTGGCGCTCGGGGTCGAGGCCGGAGAGCACCAGCGTGGCCCGGTCGCTCGGCATGTGCGCGAGGATCACCGCGATCACCTGCGGGTGCTCACCGGAGATGAACGACAGCAGCTGGCGCGGGTCGGCCCGGTGCAGGAACTGGAACGGCAGCGCGCGGGCGGAGGCGGCGAGGCGGTCCATGATGGAGTTCGCCTTCTCGCGGCCGAGCGACTCCTCGAGCAGGGCCCGCGCGAAGTCGGGGCCGCCGTTGGCGATGTTGGCGCGGGTGGTGACGAGCTGGTGGAACTCGGTGATCACCGCGTCGGTCTCGTCGGCCCCGAGGGACTCGAGCCGGGAGATCTCCGCGGACACGGCCTCGACCTCGGACTCGCGCAGGTGGCTGAGCACCTTCGCGGCCTTCTCCTGGCCCAGCTGCACCAGCAGGATCGCGGCCTTGCGGATCCCGGTCTCGTCGATCGTCGCAACGGTCATCGTCAGCCCCTGCTGTCCACGAGCCAGCCGCGCAGCAGCGCGGCGACCTCCTCGGGCTGCCGCTCGACCATCGCGGCGATCTCGTCGCGGGCGGCGGCCCGCAGGTTCGCCTGGTCGATGACGGCCGGGTCGAGCTCGAGCACCGGGGCCGCCGGCGCGATCGGCACGACCTGGGTGTGGTCGAGGGCGTCGCGGGCGCGGATCTGCTCGACCACGTAGCTGGTGGCCTCGTCGCGGATCCGGGCGCGCTTGCGGCTGCGCAGCCACGCGGCGAGGAACAGCCCGGCGATCACGAGGATCAGCGCGGCGGTCTTGAGGAGGTCCATGAGGGCGGCCCGGTCGTCGGCTGCCTTGGCGGCGGCCAGCGCCTTGGCGGCCGCCTCCTCCGCCGTACGGTCGAACGGCATCGTGGTGACCTCGACGGTGTCGCCGCGCTCGGTGTCGATGCCGAGGCCGGAGGCGAGCAGCGACTCGATCTCGGCCGGCGTCACGGCGCCGGCCGCGGTCTCGTCGACGACGACGCCGACATGCAGGCTGTCCACCGTGCCGGGCGCGGCCTCGCGCTGCTCGACGGTCTCGCCGACCGCGTTGTCGGAGGTCCGCTGCTCCTTGCGGTAGTTCGTCGCGTCGCCGTTGCCGCGCGGGCCGGCGTTGGGGTCGAGCTGCCCGTCGGGGCCGACGACGCCGCCGATGCCGGGCGCGTTGGGCGCGGTGTAGGTCTCGGTCAGCGTGGTGTCGGAGAGCGGCACCGCGTCGGGGTCGGTGAAGTAGCGCTTGGTGTTGGTGACGGTCTTGTCGAAGTTCAGGTCGGCGGTGACGGTGACCGCGGTGTTGCCGCTGCCGAGGACCTTGTCGAGCATCCCCTGCACGGAGCCGTTCATCTTCTCCTCGAACGCCTTCACCTGCTGCGAGCGCGTGTCGGCGACGGTGTCGAAGTCGTCGCCGGAGGTGGAGAGCACGGCGCCGGTGGAGTCGGCGACGGTGACCTGCTTCGGGTCGAGTCCCTCGATGCTGGACGCGACGAGGTGGACGACGGCCTGGACCTGCTCGGGGGCGAGGTCGGCGCCGGGGCGGGTCGCGACGAGGACCGAGGCCGTGGTCGGCTTCTCCTCCTCGGCGAACAGCTCCTCCTGGGGCAGGGCGAGGTGGACGACCGCGGTCTCGACGGCGTCGAGCGCCTCGATGGTCTCCTGGAGCTCGCCCTCCATGGCCCGCTTGTAGCCGGTCTGCTCCTGGAACTGCGACGTGGACAGGTCCTGCTTGTCGAGGATCGCGTAGCCGCTCGAGCCCTCGCTCGGAAGGCCCTCCCCGCTCAGGCGGATGCGTGCGTCGTACACGTCGGCCCGCGGGACGAGGATCGTGTTGCCGCCGTCGGCGAGCTGGTACGGCGTACCGGAGGCCTCGAGCTCCTCGACGATCGCGGAGGCGTCGGCGGCCGCGACGTTGGTGAACAGCGGCGCGTACGACGGGGTGGCGGCCCAGCGGAAGACGAAGAAGCCCGCGAACAGGATGACGACGGCGCCGATGCCGACGACCGCCTTCTGCCCGGCGGTGAAGCTGCTGAACGTGCGCTGGATCGTCGCGAAGCGCCCGGAGATCTGGTCGCGCATCAGATCGAGATCCTCATGATCTCCTGGAACGCCTCGAGCGCCTTGTTGCGCACGGCGGTCGTCAGCTGGGTGCTGACCGCGGCCTCGGTGGCCGTGATCGTGTAGTCGTGGATCTGGCTCAGGTCACCGGTCGCGGCCTGCACCGCAAGGGAGTCCGCGCGGTCGTGCAGGCCCTCGAGCCGCTCGATGCCCGTGGTGAGCATGGCGGCGAAGTCCTGGCTCGGCGCACCGACCGGAGCCGTCGCGGTGCCGGCCGCGGCGCCCGCGGTGGGGCCGAGCGTGGGCGCGACGAACGGGGTGAAACCGGCCAGCGGCTCGATGGCGGGGATGCTCATGCGTTGCGTCCGATCGAGAGCGCGGAGGAGTACACGTCCTGCGCGTTGCGGATCACCGCGGTCTGCGCCTGGAAGCCGCGCTGAGCCATGATCAGCTGGCTCATCTGGCTGGACATGTCGATGTCGGGCATGCGGACGTAGCCGTTCTCGTCCGCGAGCGGGTGGCTCGGGTCGTGGACCATGCGGCCCTCGGGGTCGCCGAGCGCGATGCCGTCGACGTTGACGCCCCCGGCGCTGTCGGCCTCGGCGATGACGTACTGCGCCTGGAACGCCGCCTGGTCGGTGGGCCGGGCGGTGTTGACGTTGGCGATGTTGTGGCCGAGCGCGTCGAGCCAGGTCTGGTGCGTGGTCAGGCTGGAGCGGGCGATGCCGAGCAGGTCGAAGAGCGCCATCACATGCCCCCGATCGCCGTGGTGATCAGCGAGTAGCGGTCACCGACGGCGCGGGTCAGCAGCTGGTACTGGAAGACCGACTGCATCGCGGTCATGGTCTCGCTCGACAGGTCGACGTTGTTGCCGTTGGCGCCCTTCGGTGCGGCCGACAGCCCGGTCGCCGGTACGACGTCCGCCGCGCCCACCTCGCCGTCGGCCAGGGCCGACCGCAGCGAGCTCTCGAAGTCGACGGTGGCCGCGGTGAAGCCCGGCGTGTCCATGTTGGCGATGTTGTCGGCGGCGACCCGCTGCCGCAGGGCCAGACCGTCGAGCGCGCCGCCGAGCGCAGCGGCCACGGAGTCGGTGGCAGAGACCAGCATGCTCAGAAGCTCCTGAGGAGTACGTGGGCTGCCGGTCCGTCGGCGAAGGGTGAGCGATCCCTGCTCACGAGACTGATTCGGCCACGCTGGTCTGGACCTGAGAGGAAAACGGACATTTCGTTGCCCCCACGTGGCGCCTGCGGCGCGAACTGGTCACTTCGGTGCAGTCCGGGCGCGAAAATCTGCCCCAACTGACCACTTCCCGTCACCCGCCGCGGATACGGCCCCGCTCTCTGCCCTCGCCCCCGTGCGCTTCCCGCCTTTCCGCCGACCCGTCACTTTCGCGGCTGTTTTCGCGGCGTGTCGCTGCGGGATTGACGGGTCGGCGGCGGTCAGCGCGTCAGGCGGTGACGTCGAGGTAGACCGGGCTCGGCTCGGCTCGCTTCGTCGACATGCGGGAAGTGAGCTCCAGCTGCCTCTTTGCCGCGTTGGCCGCCTCGGCGGTGGCGCGGATCAGCTGCTGCTGGCGGTGGTGGAGCTCGAGGGCGCGGGTACGGAGGTCGACGGGCATCGGGCCCTCGAGGGCCGGCGGGGCCCATGGTGCGGCCGTCGTACCGGCGGGGGCTTCGCCGTGGAGCAGGCGCTCGGTCTCGTCGAGGCTGAGCTCGAGCTCGTCGAGCGCAGCCGCCCACGCCGAGGCCCAGTCGACCTCGGGTGCGTGGGCGTGCGCGTCGTCCATGGCGGTCAGCCGGCTACGGCGGTGAGCGCCGCTTGGCGCCAGGCGTCGGCGAGCGGGGTGACGAGGCCGAGGCAGGACTCGGTGAGCTCGACGCTGCGCTCGACGTTGGCACGGACGAGCTCGGTGTGCAGGAACGTGTAGATCGACGCGAGCTGCTGGGCGCCCTCCCAAGCGTCCAGTCGCAGCGACGAGTTCAGCTCCAGCACGATCTCCTGGGCGTGCATCAACTGCTGGCCGGCGGCGACGAAGTCGCCGGTCTTCTGCGCCTCGACCGCACGCTGGAGGTCGAGGACGAGGCGGTCGTAGAGCATGACCAGCAGGCGTTGGGGGTTCGCGGTGTTGACCATCTGGCCCATGTAGGCGGCGCGGGGGTTGTTCATCTCAGTCCTCCTACGAGCCCGAGCTCATCTGCGGAAGCGAAGCGATCTGGCCGGCGAGCCAGTTGCCCTGGCTCTGCAGCTTGCCGAGCGCGGACTCGAGGGCGGTGTACTGGCGCTGGAGCGTGGTCTGGCGCGCTGCGAGACGGACGTCCCAGTCGGCGATGTCGTCCTCCCAGCCGCGGATCGCCGACTGGCGGCTCTTGATGGACTGAGGCTCACGGTGCCGTCGATCGAGTCGCTGAAGGTCTTGGACAACGCCTGGAGCGTGCCTGCGAAACCGTCGGTCGTGGTGCCGCGTCGTCCGCTCCGGCGAACATCGTCCGACGTCTTGGTCGGGTCTGCGGTGTAGGCGGCCTTGAACTTCGCCTCGTCGAAGGTCAGCTTGCCGTAGCGATCGACCTGGATGCCGTACGTCGCGAGCGACTCCCCGTTGACACCTCGCGTGACGGACTCGATCAGCTTGTCCCGAACACCTCGCAGCGTCGAGTCGCCGGCGAGGAGACCCCTGTCCTTGGCATCTGCGCCGGTCTTGGTGAGGCTCGCGAGTCTCGTCGAGCGCGCCGTTGAGTACCTCGACCATGCCCTTGACCCGGTCGGTCAGGGACTGGGTGTCGCGCCCTATCGTGATCGTCGCCGTGTCGTTCTTGGCAGCGTCGGCCGCAAGTGTGACGTCCACGCCGGGCATGAGGCCGGTGAACGTGTTGGTGTCGGACTGGATCGTGGCCGTGCCGACGATGATCTTGGCGACCAGCCCTTGGCTGAGCGCGCCGGTGATCGCCATCGTGGCCGTGCTGCTCGCTGGCGGTGCCGAGCGACATGCTCTTCGGGCCGTCCACCGTCGCGGTGATCTGGAGCTTGTAGACGCCGGAGGAGACCTGGAGCAGAGTGGCCGTTGCCCCGTAGTCGCCGCTGTTGATGGCGTTCACCAGGCCCTGGACGGTGCCGTCCTTGGTGTCGACCGTGGCGGTCGCGCCGTCAGGCTGCGTGAGGGAGACGAGGTTCGAACCGTCGCTGAGCACCTTGTCGGTCAGTGCGTGGGTGCCGAAGTCGAGAGTGGACTTGGTCGCCACTTGATCGACGGTGAGCGAAAGAGTTGCAGCGGTTGCTGTGCTGGAAGCGGTGACGGAGACCTTGGCGTTGCTGCTCGTCGCGGTCATCGGCGACCAGTTGCTGAGCTTGGCGAGGTCGCTTGCCTTCGTGCCGATGGCCGCCAGCTTGGCGTTGAGGGTCTGCATCGCGGTGACCGCGCGCTCCGCCGTCGAGACCTTGCTCTTGAGCATGGTCTGCGGACGAGCCTCGAGCTGCATGAGCTGGCTGATGATCGTCGCGGTGTCGAGGCCGCTGACGAGACCGCCGATGCTGGTGTTGGCCATCTGCGAGTCCTCTCCGGACGATCAGCTGTGCTGCGTCGGCCGGTAGGGGCCGGGTGGTTTCCGGTGGGAGCGGGAGGGTGCGTTCACCCCGCTCCCACCGGAAGAGCGTGTCGGTGGAGGTCGGCGTCCCGACCTCCACCGTCAAGCGGTCAGTGACGAACGATCATCACTGGAGGAGGCGAAGCACGCCCTGCGGGGCCTGGTTCGCCTGAGCGAGCATCGCGGTGCCGGCCTGCGACAGGATCTGCGCGCGGGTGAAGTTCACCATCTCCGACGCCATGTCGGTGTCGCGGATCCGGCTCTCCGACGCGGACAGGTTCTCGACCGCGACGTTGAGGTTGTTGATGGTGTGCTCGAACCGGTTCTGCAACGCACCGAGGTCCGCGCGGGCGTGGAGACCTGCTGGATAGCGTCGTCGAGGCATGCCAATCGCGTCGTCCGCGCTGGACGCGTCGTCGTGGTGCCGGTCACCGATCGATGACGGCGGCGACGGTCAGGTCGATGTCGTTGACCGTCTCGGTCGTCGTGCACGCCGGTCGGCATCGACGTCGCCCTGATCGGTCGCGAAGCCCTGTCCTGCAGTCGCCCGAGGTGATCCCGACCTGGAACGTGTCCCAGCGGCGTACCGACCTGGAACTGCTTGCTGAAGTCCCCGTCGAGAAGCTTGACGTCGTTGAACGTCGGTCGTGTCGGCGATGCGCGTCGAGCTCCGTCTTGAGCTGGGTCGATCTCCGTCGTCGAGTGCCGCCAGCGAGTCGTCGGTCTGTTCGATCCCGTTCGCAGCCTGAACTGCGAGGTCGCGCATGCGCTGCAGGATGGCGTGCACCTCGGTGAGCGCACCTTCAGCGGTCTGCACGACGGAGACGCCGTCCTGGGTGTTGCGGACGGCGACCTTGAGACCACCGATCTGCGAGCGCAGGCCCTCGGAGATCGCGAGGCCGGCAGCGTCGTCGGCCGCGCGGTTGATGCGGAAACCGCTCGACAGCTTCTCCAGCGACTTCGCCATCTGCCCGTCGGTGACCGACAGGTTGCGGTACGAGTTCATCGCCGCGATGTTCTGGTTGATACGAAGACCCATGATGATTCCTCCCTGAATTCTTGGGCCGAAACTGACGGTCCGTCCTTGGTCCGTCAGCAGCGTTGATCGGCCGCTGGAAAAGCGACCTGAGGACTTATGCGGTGCGAGTTTCGAAAGAAGTCGGAGAAAGCCGCGCCATGTAGGAACGGTGCGACGCGACCTCGGCGAAGTAGGCCTCGCGACGACGGGCGGCGCAGCCGTTCGGACGGGCCGCCGGGGCGACGAGCTCCGGGTCGAGTGCCGTGTTGATCGCGTCGCGGAGCAGTGCGACCGCCTCGGCACGAAGCTGCGAGACACGGGACTCGGTCACCCCGAGCTCGGCCGCGATCTCTGCCATCGGACGCTCGGCGAAGAAGTAGCCCTGGACGACGGCCCGGAGCTTCTCGGGGAGCGTCGCCACCGCGTCGTGCAGGAAGGCGAGGCGCTCGCGCCGCTCGATGACTGCCTCGGGGGTCAGCGTCGAGGCCGGCAGCATCTCGTCGACCGCGCCGTCGTCGAATCCCTGGAGCGACATCACGGATGCGCGGGAGACGTCGTCGCGGTGGGCAGCGAGCTCGCCCGCCGAGATTCCGAGATCCTCCGCAACCTCGGCATCTGTTGGCGCGTGGCCGAGCTTGACGGCGAGTCGTTCACGGGCCTCGTCGAGCTGACGGGCGCGGCGTCGGACGGACCGGCTGGCCCAGTCCATGCCGCGGAGCTCGTCGAGGATGGCGCCGCGGATGCGCGTCGACGCGTAGGCGAAGAAGCCTGCGCCGCGCTCGGCGTCGTACGCCTTGGCCGCCTGGGCCAGGGCTGCGTAGCCGGCCGACATCAACTCGTCACGAGAGACGTGGGCAGGCAGACGTGTCAAGGTTTCGCGGACGATGTGGCTGACCAGGGGGACGCCCTGATGGACCAGTGCTTCGTATTCGTCACGCGCCGGGGGGAGCTGCGTGTGGGGGGTCACAGGGGATAGTTCGTCTCAAATCGGACAGTAAAAATAGTTGTTTGACCCGAAATGACCCGCCCATATGGTCTATATGCCCCGTAGTGACTAGTGCGCCTCGGCCATATCTCACCCGATCCGACCATTTAGTTGACGGCACCAAGCGAAGTGTCACAGTGTCCCCCTTCTGGGCGTCATTGCTAAGGAACCCCGGGACGCGGCCGATACGTCTGGGCACACCGCATCAACCGCCGGAGGGAAAGAACATGTCGATGGAGGACCTGTCTGCCGTCCTCTGGCGGGAGCGTGAGCTTCTCGAGACGCTGCTGTTCAAGCTCGAGGTCGAGCAGCTCGTGCTGGCCACCGGCCGCACCCGCTGGCTCGCCCCGGCGGCGCGCGAGATCGAAGAGGTGCTGGACGCCATCCGCGAGACCGAGCTCCTCCGCGCCGTCGAGGCCGACGCGCTCGCCATGGAGCTCGGCATCGGCCCGAACCCAAGCCTCCAGGACATCGCTGACAGGAGCGACGAGCCCTGGAAGAGCATCTGGCTCGACCACCGCGAGACCTTCACGTCGGTCACCGTGGAGATCACCTCCATGGCCGAGAACAACCGGGAGCTCCTCACCTCCGGCTACCAGGCCGCGAAGGCGACGCTCGCGTCGCTGTCCGAGCCGCCCAGCACGTACGGCGCCGACGGGGTCGCCGTGGCGGAGCGCCGCTCGAGCCTCCTCGACAGGAGCATCTGACCCATGAGCGGCACCTTCTCGTCGTTCGGCAACGCGCTCTCGGCGCTCCGCTACAACCGCGTGGCGATGGACGTGGCGAGCAACAACGTCGCCAACGCCCACACCGAGGGCTACACCCGCCGCATGGCGGTGGCTCAGGCGACCGGCGCCCCGGCGGTGCAGGCGCTGTGGTCGACGTGGAACGGCACGTCCGGTGGCGTCGAGGTCGGCGGCATCGAGCGCATGGTCGACCCGCTCCTCGACGCCCGCTCCCGCACCGAGCACTCCTCGCTCTCCTACCTCGACACCCGCGCCGCCTCGCTGGTCCGTTTCGAGACCACGATCGGCGAGCCCAGCGACGACGGCATCGCGGCCGCGCTCTCCGCGTTCAAGCAGGGCTGGCACGACGTGGCCAACAGCCCGGGCGACGCGGCGGCGAAGAGCCAGCTGATCGGTCGCGCGCAGACGCTCGAGGCCGCGATCAAGTCCCAGGCGGACGCCGTCTCCACGGAGTGGACCGACCAGCGCACGCGCCTGGACTCGGTCGTCGAAGAGGCCAACATGATCGCCGCCGACCTGGCACAGCTGAACGGCGCCCTGATCACCGCCAAGAACGCCGGCACCGACGCCAACACCCTGCTCGACCAGCGCGACCAGCTCGCGCTGCGCCTCTCCCAGCTCACCGGCGCGGTGGTGAGCGACGAGAAGGACACCGCGTTCACCGTCACGCTCAACGGCGCGAAGCTCGTGGACGGCACGTCGGCGTCGACGATCCGCGTCGAGGGCGGCGACCTGAGCGGGACGCCGGTCCTCCGGGTGTTCGTCGACGTCCCGGACGCGGTGGCCGGGCCGACGGCGACCGAGATCGCCCCCAACGACACGGTGGCGCCGGCGACCAAGCTCCTCGGCGAGCTCGGCGGGGTGTACGACGTACTGGTCAACGACCTTCCCGACTACCTCGGCCGGCTCGACGCCTTCGTCGAGGAGCTCGTCACCGGGATCAACAGCCTGCACAACGGCGCGAAGACCTCGTCCGGGGCGACCGCGGGGCTGTTCTTCGAGGACACCACCACCAACGCTGCCGCCTACACGGCCGCGGGCATGAAGCTGCTCGTCACCGACCCCGCCGACGTCGCGACCGCCGACCCGACCCTCGGCGGCCTCGACGCCTCGGTCGCCACGGCCATCGCCACGGCCGGGCTGGGCGGCCCGACGTACCGCAGCCTCGTCACGGACTTCGGCGTTGCCGTCTCCTCGGCTCGACGCGTGGCCGCGAACCAGGGCGTCCTGACCGCCCAGGTCGACGCGTCACGGGAGTCGCTCTCCGGGGTCAACATCGACGAGGAGATGGTGAACCTGCTGGCCGCCCAGCGTGCGTACGAAGGCGCCTCGCGGGTGATCACCACGCTCGACTCCGTGCTCGACACCCTCATCAACCGGACAGGACTGACGCGCTGATGAGCAGCATCCGGATCACCCAGCGGCTCATGGTGGAGCGTTCGCTCACCGCCATGCAGACCGGCGCAGGGCGCCTCGCGCGCTCGCAGGAGCAGCTCTCCACCGGCCGCCAGATCAACCGCCCCTCGGACTCGCCGACCGGCACGAACTCCGCGATGCGCCTGCGCGAGGAGCTCTCGGCCGCGTCGCAGCACGCGCGCAACGCCTCGGACGGCCTGGCGTGGCTCGGCCGCACCGACAACACCCTCACCTCGATGGTCGACGGCACCCGCCGCGCCCGCGACCTGATCCTCCAGGGGGCGAACGGCGCGACCGGCTCGCAGGCCCGCGAGGCGCTCGCCGCCGAGCTCGACCAGATCCGCGAGTCGATGCTGTCGCTGGCCAACACCCAGCACCTCGGCCGCCCGATCTTCGGCGGTACGACGGCCGGCAGCACCGCCTACGACACGACAACGGGCGCCTACATCGGGCAGCCCGCCCCGTCCGAGATCAGGCGCACCGTCGGGAACGGCGTCGAGGTCGCGATCAACACGGTCGGTCCCGACGCGTTCACGGCCAACAACACCGACCTGTTCGCGGTCCTGAAGGCAGCCTCGGACGACCTTCGTAACGGCACCAACCCGGCCGGCCGGCTGGACGACCTCGACGCGGTGATGAAGACGATGCTGAGCGAGCTGGCCGACGTGGGCACCCGGTATGGTCGCGTCGAGTCGGCGCTGGCCTCGGTGAACAGCTCCACGCTGGACATGCAGGCGGCCCTGTCGGAGGTGGAGAACGTGGACATCGCCAAGGCGATCGTCGACCTCCAGATGCAGGAGGTCGCCTACCAGGCGGCGCTCGGCGCGACCGCCCGTGTCATCCAGCCCTCGCTCCTCGACTTCCTGCGGTGACCGGAATGAGAGCGACCACCACGACCGGCCCGAGCACCCCGGCGACCAAGGAGCTGCCGCCCATGCGGACCACCTCGACGGACACCACGAGCGACGCCACCACCGAGGAGATCCCGGTGCTGGAGATGGTCGGGCCCATGCTCGGCTTCCCCGAGCACCGCCGCTTCGCCCTCGCCGCCCTCGACGAGGAGGGCGCCATCTACGACCTCCGTTCCCTGGAGGACGCCGAGCTCCGCTTCGTCGTCGTACCCCCGGTGCTCTTCTTTCCCGACTACGCGCCCGAGGTCGACGACGCCACCGCGGGGCTGCTCGAGGCGGAGGACGCCGAGGACCTGCTCGCGCTCGTCATCGTGACCCTCGGAGAGGGCCTCTCGGACGCGACCGCGAACCTGCTCGCACCGGTCGTCGTCAACCACAAGAAGCGCCTCGCCGCCCAGGTCGTCCTCGACGACGTGCGCCTCTCCCTGCGCGCACCGCTGGTCCCCGATCACGCACCGGAGTCGTGAACCAGGCAGACTGACCCCCACGGTTAGTCCACGTTCGCGACAGGGAGCGGCCCCATGCTTGTGCTGAGCAGGCGCGTCGGCGACAGCATCGTCATCGGTGACGACGTCGTCGTGACCGTCCTCGAGATCCGCGGCGACGTCGTGCGCATCGGCGTCGACGCGCCCCGCGAGGTCGCCGTACGCCGGCAGGAGCTGCTCGCCGAGCTGGCCGACTCCAACCGCGCCGCCGCCTCCCCTGCCGAGTCCGCGGTCAAGGACCTCTCGAAGCTCGTCAGCCGGCGCAACCAGCCCGGTTCCGAGGCCTGAGCCGAGCGCCGGGAACGAGGCGATTTCCGGCACCGGGAAGGCCGGCGGTTCTCGTCGCCACGGGCGTCGCCGACCACGCTGATTACCGGTGGTCTAGTCCGGCATAAGTCCGGCAAGTCGGACATCTACCGCAGACTCAGTCGAACGGCTCAGCCCTAGTGGCCCAGATGGGCCATGACCCTAGGGCGCCAGGTCACTATTCATGTCTGTTTCGTAGGTCCGAGGCCGTTTTGGCTTCGCATCTCGTTGCAAAGAGAGCCAAGATAGACGCAAGGCGGCCGGTATCCGGGGGGGTCTGGAGGACCGGCAGCCGAGCACCAGGGCGGTTTCGAGCCGGCAACCTGTTGGGGGTCATCGAACTCGTCTCGGCCAGGCGTGATCCGCGCGGCGCCCAGCGCCAGCGGGTCTCCTGGAACCACCTTGGTGCCAAGGTGGGGGGACCACAGTGCCGGTCCTGGCGGGGCGACAGCTCCGCTGGGGCCGGTCACCACCCACACACGATCTTGGTCGGCACCCGTGAGCCTTCGGGCTTCCTCCCAACGGGTGCCGGCCAAAGGGCGACGGCCCGCGTCGGAGCAACCGGCGCGGGCCGTTTCATGCTGAGCCTGCTGCTCTGGTTCATCTTCTAGGCTCGCGACGTGACCCACCACGTGGTGCTCATGGGCGTCGCCGGCACCGGCAAGAGCGCCGTCGGGAAGCCCGTGGCCGGCAGGCTCGGAGCGGACTTCGCCGAGGGCGACGACTTCCACCCCCGGGCGAACATCGAGAAGATGTCGAGCGGCACCCCGCTGACGGACGAGGACCGGTGGCCCTGGCTGCGCAGCCTCGCGGACTGGACCCGCGAGCGCACCGAGGCCGGGCGACCGACCGTGGTCACCTGTTCGGCGCTGCGCCGTGCCTACCGCGACGTTCTCCGCGAGGGGGCGCCGGACACGTTCTTCGTGCACCTCGTCGGGACCCCGACGCTCATTCTCGAGCGGATGGCCGGTCGGGAGCACTTCATGCCCGCCTCCCTGCTGGACTCCCAGCTCGCGACGCTGGAGCCGCTCGAGCAGGACGAGGACGGCATGACGGCAGACATCTCCCGCCCGGTGCAGGAGATCGTGGACGACGTCATGGCCCGGCTCGACCAGCGGCGCTGAGCACGGAAACGGCCCGCGTCGGAAGCTCCGACGCGGGCCGTTCCTTGTTCCCCCGGCTGAACTACGGAAGGACGACGGCGCCGCCCTTGACCTCGGGCAGGTCACGCCCGGCCTGTACGTCGATCGGGTTGGTCAGGCAGCGGATGGACCCGCCGCCCTTGTGGAACTCACTCACGTCCACGAGCACGATCTCGAAGCCCCACTCCTCGAGCTGGGCCCGGACCCGGTCGGGGCAGGTCGGCATGATCACCGTCTTGCCGACGACGATCGAGTTGGCGCAGAAGGTCAGCGCCTCCTCCTCGGTGAGCACCAGCGGCTCGGGCACCATCGCGAGCGCGGCCGCGGCCGACTCCTCGTCGAAGGCGGACGGGCAGACCATCGCCCGGGTCTCGTCGAGCGGGCAGAACGCCAGGTCGAGGTGGTACATCCCCGGGTGCGTGATCCTCAAGGCCGCGGACCCGGATGTCGAGCCCGACCGCGAGGTACTTCAGCCCCAGGTGCTCGGTGCGCGGGCCGTAGCCCACGACGAGCGCGTCACGCCAGGCGAAGGCGTCGCCGGCCTCGAAGTGCGGGCCGACCCCGTCGCGTCCCACGTAGGAGGGGGTGAACCCGGCCTCGTCGAACCACGGCGCGGCGGTCAGGGTCTCCATCCGCCGCTCGGCGTACCGCATGTGCGACAGCATCACGCGCTCACGCTCGGGGCTGTTCACGACGAGCCCGAGGTTCATCGCGTAGACCATGTCGGGGGCGTCGGGGCGCTGCTCGAGCACCTCCACCTCGCCGCCGGCGGCCTCGATGGCGGCGATCAGGTCGAGCCACTGCTCACGTGCGCGCACGTGGTCGGGCTGGTCGTGGACGTCCATGTACGGGTTGATCGCGTAGTCCACGCGGAAGTGGTTGGGCTCCACCATCAGGTAGCGCTTGCCCCAGTCCAGTGGCTTGCCGAGCTGCTGGCCCATCTCTCTCGCCTCCCTTGCCGAGTCGTTTCTGCGTCGTTCTGCGTCGTTCTGCGTCCGGGACGAGGCGCGGAGCGGCCCACTCCTCGCGGGCCGGGTCCACGCCTCTCGATCACGTTGCCCGATTGTCTGACAATCTGGCGATCCCTCAGTGTGGTCGACCGGGCTTGCCGCGTCAACTTTTGTCGGACAATGTGGTGGCCACGTGTCGTGCCCGTGAGAACCGTGTTGAGAGAGCAGGCGATGAGCGACCACACCGAGCCGGGGGGCGGACCGTTCGCCACGCTCAGCGTCGAGCACTCCTCCACCGTCGACCGGGTCGCCGACGAGCTGCGCCGGGCGCTCTTCGACGGGGAGGTCGGCCCCGGCACACCGCTGCGCGAGATCGCGCTCGCCGAGGCGATGGGCGTCTCCCGCTCGACGATCCGTGAGGCGCTCGCGGTCCTGGTCGCGGAGGGTCTCGCCACCCGCGAGCCGAACCGCGGCGTCTTCGTCACCGAGCTCGACCCCGGGGCCGTGCACGATGTGGGCCGGGCGCGGGCGGTGCTCGAAGCTGCCGGGGTACGGCGGTGGCGGGCGGCGAGCGAGGAGGCCCGCGACGCCGTCCACCGGGCCGTCGAGGACTTCCAGGCGGTCGCGACCTCCGAGGCGACCCCGAGCGAGCTGACCGCGGCGCACCTCGCGATCCACCGGTCGCTGGCCGGGCTGACCGAGTCGCCCCGCCTTCTCGCGCTCGCCGACGCGCTCTACGCCGAGATCCGGCTGGGGCTCGCCAAGGTGGACCGGATCCGTCGCAACGCGCCGGAGCAGGTCGCCTCGCACCGCACCCTGCTCACCCTGCTGGAGACCGGCGACGTCGAGCGGGCCGCCCGCGAGCTCGAGCACCACCTGACGCACGCCGAGACGTCGATGCTCGAGGCGCTGCACCTGCCGGTGGACGAGGGCTGACGCGTCGTCCCTCGGCCTCTTATGGCCCGATCTGGCAGTATCGAGCGCGTGAGGTTCTTGATCTGGGTCGTCGTCAACGCGCTCGCACTGGCCGCCGCAGCCTGGTTGCTCGACGGGATCGACGTCGCCGGCGAGTCCACGAGCGAGGAGGCGGTCACGCTGATCCTCGTCGCACTGATCTTCGGGGTCGTCAACGCCATCGTCGAGCCGATCGTCAAGCTGTTCTCGATCCCGTTCATCCTCCTGACGCTGGGCCTGTTCCTCCTCGTCATCAACGCCCTCATGCTCATGCTGACCGACTGGATCTCCGGCCTGTTCGACCTCGGCTTCACCGTCGACGGCTTCTGGACGGCGTTGCTCGGGGGCATCATCATCACGATCGCGACCTGGATCCTCGAAGCCGTCCTCCCGTCCGGAGACTGATGCCGGTGACGACCCGAGCCGCGAACCTCCTGCCGCCGAAGCGACACCCGGGCAGTGCGCCGTACCGCATCGCCGTCGTCTGCCTCGGCAACATCTGCCGCTCGCCGATCGGCGAGGTGGTGCTGTCGGAGAAGATCGCGCGGGCCGGGCTCGACAGCCGGGTCGAGGTGACCAGCGCGGGCACCGGCGGGTGGCACGTCGGCGAGCCGATGGACCGTCGCGCCGCCTCGGTGCTGGCGGCGCACGGGTACGACGGGTCGCAGCACCGCGCCGCGCAGTTCGAGACGCACTGGTACGACGACCACGACCTCGTGCTGGCGATGGACGAGAGCAACCACGCCGACCTGACCGACCTGGCGACGGACGTCGAGCCGGGACGGCTGCGGATGTTCCGGGACTTCGACCCGAGGGCGACCGAGGCCGACCGCGACGTGCCCGACCCGTACTACGGGGGCGACGACGGGTTCACCCACGTGCTGCGGACCGTCGAGCGCACCGCCGACGCGATCGTCGCGGCCCTGGAGCAGGAGCTGGGCGGCTCCTGACATGGCGAGGATGGGCACGATCGCAACCCGGGCGGAGGCGCTGCTCGGTGCGGCGGTCGTGGCCACGACGCCCGTCGCGGGCGGCGACATCTGCACGTCCACGCGGCTGCGGCTCTCCGACGGCTCGTCGGCGCTGATCAAGACGCGGCCCAACGCGCCCGCCGACTTCTTCGCCGTCGAGGCCCGCGGCCTCCGCTGGCTCGGCGAGGCAGGCGGAGCCTCCGTGCCAACGGTGCTCGCGGCCGAGCCCGACTGCCTGATCCTGTCCTGGGTCGAGGTCGGCCGTCCGACCGGCGAGGCCGCCGAGCAGCTCGGCCGAGCCCTGGCCCGGACCCACCAGGCGGGGGCACCGTCGTTCGGCGGTGACGAGGACGGCTACATCGGCACCCTGCCGCTTCCGAACAAGCCCGCCGACACCTGGCCGGAGTTCTTCGCGGTCCGGCGGATCCTGCCCTACCTCAAGCTCGCCTCGGACCGCGGCGCGGTGTCCTCCGCCGATGCCGCGTCGATCGAGGGCGTGGTCCGCCGGATCCCCGACCTGGCCGGACCCGCCGAACCCCCCGCACGGCTGCACGGCGACCTGTGGTCGGGCAACGTGCTGTGGGGCCAGGACGGCCACGGCTGGCTCGTCGACCCCGCGGCGTACGGCGGGCACCGGGAGACCGACCTCGCGATGCTCGCGCTGTTCGGCCTGCCCCAGCTGCAGCGGGTGCTCGACGCGTACCAGGACGAGACCCCGCTCGCCGACGGCTGGGAGGACCGGGTCGCACTGCACCAGCTGTTCCCGCTGCTCGTGCACGCGGCGTTGTTCGGCGGCGGGTACGGCGCCCGCGCCGGCGAGGCCGCCCGCTCGCTCCTCTGAGCGTTTACCAGGGTCCCCTGGTAAACGATCGCCCCCCACGGTGATCTGGCCCCGGGAAGAAACAGCCCGCCATGGGAAGTCCTCCCCCGTGCCCATCCACGTCACCCGACGGCCTAGCGTTCAGATGTTTGAACGCCGCCCGCTGCGCCGGGCCGAACTGGCGTTCAGGTCATTGAACGCCCATTCCGCTCATGGGTCGTCGAATCGGTCCCTAACGTCGCAAGTGCGTTCGTGACAGGGGGTCTCGGGCGCTTGTCCCGAGCTAAGGAACCTTCACTCATGAGAGCACGCAAGCTCGCGGCCGTAACCGCGGCCATACCACTGTCCCTGGTCGGCACGATCGGCATCGCGCACGCCGCGACCACCTCGTCGTCGGTAACGACTGGCGGCGTCTGCAACGGTGTCGTCAACCAGACGGCGCATCGCGGCACGGTCCAGGAGAACCTCCTCAAGGCAGCCGCGAAGAAGAACGCCGAGCTGATCGCGAAGCTTCAGGCCGACCGGACAGCGCTGAGCACTCGGGCCACGGCGCTCCGGACCGAGATCGACGGGCTGAACCAGCAGATCGCGCAGATCGAGGCGGAGGAGGTCGCGCTCGACCTCGAGCTCCTGGCGACCGAGGAGAGGCTCGGCGAGCTGGAAGCCGCGACGCACGAGGTCGAGGCCGAGGTCACGGAGACGGAGGCCGCTCTCGCGTCCCTGGGGGCTCAGAAGCAGAGCATCGAGGCCGAGGTGGCGACCCTCGAGGAACAGCTTGCCGGCGCCCGGGAGGAGGTCGCCTCGCTGTCCGACCAGGCCGACGCTGTCGACACCGAGATCAAGGCGCTCGAGGTCGAGATCAGCACGGCCCAGACCGAGCTCGGCGCCCTGCAGTCGGCCGCCCAGAAGGCCGCCGACGACCTCTCCGCGAAGGAGACACAGATCCAGACGGCCGAGGGACGGCTCGTGGACCTCGAGGAGGCCGCGGACCGCGCAGCCGCGGACGTGGTCACCGCCGCTGACGCCGTCAGCGCCGCGGAGGGGGAGCTCCGGCAGCTGGAGGCGGCCGGCACGGCACTCCAGCAAGAGCTGGACGCCGCCAGGGCTGACCTGGAGGCTGCCCGGTCCGTCCTCGAGACCGCCGAGGCCGACGCGCAGGCTGCCCTCGACGCCCTCGCCGACCAGCGCGACGCCATCGCCGCCGCAGAGGCCGAGCTCATCGCGCTCCAGGCCGACGCGCAGGAAGCCGCCGAGTCGCTCGCGTCGAAGCGGGCCGCCATTGTCGCCGCGGAGACCGAGCTCGCCGGCCTCCTCGAGGACGAGCAGGCGGCGGAGGAGGCAGTTGCCGCCAACCAGGCAGCCGTCCTGCGTCTCGCCGGGGAGATCGAGGCGCTGGAGGCCCAGGTCGGCACGGTGAACGCCGAGATCAGCCAGAAGACCGCGGAGCTGAGCTCTGCTCAGGAGGAGCTGACCGCGCTGACCGCGCAGAAGACAGCCCTCGAGGCCGAGATCGCCTCGCTCACCGCGCAGATCGCGGCTTTTCCCACCAACAGCAACAGCAGGGAGAAGCGGGACCTCATCGCGCAGCGGGACGCCAAGCAGACCGAGCTCGCCTCCGTCACGGCGGAGATCGCCGACCAGACGGCCGTGATCTCCGGTCTGCAGGGGGACCTTGCCACGCTGAAGAGCCAGGTGGACACGCTCAACGCACAGCTGTCGGCGAAGAAGGCAGAAAGCGCGGCCCTCCAGCAGCAGGCCGCTCCGCTGCAGCAGACGCTCACCGATGCCCAGGCAGCGGTCGCCACGAAGCAGTCGGAGATCCAGACCCTCAGGGCCGAGATCCCCGACCTGGAGTCAGCAGTCGCGGAAGCCGACCAGGCCGTACTCACGAAGACCAGCGAGCTCCATGCCCTCGAGGGGCAGGTCTCCACGCTCGAGGCTGCTGTCACCGCTGCGGAGGCGAAGGTCGCCGACCAGCAGAAGGTGGTCGCCGACCTCCAGGTGCAGGTGGACACCCTGTCAGGTGACCTCCTCGAGGCACAGGCCGCGATCGCCACGCAGCAGGAGGTTCTCGCGGCTCGCCAGCAGGACCTGGCCGACGCACGAACTGCCTTCGCCGCCGCCGAGCAGGCCGTCACCGAGAAGAAGTCGGAGATCAGCGCACTCAACGCCGAGCTCCCGGCTCTCCGCGCGGCGGTCGCCTCGGCCAGGGAGGCAGTCGCCGCGAAGTCGAGGGAGATCACGGCGCTGAACCTCGAGCTGGACGGGCTTGTCGCCAAGCTCCTGACCTTGAACGGACAGATCGCTGCCAAGGAGCAGGAGATCCTGAGCCTTCAGGGACGAGTGGCGCCCCTGCTCGCCCAGCTCGCGAGTATCGACGAGCAGATCACCGCCTACGACGCCGAGCTCAAGGCACTCCAGGCCGAGCTGGTCGCCCTGGACGCCGAGATCACGTCGGCGCAGGCCAGGCTCCGTGACCTCAGGGCTCAGAAGAAGGCCAACAAGGACGCCATCGCCGCGCAGACTGCGACGGTGACCGCCCTCGAGTCCGAGCTCGGCGACCTGCAGCACCAGATCAAGGCCATCGACGATCAGATCTCACTCGGCGGCTGCGTCGCCTGACGGCCGCGACCAGCCGCCCTTGGTCAGGGGAGCCGCGACGCACAGATCCGCGCGTCGGGGCTCCCCGCCTCAGCCCGACCCGAGCACACCCCGGAGAGGAGCGGCCATGCCCCAGCAGTACGACGCACGCCCGCCGACCTGTCCTCCCTGGTGCGAGCTCGGCCACGGGACCCACACGGGCGAGGACGACCACGTCCACATCGGCGGCCAGCTGTGCGTGCGGAACACGCTGATGCGCCTGTGCTCGACGATCGACCCGGCGACCGGTGAGCAGGACGGGCCCTACGTGCTCATGGGCACCCAGGAGTTCACGATCGACGAGGTCGGGGAGCTGATCGCCGCCCTCACCGCGCTGGCCGCGCAGGCCAGGGCGCCACGGATCCCTACTCCCCGCGGAGCAACCTGAACGCGCTCTCCCGGTCCTGGACCCGCAGCTTCTTGAGCACGGTCGAGACGTGCACCCGCACCGTCGTCGGCGAGACGAACAGCCGCCCGGCGACCTCGTCGGTCGACAGGCCCTGGCTGAGGAGCTGCATGACCTCCCACTCGCGGGCGCTGAGCTTGGCCGCCGCCGGCGACGAGCGCCCGAAGCGCCGTTTCGTCGGAGCACGGAACTGGTCCATGACCTTCGCGACCAGCCTCGGCGACATCGCGCCCTCACCGGCCAGCACGCCGCGCAGGGCCGCCGCCAGCGAGGCCGGGTCCGTGTCCTTCAGCAGGTAGCCGACGGCACCCGCCCGCAGCGAGTCGAAGAGGTCGTCGTCCTCGGCCGACTGGGTCAGCATCACGATCGCGGTGTCCGGCACCTGCCTGGAGATCTCGGAGGCCGCGAAGATCCCGCTGCCGGGCATGTGGATGTCGAGCAACGCGACGTCGGGCTGCTCCGAGACGGTGAGCGCGACCGCCTCGGCGGCCGTCGCCGCCTCACCCAGGACCTGGCATCCGCCGTCCTCCAGTGCCCGCCGGATCACGGCCCGCAACCGGGCGTGGTCGTCGGCCATGACGACCCGCACCGGAGCCCCGGGAACGCCCGAGGGGCTCACCACGTCACCCACACCTGCGTCCCCCCTCCGGGAGTCGAGCGGATCTCGATCTCGCCCGGCAGCGCACGGGCCCTCTCGCGCATGCTGGTCAACCCGTACCCGGTGGACGTGGCCGACACCGCGGCGACGTCGAAGCCAGGTCCGTCGTCCTCCACCACGAGCCGACGGCCCCAGGCGTCCCGGAGCAGGCGCACCCGGACGCGGCCGGAGCGACCGTGCCGGATCGCGTTCGACACGGCCTCGCGGGCGATCCGCACCAGGGCGTGCCGTTGCTCCTCGTCGGCGTCGACGCCGTGGTCGACCTCGACGTCGAGGCGTGCGTCGTACCTCTCCGCCACCTGCGTCGTGGCGCGCCGCAGCAGCTGCCCGAGCGGCTCGTCGCCGGCACGGCCGAGCGCGTCCACCGCGGCGCGTGCCTCGTCGAGGGCGCGGTCGCAGGCGGAGACGATGAGATCGGTGGAGGCGGGGAGCGAGCGGGACTCGGCGCGGATGTAGGCGATCTCCTGGACCAGCCCGTCGTGGAGCTCGCGGGCCAGGCGACGCCGATCCTCGAGCACGGCCACCCGAGCCTGTGCCGACCAGTACTGGCTGATCTCCCGCGCGGCCCCGACGAGCAGCAGCAGGTAGGACCCGGTGCGCAGCAGGTCGCCGGTGTAGAGCCAGTCGCTGTACAGCGACGGGAACAGCACGAAGTTGACCCGCGCGAAGCCACCGAGCGCGCAGGCCGGGCCGAGCCAGCGCAGCAGCTCGTCGTGACGGCGGGCGGCGCGGGCGGTGAACGCCACCGAGGCGACCAGGAAGCAGACCGCGCCGAACCCCTGCGCCGCGAGCAGCAGCGGGTGGCCGGTGATCACCGGTCGCTGCGCCGACGCCGGCGGGCTGCCGTCGAGCGCCGCCGGGAGGTCCATCCGCAGGAGCCAGAGCACCACGAAGGCGACCCCGACCAGCACCCACGGCACGGCCTGCCCCCATCGTTGCGTGGAGTCGGCGGTACGACGGTCGCCGCCGACCGCGCTCAGCGCGATCAACAGCGCGCCGAGGGAGCGCAGGACCAGCGGGAGCCACACGTCCAGCGAACCCTCGGCCGTCCCGGCGAACAGGTGCAGGAAGAGCACCAGGCCGAGCCCGGCGAGCGCGAGCAGGAACAGCCCCTGCGCGAGGAGCAGGTCCTGCAGCAGCCGGCTGCGGACGAAGCGCCCGTAGACGAGGTAGGAGACGAGCAGTGCGACGCAGGCGTCGATCGAGCCGAGCACCAGGTGCAGGGACGGGCTGTGGAACCCGAAGACGAGATAGGGGGTGCCGAGGATCAGCAGCGTGACCCCGAGGCCGACCGCCCAGCCGAGGGCGGTCAGGGCATGGGTCGCAACGCGCCGACCCGGGCGCGTCCCCACCAGCCCGTGTTCCCCCACCGGCCACATACGGCGGAGTCTAGGTCGGCGGCGAGGCCCGGAGTCCGGAATGCCGATGTTGTGACCGTTCGGCCGAGTCCCTGGCCCGCGAGGGTGGTCTCAGTCAGGCGGCCAGTCGAGCTCGCCCATCGAGGTGACCCGGTCGGCGAGGTCCCGGAGCCGCTCGCCGGCGACGACGATCGAGTCGACCGACCTCCGGGCCTGCTCGGGGAGCTCGAGGTCCTGGAGCAGCTCGGCGTGCCCGAGGAGCGTGGTGAGCGGAGTCCGGAGCTCGTGGTTCACGACGTCGACGAGCTGCATGCGCAGGCCGAGCGCTGCCGGCCGTGCAGGCGCCGGGTCGGCGCGTCGTTCCGTCATGGACTCCCCCTGCGGACATCCTTGTCTCGGGCTTGTTCACCGGTACATCGGCACGCCCACCCGGTTGCTTAGGAGAAGGGTCGGGAAGACAAAGCCGACCTTCAGGCACGTCTCAGGTCGGAGTGGCAGGCTTGGGGGCGTGACGAGCGCGCCCGAGACCCCGCAGCACCGGATCCTGGTGGTCGACGACGACCAGTCCGTCCGGGACTCGCTGCGCCGGTCCCTGGAGTTCAACGGCTACACGGTCACGCTCGCCGGGGACGGCGCCGAGGCGCTCGCCGCGATCGGCCAGAGCACCCCCGACGCGCTGGTCATCGACGTGATGATGCCGCGCCTCGACGGCCTGGAGACCACCCGGGCGCTGCGCGCCGCCGGCAACGACCTGCCGATCCTGGTCCTCACCGCCCGTGACTCCGTCGGTGACCGGGTCGAGGGCCTGGACGCCGGAGCGGACGACTACCTCACCAAGCCGTTCGCACTCGAGGAGCTGCTCGCCCGCCTGCGCGCGCTGCTGCGGCGGGTCCAGCCGGCGCAGCCCGCCGACGACACCGAGGCCGAGACGCTCTCCTTCGCCGACCTCAGCCTCAACCCCGCCACCCGAGAGGTACGACGGGCGGGGCGGGCCATCGACCTGACCCGGACCGAGTTCAGCCTGCTCGAGATGTTCCTCCGCCGGCCGCGCCGGGTCCTCGACCGGTCGTTCATCCTCGAGGAGGTCTGGGGCTACGACTTCCCCACGACGGCCAACTCGCTCGAGGTCTACGTCGGGTACCTCCGCCGCAAGACCGAGGCCGCGGGTGAGCCCCGCCTGATCCACACCGTCCGCGGGGTCGGCTACGTGCTCAAGGAGTCCTGATGGGCCCGCTGCACTACCGGCGGTCCCTCGCCAGCCGGGTCACCGTGCTCGCCGGCATGGCGGTGGGGCTCGCGGTCGCGATCGTGGCGCTCGCCGGCTTCGCCACCGTGCGGATGCAGATGTACTCCACCCTCGACCAGTCGCTCCTCGAACGGGCCTCCGCTGCCGCTCGGACCCAGGCGCTCAGCGCGCTGACCAGCCAGCGCATCCCCTCGTGGGCGCTCGGCGCCGCCGACGTGCGCATCGCCTTCATCGACACCCGCGGCGAGCTACGGGTCTCCACCGTGGACCGCGGTCCCACCCTCGCCCTCGGTGAGCCGGAGATCGCGGTCGCCCAGGGGAAGAGCAGCTCGTCGATCCGGACCGTTCCCAGCGACTCCACGCGGTTCCGCGTCGTCGCCGTGCCCACCCAGGAGCCGGGCGTCGCGCTGGTCCTCGCCCAGTCGCTCGAGCCGACGGAGAAGACCCTCGAACGCCTCGGCCTGGTGCTCACGATCTTCGGGCTCCTCGGTGTGCTCGCCGCGACGGTGGCCGGCTGGCTGGTCGCCCGCAACGGCCTCAGACCGGTGCGCCGGCTCACCGCTGCCGCCGAGGACATCGCCCGCACCGAGCGCCTCGACCCGATCACGGTCGAGGGCAACGACGAGATCGCCCGCCTCGCCTCGGCGTTCAACGCGATGCTGGCCGCGCTCTCGGCCTCCCGAGACCGCCAGCGCCAGCTGGTGGCCGACGCCGGCCACGAGCTCCGCACCCCGCTCACCAGCCTCCGCACGAACCTCGACCTGCTCGTCCAGGCCGACCGCCGCGGCGGGCTCTCCCCGGAGTCCCGGGCCGAGCTCCTCGACGACGTCCGGTTCCAGATCGAGGAGATGACCACCCTGATCGGCGACCTCGTCGAGCTCGCCCGCGACGAGCCGCTGCCGGTGACCGTCGAGCCGGTCGACCTCGCGGAGATCGTCGACCGCGCGGTCGAGCGGGTCCGCCGGCGAGCCTCGGGCGTGGAGTTCGACGTACACACCTCGCCGTGGTGGGTCACCGGCGAGCCGGCGGCTCTGGAGCGGGCGGTGACCAACCTGCTCGACAACGCCGCCAAGTGGAGCCCGCCGCTCGGCACCGTCACCGTGGAGCTCGCGGACGGCAGCCTGCTGGTGGCCGACGAGGGGCCGGGCATCGCCGAGGAGGACCTGCCGCACGTGTTCGACCGCTTCTACCGGTCCACCGAGTCACGCTCCATGCCCGGCTCCGGCCTGGGGCTGGCGATCGTCCGCCAGGTCGCCGAGCGGCACGGGGGGATGGTCCGGGCAGGGGCCTCGCCCAGCGGCGGCGCGGCGTTCCGGATGACCGTCCCGGGCACCGCGGAGTCGGACACGGTAGAACGGTCCTCATGGACCCCCGAACCGACCACCCCGCCGGCGACGCGCAGCTGACCCGCAGCGACCGCCTCGACCGGCTGCCGTTCACCGCGCAGCACCGCCGGCTCGTGCTCGGCTCCGGCACCGGTTGGGCCCTCGACGCGATGGACGTCGGCCTGATCAGCTTCGTGATGGCAGCGCTCGCGCAGCAGTGGGACCTCGGCACCACGACGCTCTCGTGGATCGCCTCGATCGGGTTCATCGGGATGGCGGTCGGGGCCAGCCTCGGCGGCCTGCTCGCGGACCGGGTCGGGCGCCGCCAGGTGTTCGCGCTGACCCTGCTCATCTACGGCCTCGCCACGGGCGCCGCCGCGCTGTCCTGGTCGGTCGCTGCGCTGCTGGTGTTCCGCTTCCTCATCGGCCTCGGGCTCGGTGCGGAGCTGCCGGTCGCGTCGACCCTGGTCAGCGAGTTCGCGCCCGCCCGGATCCGGGGCCGGGTGGTCGTCGCACTGGAGTCGTTCTGGGCGGTCGGCTGGCTGCTCGCCGCGCTGATCGGGTACTTCGTGGTGCCCGCGTCCGACGACGGCTGGCGGTGGGCGTTCGCGCTCGGCGCCGTGCCCGCGGTGTACGCCGTGGTCGTCCGCTACGGCCTGCCCGAGTCGGTGCGGTTCCTCGAGAGCCGCGGCCGGTACGACGAGGCGGAGTCCGTCGTACGACGTTTCGAGGACTCGGCCGGGGTGACATCGCCCCCGGCACCCGCGTCGGAGCCTGCCGGGAAGCCCCGCGAGGTCCCCGGTCCCGGCGCCCTGTGGGCCTCCGGCCTGAGGACGCGGACAGCCTCGCTGTGGGTGGTCTGGTTCGGGGTGAACTTCGCCTACTACGGCGCGTTCATCTGGATCCCGACGCTGCTCGTCGCCTCCGGCCTCGACCTGGTGCGCTCCTTCGAGTACACGCTGATCATCACCCTTGCCCAGCTCCCGGGCTACGCCGTCGCGGCCGTGCTCGTCGAGGTGTGGGGACGCCGCGCGACGCTGTCGCTGTTCCTCGCCGGGTCGGCCGTCTCCGCGATGCTCTTCGGCTCCGCGGACTCGGCGACCGAGATCATCGGCTTCGGCATGATGCTGTCCTTCTTCAACCTCGGCGCCTGGGGCGCGCTCTACGCGATCAGCCCCGAGGTCTACCCGACCGTCCTGCGAGGCACCGGCACCGGCTGGGCCGCGGGCTTCGGCCGGATCGCGTCGGTGCTCGCACCCCTGTCGGTGCCGGTGCTCCTCGACATCGGCGGCGGGACCGGATTGCTGTTCGGGGTGTTCGCCGGCTTCTTCGTCCTCGCCGCCGCAGCGACCTGGGGGCTGCCGGAGCGGACCGGCGAGCCGCTCGAGGAGCAGCTGGTCCCCGCCTGACCGGACCTCCTGCTTCGGCGTAAGTGGGCAATGGCGACGCGAAACGAAGCCGAGAACGCGTCGCCATTGCCCACTTGCCGCGGGCCCACCGATCTCACACCTGAGTTCAAGTCGCCTCTCAGCCTCATTTCAGTTGCGGCCTGAGCATGCTGAAGACATGAACGAGAACGACCGTCAGCCCAGCGACCACGACGAGACCCAGCCGATCCGCGATGTCGACCAGCCGGCTGCCGGTGCCGGCGCCGGCTGCTGGTGCTGGTGCGGGCAGGCTGCCGGACCCGGACCGACTCCCCCCGGGCCCGGCGCTCCCGGGTCCGGCCCCGGCGCGCCTCCCCTTGGCGCCGGGGCCGGACAGAGCCCGGGCGGGCCGTCCCCGTACGAGCAGCACCACCACCGGTACGGCGCAGGCCCGGAGCACACGAGCGCCTACGACACCCGCGCGTGGGGCGCGCCGGCAGGCGGGCCGTTCTTCGGCAGCGCCCAGCCCGAGCCCGTGCGCACCCGGAGCAAGGGCCGCGGCGGTCTGGTCGCCGCGGTGCTCGCGGGCGCGCTCGTGCTCGGCGGCCTGGCCGGGTTCGGCGGTGCGGCGACCTACGACCTCTTCGACGGCCCGGACTCAGCCTCCTCGTCGCCCAGCAACGAGACCGCCACCTCGGTCGTCGAACGCGAGGACACGCAGGCACCGGAAGGGTCGGCGGAGGACGTCGCCAACTCGGTGCTGCCGTCGGTGGTGAAGGTCAACGTGCGCGGCATGGGCGGTGAAGGGTCGGGCTCGGGCGTGATCATCAGCGAGGACGGCGAGATCCTCACGAACTACCACGTCGTCGAGGCCGCCGCGCAGGGCGGCAGCGTCTCCGTCGGCTTCAACGACGGCTCGACCGCCCAGGCCGAGGTCATCGGCGTCGACCCGCTCACGGACCTGGCGATCATCAAGGCCCAGGACGTGTCCGGTCTCAAGCCGGCCGCGCTCGGCAAGTCGAGCAACCTCGACGTCGGTGAGGAGGTCGTCGCGATCGGCTCGCCGTTCGGGCTCGACGCGACGGTCACCAGCGGAATCGTGTCCGCACTGCAGCGGCCGGTGTCGATCAGCAGCGACTCGCCCACGCCGACGGAGAGCCCGATCAGCACCACCTACCCGGCGATCCAGACCGACGCGGCGATCAACCCCGGCAACTCCGGTGGGCCGCTGGTGAACATGAACGGCGAGGTGGTCGGCATCAACTCCTCGATCCGGACGTCGTCGAGCTCGATGGGCCAGGGCGGCTCGATCGGGCTGGGCTTCGCGATCCCGCTCGACGAGGTGCTCCCGATCGTCGACCAGCTTCGCAACGGCGAGACCCCGACGCACGCCCAGCTCGGAGTCTCGGTCTCCGACGCGACCAGCGACGACGGCCTGCTCAACGGCGCCGGCGTCGCCCAGGTCACCGGTGGCTCCGCCGGCGACAAGGCAGGCATCGAGCGCGGCGACGTGATCGTCAAGGTCGACGGCCGGCCCGTCACCGACGCGTCGTCCCTGGTCGCGACGATCCGCGGCCACCGACCGGGAGACCCGGTCACCCTGACCGTCGTACGCAACGACGAGACGCTCGAGCTCGAGGCGACGCTCGACAGCGACGAGGGCGACCCGCTCTCCTGAGCCCTGATCTGCTGCACCGGCCGTCGCCAGCCCCGGAGCCGACGGAGCCGGTGCAGCGCCAACATTCCGACCCCGTCCGATGTCGGTATGCCGAGAGTGACCCGTGGGTCACGGCCGGCACACCGACATCGGTGGTAAGTGGAAAGTCAGCCGAGGGCGCGCAGCAGCCGGGCCGCCTTCCACGTCGTCTCGTCGTACTCGCTCTGCGCGTCCGAGCGCACCGTGATCCCACCACCCGTGCCGTAGGTGTAGACCCCGTCGTGCGCGACGAGCGTGCGGATCACGACCCCGAGGTCGGCGCGGCCGTCGCCGCTGATCCAGCCGAGCGCTCCGGAGTACACCCCGCGCGGCGTGGTCTCGACGTCCGCGATGACCTGCATCGTGCGGAGCTTCGGCGCCCCGGTCATCGAGCCGGCCGGGAAGAGCGCGCGCAGCGCCTCCACCGTCCCGATCCCCTCGCGCAGGTGCCCGCGGACAGTGGACACGAGCTGGTGCACGGACGGGTAGGACTCGACGTCCATCAGCACGGGCACCGTGACCGTCCCCGGCTCGCAGACCATCGACAGGTCGTTGCGGAGCAGGTCGACGATCATCAGGTTCTCGGCCCGGTAGCGGGGGTCGGTCCTCAGGGCCTCGCGGTGGGCCTCGTCGTCCTCCGGCGTGTCGCCGCGCGGGGTCGTGCCCTTGATCGGCTTGGTCTCCACCCACCGCCGCCGGTCGATGGTGGCGAACCGCTCGGGGCTCGAGCTCAGCACGCTCACCCCCTCGTGCTGGAGGTAGGCGGCGTACGGCGCGGGGTTCACCTCGCGCAGGCGCAGGTACGCCTCGACCGGGTCGAGCTCGCTGGCGACGCTCTCCCGGTAGGTCAGGTTCACCTCGTAGGTGTTGCCCAGGCGCAGCTGCTGCTGCACCCGGGCGAACCAGTCGCCGTACTCCTCGCGGGTCGTGTGGTTCAGCGTGCGCCCCGGCGCACGCTGGGCCACACGACCGCCTTCCGAAGCGGTACGACGCACGCCGGCATCGACCTCGTGGTCGAAGACGAGCTGTCGTGGGGAGCGCATCCACACCGCGTCGGGCACCCGCCCCGGCCCGGCCGGCTCGACCGTCGCCGGGAGGTCGGCGCGGCAGGCGTACCCGAACCAGCCGACCCAGCTCACCTCCGGGTCACCGCCGTCGCGCTCCATCTCCGACGCGAGCACGGTGAAGATGTCCTCGCCGACCAGGGTGCGCTCGCCGGACGCGACCCGCCACACCTCGCGCCGTGCGGCGTCGTAGGTCAGCGAGACGTCGTCGTGCGTCCAGCCAGCCGAGGATCGACCGGCGTCCCGACCACTCCCGCGAGCCGCCGCCGTCGAGCCAGAACATCCGCTCGTGGTCCCGGGCGAGCGCCTCGAACGCCGTGACCGGGTCGGCCCAGGTCACGCGAGCTCCAGGAAGTTCGTCATCATCGCCTCGCCGTGCTCGGTGAGGATCGACTCGGGGTGGAACTGCACCCCCCACTGCGCGCTTCTCCCGGTGCACGACCCCCATCACCACCGGCCCGGCGCCCGTGTCGCACCACGCGTTGGCCCGCAGCGCGGACGGCAGCGCCACGGCGGCGAGCGAGTGGTAGCGCACCGCGCTGAACGGCGAGGGCACCCCGTCGAAGATCCCGGTCCCGTCGTGGGTGACGGTGCGCGACCTCGCCGTGTGCGGGATCGATCTGGCGCACCACACCGCCGTACACGCTGACCATGCCCTGCATCCCGAGGCAGACGCCGAGCACCGGCACCGTCGCCTCGAGCAGGACCCGACGACCGACGGAGAAGTCGCGCTCGTCGTCGGGGTTGCCGGGACCGGGCGAGAGCACGATGTGGCTGAACCCCGTGAGCTCCTCCAGGGAGGTCTCGTCGTGCTCGACCACCTCGGGCAGCCGGCCGGTGACCGCGGCGACGAGGTGCACCAGGTTGTAGGTGTAGGAGTCGTGATGGTCCACGACCACCACCCGCCGACCCGTCAGTTTCGAGGCACTTTCCGCGGCGTGTCGCAGCGTCATCGACGGGTCGTCGCGGTCAGGTGAGGAGGTCGAGGACGAGGTCATGGATCAGCTCGTAGCCGTGCTCGGTGAGGATCGACTCGGCGTGGAACTGGACGCCGCGGAAGTGCGGTCCGGCGACCATGTGGACGTCACCGGTCCCCGGGTCCGCGGTCACCGTGACACCGTCCGGCGCGGGCGAGGAGTCGAGCCGACCGACGAAGGTGTTGTAGAAGCCGACGTTCTCCTCGCGGCCCTCGAGGTTCACCCGGGACTGGGTGCCCTGGAAGACGATGTCCTTGTAGGCAAGGGGAATCCCGAGCCTGCTGCAGAGCACCTGGTGCCCGAGGCACACCGAGAGGAACGGACGACCCGACGCCAGCAGCTCGTCGACCGCCGACCGGAAGGCCCGGATCTTGGGGTGCTCGCCGTCGCGGGGGTCGCCGGGACCGGGACCCACGATGACCAGGTCGTAGCCGTCGAGGGCGCCGGGCTGGTACTCGTCGTACCGGACCACCGTCGTGGACATGCCCATCACCGCGAGCACGTGGCGCAGCATGTTCACGAAGTCGTCCTCGCCGTCGAGGACGACCACGGTCTTGCCCTTGAGCTCCGGCGCCGGCGGCGACCCGCCCTGGTCGGTCAGCCAGAACTTGCTGAGCCGCTGGTTGCGGGAGTTGAGCGCGATCAGGACGTCCTCGTCCTGGGTCAGCTCCTTGACCCCCTCGGGTGCGCCGTGCGCCTGCTCGACGAGGCCGAACGCGGCGAGGATGCCGGCCGCCTTGGCATGGGTCTCGGCGACCTCGTAGGCCGCGACGGAGTCCCGCACGAGCGTGGCGCCGGCGGTGACCTTGAGGCCGCCGTCCGGGGAGACGTCGGCGGTGCGGATCACGATCGGCGAGTCCGCGGTCGGCTGGCCCTCGCGGTCGCGGCCGAGGAGGGCGAGCGCGGCGCCGTAGTAGCCGCGCCCCTCGGGCTCGTACTGCTTGATCAGCCGGCACGCGTTCTCGACCGGCGACCCGGTCACCGTCGCGGCGTACATCGTGTCGCGGAGCACCTCGCGGACGTCGCGGGTGCTGCGCCCGGCGAGGAGGTACTCGGTGTGGACGAGGTGCGTCATCGGCTTGAGGAACGGGCCGAGCACCTGGCCGCCCTCGTTGCAGACGTCGCACATCATCTTCAGCTCCTCGTCGACGACCATGAAGAGCTCGTAGATCTCCTTCTCGTCGGCGAGGAAGTCCAGCAGCGCCTGCTTCCGCTCGGTCGGGTCGTCGTGGCCCTTGAGCCGGAAGGTGCCGCTGATCGGGTTCATCCGCACGTCGCCACCGTGGACGCTGACGTGCCGCTCGGGGCTGGCTCCGACGAGGAACCGGTCGCCGGTCCAGAACACGTAGGTCCAGTACGCGCCGCGCTCCTTCTCCAGCAGGTGCCGGAACACGGTCAGCGCCTTAGCGGTCCCCCAGTCCGCGACCTTCGCGCGGTAGTGCCGACCGACAACGAGGTTCGCACCCTCGCCGTTGCCGATCTCGTCCTCGATGATCCGGTCCACCACTGCGCCGTACTCGTCGTCGGCCGTCTCGAACCCACCGCGGTCCTCGAACTCGATCGCCTCGTCCGGCAGTACGCCGAGCAGGTCGGCGAGCGGGACCTCGGTCTCCGAGTCGATGTGTACGACGGTCAGCGGGGTGCCGTCGTCATGCGCCTCGAACCCTCGCTCGGCGACCTGGCGGAACGGGATCGCCAGGAGACGGTCGAACCGGCGGCCCTCGGGAGCCGGGCCCTCCTCGAGCGGGACGTCCATCAGGCTCTCCACCTCGCCGCGCGTGCCGCCGACCAGGGTGACGGTGGCGGCGTCACGGAGGCGGATCGCGGCCCACGCCTCGTGCCGCACCAAAGCGTCGAGCGCCTGCGCTGCCGAGGGAGAGGTGGGTGTGCTCATGGTGGAGTCACGCTACATCGGCACTCCTGCCGCTCCGGCGGCATCTTTCCCCTTGGGCAGCGCGGTCCTAGCCTGGAAAGGTGACGTGGGGTCCGGGTGGGGGTCACGAGGTCCTGGCGCACGGGGATGAGGAACCGTCGCGCCGCTCTCCCACGCTCCTGGCCGTCGTGGCGGGCGCGTGCCTGGTGGTCGGCTACCTCGCGGGCTCCCGGTTGGCGCCGGCCGCCGTACCGGTCACCGAGCCGGCCGGCGCGGTAGCCCCGACGGACGCGGCCACCGGGGCCGGGCCCGGCATGGACCCGGTCGCCGCCGGCATCGTCAGCAGGGTGCAGGGACGAGCCGTGGAGCTTCCGGGTCTCGCTGTTCAACACCGGCGAGGACGGCATCACCGCCACCGTGGTGTCGTTGCCGGGCTGGTCGCCGCCGCTGACCGACACCCGCGCCTCGACGATCCCCGGGCGCAGCTGGGGCATGCTCCGCTTCTCGGCCCCACCGGACTGCATGACGTACCCGGCCGACGTCCGGGTGGTCCACGTCCGGATCTGGACCGACTCCGGCGTCGCCAACAGGGTCGTGCCGCTGTCACAGCCGGCGCGTGTCCTGCGCGACCACTACGAGGAGCTCTGCGCGCCGCCCCCGACGCGCTGACCGCCCGCCTGCTCAGCGCTACGCCAGGTGCTCAGCGGAGACCGCCTCCTGCGCCAGCCGGCGCAGGGCGACCCGTGGCTCCGGCTGCCACGACGCGCTCAGGACGACGTGACGGTGACCATCCGCTGGGTGGCGCGGGTCAGCACGACGTACAGCGTGGCCCGTCCGGTCTGCGACTCCGACTCGATCTCGCGGGGCTCGACCACGACGATCCCGTCGAACTCCAGTCCCTTGGTGTCGAGGCCGGTGAGCACCGCGATCCGCGCCTCGGCACCGCCGACCCGGTCGTCCCCGAGCTCGTCCCAGCTGTCCAGCCACGCCTGCGCGGAGGTACGACGGGCAGCGGGGACGACGATCCCGACGGTCCCCTCGACGGCGTCGGCGAGCTCCACGACCGCGGCGCGCACCCCGGCCTCGAGCTCGTCGACGCGACGCTCCTCCGGGGCGATCCCGGTCGACCGCACGGCGTTCGGGAGGTCGGCGTCGAGCCCGACCCGGGACGCGTACGCGGCCGCGAAGTCGTAGATCTCCTTGCTGTTGCGGTAGTTCGTCGACAGGTGGAACTCGTGACGCGGCTTGTCGCCGAACGCCTCGTCGCGGGCGCGGGCGGCCTCGGCCGGCACCGGCCAGGACGACTGGGCCGGGTCGCCGACGACGGTCCAGCTCGCGGTGCGACCACGGCGGCCGACCATCCGCCACTGCATCGGCGAGAGGTCCTGGGCCTCGTCCACGAGCACGTGGGCGTAGGTGTCGTCCTCGATCCGGGTCGAGGTGCGCGGGCCGGGGGCGTGGTCGCGGTCGGCGACCGTCGTGACCTCGCGGGTGTTCTCGTCCACGAGGTGGGCCAGCGGGTCCTCCTCGTCGTCCTCGGACTTCTCCGGGAGATCGCCGAGGGCGTACCTCAGCTCGTCGAGCAGGGGCACGTCCTCCACCGACCAGTCCGGGCCGCGGCGGCCGTCACCGGGCAGGTCCGCCGGCCAGGACTTGCTCAGCAGCGCCTGGTCCTCCTGGGACACGACGCCCTCGCCCACCCGGGCGAGCACCTCGGGGTCGGCGAGCCAGCGGAGCACGTGGGTGGCGTCGAGCGGGGGCCACCAGGCGCGCACGAAGTCGAGGAACTGCTGGTTGTCGAGCATGTGGTCGGTGAACTGCTCGCGGCCGTGCTCGCGGCCACGCGCACCGCGCACCTGACGCCACATCATGTCGAGCAGCGCGTGCGGCACCTTCGGAAGCACACGGTTGCGCTTGCCCTGCCCGAGCAGCTGTCGACGTACCGCCGCGAGGTCGCGCTGGGACAGCACGATGTTCTCGTCGCGGTAGAAGATGCGGAACTCCCGAGGCGCGCCGGGCACCGCCTGACGGGAGGTACGTCGCATGAGCTCGGCCATCCGGGCCGCGCCCTTGACGTCCGCGACCGCCGGGTCGTCGTGGCGGGAGCCCTTGATCCCGTCGACGACCTCGCCGAGGGAACGCAGTGCGACCGCGGTCTCGCCGAGCGAGGGCAGCACCCGCTCGATGTAGCGCATGAAGACGCCGGAGGGTCCGACGACGAGCACGCCCCCGGTCTCGTAGCGGCGGCGGTCGCTGTAGAGGAGGTAGGCCGCCCGGTGCAGGGCCACGACGGTCTTGCCCGTGCCGGGGCCGCCGGTGATCAGCACGACCCCCTTGCCCGGAGCGCGGATCGCCTCGTCCTGCTCGGCCTGGATGGTCGCGACGATCGAGTGCATGGAGCGGTCGCGGGCGCGGGAGAGCTGGGCCATCAGCGCGCCCTCACCGACGATCGGCAGGTCGGTCTCCGCATCGCGGTCGAGCAGGTCGTCCTCGATCGCGGTGACCCGCTGCCCGGCGCAGCGCAGCACCCGCCGGCGGACCACGCCCTGCGGCTCCGCGGCGGTCGCCTGGTAGAACACCGCGGCCGCGGGAGCCCGCCAGTCGATCAGCAGGGAGTCGCGGTTCTCGTCGCGCAGGCCGATCCGGCCGATGTAGCGCGCCTCGCCGTCGTCGCGCAGGTCGAGCCGGCCGAAGACGAGGCCCTTCGTGGGCGGCGTTCAGCGTGGCGAGCCGCTTGGCTGCCTGGAACACCATCGCGTCCCGCTCGACGAGTCCCCCCTCGTGACCGAGCCGTCCACGGCCGTAGCCCTCCTTCGCGAGGGCCTGGGCGTTCTTCGCGGACTGCTCGAGCTGGAGGTAGACGCGGTCGACGAACTCCTGTTCGTGCGCGATCTCCTGCTCAGCGATATCTGCGGACAAGGTGGTGCTGCTCCTCGACGTCTGGTGCGCTTTCCCGTCGCTGGAAAAACCAAGTCGTCAACTCTACCCCGACCGAGCGTGGTCCGGGCGGTTTTCCATGGTTCAGCACCCCCAGGATCCGGGCTGCCCGGGGACTGCGGACCACGGCGAGCCCGGGGGCGGCCCCGCTGCCCGCAGCCCCTACGCTGTCGCGCACCATTCACCCCTCACACACAAAGGGAAACGCATGACCACCTCGCTCGGGCGAACCATCTCCACCCTCGCCGTGGCCGCCGGACTCTCCGTGGCAACCGCCGGCACCGCCGCTGCGGAAGAGCTCACCGTCACGGACGAACGCGGAGACGTCCAGGTCCTCGACATGACCGCGGACGGCTGGACCGCGGCCCCCGGCGTCAAGAACGGTGACGTCTCGCGCGCCGTCCTCCGCCACGACGACCGCCGCATCTCGGTCCGCGTGAAGTTCCGGGACCTCGCCCGCAAGGGCTCGATGAGCGGGCACGTCGTCCGGGTCGTCACCGACGAGGGCGTCAAGCGCGACGTGAACGTCTTCGCCGGGCCGGGCATGTGGGGTGGCGAGGCCATGATGACCCGTCCGAGCGGGCAGGAGGTGGCCTGCGACGTCTCCCACAAGATCGCCTACGGCACCAACCTGGTCACGCTCAGCTTCCCGAGGACCTGTGTGAGCGCCCCGCGGTGGGTCCGCCTCGGCTTCGGCACCCAGTGGATGGACGGCACAGGGACCCACTACTACGGGGACGACGCCCAGATCGACGGGGAGCTCGACGAGAGCAGGCTGCGCCTCTCCCCGCGCCTGCGCCGGGGCTGAGGGTCAGCGCCCGCGTCCCGCGCCGGCACGGGCGGCTTCGTACCGCTCGATGTACATCGCCGGCGGGATCGCGGCGATCACCTCGCCGACCACGTCGAGCGGGACCTGCTCGAGCCGCTTGAACCGCACGCAGGACTTGCCCATGTCGAGCTTCATGCCGCGGTCGACGTACTGCTGCTCGAACCACTCGAGCTCGGGGCCGTCGGAGTAGAGGCCCATGAGGTAGAGCGCCATGTGGTTCTTCTGGCTGGCGAGCGAGGCGATCGCCAGCGGCTGCTTGTTGTAGGTGTTCGGGTAGTCCTCGAGCGGGATGACCCAGCCGATCATCCCGAAGGCCATGGTCTCGACGTACCCCTCGGGGAGGTGGGCGTTGACGGCGTCGCGCACCGCGCTGATCGCGGTACGACGGTCGTCGGGGAGGCCGGCGAGGTACTCCTCGACCGAGGCTGCGTCACTCTGCATGTCGCCAGTGTCGCAGCCCCGGCCGGGGAAACCCGCGTCAGTGCACGAGCTCGTAGAACGCGATCGCGAGCCGGGTGTTCGCGGTCAGGCCGCGTCGCACCTCGAGCGTCACCTGGTGCCGCCCGGGCTCGAGCACGCTGTCGGCTCCCCAGGAGCCGGCGTCCGGGCCCGTGTGGAAGGCCGAGAAGTCGCCGTCCACGCCGTCGACCCTCGTGAGCACCCGGGCGCCGTTGGCCAGGCCGTTCTGGGCCGTGACGAGCGCCACCGGCCGGTCCGTGGGACCGAAGTCGGCCGCGTTGACCCGCTCCCCGGGAGCCGACTCGCCGACGGTCGAGAACACCCATTCGTGCCCGGCGAACTCGAGGCGCTTCGGGAGGTCCCAGCCGGCCGCCTCGACCGTGGTGCCGCCGACCTCGTAGCCGGCGATCCCGAGGACCGCGTCGGTGCCCTCGACGGGCCTGCCGTCGCTGCGGTCCTCGCGGACCAGGGTGGCGCGGAGCTCGACCGTGTCGCCTGGCTCGATCCCCATCCTTCGCAGGTTGTCGTCGATCGTCACGCCGTCGGTGCCGGCGTCGACGGGCGCCTGCTCGGCGCACGAGGATCCCCAGATCTGCCTGCCGTTGACGGAGAACCACACCATGTAGTCGGACCTGACGCCACCTTCGACGCCGAAGCACAGCTCGCTGACCCTGAGCTCCCCCTCCGGCACGGTCACCTCGGTGGTCACCTCCGCCTGCCCGGGGTCGCCGATCGTGGCGCCGAGGAGCCGGTCGTCGAGCTGTTGCGCGCGGAACGTGACGCCGTGCTTCGTGACGCCCTCCGGCCGCTCGTCCGAGAGCTCGAAGACCGCGACCGCGATGCGGTCGTCGGCGTCGGGCGCGGTCTGGCTGAGGCTGATCCGGTAGCCGTCGCTCTGGCTGAAGACGTGGTGGTAGCTGTCGAAGTCGCCCGCCGGCCGGACGATGTCCTCGCTGTCGGGCAGGCCCAGGCGCACGGTGCTGTCCTCGTCGCCGCTCGAGGCCCACATCACCAGCCGGGGTTCGTCGGACGGCGGAAGAGTGAGCTTCAGCGGGCCGTCCGAGGCGGCGGTCTCCACACCCTTGACGTACTCGTAGGTGTAGCCGGTCGCGACCTCGGTGGCCGGCACCTCGAACCCGGCCAGCTCGTGCGGTGCGCCTGCGGGGCCGATGTCCTGCGACGTCAGGCCGGGTACGACGGCCAGGGCGACCGCGGCCACGGCGGCCACGAGCCCGCCCCCTGCCACGGCTGCCCGGCGACGCTTCACGGTCGTCACCCGCTGGTGCACCGCGGCGATCCTGGCGGGCGCGTCGATGTTGTGAGCGTCGTCCCCGTGGTCGTGCAGGACGCTCCTCAGCTCGTCGGTCCTCATCGCGCTCCACCTTCGTTCGTCAGGGTGTCCTCGGGGGTCGGGTCCAGGGCGGGGTCGATCCGCAGCTTGGCCAACGCCTTGCTGGTCTGGCTCTTCACGGTGCCGACCGAGCACTCGAGGATCCGGGCGGTCTCCGCCTCGGTGAGGTCCTCGAAGTAGCGCAGCACGATCACGGCGCGCTGCCGGCGGGGAAGCCGGCCGAGCGCCTGCCACAGGTCCTGGCTCTCCGACGAGCCGTCGGCGTGGTCGCGATGGGTCCGCTCGGGAAGCTCCTCGGTCGGGTGCTCGCCGTGCCACTTGCGCCGCCACCAGGACGCGTAGGTGTTCACGATGACCTTGCGGACGTACGCCTCGGCGTCTCCGTCGATCCGCGACCAGGCGAACCACGCCTTGGTCAGCGCGGTCTGCAGCAGGTCCTCCGCCAGCCCGTGGTCACGGGTCAGCAGGTACGACGTGCGCAGCAACCGTCCCGAGCGGGCGGCGACGAACTCGTCGAAGTCAGGGCTCGAGCCCATGCCTCTCCCCCGTCCAGACGCAGGACTCCGGTCCTGCGCCATGACCGTGGCACCGTGTGTGCTCACTTGTCCTCCTGGGCGACCGACGGGCGCCGGTCTCACAGGGTATGACCCGGTGGGCCCGGGACATGGTTGCCCGGGAGATGCCGGAAGTGGTCACTTGGTGCAGATTTCCGCGCCGGGAAACGCACCAAGTGACCACTTCCGCGCCCGAGCGGCCCTACTTCTTCCGCGACAGGAAGGCGAGCATCGCGTCCTTGGCCTCCTGCGACCCGAACAGCCGCGCGGAGAGCTTCGAGAGGTCCTCGCCGTGGCGGTCGATCCGCTCGACGAGGGGCTGCCCGAGGAGCTTCTTGGTCTCCCGGAGCCCCTGCGGGTTGCCCTTGGTCAGCGCGACGAGGACACGACCGAGCTCGGCGTCGAGGTCCTCCTCGGGCACGGCCTTGGTCACCAGGCCCATGTCGGCGGCCGTCGTACCGTCGAACACGTCACCGGTCAGGAAGGTCAGCGCCGCCGACCGGTCGGTCATCCGGGGCAGCACGCTGAGCGAGATCGCGGCGGGGGTGAGCCCGAGGCGGACCTCGGTGAAGGCGTACGTCGCATCCGCGGCGCTGATCGCGATGTCGGAGGCGGCGACGATCCCGATGCCGCCGGCCCGGACGTTGCCGTGGAGCCGTGACACGACCGGCTTGTCGAGGGTCGCGATCCGGCGCTGGAGGTCGACGAGGACGCCGGCCGCCTTCTCCATCCCCTCGTCGCTGGCCTCGGACAGGTCGGCGCCGGAGCAGAACGTGCGCCCCTCCGCCCGGATCACCACGACCTTCACGGACGAGTCCTGCTCGGCACGCTCGAGCCCCTCGAACAGCTCACCGACGAGCTGCCTGGAGAGCGCGTTGCGGTTGTGCTGGGAGTCGAGGGTCAGCGTCGCGACCCCGTCGGCCACGTCGTAGTGGACCAGCTCGTCAGCCATCTCTTCTCATGCTCCTTCTGCCGACCCGTCAATCTCGCGGCGCTTTTCGCGGCGTGTCGCAGCGGGATTGACGGGTCAGCGGGTCAGTAGGACTTCGGCAGGCCGAGGGTGTGCGACCCCACGAAGTTCAGGATCATCTCGCGCGACACCGGCGCGATGCGAGTCACCCTCGACGCGACGAGAAGGCCGGCCACGCCGTACTCCGTCGTGATCCCGTTGCCGCCGTGGGCCTGGACGGCACGGTCGGCCGCGGCGCAGGCCGCCTCGCCGGCGGCGTACTTCGCCATGTTCGCGGCCTCGCCGGCACCGAAGTCGTCGCCCGCGTCGTAGAGCGCCGCTGCCTTCTGGGTCATCAGCCGGGCGAGCTCGATCTCGATCTTCGACTGCGCGAGCGGGTGTGCGATCGCCTGGTGGGTGGCGATCGGATCGCCCCAGACCTCGCGGCCCTTGACGTAGTCGGTGGCCTTGTCGAGGGCGAACCGGCCGATGCCCGTCGCGAACGCCGCGGCCATGATCCGCTCGGGGTTGAGGCCCGCGAAGAGCTGCATGATCCCGGCGTTCTCGTCGCCGACCAGCGCGTCCGCCGGCAGCCGGACGTCGTCGATGAACAGGGTGAACTGCTTCTCGGGGCTGACGATCTCCATCTCGATCGGCTGGTACTCGAAGCCGTCGGCGTCGGTCGGCACCACGAACAGCGCCGGCTTGAGCTTGCCGGTCTTCGCGTCCTCGGTGCGCGCGACGACCAGCACGGCCTGCGCCTCGTCGACGCCGGAGATGTAGATCTTGCGGCCCTTGAGGACCCAGCCGTCGCCGTCGCGGCGTGCCGTGGTGGTGATGTTGTGGGAGTTCGACCCGGCGTCGGGCTCGGTGATCGCGAAGGCCATCGTCAGCGTGCCGTCGGCGATGCCGGGCAGCCACTTCTGCTTCTGGTCGTCGGTGCCGAACCGGCTGATGATCGTGCCGCAGATGGCGGGCGAGACGACCATCATCAGCAGCGGGCAGCCCATCGCGGCGAGCTCCTCGCACACCGCGGCGAGGTCCCCGATGCCGCCGCCCCCACCGCCGTACTCCTCGGGGATCGAGACCCCCAGGTAGCCGTGCTTGCCCATGTCCAGCCACAGGTCGGTGGTCTTGCCGCCACCGCGGGCCTGCTTCACGAAGTACTCGCGCCCGTACTTCGACGCGAGCTTCGCGACCTCGGTGCGCAGGCTCTGCCGCTCCGCAGGCTCGGTGAACGCTGTCTCGGTCATTCGCTGTCTCCTTCTGCTGCGGCATCTTCTGTCTGTACGACGGCCAGCACGGCGCCCGCTGCGACCTGCTCGCCGACCGACACGGGGATCTCCGTGACCACGCCGTCGTGGGGCGCGGACACGGTGTGCTGCATCTTCATCGCCTCGAGCACCAGCACGGTCTGGCCGGCGGTGACCGCGTCACCGGCGGACACGCCCACGCTGACCACGCTGCCCGGCATCGGCGCGAGCAGGGACCCGGCGGCGACCTGGTCGGCCGGGTCGGTGAAGCGGGGTACGACGGTCAGCGCGAGGTGGCCGTGGACGGACTCCACGTCGACCCGGTCGCCGACGACGAAGACGTCGAAGGGATGGGAGACGCCGTCGTGCTCCACGACGATCCGGCGGCCGCCGGGGACCGGCAGCACGGAGGTGACGCGAGCGCCCTCCGGGTCGGCCGACCGGTAGCCGTCACGGCCGCCGTACCAGCCGACGGGCACCTCGGTGCCCTCGAAGTCGAAGGTCGTGACCTGCGGCGCGGACACCACGTTGCGCCAGCCGGTCGGGATCCGCTGCTGCACGGGCCGGCGGGCGGCGACCTCCTCGGTGACCGCGACCGCGGCCGCGAGGAACATCAGCCCCTGCTCGGTGGCCGTACCGGGGACCTCCCGGCCCTCCATCGCCGGCAGCGAGTGCTCGGAGAGGAAGTCCGTGCTCACGTCACCCGCGCGGAACGACGGGTCGTCGAGCACCTCGACCAGCAGGTCGCGGTTCGTGCGCAGGCCGTGGATCCTCGACCGGCGCAGCGTCGCCGCCAGCCGGCGGGCCGCCTCGTCGCGGGTCGGCGCCCAGGCGATCACCTTCGCGAGCATCGCGTCGTAGTGCGTGCCCACCTCCGAGCCGCTCTCGAAGCCGGAGTCGAGGCGGATGCCGTACGCCGCCGGGTTCTCGAACGCGGCCGAGACACCGGGCACCTCGAACCGGGTCAGCCGCCCGCTCTGGGGCTGCCAGTCGCTGGCCGGGTCCTCGGCGTACACGCGCACCTCGATCGCGTGCCCGTGCGGGTGCGGGACGTCGGTCGCGTCGAGGGGCCTGCCCTCGGCGACCGCGATCTGCATGGCCACGAGGTCGTGTCCGGTGACCAGCTCGGTGACCGGGTGCTCCACCTGGAGGCGGGTGTTCATCTCCAGGAAGAAGAACCGGTCCCCGGAGGTGAGGAACTCGACCGTGCCCGCGCCGACGTAGCCGATCGCGTGGGCGGCGGCGCGGGCCGCGTCGTGCATCGCGGTCCGGGTCTCCTCGGCGAGGCCGGGCGCCGGGGTCTCCTCGACGACCTTCTGGTGGCGGCGCTGGATCGAGCAGTCCCGCTCACCGAGCACCACGACGGTGCCGTGGGTGTCGCCGACGACCTGCACCTCGACGTGCCGCCCGTGCTCGACGTAGGGCTCGCAGAACACGGTCGGGTCGCCGAACGCCGAGGCCGCCTCGTTGGCGGCGAGCTCGACCTGGCCCGGGACGTCGTCGAGGGTCCGGACCACGCGCATGCCGCGCCCGCCACCTCCGGCGGAGGCCTTCACCAGCAGCGGCAGGTCGTCCTCGGTCACCGACGCCGGCGAGATCTCGCCGAGCACCGGCACGCCGGCCTTCTCCATCAGCTTCTTGGCCTCGACCTTGGAGCCCATCGCCTCGATGGACTCCGGTGCCGGCCCGACCCAGGTGAGACCGGCGTCGATCACCTGGCGGGCGAAGGCGGCGTTCTCGGACAGGAAGCCGTAGCCCGGGTGGACCGCATCGGCGCCGGACCGCCGTGCCGCCTCGACGACCAGGTCACCGCGCAGGTACGTCTCGGCCGGGGTGTTGCCGGGCAGCCTGACCGCGACGTCCGCCTCGGCCACGAACGGCAGGTCCGCGTCGGCGTCGGAGAACACCGCGACGGTCTCGATGCCGAGGTCCCGGCAGGTCCGGAAGACCCTGCGGGCGATCTCGCCGCGGTTGGCGACGAGCAGCCGTTGATGCCGGCCGGGCCGCGCTGTGTGTTGGTTGCGCTGGTCGGAACGACGTCTCTCACATCCTGAAGACGCCGAAGCGGTCGGTGCCCTCGACCGGGGCGTTGTCGATCACGGACAGGGCGATGCCCAGGACGGTCCGGGTGTCGCGAGGGTCGATCACGCCGTCGTCGTACAACATCCCGGACAGGACGTAGGGCAACGACTCCTTCTCGATCTGCTCCTCGACGTAGGCCCGCAGCCCGACGTCGGCCTCCTCGTCGTACGGCTTGCCCTTGGCCTCCGCGGCCTGGCGGGCCACGATCGACAGCACGCCGGCGAGCTGCTGGGGACCCATCACCGCGGACTTCGCCGAGGGCCAGGTGAACAGGAACCGCGGGTCGAAGGCGCGCCCGGCCATGCCGTAGTTGCCGGCGCCGTAGGACGCGCCCATGACGATCGAGATGTGTGGCACGGTCGAGTTGCTCACCGCGTTGATCATCATCGCCCCGTGCTTGATGATCCCGCCCTGCTCGTACTCCTTGCCGACCATGTAGCCGGTCGTGTTGTGCAGGAAGAGCAGGGGTACGTCGATCTGGTTGGCCAGCTGGATGAACTGCGCGGCCTTCTGGGACTCCTCGCTGAACAGCACGCCCTGGGCGTTGGCGAGGATGCCGATCGGGTTGCCGTGGATCTTCGCCCAGCCGGTGACCAGCGAGGAGCCGTAGAGCGGCTTGAACTCGTCGAACACGACCCCGTTGCCCGGGCCGGCACCGTCGCAGATCCGCTCGATGACCTCGCGGGGGTCGAACGGCTCCTTGAGGTCGGTGGGGATCAGGTCGAGGAGCTCGTCGGGGTCCTTGTCCGGCTCGGCGTACGCACCGATGTCGGATGGGACGGGACGCGCCTTGCGCCAGTTGAGCCGGGCGACGATGCGGCGACCGAGCCGGATCGCGTCGTGCTCGTCGACGGCGAGGTAGTCGGCGAGCCCCGACTGACGGGCGTGCATCTCCGCGCCGCCGAGCGACTCGTCGTCGGACTCCTCACCGGTGGCCATCTTCACCAGCGGCGGGCCGGCCAGGAAGACCTTCGCGCCCTCCTTGACCATCACCACGTAGTCGCTCATGCCGGGCACGTAGGCACCGCCGGCCGTGGAGTTGCCGAAGACCAGCGCGATCGTCGGCGTCCTGGCCGCGCTCGCCTTGGTCAGGCTGCGGAACAGGTCCCCGCCGGGGATGAAGATCTCCTTCTGGGTCGGCAGGTCCGCGCCGCCGGACTCGACCAGGTTGACCTGGGGCAGCTGGTTCTCGCGGGCGATCTGCGCGGCGCGGAACACCTTCTTGAGCGTCCACGGGTTGCTCGCACCGCCCCGGACCGTCGGGTCGTTGGCGGTGATCATGCACTCCACGCCCTCGATCACCCCGATGCCCGTGACCACGCTGGCGCCGACCGTGAAGTCCGAGCCCCAGCCGGCCAGGGGCGAGAGCTCGAGGAAGGCGCTGCCCTCGTCGACCAGGAGCTCGATGCGCTCGCGGGCGAGCAGCTTGCCCCGCTCGCGGTGGCGTGCGACGTACTTCTCCCCGCCGCCGGCGACCGCCTTGGCGTGCTCCGCGTCGAGCGCGGCGAGCTTCTCGAGCATCGCCTCTCGCCGGGTCTGCGGCTCGACGGGCTCCACCGTCTCGGCGCTCACGGTGTGTACCCGAGCAGACGGGCGGTCAGGTCGTTGAGCACTTCGGTGGCTCCTCCTCCGATTCCGAGGATCCGGGCGTCGCGGTAGGCCCGCTCCACCTCGATCCCGTGCATGTATCCCGTGCCGCCGTGCAGCTGGACGGCGTCGTTCGACGACGAAGATGCACGCCTCCACGGCGAATGCCTTTGCCTGCAAGGCTTCCGCGAGCGGGTTCTCGCCCGCGACGAAGCGGCGAGCGATCTCGCGGGTGTAGGTGCGGGCGACGTCGACCTTGCGGTGCATCTCGACGAGCTTGTGCTGCACGACCTGACGCGCGGCCAGCGGCTTCCCGAACGTCTCGCGCTGCTTGGCGTGCTCCACGGTGAGGTCGAGCGCGCGCTGCGCGATCCCGTAGCCGTGCACGGCGAGGGCGAGCCGCTCGGTGACGAACTGCTGCGCGATCAGCAGGAAGCCGCTGTTCTCCTCGCCGACGAGGTTGCCCACGGGCACGCGCACGTCGGTGAACGACAGCTCCGCGGTGTCCGAGCAGTGCCAGCCCATCTTCTGCAGCGACCTGTTCACCTCGAAGCCGGGCGTGCCCTTGTCGACGACCAGGAGGCTGATGCCCTGCCAGCCCGGCCCGCCGGTGCGCACCGCGGTGGTGACGAAGTCCGCGCGTACGCCGGAGGTGATGAACGTCTTGGCGCCGTTGACGACATAGGTGTCGCCATCGCGTACGGCGGACGTCCGGATGTTCGCGACGTCCGAACCCCCACCGGGCTCCGTGATCGCGAGGGAGCCGATCGTCTCCCCGGCGAGCGTCGGCCGGACGTACCGGTCGACGAGGTCGGCTGTGCCGGCCTCCACGATGTGCGGCAGCGCGATGCCGGAGGTGAACAGGCCGGCCAGCAGGCCGGAGCTGGCCCCGGCCTCGGCCATCGCCTCGGTCAGCGCCAGAGCGTCGAGGAAGGTGCCTCCGGACCCGCCCTTCTCCTCCGGCACGCCGAGGCCCAGGTAGCCCTGCTTCGCCGCGGCCCGGTGCAGGTCTCGCGGGATCTCGCCGGCGTCCTCCCACTCCTGGAGGAACGGCGCGACCTCCTTGCGCACGAAGGCCCTCGCGCTCTCGCGCAACGCCTCCTGCTCGGGGCTGAAGAAGCCGCGCGTCGGTCGGGCCTGTCGGGTCCCGGTGGGGTTGCCGTCACAACAGGTCCTCCGTGATGCTCACGTGCCGGGAACGGATCCACTCGCCGAGCGCCTTGGCCTGGGGGTCGAACCGGGTCGAGGCGGCGACGCCCTGCCCGAGCAGCCCGCGGATCACGACGTTGACCGCGCCCAGGTTCGGCAGCGGGTGCACGTCCACCGGCAGCTGCTCCGCCTCGGGCACGAGCTCCCTGACCCGTTCGGGCGTCACGAACTTCGTCAGCCAGGCGACGCGCTCCGCGCCCTGGTGGGTCTGGTCCACCCACAGCCCGACGTTCGCGTCGCCGCCCTTGTCGCCGGAGCGCGCGTGGACGAACGTGCCGAGGGGCAGCCGCCGCGTCACCTGGTCCTGCGGCGCCTGCGCGGCCACCTCCTCCGCCCTCGAGGCGATCTCGTCCGGCGGGCAGGCCGACTCACCCGCCTCGTCCCGGCCGGGCTGACCCGTCACAACCGCTGCGACACGCCGCGATTCCTGCCCCGAAAGTGACGGGTCGGCGGGAAAGGGGTCGGGGATGAGCTCGGCGGTGCCGTCGGGGTGGACCACCGTGTGCTGCACGGCCGAGCGGTCGACGTACTCCGCGCGGTAGACGCCGTAGGGCGCGGCCGGGGCCGGAGGCGCGGTGAGCGTGAAGCCCGGGTAGGAGGCCAGGCCGAGCTCGACGGCGGCGGCGGTGAACTTCTTGCCGACCAGGTCGGGGTTCGCGTCCTTGACCGAGCAGCGCAGCCGGCAGCTCGCGGCCTCCTCGGTGGCGGCGTCCTCGCGGTCGGTGCGCGCGAGCGTCCACTCCACGGTGGCCGGCGGAGTCGGCCGCCAGGGCGGTCTCCATCTGCGTGCGCACCCAGTCCGCCTTGGCGTCGATCTCCAGGCCCACGAGGACGAACTCGACGGTGTTCCGGAAGCCGCCGAGCTCGTTGACGCACACCTTGAGCCGCTGCGGCGGCGCCTCGCCGCGGACCCCGGAGACCCGGACCCGGTCCGGTGCCTCCTCGGTCAGCTGCACGGTGTCCAGGCACGCCGACACGTCGGGGCCGAGGTACGTCGGCCCGCCGATCTCGTAGACCAGCTGGGCCGTGACCGTGTCGGTGGTGACCACGCCGCCGGTGCCGGGGTGCTTGGTGATCACCGAGCTGCCGTCGGCGGCGACCTCGGCGATCGGGAACCCGAGCGGCCTGGTGTCGGGCTTGAAGGAGCGGAAGCCGGAGAAGTTGCCGCCGGTGGCCTGGGTGCCGCACTCGATGACGTGGCCCGCGACCATCGCGCCGGCGAGCTCGTCGTACTGGTCGGGCCGCCACCCGAAGTGCGACGCCGCCGGCCCGACGACGACCGAGGCGTCGGTGACCCGGCCGGTCACCACGATGTCGGCGCCGCGATCGAGGGCGGCGGCGATGCCGAACGCGCCGAGGTAGGCGTTGGCCGTCAGCGCGTTGTGGATGCCGAGCGCGCCGGCGCGGGGCAGGAGGTCGTCGCCCTGCACGTAGGCGATCCGCGGGTCCAGGCCCTGCGCCTGGGCGATCTCGCGCAGCTTGTCGGCGAGCCCGGCGGGGTTGAGGCCGCCGGCGTTGGCCACGAGCTTCACGCCGCGCTCGAGGGCGAGGCCCATGCAGTCCTCGGCCTGCCTGACGAAGGTGCGGGCGTACCCGAGCGTCGGGTCCTTCATCTTGTCCTTGCCGAGGATCAGCATCGTGAGCTCGGCGAGGTAGTCGCCGGTGAGCACGTCGAGGTCGCCGCCCTCGAGCATCTCGCGCATGGCGGAGAGGCGGTCGCCGTAGAAGCCGCTGCAGTTGCCGACGCGCAGCACGCCGCCCGTCGTACTCACGCCTCCGCCCCTGCCGGGCTGGACGGCTCGCGTCCGTTGCCGGGCGGACCCGCGAAGGCCTGCGCGATGTCGAGCCACCGGTCGGCGTCGGGCCCGGTGGCGACCAGGTCGAGGTCGTCGCGGTGCCGGCGCTGGGTGACCAGGAGGCAGAAGTCGTACGCCGGTCCGCGCACCGACTGGGGGGCGTCGTCGGGGCCGTAGGTCCACACCTCGCCGGACGGGGCGGTCAGCTCGACCCGGAACTCCTCCGCCGGCGCCTCGAGCTGGTGGACCGAGAAGGCGAAGTTGCGGGTGCGCACCCCCAGGTGGGCGACGTGCCGGATCCGGTCGCTGACCGACGGTGCGGCGCCGAGCGCCTGTGCCACGTCGAGCCCGTGGGCCCATGTCTCCATGAACCGCGCCGTCGCCATCGACGTGGCGCTCATCGGCGGGCCGTACCAGGGCAGCTTGGTGCCCTCGGGGAGCCCGAGCAGGGTGTCGGCGAGCGTCGCGCGCACGCGGCGCCAGCGGGCAAGGAGCTCCGCGGGGTCGAGCCGCGACAGGCGGTCCGCCTCCTTGTCGACGAACCCCTCGGGGTCCTCGAGCGCCTTCGAGGACCGAGGCGTCCCAGGCCTCCTTGTCGGTGGCGGCGTTGAGCGCCATCTCGTCGGTCCAGGCCAGGTGCGCGATCTGATGTGCGACGTCCCAGCCCTCCGCGGGGGTGGGCGTGCGCCAGCCGGCGTCGTCGAGCCGCGAGACGAGCTCGTCGACGACGTCGCCCTCGGTGACGAGGTCGGTGACGACCCGGCACAGGGCGCTCTGCGTGGGGGTGTTGCTCATCGGCTCTCCTCGGGGGTCGCGCGGATCCGGGCGTCGAGGGTGCGGGCCCACTCGTCGAGGATCCGTCTGCGGCGGGCGGTGTCGTCGCTGATCGTGTTGGCCAGGCCGAGACCGCGGACCAGGTCGAGCGTCGCCTGGACCAGCTCGCGGACCCCGGGCTGCTTCTCGTCGACACCGAGGAGCTCGACGGTCAGCCGGTGGATCTCGCGGCCGATGCGCTGCTCCAGAGGGGCGACGGCCTCGAGCAGGTGCGGGTCGGTGCGGGCGGCGACCCACAGCTCCAGGGCCGCGGTGAACACCGGGCTCGTGAAGTGGTCGCCGAGCATCTCGAGCACCGCGCGGGTCCGGCGGCGGCCGGTGGGCAGCTTCGTCGCCGCCTCGGCGAGCTCACGGCCGCGCACCTCGCTCAGGTGCGCGACGGCGGCCAGGACCAGGTCGTTCTTGGTCGGGAAGTGGTGCAGCTGCGCTCCCCGCGACACCCCGGCGCGCTTGGACACCAGCGTGGTCGACGTGCCGCTCCAGCCTCGCTCGACGAGCAGCTCGACGGTCGCCTCGAGCAGCCGCGTGCGCATGGCCCGCGTGCGCTCCTCCTGCGGGACTCGCGCCGCGGTCGTGGTCATGCCGCCAATCCTGCCCCCACCGCAAAGAAACAGTCAAGACTGACTTTTTCTGTCCAGTCGGCTGGGGCGACAATGGCCGCATGTTCCGGGAAGCCACCGAGCACGACCTCCTTCCGCTCGCCGAGCTCGAGCAGGCCGCGAACGTCGTCGGGCTCGCCCACGTGTTCCCGCCCGAGCGGTATCCGTTCCCGTTCGACGCCGTCCTGGCGCGATGGCGGCTGGTCCTCGACGACCCGGCGGCCGTCGTACTCGTGCTCGACGAGCCGGAGCAGGACCGCCTGGCGGTGTACGTCGCCTACGACGACGCGACGCTCCGCCACATCGCCGTGCACCCCGACCGGTGGGGCGAGGGTCTCGCGACCGCCGGCATGGCGGAGGCGACCCGCGCGATGGCGCGCCGCGGCAGCCACGAGGCGTTCCTGTGGGTGCTGGACGAGAACCACCGGGCACGAAGGCTCTACGAGCGTCTCGGCTGGGTCCCCACCGACGACCGCCGGGAGGCGCCGTGGCCACCGCACCCGGTGGAGGTCAGCTATGCCCGCCCCCTCACCGGCACCGAGGAGGTCACGCGGAGATAACGATCCGGGTCCCACGCAACCGGCGTCCCACCCCGGGCGTACTCCCTTCCGAGACACCGACCCATCCAGACATTCCGTTCGGGGGAACAAGACCATGCAGATCCGTCCACGCCGCAGCCTCGTCGCCGCCGTCACCGCGGCCGCAGCCGCGCTGGCCATCAGCGCCTCGACCGCGCCGGCACACTCCAACCCTGACCACGTCGACCCGGCCGCCATGGAGCGCGGGGCCGACCCGAAGGTCGCCCGCATCGTCGGCAACAAGATCGTGGACGGCGAGCGGTCGCTGCAGATCCGCCGCGCCAACCTGCACATGGAGCTGTGGCGGACCGCCGGCGGGTACGTCGTCGTCGACAACGTCCGCCACGAGAAGCGCCACTTCCGGCTGACCTCGGTCAGCAAGACCGGCGAGCGCACCGTCCTGGCCCGCCCGGAGTGGCTCGCGGGAAGCGCCGTCTCCCTGGACCGCCGGACGCTGGCCTGGGGCAACGCGAAGGGCGACCTGGCCGAGCCCACCGTCGTCAACGTGGTCGACCCGGACACGGGCGTGGCCAAGGGCAGGCGCACCTTCCCGGGTCAGGCCGACGTCGTGGCCGTGACCAGGAGCCGGGTGCTCCTCACCAAGGAGGCCAAGACCGGGCCCGACTCCACCTGGTGGTGGAACTTCCGCCGCGACTCCCTCCACAAGGTCTCCGACTGGACCGCGAAGCGCGCCGACCTGCGCCACGACCGCGTCGTCCTGATGCCGAAGAGCTCGGTGCCCAGCAGGTGCCACCGGGTGGCTGCGCTGAGCAAGCCGGGCGTGGCGCTGTGGCGCAGCTGCGGCATCACCCCCTACGCCTGGTCGCCCGACGGCGAGCGTGCGCTGTCGACGAACATCTACTTCGACTACCCGGGCACCGACCGCTGGGTCGTCGTCGACGGATCCACCGGCAAGCGGGGCGCGAAGGTCAAGGGCCGCCTCGAGTGGGACGTCGCCTGGGAGGACAACCGGCACTTCCTCACCCTGGCGCAGAGCGACCAGGGCAAGGCCGCGGTCATCCGGTGCACGGTCCGCGCGAAGTGCGAGCGGGCGAGCAAGGTGTGGGACATCCCGGTCGACCTGGACGCCTACTTCGTGGCACCTCCGGTCGTCCTCGCCAGCAACTAGCGCCTCCTCAGCGGCGCGCCTCGGCCCCGCAGGTTGGCCACCAGGCGCCGTGCCCCGCGGACGCAGCCCTGCCTCGCGGCTCGCCTGGCGACGCGAAGCCCTGCCGCCTCTGGCCGGAAGTCCTTGGGCGCGGGCCTTCGACGCCCGCCGCTCCCGCTCGATCTCGGCGAAGTACTTGTGGAAGTCCACCTGGATCGTGTGCCGTTTCGACGCGACGTAGCGACGCCGCACCTGCTCGTCGTACTCCTCGATCTGGCTGCGCATCTCGTCGTACGACGGGAGGATCCCGACGCCGCCGATCAGGTCGCCGACCCACTCGGCCTGGACCTCCGCGAGCGGCATGATCGCGCCGAGCGGCTGGATCAGCCCGATGAAGTACAGGCCCGGGTGCTCCGGGTCGACCACGCGGCGGTAGAGGTCGATGTGGTTGTCCTCGGCGCGCACGACCCTCTCGTCGAAGAACGGGAACGTCACCTTGTAGCCGGTGCAGTAGACGACCGTGTCCACCTCCGCGGCGGACCCGTCGACGAAGAACACCTTCGAGCCCTCGAACCGGTCGATGTTCGGCTTCACGTGGATGTCGCCGTGGCCGAGCCTCGTGAGCAGGTCGTCGCTCACCGTCGGGTGCGCGTGCAGCACCGCGTGGTCGGGCTGAGGAAGGCCGTAGTCGGTGACCTTGCCCTGCGCGACCCGCAGCATCGCCGCCATCGCGGCCTGCTGGACGCCGAGCGGCATCCGCGCCACGACCGAGTCGGTCAGGTGGTCGGTGGGCACCCCGAAGATGAACTTCGGCAGGATGTGCGCTCCGCGCCGCATCGCGAGGTAGGTCTCGTCGGCGACGCGTGACGACTCCACCGCGATGTCCGTTGCGGAGTTGCCGATCCCCAGCACCAGCACGCGCTTGCCCTCGAAGAGGTCGGGGGTCTTGTAGTAGTGCGCGTGCATCTGCAGGCCGGGGAACGACTCCGCGCCCGGGAACGACGGCTCGGGCCAGCGGGGGTCCCAGTGGTGGCCGTTCGCGACGATCACGTGCTCGTAGTAGCGCTCCTCCGGCTCGCTCGGGTCGCCGTACTCGTTGCGTCCGCGGAGCGTGACCGCGTAGCGATGCGTCCCGCCGGTCGAGCTCAGCCCGCCGGTCGAGCTCGTCGAGACCAGAGGCTGGATCTTCACGACCTCGGTGCGGAAGGTGATCTTGTCGCGGAACCCGAAGTGGTCCACGAAGTCGTCGAAGTACTTCGCGATCTGCCAGTGGCTCGGGTAGTCAGGCAGGTCCTCGGGCATCGGGTACGTGCGGTACTCCATCAGCTGCCGCGAGGTGTTGATGTGCAGCGACCGGTACGCCGACGACATGCCGTTGTCGTTCTCGTAGCGCCAGTTGCCGCCGACCTCGCTGCCCATCTCGAAGCAGTCGAAGTCGATTCCGCGGCCGTGGAGGACCTGCGCGGCGGCGATGCCTGACGAACCTGCACCGACAATGCAGACGCGAGCACTCATAGGAGGACCTTCCCGGACGGAGGTGTAACAGGTTGCCATACCGAGAGGTCGCGCAGTCTATGGTTCTGGCGTGCCCTTCCCGTCGCCGCCCTGGAACATGCAGGGACACATGTGGCTGTCGCTGTTCCCCGTGCGCACCGGCACACCGTCGCGTCCCGCCGGCGTGTACGGCGCCGCGTTCGTCGACTACGTCCAGGGCAGCGTGCTCACCTACCGGGAGCTGCTCGTCGCGCGGCTGGTCCGCGACGGCGCGATGCCCCGCGTGCACATCACCGACATCTGGGTGGACTCGGAGCCCTCCCGCGACGGCGGCCGGTCGCTGTGGGCGATCCCGAAGGACCTCGCCGACTTCCACGTCCAGGCACGCGGTGTCGGCCCGGCCTCCCGTGTGTCGTGCGACGCGAACATCAACGGCTCCGCCGTCGCCGCCGCCCGCTTCACGGGACCGCGGATGCCGTTGCTGCGCACGCCGTTCCGGTTCACGCGTGATGCAGGACCGCGAGGACGGTACGACGGTCCGCACCGCCGTCTCGGGCACGTCGAGGAACATGCCGATCCTCGGCCGCTGGGACTTCGGGGCCGACGGACCCCTCGCGTGGCTCCACGGCCGGACGCCCGTCGCGTCGTTCCGCCTCGGCGACTTCCGCCTCACCTTCGGGGACTGACCGGGGCCCTTCTCAGGGCGTCACTCCGAGGGCGGCTGCTCGGAGGGCTCGACGTCCTCGACGGCGCGGCGCGCGGACTCCCGGATCTCGAACATGTCGGTGGCGAACCCGCCCACCGTGCGCGCGATCTCGCGGACCGCGGTGGTGACGATCGTGGTGACCGACCCCACCGCGGTGGCCGCGGCCTCGACCGTGTCCTGCAGGGCGTCCTTGCGGATCTCGGCCTTGCTGATGTGGTCCTTGGGCGTCATGGCACCAGTGTCAGGCAGCGTCCTCGGCCGCGGCCACCGGGGACGGATCCTGAGACCGGCCGACGAACGGCAGCTGTGACACGGACGGCAACCGGCGCGAGACGGGGTCGGGCAGCGCGAGGCGGACGATCTTCCTCGCCACGCTGCCGAGCTGGCGGTGCAACGGGCCGGTGTTGTAGTCGAGGCCGTAGCGCTCGCAGATCTCGCGGACCTCGCCGGCGATCTGCGGGTACCGCCGGGCCGGGAGGTCCGGGAACAGGTGGTGCTCGATCTGGTGGGAGAGGTTGCCGGTCATGACGTGGAACAGCTTGCTGCCGGTGATGTTCGCCGAGCCGAGCAGCTGACGGAAGTACCAGTGCCCGCGGCTCTCGTCCTCGGACTCCTCCTCGGTGAACGTCGCGACACCGGCCGGGAAGTGGCCGCAGAAGATGATGTTGAAGGCCCAGATGTTGCGGACCAGGTTGGCCGTCGCGTTGCCGACCAGCGTGGGCACGAAGAACGGCCCGGTCAGCAGCGGGAACAGCACGTAGTCCTTCAGCGTCTGGTTGCGGATCTTGCGGATCATCCCCTTGTGCAGGTGCTTGGTGTCGGCCCAGGTCCGCTCGCCCGCGACGATCCGCTCGAACTCGAGGTCGTGCATCATCACGCCCCACTCGAAGAACAGCATGAGCAGCGTCGCGTAGACCGGGTTGCCGAGGTAGTACGGCCGCCACTGCTGGTCCTCGTCCATGCGGAGGACGCCGTACCCGATGTCACGGTCCTTGCCGAGGATGTTGGTGTAGGTGTGGTGGATGTAGTTGTGGGAGTACTTCCACTGCTCGCTCGGGCAGACGTTGTCCCACTCGTACATCCGGGAGTTGAGGCCGGGGTCGCCCATCCAGTCGTACTGGCCGTGCATGACGTTGTGGCCGATCTCCATGTTGTCGAGGATCTTGGCCACGCTCAGCGAGGCGACCGCGAGCGGCCAGGCCGGCGGCACGTAGAACATCGCGCGGCCGGCGACCTCGAGGGCCCGCTGCGCCTTGACGACGTTGCGGATGTAGGTGGCGTCCTCCTCGCCGAGCTCGTCGACGATGCGCTGCCGGATGGCGTCCATCTCGGCGCCGAACGCGTCGAGCTGCTCGGGGGTGAGGGTCTTGTGGTCGGACATGGTTTGGTCCCTTCTTCGCGGTCCGGTCTCGACGGGCTCGACCAGCGAGCCGGCGGCTCGACCGGCGGCCGCGGCGGTCAGAGGTCGACGACGCAGTCGCCGACGGGTTGGCTGACGCAGATCTGGATGTCCTCGTCGGGGAGGCTCGAGGTGGCCCCGGTGACGACGTTGCGGACGGTTCCTTCGCTCTTGCGTGAGGTGCAGGAGAAGCAGATGCCCATGCGGCATCCGTACTCCGGGGTGAGCCCGAGGGCCTCGGCCTGCTCGAGGAGCGAGGCGCCGCTGTTCGCGGCGCTCCGGCCGGTGCGCGCGAAGCTCACCGAGCCCTCGGCGTTGGCCGGGTCGGGCTGGAGCGTGGAGGTCTTGAAGTACTCCACCTTCAGCTGCTCGCTGTCGCCGTACGCCGCGCGCACGCTCTCGACGAGGCCGGCCGGGCCGCACGCGAACGTCGCGATCTCGCGGTGGTCGGGGACGAGCTCGGCCAGCGCCTGCGGCGTGAACCTCTCACCGCCGCGACGCGTGTGTACGACGGTCAGGTCGACGTTCTCGCGACGGGCGAGGGACTCGAGCTCCTCGCGGAAGATCGTGCTCTCGGGGTCGCGTGCGTAGTGCACGAACGTGATCCGGCCGTCGTACTCACGGTCCACGAGGGTGCGCAGCATCGACATCACCGGGGTGATCCCGGACCCGCCGGAGATCATCAGGACCCGGTCGGGGAGCTCGTCGGGAAGGGTGAAGACCCCGTCAGCCTGGGACAGGTGCAGGACCAGGCCGGCTTTCGCCTCGGTGGCGAGGTACTTCGACACGAGCCCTTCCTCGTGTGCCCGCACCGTGATCGTGAACGCCTCCTCGCCGCCGGTCTCCGAGGAGCTGATCGAGAAGCAGCGGGTACGACGGGCGCCGTCGATCTCGACACCTACCTGGACGAACTGCCCGGCCCGGAAGCCGCGCCACGTGCTCGTGGGCCTCAGGGTCAGCGTTGTGACCGGCCCACCGTCGTCCAGGGGGCCGTCGGTCTCGCGCCGCACGCTCTCGACGCGGGCGCGGACCTCCTCGACCGCCCACATCGGGTTGACGACCTCGAGGTACCGGTCGACGGGGTGGGGTGAGGCGAGTGCCGCGACCGCACGGGACCGCAGCAGACGTGTGGTGAGCGCGCCGGGGCCGGTAGTCCGGCTCACGCGCGGCACGCGAGTGGAGATGCTCAGGGAGAGGCTCATGCTCTCACCACCTTTCAGTGAACATCCGTACACCGAAAAGCCTGTCGTGGGGAGCTCGATCCGTCAACCTCTGCAGCGGGGTGACCTCGCGCACGCTCCTTCCTGGGTCACCAACTGTTCACTGACTTCGGGCGCGCCGGTAACATGACGGCGTGGCAGGCGCGTCGACGGAGACCCGGCAGGAGCGCAAGGAGCGCACCCGCCAGGCGATCCTCGACGCCGCCCTCGACCTCGTAGCCGAGGAGGGCCTCGCCGCCCTGTCGCTGCGCCAGCTGACCCGGGCGGTGGGCATCGTGCCGACCGCCTTCTACCGCCACTTCGCCTCCATCGACGAGCTCGGCCTTGCCCTCGTCGACCAGACCTTCGCCAGCCTGCGGCTGATGATCCGCGAGGCCAGGCGGGGCAACCCCCAGCTGAGCGGCGTGATCCGGAGCTCGGTGGGGATCCTCGTGCAGCACGTGCACTCCGACCGGACCTACTTCCGGTTCATCGCCCGGGAGAGGTTCGGCGGGGTGCCCGTCGTACGCCGCGCCATCCGGCACGAGCTCGAGCTGTTCGAGCGCGAGCTGGCCACCGACCTGGCCCGGCTGCCGGGCCTCGACACGTGGACCGCCGAGGACCTGCGCGTGATGGCGAACCTGATCGTGAACGCCATGGTGGCGACGGCCGAGGACATCCTCGACGCTCCGCCCGAGCGACCCGAGGTCGAGCGCGAGATCGTCCGGACGGCCGAGAAGCAGCTGCGGATGATCGTCGTCGGCGCCGCGAACTGGCGCTCGTCCTAGCCGAGCGCCCGCAGCCCGAGCGCGGCGACGGCCGGCCCCGTGAGCGGGACCGGCCGTCGCATCAGGCGTGAGCAGAGCTCACATCGTGGCTTCCTCGTCGTGCTCGGCGTGGAGCCCACCACCGGCGTCGTCCATGGCGCCGCCAGGAGCGCCGTCCACCTTGGTGCCGGGAGGCGTGACCGGCTTGCCGAAGCCGTCACCGGTCACCGAGCTGGTGTCGTACGCGTAGGTCAGCACCGCGTGGGCCACGGCGTCGGCCATCTCGTCCACGGCCGCCACGTTGACGTTGCCCTCGAGCTTGTAGACCCCGGCGAGGTCGGCGTAGATCCCCTCCTTGGCGGTGTCGCTGCCGAAGTCCTGGACCAGCGCGTCGCAGGCCTGGTGGTAGCAGGGGTCGTACGCGACGCCGGCGAGGCCGCCGAACGCCTCGACCTGCTCCGCGGTCTTGACGCCCTCGGCGCCCGTGAACAGGCCGCCGGACGGGATGTCCACGCCGGCCGCGATGAACGGTCCGTAGTCGCTGCGGCCGGAGAACGGCGTCTCTGCCGAGACAAGACCGACGGACTCGAAGTAGTCGTGGAACATGTCCTCGATCTGGCCCGAGCCCTCCGGGCCTGCCGCCGACCCGGTGCCCACCGGGTAGGCCGAGTTGTCGCCGTCGTAGACGAAGCGCGAGTAGTTCGGCGAGCCGATCATGTCGAAGTTCAGGTAGAGCGCGATCCGGTCGAGCTCTGCGGTGTCGTTGGCCTTCAGGTCGTTGACGTAGTGGTGCGCACCCACGAGACCGGACTCCTCGGCACCCCAGAGGGCGAACCGCACCATGTTCGTCGGCTCCACCTTCGCCATCTGCTCAGCGACCTCCAGGATCGTGGCCGAGCCGCTGCCGTTGTCGTTGATGCCCGGACCGGCGTTGACGGAGTCGAGGTGCGCGCCGGCCATCACGACGTTGTCGGGGTTACCGAACCGGGACTCGGCGAGCACGTTGCTGGTGGTCGCCTGGCCGCGGAAGGTGTCGGTCTTGACCCGCAGGACGAGCCCGTCGGTGGCCGCGAGCTCGCGGCCGAGCGCCTGGGTGACCCCGACGGCCGCGAAATCGAGCGTGAAGCCGTTGCCCAGCGTCCCGTTCAGGTCGCCGGGGCCGTTGTTGTAGATGACCACGGCGCCCGCGCCGGCGTTCGCGGCGTTGGTGGCCTTCGTCGCGAACGGGCAGACCCCACGCTCGACCAGCGCGATGTCGCCGGCCGGGAAGCCGGCGAAGTCCGCGGCGTCACAGCCGAGGTTGGCCGCCTTGGACACCGGGGCGGTCACGTCATCGCTGCCCGAGTAGCTCATGACCCGGACGGGCAGGTCGGCAGCCGGCTCCGGGGAGACCCGCTGCAGCACCGTCGGCGACTGCTCGATGAACGTCTGGAACGTGAAGTCCTGCTTGCGGACCCGGTAGCCGGCGTCGCGGAACACGCCCATGGCGTACTCCACGGAGGCGTTGTACCCGCTCGCCCCGGAGACACGGGTGCCGCCGTTGGCCTCGCCGATCTCCTGGAGCGCGCGAGCGTGCTCCAGCACGCCCTCGGCGGTCACCGCCTCACGGAGCTTGGCCGAGGTGTTGTTGTTGCGGGTCGGTCCGGCGTCGGCGGGCAGGGCAGCGAGCGCGACGAAGGTTGCGGTGCCGACAGCGGCACCGGCTCGCAGCCAGCGGCGCGAGCGGGATCGGGAGGTGTGGGACATCGAACTCCTCAGGGTCTGCACGGCAGCTCGTGGCCGCCGGCGGCGTCCGGGGTCGGACACAGCGGCCGTAAACGTAAGAATGTGACGTGGGTCACCACAAGGGCGAAGGGGTAACAATTCGGTGCAGGTTTCTGCGTTTGCACAAACCTGAACGAGCTGCTGCGCCACGCCGATGCCGTTGGACCCTGCCCGTCGCCGGCGCGCCGGTGCAGGCTTGGCCCATGACAATCGTCCCGCGTCGCCGGTTCCTCGCGCGCTCTGCTGCCGCGGTGGTGCTCGCGGCCGCGTTGCCCGGCCTCCCCTCGACGGTCGTCGCCGCACCCGCGACACCGACCGCGGCTGTGGCCACGACGTCCGGAGCGTCCGCCGTACCGGGGCTGGCCGCAGGCCGCGCCGCCTGGGTGAACGTCTCCGTGTCCACGGTGTGGCGCACCCCCGACTCACCGCGCGAGGTCGACCGGCCGGCGCTCGCCAAGCCCGCGCGGATCACCGCGTGGCTGTCCGGCATGACCACCTCCGAGCGCCGCGCGCTCAACGGCCGCGCGGACACGCAGGCACTCCTCGGCGACCGGGTCCGGGTGCTGCGCCTGCGACCCGGCTGGGCCAAGGTGGTCATCCCGTCGCAGCCCAGCCAGCTCGACGAGCGGGGCTACCCCGGCTGGGTGCCGCGCCGGCAGCTGACCCCGACCCGCCCCACACGGTCGGCCGCCCTGGCCACGGTCACCCGGCGCACCTCCTGGCTGCACGCCGACCGCCCGGGTGGCCGCAAGCTGCTGAGGATCAGCTTCGGCACCCGGCTCCCGGTCGTGGGCAGGACGCCCCGCTTCGTCCGGGTGGCGACGCCCACGGGCACCGTCCGCCGGGTGTCCAGGAGCACGGTGCGCGTCCACGAGCGTGGCGAGGCCGCGATCCCCGCGAGCCGCGAGAGCCTGGTCGACACCGCGAAGTCGTTCACGGGCCTGCCCTACCTCTGGGCCGGCGTGTCCGGGTTCGGCCTCGACTGCTCCGGGCTCACCTGGCTGACCTACCGCGTGCACGGCATCGCGACCCCACGGGACGCGCTGCCGCAGTCGCAGGGCGGTACGCCGGTCCGCAGGGCGCGCCGCGGGGACCTGATGTTCTACGCCACCGACGGCCTCGTGCACCACGTCTCGATGTACATCGGCGACGGGAAGATGGTGCACTCGCCCGGGACCGGGCAGACCGTCGAGGTGGTCGCGACGAGCACGCCGGCCTACCGCAGCGAGTACTCCGGAGCCCGGCGCTACCTCCCCTGAGCGGCGGTCAGGACCGGGCCACCTGGAACAGCCCCATCAGGTTGCCCTCGGGGTCCTTGAAGTACGCCGACCAGCCCATGTCCCCGACCTGCTGGCGGGCGGTGACCGTCGTACCCCCGAGCGTCTCGATCTTCTCCAGCGCCGCGTCGATGTCGTCGACCTCGACCACGATGACCGGGGAGCCGTACGGCGCCTCGCGCTGCATCATCCCGCCGTTGATGAAGCCTGCCTCCGCGGCTCCCGACTCGCCGGTGGGGCCGGTCGTCACGAGGGTGTACTCGCCGTCGCCCCAGGTCTGCAGCTCCCAGCCGAACGCCTCGCCGTAGAAGGACCGGGCACGGTCACCGTCGTCGTAGGGGATCTCGAAGTGGACCACTTTGCCGCTCATGCCGAACTCCTCCGTAGCAGGACGCACGCTGTCCAGCCCAGCATGATCGGGGGTGTGCGGGACGGACAAGCGGGTTCCACCATGGAGGCGGAGGTGGTGGCCGTGGCCGAGATCTCTGCGGTCGACCGGGTTCTCGCCGAGGCGCGGGCCGGGCTCGACCGGGTCCTGCCGGAGTACCTCGTCGCCGAGGTCGCCGCCGGCGCGCTCGTCGTCGACATCCGGCCGGTCGAGCAGCGGGAGCGCGACGGCGACCTGCCGGGTGCCGTCGTCATCGACCGCAACGTCCTGGAGTGGCGGCTCGACCCGACCTCGCCGCACCGCATCGCCGAGACCGCCCACGACCGGCGGATCATCCTGGTGTGCAACGAGGGCTACGGCTCGAGCCTCGCCGCACGCACGCTGCGGGAGCTCGGCCTCACCCGGGCCACCGACCTCGTCGGCGGCTTCCAGCTCTGGAAGCACCGCGCCGCCGTCGGCCCCTGACCCTCCCCACCGCCAGGCCCCCGCCCCGCCCCCACCGCCCCGTCCCCCCCGCCGCCCACCGTCCCCGCCGACCCGTCACTTTCGGGGCTGTTTTTGCGGTGTGTCGCGGCACGATTGACGGCTCGGCGGCTCTCAGCCGGCGCGGCCGACGACGATCAGGTGAGCCGCGGTGTCGACCATCCGCGGGTCGTCCTCCACCAGCTGCGCGACGGCGGCCGCCTGTTCCACGACCTGGTCCGCGATCGCCGGATCCACCAGGTCCACCGCGTGCCCGGCCGGGCCCTCGACGGTCAGCACGTGCACGTCGCGCCACCCGGCCGCGGAGGCCTCCGACGCCAGCTCGTCGGCGGTGTGCCCATGACGGATCGGGAACCCGCCGATCCCGGCCGGGATCTCCCCGGTGCTCATGAACCTCGCGAGCGCGTCGACCAGGGAACCGGTGAACGCGGCCTCCAGCGCGAACTCGGTCAGCGCGTTGTAGCGCCCGATCGCCGAGGCGACCATCGCCCCGCCGGCTCGGGTCACCCGCGCGCCCTCCGCCAGGCAGCGGACCCGCTCGTCCCGGTCTGCGAGGTGGTACAGCGGACCGAGCAAGCAGGCACAGATCCACCGACGAGTCCTTCTCGGCGAGCGCGCGGGCGTCCCCCAGGGCCCCGGTCACACCCGGGAGTGCCGTGGCCCTCGAGACATGCCTGGGCACCGGGTCCACCAGGTGCACCACGTGGCCCAGGTCGGCCAGCCAACCGGCGTACACCCCGGCGCCACCCCCGACGTCGAGGACGCGCATCGGCTCCTTCCGCAGGAACCGGCCGATGATCTCCTTCGTGCGCCGTGCCTCGAGCCTGCCGCTGGCGGTCCGCTCGAGTCGCGACTCCTCGTCCACGACGGAGGAGTACCAGTCGAGGATCTCGGGGTCCACGGCAGGCTCCATGCCCCGATCCTGCCCAGGGCTGCCCGGCCGGGCAACGCAGTTGCGCTCGCCGACCCGTCAATCGTGCAGCGACACACCGCAAAAACAGCCCCGAAAGTGACGGGTCGGCGGGAAAACGGGGGAGTCAGCCGAGGAGCTTGCGTACGACGGGCAGCGGGAGGTGCTTCATCGCGGCGCCGACCGGGACCCACGGCCACGCAGGGACATGGGCGCGGGCCTTCTCCTTCTCCACGGCGTCGACGATCGCGGCGACGCCCTTCTCGGTGGAGACGATGAACGGCGCGTTCTTCACCTTCTCGTTCATCTCCGAACGGATGTAGCCGGGGTAGATCACCGAGATCCTGATCGGCGAGCCCATCAGCTCCGCACGCAGCCCCTCGGCGAGGTGCGCGACCCCGGCCTTCGTCGCGGCGTAGGTCGTCACGGTCTTCGGCATGCCGCGCATCGCCGACATCGACGAGATCATCACGAAGTGGCCGGCGTCCTGCTCGCGGAAGATCTCCATCGCCGCCTCGGTCTGCGCCAGCGCGCCGATGAAGTTGGTGACCGCGGTCTCCTTGTTGGCGTCGAACCGGCCGGTGCCGATCGGAGCGCCCTTGCCGAGGCCGGCGTTCACGATGACCCGGTCGATCGTGCCGAAGTCGGCCTTGAACGCGCGGAACACCTCGAAGACCTGGTCGTGGTCGTTGACGTCGAGCGCGCGGACCTCGAACCGCTGTCCCGGGTGCCGCCCACCAGCTCCGCCGCGCAGAGCGTCGAGCCGGTCGGTGCGGCGGGCGCACAGCGCGAGGTCGTGGCCCCGCGCGGCGAACTGACGCGCCATCTCCTCGCCCAGCCCCGAGCTCGCGCCGGTGATCAGGATCGTCTTGCGCAGCATGTCTGTTTCCTACCTGTAGGTGATGAAGCCGTCGCCCGCGGCCTCGAGGTGGCTGTGGTCGTTGAAGGACACCAAGGTCATCCCGCGGCGACCCACGACGACCTTGGTGACCGAGGAGTTCACGGTGACCGGGTTGAGCTGTGCCCAGGTGTGCGGGGAGCCGCCGAGCAGAGAGATCACGACCCGGGCGATCGCGCCCCCGGACGTGAACACCACCGCGGTCTCCTTCCCCGCCAGGCGTTCGGCGGTACGGCGGAGGGCGGCGTCGACCCGGTCGCCGAAGGCGGTGAACGACTCGTCGTAGTCGTGGTCGTAGTCTCCCCCGGCCCAGCGGATCATCGCGCCGTCGAACCACTCCTGGAACTGCGCCCGCGACATCTCCTCACCCTCGCCGTAGGCCGGTGGGTGCAGCGCGAACACCTGCTCGTGGTCGAACTCGTCCCACCCCTCGTCCACCACGGCGTCGCCGTGCGGCCACCCGGCTCCCGCGAGCGCCTGCTCGGTGGTCTGACGGTGGCGGCGCATGGACCCGCGCACGAGCAGGTCCGGGCGGACGCCGCGCGCGGCGAGCGCCTCGCCCAGGACGAACGACTGCCGCTCCCCGAGCTCGGAGAGCACGTCGTAGTCGGCCGCACCCCACGACGCCTGGCCGTGGCGGACGAGCAGGATCTGGCTCACCGGACCAGCTCCTTGCAGCGCTGCTCGAGGTACTGGACGGCCGGGCCGAAGATCGCGAACGCCTCGTTGGTGGTCTGTCCGTGGAAGTAGCGGTAGTAGATCTGCTGGGCGATCACGGCGACCCGGAACAGCCCGAACACCTCGTAGAAGGTCCACTGCTCGGGCGTGACCGTGAGGCCCATCCGGCCCGTGTAGTAGTCGACCACCTCGGCCCGGGTGAACATCCCGGGCAGGTGGGTGGGCTGGCGCCGGAACTGCTGGAAGACCTCGTCGTCGCCGGCCTCGACCCAGTAGGCCAGCGCGCCGCCGAGGTCCATCAGCGGGTCGCCGAGGGTGGCCATCTCCCAGTCCAGGACGGCCCGGACCTCCAGGGCCTCGTCGAGCACCACGTTGTCGAACCGGTAGTCGTTGTGGATGACGCACGAGCCGATGTCCTCGGGCTGGTGCGCGTCGAGCCAGGCCATGACCGCCTCGAAGTCGCCGACGTCCTCGGTCCTCGCCCGGCGGAACCGCTCCGACCAGCCGGCGACCTGGCGTGCGACGTACCCGCGCCCCTTGCCGAGGTCGCCGAGCCCGGCCTTCTCCGCGTCCACCGAGTGCAGCTCGACCAGCCGGTCGAGCACGCCGACGCACAGCCCGCGGACCTCGGCCTCGGACAGGTCCATGCCCGGCGGGAGGTCGCGGCCGAGGATGGTTCCCTCGACCCGTTCCATCACGTAGAACTCCGAACCGATCACGCTCGTGTCGTCGCAGAGCACGACCATGCGCGGCACGTGCGGGAAGACCGGCCGCAGCCGCGACTGGATCGTGAGCTCGCGCCGCATGTCGTGCGCCCCGGCCGCCTTCTGGCCCGTCGGCGGACGGCGCAGGACCAGGTCGCGCGAGGGGTAGCGCAGCAGATAGGTCAGGTTCGACGCGCCGCCGGAGAACTGACGCACCTCCGGCTCGTCCGCGAGGTCGGCCGCCAGGTCCGCGTCGAGGTCCTGGGCCCGCAGCCAGGCAGCCATGGCCGGTACGTCGAACGCGTCCTCGTCACGCACCGCACCGGCGCCGGGGACGGGGGATCGATCCATGGCGTGACGATAGCCGCGGACCTCACCCACCAAGACGCCCAGCCCACCTGCCGAACCACGCCGTTATGCTCGCTGGGCATCTGATTTCCACTTCGGGAGCTCCCATGAAGCGCACGATCCTGTCCACCGTGCTCGCGTCCCTGCTGGTCCTCAGCGGCTGCGGCGGAGGCGAGGAGGACGAGGCGAAGACCGCGATCTCCGACTACCTGATGGAGCAGCAGGACGACGCGCAGATGATCACCCTCAAGGAGGGCGAGGCCGACTGCATCGCCGGCGACATGGTCGACGGCATCGGCGTGGACAAGCTGACGGAGTACGGCTTCCTCAACGAGGACGGCTCGGTCAACAAGGACTCCAAGAAGACCCCGGAGATGTCGAAGGAGGACTCCGAGGTCATGGTCGACGCGATGTTCGGCTGCACCGACGTCATGGACACCATGCGCAACGAGCTCGCGACCGCGATGGGCTCCGCGACGCCCGAGATGCAGGAGTGCTTCGAGAAGGCGCTGTCGGAGGAGATGGTGCGCAGCGTCCTGGTGGCGACGTTCTCCGGCGACGAGGCGGCGGCGCAGCAGGAGCTGATGGGCCCGCTCGGCGAGTGCATCACCGGCGGCATGGGAGCTCCCGAAAGCGACAAGTGAGCGCGGGCGGCGTCACCCGGCCCGGTGACTACCACCGGCGCGACCGGGTAACACTTCCGACATGACCACCACCGACGCAGTCGTCATCGGCGCCGGCCCGAACGGGCTGGTGGCGGCCAACCTGCTCGCCGACGCAGGGTGGGACGTCGTCGTCCTGGAGGCCCAGGACAGCGTCGGGGGCGCCGTGCGCAGCGACCGCGCGCTGCACGAGGACTTCGTGCACGACACGTTCAGCTCGTTCTACCCGCTCGCGACGGTGTCGCCGACGATCAAGGCACTCGAGCTCGAGCGGTTCGGTCTGGAGTGGTCGCACGCACCGGCGGTGGCGGGCACGCCGTTCGCGGACGGCCGCTGGGCGCTGATGCACCGGACCCCCGAGGAGACCGCCGCGGCGCTCGACGAGCACACCCCCGGTGACGGTCAGGCCTGGCTCGACCTGTGCGCAGGCTGGCAGCGCATCGGCGACCAGGTGGTCGGTGCGCTGCTCTCGCCGTTCCCTCCGGTCCGCCACGGCCTCGGTGCGCTGGCGAAGCTGCCGAGCGTCGGGGGGCTGTCCTTCGTGCAGATGATGCTCTCCCCTGCCCGCACGCTCGCGGACCGGCACTTCCGCGGCGACGCGGCGAAGATGCTCATCGGCGGCAACGCCGCCCACGCGGACATCCCGATGGACGCCCCCGGCTCGGGCGTCATGGGCTGGCTGCTCGCGATGGTCGGCCAGCACCTCGGCTACCCGGTGCCGACGGGTGGCGCCGGGATGCTCGCCCGGTCGATGGCGCGCCGCTTCGAGTCCCTCGGCGGCACGATCAGCACCGGCGCGCGGGTCGAGGAGGTCGTCGTCCACGACGGCCGGGCGGTCGCCGTACGCACCGAGCACGGAGACCTCCTCGAGGCTCGACGCGCGGTCATCGCCGACGTGTCGGCGCCCGCGTTGTACGGCGGGCTCGTCTCGTGGGACGACCTGCCCCCCAGGATGCGGGACAAGATGGCGCGGTTCGAGTGGGACCCCGGCACCATCAAGGTCGACTGGGCGCTCGACGGACCCGTCCCGTGGTCCACCGCACCGGCCGCCGCCCCCGGCACCGTGCACATCGCGGAGAGCATCGACGAGCTCGTGATCGCCGGCGGCCAGATCGCCGGGCACACCGTCCCGGACCGCCCGTTCCTGCTGATGGGGCAGATGGCCGCCTCCGACCCGACCCGCGCACCGGCCGGCAAGGAGTCGGCGTGGGCCTACACGCACCTGCCTCAGCAGGTGCGCCGGGACGCCGGCCCCGACGGGATCACCGGCGCCTGGGACCAGGCGGAGACCGAGCGGATGGCCGACCGGTCCAGGCCCGGGTCGAGGAGTACGCCCCCGGCTTCGGCGACCGGGTCCTGGCCCGGCGTGTGCTCGGTCCGCGCGAGATGCAGGCCCGCGACGAGAACCTCGTCAACGGCGCCCTCAACGGCGGCACGTCGAGCCTCCACCAGCAGCTGGTCTTCCGGCCGGTGCCCGGGCTGGGACGGGCGGAGACGCCGGTCAGGGGTCTCTACCTCGGCTCGGCGTCCGCGCACCCCGGCGGCGGCGTGCACGGCGCCTGCGGCTCCAACGCCGCGCGGGCCGCGCTCGCGCACGAGCGGGTACGCCGGCTGTGGCCATGAGCGGGGCCGCAGCCGCCCAGGATCTTCCTGCACATCGGGGCGATGAAGACCGGGACCACCTACCTGCAGCAGGTGATGATCCAGAACAAGGACGCGCTCGCCGCGCACGGTCACCTGTTCCCGGGCGAGGCCTGGGCCGACCAGGTCCGCGCCGCCCACGACGTCGTGGGCCACCACCGCGAGCGGGGTGTCCGGCAGCGGGCCGCGGGCGCCTGGGACGCGATCACCGCGGAGATGCTCGGCTGGGACGGCGCCGCATCGGTGCTCTCCGTCGAGTTCCTGAGCTTCGCCGGCCCCCGGGTCGCCCAGCGCGTGGCCGAGAGCCTGGCCGGCGCCGAGGTGCACGTCGTGCTCACGGTGCGCGACACCGCCGAGGTGCTGCCCGGCCTGTGGCAGACGCACTGCGCCAACGGAGGGACGGCCTCCTGGCCCGGCTTCGCCCGGAGCGCCCGGTTCGGCGCGGGGATGGGTCCGCTGTCCCAGCCCCTCGGGCAGGGTGCTCGGCTGTTCCGACGGGCCCTCGACGTCCCCCGGATGCTCGACGTGTGGGCGCCCGTCGTACCGGCGGAGCAGCTGCACGTGGTCACCGTGCCCCGACCGGGAGCGCCGCGGGAGCTGCTGTGGGAGCGGTTCGCGGGCGTGGTCGGTATCGACCCGGCCGTCGCCACGCGCCCGGCGGCGGGGCACAACCCGTCGCTCGGCTACGCCTCGGCCGACCTGATGCGCCGGCTCAACTCGGAGCTCGGCCGGCTGCCCCGACACCGGTACAACCCGACGCTCAAGCACTACCTCGCCGAGCAGGTGCTGGCCGAGCGGCGGAGCCTCGAGGCGAGGGCCGAGCTCGACGCCGCCGCGGAGGAGTTCGCGACCCGGTGGAACCGGCGGGTCCGCGCGGCGCTCGAGGCGTCGACCGCGCAGCTCGTGGGTGACCTGGAGGACCTTCCCGTCACCGAGCCGGTGACGCCGGCCGGCTCGATCGTCGACCCCACGCGTGAGGAGCTGCTGGACGCCGCGGAGCACGCGGCCGAAGGGCTCGAGCGACTGCTCCGTCGCCGGAAGAGGCGCCTGGAACGGCGCGGTGGGGACGTCGTCCGACGTGGTGGTCGACCCGGTCCCAGGGACGCCGCGCCGGCTGGGAGCTGTCCCCCGACCCGGTCACGGCCGCGGTGGACGACCTCGCAGAGTTGACCAGGGTGGCGATCTTCTTGCACGACCGGCTCACGCGCACCAACCGCTGACCCGGCACCGTCAGCCCGCTCACGGCCCTGTCCGGTGAGCCCGGGCCGTGCCATCGTGGTGCATGCCCGATCGGCCGAGGGGTAAGGACACGAGCATGAGCCGTACGACGCGAGTCATGGACTGCAGCCCCGAGGACGTCTTCGCGGTGCTGGAGGACGGCTGGAGCTACGGCATGTGGGTGGTCGGCGCCGCCCGCATCCGCGACGTCGACGCCGACTGGCCGGCGGTCGGCTCCCGCATCCACCACTCCGTCGGCGCCTGGCCGGTGCTGCTCAGCGACAACACCGAGGTCGAGCAGGTCGACCGGCCACGGATGCTGCAGCTTCGGGTCAAGGCCTGGCCCACCGGCGAAGGCCGCGTGGTCCTCACGATGCAGCCCGCCGACGGAGGCGGGACCGAGGTCGTGATGGAGGAGAGCACCGTCTCCGGCCCCGCCACGCTGATTCCCAAGCCGGCCGAGGACTTCCTGCTGCACCACCGCAACGTCGAGGCGCTGCGTCGGCTCGGCTACCTCGCCGAGCACCGAGCCCGGTCCCGCGACTGACGGACCCCTCGGCGCCTGCGTCCACGTCACCGGGCCGCAGGGTCGTGAGGTCGTGAGGTCGTGAGGTCGTGAGGTCGTCAGAGATGGTCCGGGACGACCACGGCGTCGGGGTCCTGGCGCACCGGCATCGCGTTCACGGCCATCCGGGTCAACGCCACGTTGGCCTTCACGAGTCGCTGCCGGCGCCGCACCGGCATCCGCTCCCAGGCGTCGGGACTCCGGTGCTCCAGCAGTGCACGGGCCCCGACCTCGGCCGCAGCGGCGTACTCCTCGTCGTCGAACGCCGGCCGGGCGCCGACCGTCGGTCGCTCCGGCAGGGCGAGCAGCGCAGGGAGGATGGTCTCCCCGACCGCCTTCTTGCGGTTGTACCTCTCGATCGGCGCCAGCGCCTCCCACGCCGCGTCGCTCCCGCCGCGACGCCACGGCATCCGGGTGGCGGTGAACAGGCGTCGTGCGACGGCGTCGACGGCGACCGTCATCTCGCGCTCGGTGAACCTCATGGGCAACAGTCTCAGCGGATCCGCCGCAAGAAGGCGAGGACTCGCCGCAGCACGGTCCGTCTCCGGCGCGGCGTGAGGGCTCGCCCCTCAGCCGGAGCCGATCTGGCCGCGCAGTCCGCCGACCCGGGTGCCGCCGAGGTCGGCCCGCTGGCCGGCGAGGTACCCCGACTGCCCGCCGCTGCCCGACAACGACCGGGCCTGCGCCTTCCGGAGGTAGGGGTACTCGCTCTCCATCGCGTGACGCACCGCCACCGAGCGGTCGGCCAGGACCAACGACACCGACCGGCCACCGGTCGCGGCGACGTCGTCGCCCGCCGCGTCGGCCGCCCGTGCCTCGGACTCCCGCAGCCGGCGCACGACGGCGGCCGTGAACCCCGCCAGCCAGGAGCGTCGGTAGGCGGCGACGTTCTCTCCGGGCGGCGCGAACGTGCGCTGCAGCTGCGAGGACGTCTGCAGCAGCAGGCTGGTGTAGAGCAGCTCGGCGCGGGCGAGGTCGGACTCGAAGCCGAACAGGTGCATCGACAGCCGCTTGGCGCCGTCGTCGTCGTAGCTGGTCCGCTGCACCGCGTGGCAGCGCAGCGAGATCGCGACGCCGCTGAGCAAGCCCGCCTTGTCGAGGGCGTAGGGCGCGTCGAGGACCACGACCCGGTCGCCGACGACGTCGCTGTCGGGTCGGCTCTCGGCGAGCAGGGCCTGGTCGATGCCGTAGGTGGCGATCAGCTCGGCGGCCTTGGCGGTGTAGAGCTCCGCCTCCTCCGGTGTGGTGGCCGGGTCCTCGGCCTTGGCCAGGACCTTGCGGACCTTGGCGAGCAGGGCTGGTGGCACGTCGTGTCGTGCGGTCATGGGCTGTCCCTTCCGGGTCGGGTTCGTCGACGTTCGCGACCCTGGCACCGGGCACGGACAGGACGGCGCCGCGGCGGCGGCTTGTCCACAGCGCTCAGCTGGCGATGGTGGTCACCACGAGCGAGCGGGTCGCCGGGCGCTCCCAGACGACCGCGCTGCGCACGAGTCGGAACAGCGAGAACAGCAGGAAGGGTACGGCGACCAGCACCGACAGCTGCCACACCGGCACCCGCGACGTGCCGACGAAGAGCATCCCGGTGAACGTCGTGACCAGCGCGAGGCGCGTGGAGTAGCCGACCATCGTGAGCGGCGGCGCCGGGGTGGCGCGGGCGCTGCGCATGTCGACCGCGTACGGCTTGCGCACCGACCACCGCATCGCGCCCGCGACCACCTGCATCGTCACCACGAGCGAGGAGCAGACGACCGCGACCACCTGGGACGCGGTCGGCTCGCCCGCCCGCAGCACGGCGAGGACGATGGCCATCGCGATGGCGAGCAGCAGCACCTCCAGCAGAACGGCCACCCGGGCGTAGAAGGCGAGGGCCGGGGAGACCGGCAGGCTCTCCCGCCAGAGGGCGCCCCGGCCGTCGAGGGTCCAGGCGTTGACGCCGAACAGCAGCGCACCGCCGGACGCGACGAGGCCGGGGAGGATGTTGATCATGTACCACTCCAGGCCGCTCGCCAGCGCGACCAGTCCGGGCAGCACCGCGAGGACCGCGAACCCCCGACGCAGCGGCACCGACCGCCACACTCCCGCGCGGTCGACCCGGATGAGCGCGACGAAGTCCGAGGTCGGGTTGGGCCGGCGGGCCTGGACCGCGGACTCGACCCGGGTCTCCTCGCGCACGGGCCGGCGGGCCAGGGCGTGGGCGGCGACCGCGCCGACGACCACCGCGACGACCGCCGCGAGGACGAGCAGCAGCACCGTCTTGAGCCACGGCAGCCACTGACCCTCGGAGCCCTGGAGGGCGGCCAGCGCGACGTCGAGGGTGAACGACCTGTCCAGCATCGGCACGAGCGCGTCGGTGACGATCAGCGTGCCGAGGGTCAGTGCCGCGACCACGAACACGGCGCGCACTGCCCAGATCCCGGCCGGCCCCCGGCGCAGCCACTCCACCAGCCAGGCGACGACCTGGGCGGATGCGGTGGCGACGGCGAGCCAGAGCAGCACCGGCACCTGCGCGAAGAGCAGGTTGCCGGGGCCCGCGACGAAAGCGGTCGCCGCGAGCACGGTCCAGCACTGGAGCAGCCAGGCGATGTTCAACGGAGCCATCAGCAGCGCACCGAGGTGGTCGGTCGTCGGGCTGACCGGGAAGGCGACGCCCTGGTCACGTGGCAGCAGCTCGCGGCCGCCACCGGACGAGGCCGCGGAGATCATGGAGATGACCAGGACCCCGATGTAGGCGCTGGGCAGGATGAGCACGATCTCCGAGGCGGCGACCTGCTCGAACCCGCCCGGGGACCCGGCCGCGCCGGGCAGGTAGGCGGGCAGCCAGCCGAAGGCGACGGTGAGCAGCCCGATGAGGGCGATCGCGCTCTTGGTCAGGAGCCGACCGCGACCCCGCACCGAGGCCGCACGGAAGGCCACGAGGTGGCGCACGTCGCGGACGGCGCGGACCGCTTCGGACAGCGTCCGCTTCACGAGCCGGGCCACCTCAGTCGAGGAGGGCACGGTAGGCACCGGCACCTTCCTCACCGCTCATCTCGTGGGCCGGGACCTCGGCGACGGCGGACCCGCCGCGCAGGACGACCGCGTGCTCGCAGGCCTCGACGGCGAGCTCCCGCAGGTGGGTGGAGACCAGGACGGCCGCGCCGCGGGCCCGGGCGTCGCCGATCACCTCCATGGTGGCCTCGACGCCGAGCGGGTCCACACCGTCGAAGGGCTCGTCGAGCAGGAGCACGGCCGGCTCGTGGAACGCCGCGAGGATGACCGACATCCGCCGGCCCATGCCGTGGCTGAACCCGGCGGTGACCCGGTGCGCGGCGCCGCCGAGGTCGAACCGCTCGAGCAGGTCCTCGGCCCGGGTCTCCCAGCCCTTCGGGAGCCGGCGCAGCCGTGCGGCGAGCTGCAGGTGCTCCCACGGCGTCGCGCGGGGCACCAGTCCCCCGACGTCGGGGCAGTAGCCGGTGAGCCGCTTCACCGCGAGCGTCTCGGTGCGGATGTCGTGCCCGGCGACCTCGACGATGCCGGCCGTCGGCGGGACGACGCCGGCCAGGACCCGCATGGTCGTGGACTTCCCGGCGCCGTTGCGTCCGAGCAGGGCCGTCGCGCCGCCGGCGCCGACACGCAGGTCGATCCCGCGTACGGCGTCGACCAGCCCGAACCGCACCCAGAGGGCGGACACGTCGACGAGGGAGGCACTCACTCGCCCGATTCTTCCAAGTTCACCCCGGTCGCACGCGCGATCAACGCAAATTCAGTCCGCGGGGGTCACCCTCAGGGCGAGCACGGCCATGTCGTCGGCCTGCGGCTCGGGCGTGAAGTCGCGGACCAGGCGGCGGATCCGCTCGGCGACGGCCTGAGGCGGAAGCGCGCCGGCCGCGGCCAGCTCGGCCTGGAGACCCTCCTCGCCGAGCATGCGCGCCCCGTCGCGGCGCTCGAGCACCCCGTCGGTGACCGCGACCAGCAGGTCCCCGCGGTCCAGGAAGTGGTCGTCGGCCACGAACGCCACCTTGTCCGTGACGCCGAGCAGCGACTGCGGCCGGCCGATCTGGTCGACCTGGCCCGACCGTCGTACGACGAAGGGAAGCGGGTGTCCCGCGCTGACCATGCTCACCCGCAGCCGTCCCCTGCTCTCCGGCTGCAGCACCCCGGCCACGACGGTCAGGAAGCGCGAGCGCTCGCCCTCCTCCATGATCGCGGTGTTGAGCCGTTCCAAGGTCGAGGAGACCGGGAACCCGGCCAGCATGAGGGTGCGGATGGTGTGCCGGGCCAGCCCCGTGACGGCGGCGGCCTCCGCACCGGTGCCGCAGACGTCACCGACCGCGAAGCACCAGCGGCCCGCGCCGATCGGGAAGACGTCGTAGAAGTCACCGCCGACCAGGCTCCGCTCGCCCGCCGCCTCGTAGACCACTCCGATGTCGAAGGTGGGCGACGAGGGGATCGTGGCCGGGAGGAGGCTGCGCTGGAGCGCCTCCCCGACCGCCTGCAGCTCTCCGTGCGTCCGGGCGTTGTCGATGGCGAGCGACGAGCGCCGGGCGATCGACTCGGCCACGACGCGGGGCTCCCCCCGCAGCGGGTCGCCGGCCGGGCGGCCCAGGGTGAGCACGCCGATGCGGCGGCCGCGCGCCTCGAGCGGGATGTCGAAGACGCTCGCGTCGAGCTGCTTGTCCCTGGCCTCCGGGCTCGGGTCGGGCGGGAGCTGCAGCAGCGCCGCCCGCAGCAGCGGCCCCTTGTCCTCGTCGCGGTGCCACACCTGCTCGAGGACCGGGTGCCCCCGCTCGTCGTCCATGTAGAGCGCGCACCAGGTCGCGAGCACCGGTACGACGATCTGCCCGGTGATCGCCATGGTCATCTCCTGGTCCAGCGACCCGGCCAACAGGTCCCCGGACTCCGCCAGGAAGCTGAGCCAGCCGCGGCGCTCGCGCTGGGAGACCCGCAGCCGCGCCCGGTCGGCGGCCGGCGCAATCGTGTTGGCGATGCGCTGGAGGAGCACCGCCTCGTCGTCGGTGAAGTCGTCACGGACCTCCGAGATCACGCCGAGCGCGCCGATGACCTGTCCCTCCACCATGACCGGCACGACGAGCAGGGACCGGGCGTCCTCGACGCCGAGGAGGTGGGCGCCGCTCGAGCCGAGGTCCGGCAGCATCACCGGCAGCTGCGGGTTGCGCGCGGCCGGCGCACCGTCGTCGCCGAGCTCGAGGCGGGCCCCGCGGACCGCCGGGTCCAGCCCGCTCAGGGTGACCAGCTCGAAGTCGGTGTGCATGTCGCGGGTGAGGAGCAGGTAGGCCCCCTGGGCGGAGAGGCGGTCCCGCGACCGTTCCACCACCAGGTCGAGGTAGGCCTGGGAGCCGAGCCGGTTCAGCGCGTTCTCCCGGAGTCCCAGGGGGTCGGACTCCGTGGCCGCCGGCACCCTCGGCGTCGGAGCGGGCCACTCCAGCAGGGCCCGCGACCCCGCGGGGACCAGCAGGATGGTCCCCTCGCCGGCGTCGGCGATGAAGGTGGAGGCGAACATCTCGGCGGGCGGTCCGGACTTCCGTTGTACGACGCACACGCCCTGCCAGCGCTGGTCGGACCACGGGGAGCCGGCCCGGGAGTCGAGCGGCTCGGAATCGGGCTCGAGCAGCTCCGTCCACGGGCGCCCGTGGACGTCCTCGGGGCTCCAGCCGAGCATCGTCTGCGCATCGTGGCTCCACGACCGGACCGTCCCGTCGGCGGCCAGCTCCACGACGGCCACCGAGCCGCCCGGCAGGTCCGTCGCGCGTCGGTGGTCCTCGCCCCTCGAGACGGTGGCCGGCGCGGGGTCACGCTCGATCCGCAACCAGACGCGTTTCGCGCCGGCGGAGTAGTCCACTCCCCAGGAGGACGCCAGGGTCGCGGTGATGAAGAGCCCGCGCCCGTGCTCGGTGTCGGCGTCGGGCTGCTCCGGCCCCAGCGGGAGGGAGCGGTGCGGGTGGAGGTCCTGCACCTCGAGGCGGAGCCCCTTGGGGTCGAGGAGGACGGTGACCTGGACGACGGTGCCGGCATGGACCACTGCGTTGGTGACCAGCTCGCTCGTCGCCAGGACGGCCTCGTCGGTGAGCTCCTCGGCTCCCCAGTCCTCGAGCGTCTCGCGCACGAAGCGACGTGCTTCGGAGACAGACCGGCCTTCTGCCGCGAAGGTCCGCTGGGTTTGCATGCTCGTCTTGGTGCCTTCTGTGAAGATTCCGGTGGCCCGCACTTGCCATGGTGACAGACTTGGCGCACCGTGAGCCCGTGACCGAGGAGGCCGGTATGGCCGGCAGCACCAAGAGCACCACCCGCAAGGCGCCACGCGAGGGCTCGTCAGCGCGCTCCACCACGCGGAGCCAGGCGGCATCGACCCCGGCGTCGACCCCGGCGTCGACCCCGGCCGACGGGATCGACGAGGCGCAGCTTCGGCGGCTGCTGGACGCCATGACGGCGATGCGCGACGGCAACTTCCGGAAGCGGCTGACGCTCACCGGTGACGACCTGCTCGGCGAGCTCGGCACCGTCTACAACGAGATCGCCGAACGCCAGCAGCATCTGGCGTCCGAGCTCGCCCGCGTCCAACGGGTCGCAGGGCGGGAGGGCCGCCACAGCGAGCGCCTCAACTCAGGCCTCGGCGAGGGGTCGTGGGCCAAGTCCATCGACGCAGCCAACGCGCTGGTCGCCGACCTGGTCCGACCGACGAGCGAGTTCGCCAGGGTCGTGGCCGCGGTGTCCGAGGGCGACCTCACCCAGCGGATGGACGTCCGGTTCGACGGCCAGCAGCTGCGGGGCGAGCCGCTGCGCCTGGCCCGCGGCGTGAACGGGCTGGTGGACCAGCTGTCCACCATCGCCGACGAGATCACCCGGGTGACCCGCGAGGTCGGCACCGAGGGCAAGCTCGGCGGCCAGGCCCGCGTCCGCAATGCGGACGGCAGCTGGCGCGACCTGATCGACGCGGTGAACACGATGTCGTCGCGGCTCACGACGCAGGTGCGCGACATCGCCCTGGTCACCACCGCGGTCGCCAACGGGGACCTGTCCCGCACCGTCACCGTCGAGGTGTCCGGCGAGATGGCCCAGCTCAAGGCGACGGTGGACCGGATGGTCGACCAGCTGTCGTCGTTCGCCGTCGAGGTGACCCGCGTGGCGCGCGAGGTGGGCACCGAGGGTCGCCTGGGCGGCCAGGCCGACGTCCGCGGGGTCAAGGGCACCTGGAAGGACCTCACCGACTCGGTGAACATCATGGCCTCGAACCTGACCAGCCAGGTGCGAGGGATCTCCTCCGTCGCCCAGGCGGTGGCCCGGGGCGACCTCAGCCAGCAGATCACCGTCACCGCCCGGGGCGAGGTCGCCGAGCTCGCCGAGACGCTGAACTCGATGACGGCCACCCTGCAGACCTTCGCCGACGAGGTCACCCGCGTGGCCCGCGAGGTGGGCACCGAGGGCATCCTCGGCGGCCAGGCGGACGTGCCCGGTGTGGCGGGCCGGTGGAAGGACCTCACCGAGTCGGTGAACTCCATGGCCGACAACCTGACCGCACAGGTGCGAGACATCGCCCAGGTCACCACCGCCGTCGCCCGCGGTGACCTGAGCCAGAAGATCACCGTGGACGTCAAGGGCGAGCTCGCGGAGCTGAAGAGCACCGTCAACGTGATGGTCGACCAGCTCTCCGCCTTCGCCGCCCAGGTCACCAGGGTCGCGCGGGAGGTCGGCAGCGACGGCATCCTGGGCGGCCAGGCGGACGTCCCCGGGGTGGCCGGCACCTGGAAGGACCTCACCGACTCGGTGAACTCCATGGCGAGCAACCTCACCGACCAGGTGCGCAACATCGCCCAGGTCACCACCGCCGTCGCCCGCGGCGACCTCAGCCAGAAGATCACCGTCGACGTCCGTGGCGAGCTCGCCGAGCTGAAGATGACCGTCAACACGATGGTGGACCAGCTGTCCGCGTTCGCCGACGAGGTCACCCGCGTGGCCCGCGAGGTGGGCGGCGAGGGCCGGCTGGGCGGCCAGGCCGCGGTGCCCGGTGTCTCCGGGACCTGGCGCGACCTGACCGACTCGGTGAACTTCATGGCAGGCACGCTCACCGCCCAGGTGCGCAACATCGCCGAGGTCACCACGGCCGTCGCCCGCGGCGACCTGACCCGCACCATCACCGTCGAGGCGAGGGGCGAGATCCTCGAGCTCAAGAGCACCGTCAACACCATGGTGGACCAGCTGTCCGCGTTCGCCGACGAGGTCACCCGCGTGGCCCGCGAGGTGGGCACCGAGGGCCGGCTGGGCGGCCAGGCCGACGTGCACGACGTCTCGGGCACCTGGAAGGACCTCACCGAGAACGTCAACATGATGGCGAGCAACCTGACCGCCCAGGTGCGCAACATCGCCCAGGTGACCACGGCGGTGGCCAGCGGCGACCTGAGCCGCAAGATCACCGTCGACGCGCGCGGCGAGATCCTCGAGCTCAAGAGCACCGTCAACACCATGGTCGACCAGCTCTCCTCGTTCGCCGACGAGGTCACCCGCGTGGCCCGCGAGGTGGGCACCGAGGGCATCCTCGGCGGCCAGGCGCACGTGCCGGGCGTCGCCGGCACCTGGCGCGACCTGACCGACTCGGTGAACTCGATGGCGAGCAACCTGACGAACCAGGTGCGCAGCATCGCGACCGTGTCCACCGCGGTCGCCCGAGGCGACCTCAGCCAGAAGATCGCGATCGAGGCGCGCGGCGAGGTCGCCGCGCTCGCCAGCACGATCAACGCGATGGTGGACACGCTCCGCGCGTTCGCCGACGAGGTCACCCGCGTGGCCCGCGAGGTGGGCACCGAGGGCATCCTCGGCGGCCAGGCCCACGTCCGCGGCGTCGCCGGCACCTGGAAGGACCTCACCGACTCGGTGAACGGCATGGCCGGCAACCTGACCAGCCAGGTGCGGAGCATCGCGCTGGTCACCACCGCGGTCGCCCACGGCGACCTCACCCAGAAGACGTACGTCGACGCGCGCGGCGAGATCCTCGAGCTCAAGACGACCGTCAACCGGATGGTGGACCAGCTGTCGTCGTTCGCCGACGAGGTCACCCGCGTGGCCCGCGAGGTGGGCACCGAGGGCAAGCTCGGTGGCCAGGCGGAGGTCGCCGACGTCTCGGGCACCTGGCGCAAGCTCACCGAGAACGTCAACCAGCTCGCCGGCACCCTGACCACGCAGCTGCGGGCGATCGCCGAGGTGTCGACCGCGGTCACCCAGGGCGACCTGAGCCAGGAGATCACGGTCGAGGCCCAGGGCGAGGTGGCCGAGCTCAAGGACAACCTCAACCAGATGATCGACAACCTGCGCGAGACCACGCGGGCCAACCTGGAGCAGGACTGGCTCAAGACGAACCTCGCGCGGTTCACCGGCCACATGCAGGGCGGCCGCGACCTGCTCGACGTCACGCACCTGATCGTCACCGAGCTCACGCCCCTGGTGGGTGCGGTCCAGGGCTCGTTCTTCCTCAGCGAGTCCACCTCGGGACAGGAGGGGCTGCGCCGGATCGCGTCGTACGGCTATCGGCCACGCCGGGGCATCCCGGACCGTTTCGGGGTCGGCGAGGGCCTGGTGGGCCAGGCGGCCGTCACGAAGCAGCCCATCGTCGTGCACGAGGCGCCGAGCGACTACATCCGCGTCGGCTCGGGGCTGGGCGAGGCCCAGCCGGCCACCATCGCGCTGCTCCCGGTGGTGTTCGAGGACACCGTCCTCGGCGTCGTCGAGCTGGCGTCGTTCATGCCGTTCAGCCAGGTCCACATGCAGTTCCTCGAGCAGCTGATGGAGATCATCGGGGTGTCGCTGAACGCGATCATCGCCAGCTCGCGCACCCAGGAGCTGCTGGTGGAGTCCCAGCGTCTCGCCTCCGAGCTCCAGAGCAAGTCCGAGGAGCTCCAGACGCAGCAGGGCGAGCTCCAGCAGACCAACGCCGAGCTCGAGGAGAAGGCACGGCTGCTCGCCGCGCAGAACCGCGCGATCGAGATCAAGAACCTCGAGATCGAGGACGCCCGACGGGGCCTGGAGGAGCGGGCGGAGCAGCTCGCGCTCTCGTCGCGCTACAAGTCCGAGTTCCTCGCGAACATGTCCCACGAGCTGCGCACCCCGCTCAACTCGCTGCTGATCCTGGCGAAGCTCCTGTCGGAGAACGCCGAGGGCAACCTCAACCCGCGCCAGGTCGAGTTCTCCCGCACCATCCACAGTGCCGGCACCGACCTGCTCCAGCTGATCAACGACATCCTCGACCTGTCCAAGGTGGAGGCCGGGAAGATGGACGTGCACCCCGCGGACGTGGCGATCTCCGGGGTCGTGGAGTACGTCGAGGCGACGTTCCGCCCGCTCACCGCCGAGAAGGACCTCGGCTTCGCGGTCACGTTGGACCCCGCCGTGCCCCGGGTGCTCCTCTCCGACCAGCACCGGCTGCAGCAGGTGCTGCGCAACCTGCTGTCCAACGCGGTGAAGTTCACGACGTCGGGCATGGTGACTCTGGAGATCCGCACCGCGACCGGCGAGCGCTTCACCACCCCGACGCTGAACCGGGCCGACCAGGTCGTCGCCTTCGCGGTGTCCGACACCGGTATCGGCATCCCGCCGGACCACCTGCGGGTCATCTTCGAGGCGTTCCAGCAGGCCGACGGCACGATCAGCCGGAAGTTCGGCGGGACCGGCCTGGGCCTGTCGATCAGCCGCGAGATCGCGCGTCTGCTCGGCGGCGAGATCCACGCCGAGAGCGAGCCCGGCAGCGGCAGCACGTTCACCCTCTACCTGCCCCTCCGGTACGTCGGTGACGCGACGACGGCCGTCCCCCGCCGCTGTCGAGTCGGCGTCACGCCGCGAGATCGCACCGCCGCAGCCCCCGCAGCCGGCGGAGCCCGCCGCGTCGATGGAGGCGGTCGACGAGGACGACCATGCCGCCATCGACCGTGACGACAAGGTGCTCCTCGTGGCGCTGACCCGGGACCCGCTGCGGCGGTCCGTGGTCGACCTCGGCCGGGCATCGGGTTTCAAGGTGGTCGCGGTGCCGGACTCCGCGGCAGCGCTCGCTGCCGCGCGGCGGTACCGGCCCTCGGGGATCGTCGTGGGCATGGACCTGACCACCGCCGAGGGCACCTCGCTCGTCCACGTCCTGAAGGAGGAGGCCGAGACGCGCCACGTCCCGACGATCGCGGTGCACGACGACCGCGCCGCCGACATGGTCCACGTGGTCAGGCACGCGGGTGCCCTGCGTGTCGTCGAGGAGCCGGTCACGTCCGAGAGCCTCGAGGCTGCCCTCGACGACCTGCGCAGCTACATCGACCGCAAGACGCGTTCGCTCCTGGTGGTCTCCAGCGGGAGCCTCGAGGAGACCTCGGCGGTGGTGGCGCTGTTCGGCGCGGTCCCGGACGTGGACCTCGCCGTGGCCAGTGACCTCGCGGACGCCCTGGCGGCGCTCGAGTCCCGGCGCTTCGACTGTGTGGTGGTCGACCTCAAGCTCGCCGGCGGGACCGGCTTCGACGTGCTCCGCCGCCTGCGGTCGCGCAAGTCGCTGCAGGGCATCCCCGTCGTCGTGAGCACCGGCGGCGAGCTCAGCAAGCGTGACGAGACCCGGCTGCGCAACTATGCCGAGTCCATGGTGGTCAAGCAGCCACGTGGCCTCGACGAGCTGATCGACGACGTGGCGCTCTTCCTGCACCGCTCGGACGTGGAGCCGCCGAGCCAGCCCTCGGACGGCGTCGAGGCACGCAGTGGGCGGAGCAGATCCTTCGAGGGCAGGCGGATCCTGATCGTCGACGACGACGCCCGCAACGTCTTCGCGCTGGCCAGCGCCCTGGAGGGACACGGCATCGACGTCGTCTACGCCGACAACGGAGAGGCCGGGCTCCAGGCGCTGCAGAGCGAGCCCGACATCGAGCTGGTGCTGATGGATGTGATGATGCCGGGCATGGACGGCTACACCGCGATGCGGGAGATCCGCAAGATCCCGGCCTTCCGCGACCTGCCCGTCATCGCGCTGACCGCCAAGGCCATGCCCGGTGACCGGGAGAACAGCCTCGCGGCCGGGGCCTCCGACTACGTCACCAAGCCGGTCGACGTCGACGACCTCCTCGACCGCTTCCGCCGGTGGTGGTCATGAGCGACCGGGCACGGATCCTGCTGGTCGACGACCGCACCGAGAACCTCCTGGCGCTGGAGGCGATCCTGAGCTCGCTGAACCAGGTGCTGGTGCGCGCGACGTCGGGCGAGGAGGCGCTGCGGGCGCTCCTCAAGGACGAGTACGCGCTGATCCTGCTCGACGTGCAGATGCCGGGCATGGACGGGTTCGAGACGGCGGCACAGATCAAGGCGCGGTCGCGCACGAGGGACATCCCGATCATCTTCCTCACCGCGGTGGACACCGACGAGCGCAACGCCTACCGCGGCTACGCCGCCGGCGGCGCGGACTACATCACGAAGCCCTTCGACCCGTGGGTCCTCCGGGCGAAGGTCCAGGTGTTCGTCGACCTGTGGGTCGCCGGCCGACGTCTCGCGACCCAGGCCGACTTCCTGCGCCGACAGCTCGGAGAGGGTGAGAGCTCCGCGATCGACGTACTCGGGGAGCTGCGCGACCGGCTCACCGGCGTCGAGGAGTCGGTGCAGGCGCTCACCGACGAGATCCGCGACCCCGAGGCGGGCTCACCGGACGAGACGCTGGAGACACTGGAGCGGCGGGTCGCCTCGATGCGTCAGGCGCTCGACGTGCTCGACGGCTCGTCGGTCTCCGGCCTCACGCGCCGCGAGTTCGGCTGACGCCCCCGGGTCGTTTACCAGGGCACCATGGTGAATGGGCACTCCCCACGGTGATCGTGCCGTGGGAAGTGCCCATTCGCCTACATACCCTGGTAAACCCGCGCCGAGTCTCAGGCGGGGAAGCGCTCGCCCTTCTCCGCCAGCTCGACGAGGTACGCCGGGGGCTCGAACCGGTCACCGTAGGCGGCCGCGAGCTCACGGGCACGCGCGACGAAGCCGGTCAGGCCGCCCTCGTAGCCCTGCATGTACTGCACGGTGCCGCCGTAGAGGGGCGGGAAGCCGATGCCGAAGATCGAGCCGATGTTCGCCGCGGCGGCCGACTCGATGACGCCCTCCGCGAAGCACTTGGCGGTCTCGAGGGCCATCGCGAAGAGGTACCGCTCCTGGATGTCCTTCAGCGGGATCTCGACGCCGTCCTTCGTGAAGTGCTCGCGCAGGCCGGGCCAGAGGAACTTCCTTCCACCGTCAGTCGGGTACTCGTAGAAGCCCGCGCCGGCGGCCTTGCCCTTGCGACCGAACTCCTCGACCATCCGGTCGATCGTGGCCGCGCCCGGGGTCGGCACCCACTCGAGCCCCTCGCGCTCCATCGCCGCCTTGGTGGCTGCACGGATGTGCTGCGTGAGGGTGAGCGAGACCTCGTCGAGCATGCCGAGCGGCGGAGCCGGGAACCCGGCCATCGTCGCGGCGCGCTCGATCGTCTGCGGGTCGACGCCCTCCTCGAGGATGGCGACGGCCTCGTTGAGCAGGGTGCCGTAGACCCGGCTGGTGTAGAAGCCACGGCTGTCGTTGACGACGATCGGGGTCTTCTTGATCTGCTGCACCACGTCGACGGCGTGCGCAACCGCCTTGTCGGAGGTCTTGGCGCCCCGGATGATCTCGACGAGCGGCATCTTGTCGACCGGCGAGAAGAAGTGCAGGCCGATGAAGTCGTCCGGCCGGTCGACACCCTCGGCGAGCTCGGTGATCGGCAGCGTGCTGGTGTTGGAGCACAGCAGCGCGTCGGGGTTCACCACGTCGAGGATCTCGGCGAACACCTTGTTCTTCAGCGACGGGTCCTCGAAGACCGCCTCGATGACGAGGTCGCAGCCCTTGAGGTCGGCCGCCTCGGCGGTCGGGGTGATCCGGGCGAGGACCTCGTCGGCGGCCTCGCGGCTCATCTTGCCGCGCTCGACGGCCTTGTCGAGGAGCTTGACCGAGTAAGCCTTGCCCTTCTCGGCGTTCTCGAGGCTGACGTCCTTGAGCACGACGTCGATGCCCGAGCGGGCGGCGGAGTACGCGATGCCGGCGCCCATCATCCCCGCACCGAGCACACCGAGCTTGGTGGCGGTGAACTTGTCGACGCCTTCGGGACGCAGCGAGCCGGAGTTGATCGCCTGCAGGTCGAAGAAGAACGCCTGGATCATGTTCTTGGAGATCGGACCGGTGATCAGCTTGGTCAGGTAGCGCGACTCGATCCTCGAGGCGGTGTCGAAGTCGACCTGCGCCCCCTCGACGACCGCGGACATGATCGCCTTGGGGGCCGGGTAGTCGGCGCCCTTGGCCTGCTTGCGCAGGTTGGCCGGGAAGGCCGGCAGCATCGCGGCGACCGACGGGGTGGACGGGGTGCCGCCGGGCATCTTGTAGCCCTTGCGGTCCCACGGCTGGGTCGCCGCGTCGGGGTTGTCCTTGTTGGCCAGGACCCAGGCCTTGGCGGCCGGGAGCAGCTCGTCCTGGGTCGCGACGACCTCGTCGACGAGGCCCTTCTCCTGGGCCTGAGCCGGCTTGAACTTCGCGCCGGTGACGAGGTACGTCATGAGCGCGTCGTACATGCCGAACATGCGGGTCAGCCGGGTGACGCCACCGCCGCCCGGGAGCAGGCCGAGCGAGACCTCCGGGAGGCCGAGGTCGTAGCGGCCGTCCACCGCGACCCGGTGGTGGCAGGCCAGCGTGATCTCGAGGCCGCCGCCGAGCGCGGCGCCGTTGATCGCGGCGACGACGGGCTTGCCGAGCAGCTCGAGGCGGCGCAGCTGGGCCTTGATCGACTCCGCGGTCTCGAAGATCTGCGGGGCGTCCTCCGGACCGGCCTGGATCATGCTCTTGAGGTTGCCGCCGGCGAAGAAGGTCTTCTTCGCGGAGGTGACCACCACGCCGGTGATCTCGTCCTTCTCCTGCTCGAGCCGGTCGACGGTCGCGGCCATCGACTCCTTGTACAGCTCGTTCATCGTGTTGGCGCTGGCCGTGGGGTCGTCGAGGGTGAGTACGACGATCCCGTCGCTGTCCTTCTCGTACCGGACGGCGCTCTGCTGGGCGGTTTCAGTCATGGGTTCTTGAGTCCTTGGTGAGTCGGTCGACGGCGTCGTGGTCGGGGGTCAGAGGCGCTCGACGACGGTGGCGATGCCCATGCCGCCGCCGACGCACAGCGTGGCGAGGCCGAACCGCTGGTCGCGACGCTCGAGCTCGTCGATCACGGTGCCGAGGATCATCGCGCCGGTCGCACCGAGCGGGTGGCCCATCGCGATCGCGCCGCCGTTGACGTTGACCTTCTCGGGGTCGAGGTCGAGGTCGCGCATGAAGCGGAGCGCGACGGCGGCGAACGCCTCGTTGATCTCGTACAGGTCGATGTCCTCCGGCGCCATGCCGACCTTCGCGAGCGCCTTGCGGGCGGCGGGGGCGGGGCCGGTGAGCATGATCGTCGGGTCGGCGCCGGAGACCGCGGCGGAGATGATCCGGGCGCGCGGGGCGAGGCCGAGGTCCTTGCCGACCTGCTCGGAGCCGATCGCCATCAGCGCGGCGCCGTCGACGATGCCCGAGGAGTTGCCCGCGTGGTGGACGTGGTTGATCTGGTCGACCCAGTGGTACTTCTCGAGCGCCACCGCGTCGAAGCCGCCCTGGTCGCCGATGCCGGCGAAGGACGGCTTGAGGCCCGCGAGCGACTCGACGGTGGTGCCGGGGCGGATGAACTCGTCGTGGTCGAGGACCGTGATGCCGTTCATGTCCTTGACCGGGACGATCGACTTGTCGAAGTAGCCGTTGGCCTGGGCCTTGGCGGCGCGGGCCTGCGACTCGGCGGCGAACGCGTCGACGTCCTCGCGGCTGAAGCCCTCGACGGTCGCGATCAGGTCGGCGCCGATGCCCTGCGGGACGAACGCCGTGTCGAAGGCGGTGTCGGGGTCCGACGCCCACGAGCCGCCGTCGGAGCCCATCGGCACCCGCGACATCGACTCGACGCCGCCGGCGAGGATCAGGTCCTCGAACCCGCCGCGGATCCGGGACGCGGCCTGGTTCACGGCCTCGAGGCCGGAGGCGCAGAACCGGTTGAGCTGGACGCCGGAGACGGTGTCGGGGTAGCCGGCCTTGAGGGCGGCGATCTTCGGGAGGACGCTGCCCTGGTCACCGATCGGGCTGACGATGCCCAGCACGACGTCGTCGACGCGGGCCGGATCCAGGTTGGGGTTGCGCTCCTTGACCGCGTCGAGGAGCCCGACGACGAGGTCGATCGGCTTCACCTCGTGGAGGGAGCCGTTCTTCTTGCCCTTGCCGCGAGGCGTGCGGAGGGCGTCGTACACGTATGCCTGTGGCACGTCAGCCTGGCTCATCTGGGAGTCCCAACTTCTCGGTGACGGGAGGACCTGGCCCCTGGGTTGCGACCGGGGCCGGCGTAGAGCCTTGATTGTGACACCAATACTGTTAACGTCCAACGGGGTCCAGACTGTGATCTACGTCGCCTCCGCCCGCCGCCCCCTGTCGCCCGAGGAAGCCCTGCGATGCCAAGTCCCACCGAGACCGTCTCCGAGGAGATGACGCTCGACGAGCTCACCGCGCGTGTGGGGATGAGCGTCCGCAACGTCCGCTTCTACACCACCAAGGGCCTCGTGCCCCCGCCCGTGCGGCGGGGCCGCTCCGGCTACTACTGCGCCGACCACGTGGCCCGGCTCGAGCTGGTCCGCGAGCTCCAGGCGCACGGCTTCACGCTGTCGGCCATCGAGGGCTACATGCGCCGGATCCCCGCCGACGCCACCCCGGAGACGATCGCGCTGCACCGCACCCTGCTCGCCCCGTGGATGCCGGAGCTGCCCGAGACCATCTCCCGCAAGGAGCTGGTACGACGGGCGGGGCGGCCGCTGAGCGACGACGACCTCGCGACCCTCAACGTGCTGGGCATCGTCTACCCGACCAAGCAGGGGAAGTTCCAGGTCGCGGTGGCCCACCTGTCGATGGCGCTGCAGCTGCTCGACCTCGGCCTGCCCCACGACACCGCGATCGCCGCCCAGGAGATCTTCGCCGCGCACGGGCGAGCGATCGCCGAGGAGCTGACCGACCTGTTCAAGAAGCAGGTGTGGCCGGTCTACAAGGAGCAGGGCGTGCCGGCCGACCACGTGCGGGAGATGGTCGAGAAGTTCAAGCCCGTCTCGGTGGCCGCGCTGGTCGCCTCCTACGAGACCGCCGTCGACGAGATGAAGCGCGAGACCGTCGCCCGTCGTACCCGCTGAGCCCCGGTCAGGGCTGCCCGATGGAGGGCGCGGAGCCCGACGACGACTGGACCGCTGCTCCGGAGTCGATGAGCGCGTCGACGTCCGACACCCCCCACGCCTCGAGGGCCGCGCGGGTCTGGCCGCCGGGGACGCTCGGGCCGGTCGTCAGCGACGGCGCCGTCCGGGAGAACCGGGGCGCCGGGGCCGGCTGGAGGAGCCCGTCGCGGGTCACGTACGTCTCCCGTGCCTTCATGTGCGGGTGCTCGGCCGCCTCGGTCAGCGGCAGGATCGGGGTGCAGCAGGCGTCGGTGCCCTCGAACACCTCGGCCCACTCGGCCTGGGTGCGCTCGCGGAACCGGTCCGCGACGGCGCCGCGCAGCTCGTCGTGGCGGGCGAAGTCGTACCGGTCCGGCAGCTCCCCGGCCAGCCCGAGCCCCTTCACCAGCTCCTCGTAGAACTGCGGCTCCAGCGCGCCGACCGCCATGTGCAAGCCGTCGGAGGTCTCGTAGATGTCGTAGAACGGCACGCCGCCGTCGAGCAGGTTCGCCGCCCGCTCCTCGCGCCAGCCACCGCCGGCGATCATGCTCGCGAGCATCGCGTTGAGGTGCGCCGACCCGTCCACGATCGCGGCGTCCACCACCTGGCCCTCACCGCTCACGCGCGCCTCGAGCAGGGCGGCGAGGATGCCGATGACGAGGTACGTCGACCCGCCGCCGAAGTCGCCGAGGAGGTTGGCCGGGAACTGCGGCTTCGAGGGGGTCTGTCCGAGGCCGTGCAGCGAGCCGGAGATCCCGATGTAGTTCATGTCGTGGCCGGCGGTGTGCGCGAGCGGGCCGTCCTGGCCCCACCCGGTCATCCGGGCGTACACCAGCCGGGGGTTGCGGGCCCGGCACGGCTCGGGGCCGAGGCCCAGCCGCTCGGCCGCGCCGGGTCGCATCCCCTCGAGGAAGACGTCGGCGTTCTCGACGAGCTCGAGCACCGCGGCCACGGCGTCGGGGTTCTTCAGGTCCAGCGCGATGCTCGGGCGACCGCGGGTGAGCAGGTCCGTCTCCCGAGCGCCCGCGCTCGCGGCCCCGCCGGGCCGCTCGACGCGGACCACGTCGGCGCCGAGGTCGGCCAGCATCATCGCCGCGTGCGGGCCCGGCCCGATGCCGGCCAGCTCGACGACCTTGATGCCCTTCAGCGGGCCCGTTCCCTGTCCCAGCGCGTACGTCTCAGTCATGCGGCGATTCTGACAGTGATGCTGTCAGAATCGCGAGCGGGTGTCCGACACGAGGGACACGACGTTGACGACGATGCCGATCGCGCTGCCCACGATGCCGACGCCGAGGACCCAGCGGAAGAGCAGCGCCCAGTCGAAGGACGCGTCCCCGAAGTCGAACGGGAAGACCTGCCAGATCGCCACCATCGCGACGATCCCGATCGCGGTGGTCACGATGTCCCCGAGGGCCTTCAGCCACTTCGGGTCCGCAGCCAGGTAGAGGACGTTCGCCGCCACCCCGGCGATCATCGATGCGTTGACCAGCGGCATCACCCGCTCCATGTCGGCGGTCAGGAAGGGCAGCACCTCCCACCCCGGCGCGACGTTGGCGAGCCAGAGCAGCGCCACGTTGACGCCGATGGCGATCACGTACCCGGTGCGGCGTGCTGCGACGGACGGGCGCTTGGACTTGGCCCTCGGTGCGGTCGACGGTTGTCATGGCGACCTCCCACCGTGCTCCTGACCCCACGCTAGCCAGCGCGGTGCTCGTCGGTCAGGGGCGAAGGTCACCCTCGCCGCGGCTGGTCCCGGGCCGGCCGCCGCGCCGGAGCCGACCGGACGGGGGCAGCCGTCGGCCCTAGTGGTGGTACTCGTGGACGACCGCGTGCCCCTTGCCGCGGGAGATCATCCAGCGGTTCACCGGCAGCGTCACCGCGAAGGCGACCACGAAGGCGAAGGCCAGCGCCGCCCAGAAGATCCAGTTGGCGAGCCCCGCGTGCATCGCGCCCGGCACCAGCACCATCACGGCGTTGTCGACGACCTCCATCACCGCGATCGAGATGGTGTCGGCGGCGAGGGCGACCTTGACGGCGCTCCCGAAGGGCAGTCCCGCCCGGAGCACCGAGCTGACGGTGAGCAGGTAGCCGAAGAAGAACGCGAGGACGACGGCGAGCGCCACCGTCTCCCAGGTCCCCCAGCCCCACCAGGTGCCGAGCACCATGCCGAGGACCTCACCGATCGCACAGCCGGTGAGGCAGTGGAGCGTCGCGCTGACCGCGGTGCGCCACGAGGAGTCGCCGCCGGCGTGACCCTCGTGGCCGCTCATCTCGTGACCCGCGTGGGACTCGGGCCTGCCGTGCCCCACGTGGCCTTGCATCTCGGCACCGCCGGAGAGCTCGGCGGTGTGCTGCCTGGGTGTCTGTTCCATGCGTACCTGTATACCCCCAGGGGGTATACGGGTCAACCCCTCTTCTCGGGTCGCGCGTACGATCGAGAGGTCGCCGCACCCACGCGATCGCACCCGAGAAGGTCCCATGTCGAACACCACGCCCCGCCCGCGCAAGCATCTGATGGTCCCGGGACAGCCGCCTCTGCAGCGCCGCGACTCGATGAGCCTGTCGCAGGTCCAGCGATGGGTGATGTCGACGCTCGCGGTGACGACGATCCTGCACCTGGCCGCGGGTCTCGTGCTCGCGGCGCTGTACGTCGACACGCTCGACGCCCAGATCGGCCTGCTGGTGATCGCCGGCGCGTTCGGCATGATCTCCGTCGCGGTCGGCCTGATGATCCACCAGAAGCGCCCGCTCAGCCCGTGGCTCGCGCTCGGCGTCCTGCCGACGCTGATCGGCGCGTTCCTCGTCTTCTGACCCGCCGGGGACCGCACACGTCCGCCCACGGTCGCGCCATCGCCGCGCGCTGTACACGGGTCGTGGGGTGACCCTGCCGGGTCACCCCACGAGATGAAGGTGGCATCAGGCGGCTCTCGCGACAGGCGGCGACCGCTGCCGGCCACGCGGCTGCCCTACCCACTGGGAGCGACGGGCAGCGTCCGGGCGACCATGCCGGCGACGCGGGTCACCGTGCCGTCGAGGCCGGGCGACCGGCCGGACCGCTCCACCGCGTGGGGGCTCGGCCCAGCTGGTCGCCACGATGTCGCGGAAGGTCCGCTCCAGCCACGCCCCGTCCTCGCAGAGCAGCTCGACCAGCTCGGCGTCGAGGTCTCGCGCCTCGAGCTGGTCGGGCAGGTCGGCCGGGGCCGGCAGCAGGCCGGCCCCGATGCCGCGGAACGGAGTCACGGAGCTCACCTCCCGGGTCCGACAGTCAGGCCTTGATCTCCTTGCGGTCGCCCGCGGAGCCGGTCTTGACCTCGATCTTGCGCGGCTTGGCCTGCTCCGCGACGGGAATGCGCAGGCTCAGCACGCCTGCTTCGTACTCGGCATGGATCTTGTCGGTGTCGAGGTTCTCGCCGAGGAAGAGCTGCCGGGAGAACACGCCCAGCGGTCGCTCGGCGATCTGCATCTCGACGTCGTCGGCGTGGACGGTGGGACGACGCTCGGCCTTGACCGTCAGCACGTTGCGCTCGACGTCCACCTCGATCGCGTCGGGGGTCACGCCGGGCAGGTCGAACATGACGACGAGCTCGTCCCCTGCGCGGTAGGCGTCCATCGCCATCGCGCTCGGCCGGGACCACGTCCCCTGGCCGGTGCTGCCGACGAGCTGCTGGGCGAGCCGGTCCAGCTCACGGAACGGGTCGGTGCGCATCAACATCGTGGTTCACCTCCTGGTCAATGACTTTGCATGTCAATGCACATGACATCTTGTAGCACGTCGTCACTCCGTTGACAAGTGGATTCGTCAATGTCACGATGACGTTCGTGGACGGCCCCCAGACGCACGACGCTGCTCGACCAGGTGGTCCGGGAGGTGCGTCGTACGACGACCGCCGGCGCCACCGGCAGCGGAGCCGGGGAGGACACGCTCCAGGCCCTGGCGGCGCTGCACGAGCTCCGCGCCCAGCTCCTCGCCTGGGAGCCGCAGCTGATCGAGGCCGCGCGCGAGCAGGGTGTCTCCTGGGCCAGGCTCGCGCCGGTCCTCGGTGTGACCAGCCGGCAGGCCGCCGAGCGGCGGTACCTCCGCCTCCGTCCGGGCAGCGACGCGGCCCTCACCCGGGAGGAACGTGTCCAGGCGGCACGCGACGAGCGCGCGGGCGACCGCGCCGTGGCGGCCTGGGCGCGCGAGCACGCCTCGGAGCTGCGCCAGATCGCCGGCCAGGTGAGCGCCCTGACCGGGCTCAGCAGGTCGGGCCGCAAGCGCGCGAACGCACTGGCCTCCTCACTGACCGGGGACGACCCGTCCGCGCTCCTCGAGCCGCTGGCCGACATGCAGGCCGACCTCGTGGACGACCACGTCGGGCTGGCCGACCGGGTCGACGACGTGGGGCGACGGGTGCGCCGGGTGCGCACCGAGACCCAGCGTCGGCGGAGCTCGGCCGCTCGAGTCGTGAGCCACGGAGCCCAGGTGCTCGTGCCCGGTGTGACTCCGGCGCGCGTTGCCCGGGTTCAGAAGGGAACCGGGACCTGCGAAAGTGCGTCTCATGAGCATGCTGACCCGACGCGATCTGTTCCGGACGATGCTCGTGGCCGGTCTCGGCGCCACGGGGCTCGCCTCGCTGACCTCCTGCGGCGACTCGAGCGGCACCGCCGGGGCCGTGGGGCTCGCCGCCTCCGACGTACGACGGGCACCCGGCGCCCTCCAGGAGCTCCCGGCCGTCGTGGCCGCCGTCCAGGCGTTCACCGCCGACCTCTACGCCGCCGCAGCAGCAGCGGGCACGGACAACCTCGTGCTCTCGCCGTACTCCGTGGCAATCGCCCTCGCCATGACCCGCAACGGTGCGCTGGGACGAACCGGACGCGAGATGGACGACGTGCTGCACGCCCCGGGTATCGACTCCCTCAACGGCGGGATGAACGAGCTGACCCGCAGGATCGAGTCCCGGGCCCGTGAGCACGAGCTCCCCGACGGGGAGACCGCCGAGGTGGCGATCTCCGTGGCGAGCTCCCTGTGGGGGCAGCAGGACCTGACCTGGGAGCAGGAGTTCCTCGACGTCCTGGCCCGGGAGTACGGCGCGGGCATGCGCCTGGTGGACTACGTGGGCGACGCGGAGAACGCCCGCGGACTGATCAACGCGTGGACGGCGGACCGCACCGGCGACAAGATCCCCGAGCTGGTCCCCGAGGGCGTGCTCGACAACCTGACCCGGCTGGTCCTGGTCAACGCCATCCACTTCAAGGCGCCCTGGGACACACCGTTCGAGGAGGAGCGGACGGTGGCGTTCCACCTCGCCGACAGGACGCAGACCGAGATCGAGATGGTCAGCCAGCAGCTGAGCGGCGCGGGCTACGCCCAGGGCGACGGGTGGGCCGCGGTGCAGGTCGCCTACCTGGGACGCGAGCTGGCGATGACCGTCGTCCTCGCCGACGACCTGGCCGCGCTCGAGGACCGGCTGGACGGCGAGCTGCTGGCCGCTCTCACGACGATGCACCGGCCGGCGGCGGGCGGCGTGAACCTGACCATGCCCCGCTGGGACTTCCGCACCCGGCTCGACCTGAGCGCACTGCTGTCCGAGCTCGGCATGCCGACCGCCTTCGACGCCGAGTCGGCCGAGTTCGAAGGGATGACGACCGCCGAGGCGGATCTCCACCTCACCCACGTCCTGCACGAGGCGACCATCACCGTCGACGAGGACGGCACCGAGGCTGCTGCCGCGACGGGCGTGGTGGTCGGCGTGACGAGCGCCCCGCCCGAGCCGCCGGCGGAGGTCGTGCTCGACCGGCCGTTCCTGTTCGTGGTGCACGACGTCGAGACCGGCACCCCGTTGTTCGTCGGTCGGGTCACGGACCCCCGCTGACGGTGTGCCCGGAGTCAGCGCCGTCGGGGGTGCCGGGCGCTCAGTCGTGAGCCACGGAGCCCAGGTGCTCGTGGCCGCGGTGTGACTCCGGCTCGATCTGGAACGTCGCGTGGTCGACGTCGAAGTGCCCCGCCACGCACTGGCTCAGCTCGTCGAGCAGGTCACAGACCCCGCGCTCCTCGACCGCCTCGTCCGTCACCGTCACGTGCACCGACAGCACGGGCATCCCGCTGGTGATCGTCCACACGTGCAGGTCGTGCACGTCGACCACGCCCGGTGCCGCCACGAGGTGCGAGCGGATCTCGTCGAGGTCGACGCCGCGAGGGCTCGCCTCGAGCAGTACGTCGATCGCCTCCCTGAGCAGCGAGAACGACCGGGGCAGGATCATCGCTGCGATGAGCAGCGACGCGATGGGGTCGGCACGCACGAAGCCCGTGGCCAGGACGACGACCGCCGCGACGACGACCGCCGCGGAGCCGAGCAGGTCGCTGAGCACCTCGAGGTAGGCGCCGCGCATGTTCAGCGAGGCCTCCTTGCGCCGGGTCAGGAGACCGAGCGAGATGCCGTTGGCCAGGAGGCCGACGAGGGCGAACCCCAGCATCAGGTCGGCCTCGAGCGGCGCCGGGTCGAGCAGCCGGCGTACCCCCGACCAGACCAGGTAGGTGCACACGACGAGCAGGACCACGGCGTTGACCAGGGCGGCCAGGATCTCCGCGCGGTGGAGGCCGAACGTCCGCCGCGCGGTGGCGGGCAGCGTCGCCATGTAGGAGGCCGAGAGCGCGAGCGCGACCGCCGCCGCGTCGGTGACCATGTGACCCGCGTCGGCGAGCAGGGCGAGCGAACCGCTGAGCAGGGCACCGACGACCTCGATCACGATCACCGCACCGGTCACGAGCAGCACCAGGCGCAGGCGGGCCCGGTCCTCGGCCCGGCCGGCGGCATGGTCGTGCCCGTGGCCGTGCCCCGCGCCGTGTCCGCCGCCCATGCGGTGCAGCCTAGACGCCGCTCCCGGTACCTTGTGCGCGTGACCGGACACTCGCTGTTGGTGGTGCCGCTGTCCGGCCTGGTGTCCGTCGCACCTCCCCTGGGCGGCGGCGTCGCCGTGCCGCACATCGCGCTCGTGGACCCGTTCACCCTGGCCCACGAGATCGACGACGGCGTGGTGTCCGAGCTTCGCGCGTACTTCTCCGACGTGGTGCCCTTCCCCGTCAGGCTGCCCGGCCTGTCGCAGTTCCCGAACGGCCCGGCCTACCTCAACCCGGAGCCCTCGGCGCCGTTCCGCCAGCTCGCCCTCGGGGTCGGCCGGCTGTTCCCGGAGCTGCCCCGCCCCCGCGGGACGGTCGACCTCGTCCCGCACCTGACCGTGCCCCAGGCGCCGGGCCTGACCCTCGACGACCTGCGCGAGCAGCTCGCCCCGTGGCTGCCGCTGGCGACCATCGCGCGCGAGGCGGCGCTGTGGTGGTGGGACGAGGACGGCATCCGGACGCTGGCCTCGTTCGCGTTCGGCACGAGCGCCGCCTGACGCGCGGCGCATGACGCACGCCTCCTGAGCGCGCCGCCTGAACGCGGGACGGCGTGGGGCTGACGAGGGGCATGTTGTAGCAGATGAAGTTGTGAAAATCGTGAACAACACGCCGATCTGCGCCATATGCTCCTGACGTCGGCCGCAACGCCTCCCGAGTCGTCCGGAGGACCGACCGACTCACCGAACCCGTGGTCGCACCTGCCGCGACGAGCCTCACCCCCTGGAACCTTCATGCCCCTCTCGGTCTCGCCTGCCCTGCGCACGCTCGTCGCCGTGCTCCTCACGGTGGCGCTGGCCGGTCTGCGCTCTGCCACGCCCGCGGACGCGATCCCGATCGAGGGGTACCCGAGCTACCAGCCGCAGACCAAGTGCAGTCCGCGCGCCAAGCCCGGCACCGCTGATGCTGTCGGAGTACCTCCTGAAGCGGTACCCCGGCTCGCGGTCGTCGGGGATCTCCCGCTCCTGCGGCTCCTCCGGTGTCTCCGAGCACAAGGAGGGCCGTGCGTTCGACTGGGCGCTCAGTGCGCGCTCGACGCGGGACCGGGGCTACGCACGGAGCTTCGTCGGGCGGCTGCTCGACACCGACCGGCACGGCAACCGCGCCGCGCTCGCCCGCCGGATGGGGATCATGTACGTGATCTGGAACGACCGGATCTGGTCGGCCTCCCGCGGCTACCGCGAGCGGCGCTATCTCCACGCGGCGTGCAAGAAGGTCAAGGGCTGCTCGGTCACCCTGCGCCACCGCGACCACATGCACATCTCGCTCACCCGGGCCGCGGCGCGGGCGAAGACCAGCTGGTACGTCAGTCGCAGCACGCCGAAGCCGGCAAGCCGAAGCCGGACCCCAAGCCCAAGCCCAAGCCCAAGCCCAAGCCCGAGCCGAAGCCCGAGCCCAAGCCGGACCCCAAGCCCGAGCCGAAGCCGAAGCCGAAGCCCGCGCCCAAGCCTGAGCCCAAGCCTGAGCCGGAGATCCCCAAGCGCGCACCGAAGCTCCCGGACGGCGTGATCGACCTGAGCCGCACCCCGTTCACCCGGGTCACCGTGCCGGCGGACGGCGAGACCGTCGAGACGACGTTCAAGCTCCGGGAGGGCGTCACCTACTCGCTCACCGCGGCCGGCCTCTACAGCTTCGGCGGTCCCGACCAGGTCGCGGACGCGGTGTGCAGCTGGTCGGCCAAGGACGTCGACTGGGTGTCCAAGCCACGTCGCCGGCGTCAGGCGGACGTACGGACGGCTGGCCCTGCAGGTCAACGGCAAGCACCGTCTTCGGCGACGCCTGCCTCGACACGCACACCTACCGCACCGAGATCACGCCGACCCGGGACCGCACCCTCAAGGTCAAGGTCGCGGGCAAGCACCCGAGCTCGCGCGGCCGGTTGACCCTGGTCGTCGGCCGCAAGCGGGCCAAGGTCACCTCCGCCCTTCCGGCGTACCCCTCGCTCACCCCTGCCCCGACCTACTCCACCAACCCGCGGACGGGCCTGGGGCTGGTCACCCAGACCGTCCGGGTCAAGGCGTCGAAGGGCGGTGCGACGTACACCCGCGGCAGCCTCGAGCCGAACGCGACGTACCGGGTCACCGTGTCCGGTCAGGTCTCGCTCGGCGACGGGGTCCGCTCCAACGGTCGCTGCATCTCGGTGCGCGGCACCTGGTACGACGCCGCCTCGATCGACCCCCGCGTGCCCAACCAGGACCACGGCAACCTGTACCTCAACGGCGTCCCGTTCAGCGGGACCGGCCCCGAGGGCTGCAGCAGCGACTCGTTCGTCGGGGAGTACACCGCCGGGTCGCGAGGCCGGATGCGCCTGGACCTGTGGGACCCGCTCGACGTGGGCGACAACAGCGGCGAGCTCACCGTGAAGGTCCAGCGGGTCAGCGACGTCCGGACGCCCGGTGCCGCCGACGGCGAGCGGCCCCGTTCCCGCCGGGAGGAGTGGCAGCAGCGGACCGACGAGCTCACCGTGAGCGCCGACCGCGCCCGCGGCGCCGTCACCACGATGCGGCTGCGCCGGGGCGAGCGGGTGCAGGTGACCGTCAGCGGCCGGTTCACCTCCGGGGGCCGCACCGCCGACGCGTCGTGCACGCGCACCGGGGGCGGCTGGCTCCCGACCGACCCCGACGTGCTCGCCGCGGACCTGCTCGACCTGTGGGTCGACGGCCAGGACGTGTCGTGGCGCGCCGCCGGCTCGCGGGAGGCCTGCTCGGGCGAGTCGACCTACACGACCCGGTTCACCGCGACCAAGAACGGCCCGCTGCGGCTCGCGGTCTTCGACCTCGACCACCGCGACAACGACGGCGCGCTGACGGTGACCCTGCGCCGCCTCAAGGCCTGAGTCAGACCAGGGCCGCCATCAGCGGGGGCAGGATGAACAGCATGCCCATCGACCAGGTGACATGGGTGAGCATCGGCGCCAGCACCCCGCCGCTGACCCGCCGCTGCAGGCCGACGAGCACGCCGAGCACCGTCGCGGCGAAGACCAGCATGACGTTGCCGGTCGCCACGGTGGTGAGCGCGTAGATCGCGGTGGAGATCGCGACCGGGTGCCAGCGGCCGATGGCGGCGTAGAGGGCGCCGCGGAAGAACAGCTCCTCGGCCAGCCCGTTGACCAGGGTGATCAGCGCGATCACCGGGAGCGAGCCGTAGCGGGCGTGGTCGAGGACCTCGTCGAGGCTGGCGCTCAGGGGCGGGATCCGGGCGACCACCAGCGCGCCGGCCGTGAACAGCGCCACCGCGGCCAGGCCGATCACGACGGGTTGCACGACCGGCCGGCGCAGGTCCCGGCCGAAGCGCATCCGGCCCGCGTGCAGCGGCCCGGAGAGGAACGCGCCGACGACCCAGGTCGCCGCGAGCGCGAGGGTGAGCGCGTAGAAGGCGGGGTCACCGGGCGTGGTGGCCAGCGAGAACCCCAGCAGGGTCGCGCCCACCGCGAGGGTGGCCGCGGAGACGACCCGCCGCCGGCGGAACATGTGGTCGGGCTCGTGGTGGTCGCGCTCGATCGGCGAGACCAGGGTGGAGTCGACGAAGCGGCTCAGCCAGGTCACAGCCGGCCCTTGTCACGGAGCCGTTCCGTGAGCGCGACCCTGACCATGTCGTCGTACCCCATCGTCTCGAACGGCACCACCTCCCGGATCGAGTCGTCGTGGACCACGACCTCGTTGTCCATGGACTCGATGAGGTTGCGCCCGGTCCTCGCGTCGACGTCGGTGACCAGCGCCAGCCACTGCGACGACAGCTGCGGGGTGAGCACGGGTACGACGACGATCGGGACGTCGCGACCGTTCTGGATCTTCGAGGCCCGGCGCAGCATGTCGCGGTAGGTCAGCACCTCCGACCCGCCGATCTCGAAGACCCGGCCCATGGCGTCCTCGTTGTCCAGGACGCCGACGAGGTACTTCACCACGTCCTGGAGCGCGATCGGCTGGGTCTTCGTGCCGACCCAGTGCGGCGCGACCATGGCCGGGAGGTTCTTGACCAGCTGCCGGGTGATCTCCCAGGAGATGCCGCCGTGACCCACGACGATCGCTGCGCGGAGCACGGTCACCGGGACGCCGGCCTCGCCCAGGAGCGTCTCGACCTGGCGCCGCGAGCGCAGGTGCTTCGAGAGCTTCGCAGTCGTCCTCGCCGAGTCCGCCGAGGTAGACGATCTGCCGCACGCCGGCCTCGGCCGCCGCCTTCCCGAACGCGCTCGCCGCCTCGGCGTCGAGCCGCACGAAGTCGTTGTCGTCGAGGGAGTGCACGAGGTAGTAGGCCACGTCCACGCCGCGCAACGCGTTGCCGAGCGTCTCGGGGGAGAACACGTCGCCCCCGACCGGCTCCCCGGCACCTTCGTAGTCGTCGGGCCGCCGGGTCATCGCCCGGACGTCGTGCCCGTCGTCGACGAGCGCGCGGGCGAGGTGCGAGCCGACGAAACCGGTCGCGCCGGTGACGAGCACGGTCAGGGACATGGGCACCTCGCTGGTTCCCGCGGGCCCGGTCGACCCGCGCACTGCGACCAGAGTGCCCGACCTGGCCAACCTCACGCCTCCAGGCCGACACCGCCTCGCGTGCGCACGCCGGGAACCCGCTTGACGCTCCCGCCGTCGCTGCTGCAGGTTCGTGGCATGGCCGAGGACCGCGAGGCGATCTACTTCGAGAGCCCGACCGCCTGGCGCGCGTGGCTCGAGGTCAACCACACGTCGGCCGACTTCGTCTGGCTGGGGTACTGGAAGAAGCACACCGGCCGGGTGAACCTCACCTGGTCCGAGGCCGTCGACCAGGCGTTGTGCTTCGGCTGGATCGACAGCGTGCGCCAGAGCGTCGACGAGGACCGGAGCCGTCAGCGGTTCACGCCTCGGCGGCGGGGCAGCACCTGGAGCAACGTCAACGTGGAGAAGGTCGCCCGGCTCGAGGCACTCGGGCTGATGGCCGACGCCGGCCGGGCCGCGTTCGAGGCCCGAGACGTGGTGGGCGACTACGCCTACGAGAACGGCGAGGTGGAGCTCAGCCCCGAGTACGCCGCGCTGCTCGCCGCCTCGCCGGCCGCCCTCGGCTTCTTCGAGGCCCAGCGTGCGTCGTACCGGAAGGTCGCGAAGCGCTGGGTGATGTCGGCCAAGCAGGAGCAGACCCGGGACAAGCGGATGGCGCAGCTGGTCGCGGACTGCGAGGCGGGGCTGCTGATCAAGTCCCAGCGCTACGGCGAGCGCCCCGGATGAGTGCCGGACCCGGGGCCCGGCTCAGGAGGAGAAGAAGGAGTCGTTCATCCGCGGGTCGGGCGTGAACGGCACCACCGCGAGCCGCATCCCGGTCTGGGCGTAGCGCTGCTGCTCGACGCGCGCGGCCACCTCGTTGGCGCGCTCGCACTGGCTGTCCGACAGGTAGAACGCGAACAGCCGCAACCGCTCGCGGGCGGCGTAGAAGCTCTCGAGGTCGACGTGCTCGGCGGTCCCGATCGTCTCGAGGTCGAACAGCGCCTGCTCCACGTCCTCGGGACGCACCCGCGGCGCGAGCTCGGGGTGTACGTCGATCATCCCGTCGTCGCTGACGATGACGATCAGGCAGGGCGCCGACGAGGCCGCGGTGTAGCGGACCGCGGAGTTGTACCTCGCGCCGCGCCCCGGGTCACCGACACCGGTGGCGATCCCGTCGAGGATGACGCCCACGGCGTGGCAGGTGCCGTCGGGGGTGAGCAGCACCGCGCCGTCGATCTTGGTCAGGGCGCGCAGCATCCGGCTGCCGATCGGCTGCGGGTCGATGGCGAGCGCCTGGGGTGCGAGCCGCTGCGCCTCCTGGGCGGCGGCCGTCGTGACCACGAGCATCGTGCCCTTGCCCTGGCTCACCGCGGTCTGCGCGAGCCGCCAGATCGCCCGGATGTCGTGGTCGTCGATGTGCGCGAACACCCGGCGCATCGAGTCCACGAAGAGCGACGGGGACATCCGGGGGCGGGGCAGCTGCGGGTGGCCGTTGGCGACTCGGAGGAGCGGCGCGCCGTGGTGGGACAGCGTCCACACGCCCTGCTCGACGATCGAGAACCTGAAGAGGTCCTCGGTGCTCCCGTCGTACTGCTCCGAGATGGCGCCGAGCCCGTAGATCGTGGTGCCGTCGCTGAGCAGGCCGAGCTGGGTGTCGGTGAGCTCGAGCAGCTTGCGGAACTGCAGCCGCTCACGGACCGAGATCGGCGCCCGCCAGCGGATCGCCACGTCGACGTGCGGGTGACCGTCCGCGGCGAGGATCACCGTCCCGGATCCCGACCGTCCTTCGTAGGCCGTGGACGACAGTGCCTCGAAGGAGTCGAAGAGCCCCTTGGCGAGGGTCTGGCCGGCGATCAGCGCGGTGGAGAAGACGAGGTGGTTGGCGGCCCTCCGGACCGCGTCGGTCGGCACGTCGTCCTCGATCGGGGAGATCGTGCGCGGAGGCTTCGCGGCCAGCAGGGCGTGGGTGGCGGTGCGCAGCAGCTCGCTGATGATGCCGTGCGCCAGGGAGACCGTGATCGGGGTGCCGTCGACCTCGGTCGTCTCCAGGCGCGGCAGCGCGTCGAGCGCCTCGGTCTCGACCGAGATGCACCGGGTGCACCTCGAAGTCGCCGACGGGCGCCGACTGGCCGACGAAGAACGTGCGGCCGGCGCCGGCGGGCGCACGCTCCATCGCGGCCTCGACCGCGGCGGCCCGGGCCGTGTCCCGGAAGTAGCCGTGCCGGGCGTTGTGCATCTCCTCGGTCGCGTAGTCCACGTCGTGGACCTGCGACTCCTGGTAGCGACGCTTCGCGTCGAGGACGACGCCGCCGAAGTCGTCGGCGGTGAACGGGGGCTCCGCGCCGTCGCGGACCTCCAGGCAGACCTGGCTCGTGTCGTCTCCGCCCACGGCGAACCCGACGATGTAGGCCTCCGGCGAGAGGATCGCCCCGATCTGGTCGAGGGCGCGGTCGGTGGCACCGTCGAGGGAGATGCGGAACTGCTGCTGGAAGCCCCACATGCTCTGGTTGAGGTGCTCTGACATCGGCTGCTCTTTTTGTGTAGTACGTCGTTGACGTACAGGTTCCCGCACCGGCGAAACGCAAACCATGATCCGCGCCTCAGTCGCGCCTGCACGCGCAGGGACCTTCGCCCCTTCAGCGCCGCCGGTCGCAGGGACACGCTGGAGAGGCAGGGACCTTCCGTGCGCTCGAAAGGAGAAGCACTGATGACAACTGTTGCCCGGCGGCCCGCCAGCCCGATGGCGGAGATGCTGGACTGGCTGGAGTCCTACACGCCGTTCACGTTCAGCGGGACCGGTCTGGCGCCGTACGTGCGGATCGAGGACTTCCTCGAGCAGGGCAGCTACGTACTTCGTGCAGAGCTGCCCGGTATCGACCCGGAGAAGGACGTCGAGGTCAGCGTGGACAACGACATGCTCACCATCACCGGCGAGCGTCGTGAGGAGATCAAGGAGAAGGCCCGCCGCGAGTTCCACTACGGGTCGTTCCGCCGCAGCGTCTCGCTGCCCAAGGGGGCCAAGGCCGACCAGATCACGGCGGAGTACACCGACGGCGTGCTCGAGGTCCGGGTGCCGATCGACACCGCGGAGCAGCCGAGCGTGAAGATCCCCGTCCAGCGCCACGAGTAGGGAGAACGACGTGCACGCAGATGTCGGAGACCGGATCCACGTGAGCGGCACGCACGTGGCCGACCACGAGCGGGACGGCGAGATCCTCGAGGTGCGCGGCAAGGACGGCACACCGCCGTACGTCGTGCACTGGTTCGACACGGGACACGACGCGCTCGTCTTCCCGGGGCCCGACGCCACGATCCACCCGGCGGGTCCCGGCGAGCACGCCACCCCACCGGAGAGCCCTGCCTGAGCGGAGCCCCCGATGAGCACGACCGCCGCCGGCCTGAGCACGTCAGAGGCCGCGCGGCGGTTGGCGTCCGAGGGGCCGAACCGGCTGCCCACGCCTCGCCGGCCCTCGGCGGTCCGCCGGCTGGCCGGGGAGCTGACCCACTTCTTCGCGGTCATGCTCTGGGTGGCCGGCGTGCTCGCCCTCGTCGCGGGTCTGCCGGAGCTCGGCGTCGCGATCTTCGCCGTCGTCGTCCTGAACGCGGTCTTCGCGTTCGCGCAGCAGGCGAGGGCGGACCGGGCCGCCGAGCGGCTGCGGGCGATGCTGCCCACCCAGGTGACGGTCTGGCGCGACGAGCGCCGGCAGATCATCCAGGCCGACGACGTCGTCCTCGGCGACCTGCTGCTGCTCGAGAGCGGCGACCGGGTGCCCGCCGACGGCACCGTCCTCGCCGCCAACCGGCTGCTCGTCGACTCCTCGATGCTCACCGGCGAGAGCGTCCCGGGCTCGGTCGACGAGGCCGCCCCGATCTTCGCCGGCACGTTCGTGGTCGAGGGCGAGGCCCGCGCCCAGGTGACCGCCACCGGTGACCGGACCCGGCTGGCCAACATCGCCCGGCTCGCCACCTCGACCGCCAAGCCGGACACGCCGCTGACCCGCGAGCTGCGGGCCGTGGTCCGGCTGGTCGCCGCGATCGCCCTGGGCGTCGGCGGGCTGTTCCTGCTGGTCTCGGTGCTGGTGGGCAACCCCCTCCAGGACGGCTTCGTCTTCGCGATCGGGGTCACCGTCGCGCTGGTCCCCGAGGCGCTCCTCCCGACCGTCACCCTCTCGCTGGCCTGGGGCGCGGAGCAGATGGCCAAGCGGCAGATCCTGGTACGACGGCTGGAGGCGGTCGAGACGCTCGGGTCCACGACGTTCATCTGCACCGACAAGACCGGGACGCTGACCCGCAACCAGATGGCGGTCGTCGAGGCCTGGACGCCCTGGGGCTCGGTGACCGTCGACGGCGTCGGCTACGAGCCGACCGCCGAGCTCGCGTGGTCGACGCCCGCGGCGGCCGGCGCCGTCGAGCGCCTGGCCGTCGCCGCGATGCGCTGCTCGACCGGCTACGCCCTGGTGGTCGACGCCGAGTGGGAGGCGCACGGAGACCCGATGGAGGCGGCGCTCGACGCCTTCGCGCGGCGGCTCGGCACCGACACCGACGAGGACCGGCGGGTCCACCCGGTGGCGCTGCGCTTCCCGTTCGACCCGCGGCTGCGACGGATGTCGGTGGTGACCTCGGAGGGCACGGTGGTGAAGGGTGCCCCGGACAGCGTCCTCCCGCTGTGTGTCGACGCCGGAGACGCCCATGCCGCGGTCGACTCCCTGACCGGCCGCGGCCTGCGGGTCCTGGCCGTCGCGGCGGGGGCGCCGCCGCTCGACGTGCCCCTGGGCGGGCGTCCCGACCGCGCCGCGACCGAGCGCGACCTGCACCTGCTCGGTCTGGTCGGGCTGGAGGACCCGCCGCGCGACGACGTACCCGACGCGCTCGCCGCCTGCCGGCGGGCCGGCATCTCGGTGGCGATGGTGACCGGCGACCACCCGGCCACGGCCAGGGCGATCGCCGACGAGGTGGGGTTGCGCCTGCCCGACGCCCGGTGCTGACCGGCGCCGAGCTGCCCGAGAACGACCGCGTGCTCGCCGCGCTGCTCGACCACGACGGTGTCGTGGTGGCCCGGGTCTCGCCGGAGGACAAGCTGCGGATCGCGGCGGGGCTGCGCTCGCGCGGTCACGTCGTGGCGATGACCGGGGACGGCGTGAACGACGCGCCCGCGCTCCAGGAGGCCGACATCGGCGTCGCGATGGGCCGCTCCGGGACCGACGTCGCCCGCGAGGCCGCGGACCTGGTGCTGCTCGACGACGCCTTCGCCAGCATCGTCGCCGGGGTGGAGCAGGGGCGGGCGACGTTCGTGAACATGCGGCGGTTCCTCACCTACCACCTGACCGACAACGTCGCGGAGCTGACGCCGTTCCTGGTCTGGGCGCTGTCGGGCGGCAACTTCCCGCTGGCGCTCGGGGTGATGCAGATCCTGGCGCTGGACCTCGGGACCGACACCCTCTCGGCGGTGGCGCTGGGGGCCGAGCCGCCGGCCCGTCACCTGCTCGACGGGCCGCCGGTGCGGGGCCGGCTGATGAACCGCACGGTGCTGCGTCGGGCCTTCGGGCTCCTCGGACCGCTGGAGGCGGGCATGTCGATGGTGGCGTTCGTCGTCTCGCTGGTCGCGGTCGGGCTGGCGGCCGGGCGAGGCGTTCCCGACCGGCCACGACCTGATGGCCGCCTCGGGCGCGGCGTTCATCACCGTGGTCCTCGCGCAGACCGCGAACGCGTTCGCCTGCCGCAGCTCGACCCGGTGGCCGGGGTCGCTCGGGTGGACCACGCAACCGGCTGCTGATCCCCGCCGCGGCGGGCGGCCTGGCGTTCTCGTTCGTCGTGCTGCTGGTGACCCCGATCGCGCTGGTGCTCGGCCACGCGGCCCCACCCCCGGCCGGCTGGGCGGTCGCGATCGCGTCGGCCGGCGTGCTGCTCGGCGTGGACGCGTTGGACAAGCGCCTCCGTGCCCGTGCCCGTCGTACGACCGGGCTCGAGCACCGCCGCCCGCCCACCTGACCCACCCTTTTTCCGCCGACCCGTCACTTTCGCGGCTGTTTTCGCGGTGTGTCGCAGCAACTTTGACGGGTCGGCACTCGCGCTCTCCCCTCGGGATGGCGCGCAGAACGGCCCGGTCGTGGGGGCGGTGAGGGCCTGCGACCCCCGCGCAGGCCAACGCCACCGCGTCCACACGGCCGGACGGGTGTGTCGGGCTCAGCTGTGGACGCGAGCCTTCTCGTGCGTGATGGCCTCGATGTCGTCAGCGGCGACGTGGAGCAGCTTGTCCGCCAGGTGCGACAGCGCCCGTGCCACGGCGAGCTCGTCGCCGATCTCGGGAACGTCGTGGTCGGCCGGATTCAGCCGCGCGGTGCCGGTGGAGGTGAGGGTGACCTCGTCGCCCGGGCGAAGCCGCGCCTCGGCGTGGGTCTTGCCCTCGCGCTCGCCGATGAAGATGTCGATGTGCCAGGTCTTCGTTGCGGTCATAAGCCCATTGCGACACGGCCCGTCCGCGGGCGTCAGGGGCGAAGGTCCCCGATCCGCAAGACCGCGGCGCCGTGCACGCGGTCGGCGGCGAGGTCGTCGAGAGCGACGTCCGCGCGGTCGAGGGAGTACGGCGTGGTGGTCGCCGTGACGCCCAGCCGGGGGGCGAGCCGGAGCAGCTCCTCCCCGTCGGCGCGGGTGTTGGAGGTGACGCTGGTCAGCGTCCGCTCACGGAAGAGATGGCGCTGGTAGTCGAGCACCGGTACGTCGCTCAGGTGGATGCCCGCCAGCGCGAGCGTCCCTCCCCTGTCGAGGGCCTCGAGGGCCGGCGGGACGAGGTCACCGACCGGCGCGAAGACGATCGCGGCGTCGAGCAGGACCGGAGGCGCGTCGTACGCCTCCCCCGCGCTCGCGGCACCCAGGGAGAGGGCGAGCTCACGAGCCGCCGCGTCGCGGGTGAGCACGTGCACCTCGGCGCCCTGGGCGATCGCGACCTGGGCGGTGATGTGGGCGCTGCCGCCGAACCCGTAGATGCCGAGCCGCCCGCCGCTGGGCAGGTTGGCCCGTCGGAGCGCGCGGTAGCCGATGATCCCCGCGCACAGCAGCGGCGCCGCCTGCTCGTCGGGAAGGTCGCCCGGGATGTCGTAGGCGAACGCCGCGGGCACCACGGCGTACTCCGCGTAGCCCCCGTCCTCGTCCCACCCGGTGTAGCGCGAGTCGGGGCAGAGGTTCTCCTGGCCGCGGCGGCACCACCGGCACTCGCCGCAGGTGTGCCTCAGCCAGGCGACGCCGACCCGGTCACCCTCGGCGAACCGGGCCACCCCCTCGCCGGTCGCGACGACCCGGCCGACCACCTCGTGGCCGGGCACGACCGGGGAGCGGTGCCGCGGGAGGTCGCCGTCGCGGACGTGCAGGTCGGTGCGGCAGACCCCGCACACCGCGACCTCGACGAGGACCTCGCCGCGGCCCGGGCTGGGCCGCGGTCGCTCGACAGCGGTCAGGGTCCCGTCGCCGGTGGTCTCCCAGGCGCGCATGTGCTCACCGTACGACGGCCACCGGGCACTGCGCGTGGTGCAGGACCGACTGGCTCACCGACCCGAGCAGCAGGCCGGCGAACGCGCCGAGGCCACGCGACCCGACCACCACGAGCTCGGCGGCCTGCGACGCGTCCGCGAGCGCGCGCTGCGGCGCGATCGGGATCGCCTCGGCGGAGACCTCGACGTCCGGGTACTGGTCGGCGAAGCCCGCCAGCGCCTCCGCCAGCACCCGCTCGGCGGCCTGGATCTCCTCGATCAGGCCCTCGCCGGGCAAGCCGCGGGCCAGGTTGCGCCAGGCGTGGATCGCGGCGACCGAGCTCCCGCTCCGGCTCGCATGGTCGAAGGCGAACTCCAGCGCCTTGCGGCTGCCGGTGGACCCGTCCACGCCGACCACGACGCGCTTGCTGTCGGGGTGGTACGGCGTACGGGTGACCACGACCGGGCAGGACGCGTGACGGGTCACGTGCTGGCTGACCGAGCCGAGCACCACCCCGGAGAGCAGGCTGTGCCCGCGCGCGCCGACCACCACCGCGACGGCGTGGGCGGAGGCGTCGATCAGCGCCTGGGCCGGCGGCACGGAGACCAGCTCGAGCGCGGTGTCCCGGGACCGCGCGCCCGCGAGCCGGTCCTTGGCGTCGGCCTCGAGCTGGGCCATCTTCGCCGCGTGCCACTCGCTGGTGGCCTCGAGCACCTGCGTGGGGTCGACCTCGGAGATCAGGACCCTCAGCGGTCTGCCCTGCTCGGCGGCCAGCTCGTCGGCCCAGTCGAGGGCGAGCTCGCTGTCGCTGGAGCCGTCGTACCCGACGACGATCTCGGCGCGCGTGTTCATGACCTCATCCTGGCGAACCAGGCATCGACGACGTAGTGCCACTGGTCCCCGCCCGCAGGGCCCGAAGGTCCAGGCCGCGGGTCCACCCCGTGGACGGGGTGCCCGGGCCGGGTCTGCGCCTCGTGGCATAGTCGCCGGGTCAGCCGGTCTAGACCTAGGGAGCACTGCATGTCGACCGCAGGGAAGGTCAGCAGCTTCGCCGGGCGATGGTTCACCGTCATCGTCCTGGTCGCGGGAGCCGTCGCGCTCCTGACGCCGGACACGTTCGCGGGCGCCACGGTCGCCGTGCCCTGGCTGCTCGCGCTGATCATGCTCGGGATGGGCATGACGCTCGAGGGCAAGGACTTCGCCGTCGTCGCCCGCCGGCCCTGGCCGCTGCTCGCGGGTGTCGCGGCGCAGTACGTCGTCATGCCCGGTCTCGCCTGGCTGATCGCCACGCTGCTCGACCTCCCCACGGCGCTGGCCGCGGGTCTCATCCTCGTCGGCGCCGCGCCGGGTGGCACCGCGTCGAACGTGATGGTCTTCCTCTCCCGTGGGGACACCGCGCTGTCGGTGGCGATGACCTCGGTCTCCACCCTGCTCGCCCCGGTCCTCACGCCCCTGCTGGTGCTCGCCCTGGCCGGGCAGATGCTCCCGGTCGACGCCGCCGGGCTGTTCGTGTCGATCGTGCAGATCGTGCTGGTGCCGGTGATCCTGGGCCTGCTGCTCCGCCGGTTCCTGCCCGGGCTCGTCGAGGGCCTGGTCGACGTGATGCCGCTGGTCTCCGTCGTCGGCATCACGGCCGTGGTCATGGCGGTCGTCGCCGCGAGCGCCGAGACCATCTACTCGGTGGGGCTGCTCGTCGTCGTCGCGGTCGTGCTGCACAACGTGCTGGGTCTCGCCGGCGGGTACGGCCTGGCCCGGCTGTTCGGCCTCGACGAGGCCAGCAAGCGGGCGATCAGCATCGAGGTCGGGATGCAGAACTCCGGCCTCGCCGCAGCCCTGGCGACGGTGCACTTCAACCCCGCCGCCGCCCTCCCCGCGGCGATCTTCTCCGTGTGGCACAACGTGTCGGGCTCGTTGCTGGCGACGTACTGGGCCCGCAGGACCGAGGCGTCGGAGTCGGCCGGGTCGGCCGGGTCGGCCGGGCGCGAGTCCGAGGCCGCCCGCCGCTGACCCCACCCCGGGAGGCTCAGGCCAGGACGGCGAGGGCCTTCGGCACCACCTCGGCGGTGACCGGCAGCGGCCCGAGCTGCTCGCCGTCGCCGTAGGCCAGGATCGGGTCGGCGGCCCTGACGGAGACCGACCGGCCCCGCAGCACGACGACCTCCTCGAGCGCGACGTGCGACCCGTCGTACAGCCTGGGCAGGGCGCGGATCAGCCGCAGCTTGCTCGCCGCGCGGATCACCACGACGTCGAGGAGGCCGTCGTCGATCACGGCGCCGGGCGCGACGTGCATGCCGGAGCCGTAGTAGCCGGAGTTCGCCACGACCACCGTGAAGGCGTCGAACCGGTGGGCCTCGCCGTCCACGACCACGTCGTACGACGAGGGGCGGAACTCGAGCACGGAGCGGACCGCGGCGTAGGGGTACTGCACCGACCGCGGCAGGCGGTGGGCGCGGTCGACCAGCTCGGAGGCGAGCGAGTCGACCCCGGCGTACACGCTGCCCACGACCACCCGGCCGCCGACGTCGATCACGTCGACCTGCCGCGGGACAGCCTCGAGCAGCGTCGTCGCGACCTCCTCCGGACCCCCGCCGATGCCGAGCTGGCGGGCGAAGTCGTTGCCGCGACCGCTGGGCACGATCCCGAGCGCGCCCCCGGCCTCGACGACCGCACCGGCGAGCGACGCGACCATGCCGTCACCCCCGACGGCGACGACCACGTCGCCGCGCGCGACGGCCTGGGCCACCAGCTCCCGGCAGGCGGCCGGCCCGGGGCTGTAGGTGACGTCGACGGACGAGCCGGCCTCGCGCAGCATCCGCGCCACCGGTACGACGGCCGCCGGGGCCGCCCCTCCGCCGGAGGCGGGGTTCACCAGGAAGGCGAACGAGCGTGTCACGGGACGAGGATCCCGGGGTTCAGGACGCCGGCCGGGTCGACCCGCTGCTTCACGGCCCGGAGCATCTCCACCCCGACCGGGCCGATCTCGCGGGCGAACCAGGGCAGGTGGTCGCGGCCGACGGCGTGGTGGTGGGTGATCGTCGCTCCGGCCGCGATCATGGCGTCCGAGGCGGCGGCCTTCGCGGCGGCCCACTGCCCGAGGGGGTCGGCGGCCTGCTTGGCGGCGACCGTGAAGTACAGCGAGGCGCCGGTCTCGTAGACGTGGGAGATGTGGCAGAGCACGATCGCGCCGTCCAGGGTGCTCTCGAGCGCAGTCCTCACCCCCGCGTAGAGCGCCGGGATGTTCGACCAGAACGTCGCGGTCTCCAGCGTCTCGACGAGGACGCCGACGTCGAGCAGGGAGTCGCGGAGGTACGGCCCGTGGAACCGGCCCTGGGCCCAGGCCTCGCCGCCCTCCTCACCGAGGGGACGGCCCCCGAGGGCGGCGAGCCGCTCGGTCACCACGGCGCGGGCGCGGTCGACGTACCCCTGCGTGCCCTCGAACCCGGCGATCATCAGGCACCCGCCGGCACTGTCGCCGCCGACCTCGGACGGCCTGGCGAGGTTGATCGAGGTCTCGGCCTCGTCGGAGAGGCGGAGCACGGTCGGCGCGATGCGTTCCTGGGTCAGCGTGCGCAGGGCTGCGGCGCCGTCGGCGAAGGTGTCGAAGCGCCACGACTCGTACACCTTGGCCTCCGGGACCGGCCGCACCCGCAGCGTCACCTCGGTGATCACGCCGAAGGCGCCCTCGGACCCGAGCACGAGCTGGCGCAGGTCGGGCCCGGCGGCGTTGGCGGGGGCGCTGCCGAGCTCGAGCGTGCCGAGCGGCGTGGCCACCCGGAGCCCGACGACCATCGAGTCGAAGCGGCCGAAGCCGGCCGAGGCCTGGCCGCTGGAGCGGGTCGCCGCGAAGCCGCCGATGCTGGCGTACTCGAACGACTGCGGGAAGTGGCCCAGGGTCATCCCGTGCGCGGCGAGCAGCGCCTCGGCCGCCGGCCCGAGCAGGCCGGCCTGGAGCACGGCGGTGTGCGACTCGGGGTCCACCCGGACGAGCCGGTCGAGCCGGGACAGGTCGAGAGCGACGACGCCTGCGAAGCCGCTGCGCGTCGCGGCGAGACCTCCCACGACCGACGTGCCGCCGCCGAACGGCACGAGCGCGACGTTGTGCTCGCTGCACCACTCGACGACCGCCTGGACCTGGTCGTGGTCGGCCGGGAGCAGCACGGCGTCGGGGGCGTCCGCCGCGTCGCCCTGCCGGATCTTGAGCAGGTCGGGCGTGGACTTGCCGCGGGTGTGCCGCACGCGCGACTCGTGGTCGGTGCGGACGTGCTCCTCCCCGAGCAGGGTCCGGAGCTCGGCCAGCAGGGCGTCGTCGAGGCCGGGGACGGGGAGGTCGACGTCGGCCAGCTCGACCGTGGCCTTCTCGTCGGTGCCGAAGACCGCGTCGATCAGGCCGGCGGCGGACTCGGGAAGGGCGCTGGCGTGCGACGGGTCGCCCCAACGGGCCCAGTGCATCGGAGTCGTCATGCGTTACACTGTGACACATGACGTCCATTCGTAACAACGAGGACCGCTACCTGGACGCGGCCCGGGAGTGCATCCTGGCGACCGGGTGGAAGCGGACCACGCTGACCGACGTCGCCCGGCGCGCGGGCGTCTCGCGGATGACGATCTACCGGACCTGGCCGGACATGGAGACGTTGCTGGCCGACCTGATGACCCGGGAGTGGGGTGGCGTCGTCACCGAGGTCGCCTCGGCCGGGGAGGGCGGGCCGCTCGAACGGCTGAGCCAGGGAGTGGCCCGCACGGTGAGCGCCCTGCGCTCCAACGACCTGTTCCGCAAGATCGTGGAGGTCGACCCGGAGCTGCTGCTGCCCTACCTCCTCCAGCGCCGCGGCCGCTCGCAGGACAACATCCTGGCGCTCACCGCCGACCTCATCGCGGCCGGCCAGGCCGACGGCTCGGTGCGCGCCGGCGACCCGACGCTGCTGGCCCGCAGCATGCTGCTCGCCGCCCACGGCTTCACGCTCTCGGCGGAGACCATGGCCGAGACCACGGCGGAGACCACGGCCGAGTCCACGGCCGAGTCCGGTCGGACGGTCGAGGCGTTCGACGAGGAGCTGCGGCTGATGCTGGAGAGGTACCTGGCCCCATGACCCGCTCCCCTTTCCGCCGACCCGTCACTTCTGCCGCAGATTTCGCGGCGTGTCGCGGCGCGATTGACGGGTCGGCGGGCACCGCGGGCACTCCGGAGCGCCGCGGGCACCGCTCTCTCCGCCGCCCGCCGCGCCCGCGAGCTCGCCGAGGCCACCGACGGCCGCACCGTCGACCTGCTCGTGGTCGGGCTCGGGGTCACGGGCGCCGGGGTCGCCCTCGACGCGGCCTCCCGCGGCCTCGACGTGGTGGCGATCGACGCCCACGACATCGCCTTCGGCACCTCGCGGTGGAGCTCGAAGCTGGTGCACGGCGGGCTGCGCTACCTCGCGAACGGCCAGGTCGGCGTCGCCCACGAGAGCGCCCGCGAGCGCGGCATCCTGATGACCCGGACCGCCCCGCACCTCACCCACGCACTGCCCATGCTCACCCCGCTCCTGCCCATGGTGTCGCGGTCCCAGGCACGGCTCGTGCTCGGCGGGCTGCGCGCCGGCGACCTGCTCCGGGCGTCGGTGCGCACTCCGCGGTCGGTCCTCCCCCGGCCCCGCCGGCTCTCCGCGACCGAGTCCCTCGCCATGGCGCCGGCCCTGCGCGGCACCGGCCTGCGCGGCGGCCTGCTCTCGTGGGACGGCCAGCTCGAGGACGACGCCCGGCTCGTGGTCTCGATCGCGCGGACCGCAGCCGGGTTCGGGGCACGCGTGCTGACCCGGGTGCGCGCCGAGTCCCTGACCGGCGACGGCGCCTCGGTCCGGGACGAGGTGACCGGCCAGGTCTCGACGATCCGGGCCCGGGCCGTCGTCAACGCCGCCGGGGTCTGGGCCGGGTCGCTGGTGCCGGAGGTGACGCTCCGTCCGTCACGCGGCACGCACCTCGTGCTGCGCGGCTCGTCGCTCCCCGGCCTGTCGGTCGCGGTGACCGCCCCGGTCCCCGGGGAGGGCAACCGCTTCGTCCTCGTGCTGCCCCAGCCCGACGGCCAGGTGTACGTCGGACTCACCGACGAGCCCGCCGACGGGCCCATCCCCGACGTGCCCACGCCGAGCGAGCCGGAGATCGGCTTCCTGCTCGACGTGGCCGGCGCCGTGTTCGAGCGGCCGCTGCACCGCTCCGACGTGGTGGGCGCCTACGCCGGGCTGCGTCCCCTCCTCGACGCCGAGGGCCGGACGGCGGACCTCTCCCGCCGCCATGCCGTCCTCACCTCGGCGGACGGGGTGGTGACCGTGGTCGGCGGGAAGCTCACGACCTACCGGCAGATGGCGCAGGACGCGGTCGACGCCGCCGTCGCCTCACGAGGACTCGTCGCGGGGCCGTGTCGCACGACCGCGCTGCCCGTCGTCGGCGCCCCGCCGGTGGGGGCCGCGCCGCGCGACGTGCTCACGAGGGTCGAGGCACCGGCGCGGCTGGTCCGTCGCTTCGGCACGGAGGCCCCGGCCGTGATGGCGTCGGCCTCCGCCCTGGTCGACGACCCGATGCGGCCCGCGGCGCCGGGGTCTCCGGTGACCATGGCCGAGCTGCTCTGGGGCGTGACCCACGAGGGTGCGCTCGACCTGGACGATCTCCTCGATCGACGTACCCGCATCGGCCTCGTCGCCGACGACCGGGCGCTCGCCGAGCCGGCAGCCCGCGAGGCCCTCCGCCACGCCGGGCTCACCACCCCCGCCTGATTCGGACGAAGCGCACCCCAGGCGCCCCCGAAGGCAGCCACTTCGTTCCGGATCCCGCGCCGCGGTCGCGCACTCCCGTCGTCCAGCACCGGCCCAACGCTGCCGCCGGGCGCCCTCAGCGGCTGAGGACGTACACCGCTGCGCCGGCGCGGAGGTTGGCGGCGCGCGAGGAGCTCATCGGCGCGGCCTTCTCGTCGAGCAGGATCCGCTGCTCGACGACCAGCCCGAGCTCCGCGTACAGCGCCTCGAGGTCGGCGAGGGTGGAGAGGTGGATGTTCGGGGTCTCGTGCCACGGGTGCGGCAGCTCGCGCGACACCGGCATCCGGCCGCGGAACGCCAGCCCGGCGCGGTGCCGCCAGAAGCCGAAGTTCGGCACCGACACGATGCACCGGCGTCCCACCCTGCTGATCTCGCGGAGCACCTCGGCCGGCCGTCGCGTGGCCTGCAGGGTCTGCGACATCACCACGACGTCGTAGGCGTTGTCGGCGAACTCGTCGAGCTGCTCGTCGAGGTCGACCGCGATCACCGGCACCCCCCGCCGGATGGAGTTGACGACGGCCTCGGGGTCGATCTCCACGCCGGTGCCGGAGCAGTCGTGCTCGTGCACCAGGTGGGCGAGAAGGTCACCGTCGCCGCAGCCGATGTCGAGCACCCGGGAGCCGTCGGGGACCAGGCCGGCGACCACGTCGAGGTCGGGACGGCCGGGCACGTGCACCGACGTCCCCGAGCGCCGGTGCCGGCCGTCGGCGTTGAGGAACGCGCTGATCGTCTCGTGATAGCCGGGTACGACGAGCAGGAAGGAGTCGTGGCCCCACGGCGAGCGGATCTCGCGGAAGGTCACCGACGCCCCGGCGTGCTCGAGGGTGCGCACGATCCTGCGCGAGTGCCCGGTGTCGAACCGCCAGTCGGTGTCGAAGGACATGACCAGGAACCGGGTGCCGCCGGCCGCGATCTTGGCCGCGGCCCCGGGGTCGGCGAAGGGGTCGAAGTAGTCCATCGACCGGGTCAGGTACAGGTAGGACAGCGCGTCGAAACGGTCGAGGAAGACGGCGCCCTGGTGGTTGAGGTAGCTCTCCACCTGGAAGTCCACGCCGAGACCCATCCTGCTCTCGGCGGGCTCGGAGCCCTGGAGCCGGCGGCCGAACTTCTCCGACATCGCCTCCTCGGACAGGTAGGTGATGTGGGCCATCATCCGCGCGATCGACAGGCCGAGGCGCGGGGCCCGGTCGGTCTCGGCGTAGGCGCCGGACTGGAAGTCGGGGTCGCGCATGATCGCCTCGCGGCCGACGGCGGAGAACGCGATGTTCTGCGCGGTCAGCCGGGACGAGCCCGCGACGACCACGGCGTTGTCGATCTGCTCCGGCGCGTCGAGCGTCCACTGCAGCACCTGCATCCCGCCGAGTGACCCACCGACCGCTGCGTGGAGCCGCTCGATGCCGAGGTGCTCGAGCAGCTGCCGGTGCACCGCGACGAAGTCGGTCATCTGCAGGAGCGGGAAGTCCATCCCGTACGGCTTGCCGGTCGCCGGGTTCGTCGACAGCGGACCGGTGGTGCCCTGGCAGCCGCCGAGGAGGTTCGCGCAGACCACGAAGAAGCGGTCGGTGTCGAGCGGCTTGCCCGGCCCGATCAGGTTGTCCCACCAGCCCGGCTTGCTCGCGTCCTCGTGGTAGCCGGCGGCGTGGGCGTCGCCGGTCAGCGCGTGGCAGACGTAGATCGCGTTGTCGCGCTCGGGCGAGAGCGTGCCGTAGGTCTCGTAGGCCACCTCGACCGGGCCGAGCGCCGCTCCGCCGGCGAGGACGAGCGGGTCGTCCTCGGTGTAGAGGAGGGCCCGCTCGGTCGTCGTACGCCCGACGGATCCGGTGTCAGGAACCGCAGTCACTTGCTCGCCGCGAGAGCCTGCTCGAGGTCGGCGATGATGTCGTCGACGTGCTCGATGCCGACCGAGAGCCGCACCATGTCCTCGGGCACACCGGCCGCCTCGAGCTCCTCGGGGGTCAGCTGCGAGTGGGTCGTGGTGGCGTTGTGGATGGCCAGCGACTTGGCGTCCCCGATGTTCGCGAGGTGGCTGAACAGCTCGAGAGCCTCGACGAACTTCTTGCCGCCCTCGCGGCCGGTCTTCACCCCGAAGCTGACGAGCCCGCCGTAGCCGCGCCCGGTCATCGTCCGGTCCGCGACCGCCTTGTAGGGGCTGGACTCCAGGCCGGGGTAGCTCACCCACGACACCGCGTCGTGGCCCTCGAGGAAGCGGGCCACGGCCAGCGCGTTCTCGCTGTGTCGCTCCATGCGCAGGTGCAGCGTCTCGAGGCCCTGGAGGAACAGCCAGGAGTTGAGCGGCGCGATCGCGGCCCCGGTGTTGCGGAGCAGCACCGTGCGGGCCCGGATGATGTAGGCCAGGTTGCCGACGGCCTCGGTCCACACGACGCCGTGGTACGCCGCGTCGGGCTTGGTCAGGCCGGGGAAACGGTCGGCGTGCGCGGCCCAGTCGAACGAGCCCGCGTCCACGATGACGCCGCCGATCGACGTACCGTGGCCGCCGATGTACTTCGTGGCTGCGTGCACGACGACGTCCGCGCCCAGCTCGAAGGGCTTGCAGAGGTACGGCGACGGCGCGGTGTTGTCCACGATCAGCGGCAGGCCGTGGGCATGGGCGGCGTCGGCCCAGGCACGGAGGTCGACGACGTTGATCTTCGGGTTGCCGATCGTCTCGGCGAAGACCAGCTTGGTCTTGTCGTCGACGTGCTTGGCGAGGTCCTCCGGCTTCTCGGGGTCGACGAAGCGGACCTCGATCCCGAACTGCGGAAGGGTGTGCGCGAACAACGCGTAGGTGCCGCCGTAGAGCGTGGACAGCGCGACGATGTTGTCCCCGGCGTAGGTCAGGTTGAGGACGGCGTACGTCGTGGCGGCCGACCCCGAGGCGGTGGCGAGCGCGCCGACCCCGCCCTCGAGCGCGGCCATCCGCTCCTCGAACACCGACTGGGTCGGGTTCATGATCCGCGTGTAGATGTTGCCGGGCTCGGCCAGCGAGAAGAGGTTCGCGGCGTGCTCGGTGTCGTTGAAGACGTAGGAGGTGGTCTGGTAGATCGGCACCGCGCGTGCGTTGGTGGCGGAGTCCGCCTCCTCCTGGCCGGCGTGCACTCCCAGGGTCTCGGGGCGGTAGGCCATCGGGGCTCCTTGCGTCGGTGCGAGGTTCGGGCATTGCGAGCCTAGACCCGCGCCCCAGGCCCGATCCGAGCATCTTGCATCGCGGTCCGCCCCCCCGGCCGACCCGTCAATGATGCTGCGACACGCCGCGAAAACGGCCCGCGAAAGTGACGGGTCGGCGGGAAAAGGGGGTCAGCGGAGGGCGACGGTGAGGAGGAAGGCGGAGTCGGTGTGCGCCACGACGGAGTGCCGTTGGGGCGGCACCGGCACGAGCTGGCCCGGCTCGAGCGGCCACTCCTGCTCGCCGGCCCGCAGCGTCACCGAGCCTCGGATCAGGTGCAGCGTCGCGGCGGGCGGCGAGTCGTGCTCGCTCATCTCCTCGCCGCCCTTGAGGGCGACGACGACCGCCCGCATGACGGTCCCCGACAGGACGGTCTTCGCCGCGCGGCCCGCCCGGTGGTTCGGCAGGTCGGCCAGCAGCACGTCGGCGAGCTCGGGAAGCGCGACCACCCCGAGGGTCTCGTGCGACTCGTGCCCGTGCGGATGGCCCTCGTGCTGGTCGTGGCCGTGCTCGATCATGTCGTTGTCGCTCACTTGTTGATCCGCTCCCATCCAGGTCGGGGCGAGTGGCTGCCCAGCTGCTTGTCGTCCCGGCTGCGGTAGACGATGTAGGGCCGGGTCAGGTAGCCCAGCGGCGCGCTGAACACGTGCACCAGCCGGGTGAACGGCCACAGCGCGAACAGCACGAACGCCACCAGTGCGTGCAGCCGGAAGCCGACCGGAGCCTCGGCCATCAACGACGCGTCGGGCTGGAACGCCAGGAAGGAGCGGTACCAGACCGACACGCCCTCGCGGTAGTTGTACTCCCCGCCGATGGTGAAGATCGATCCCGCGATCGTGTTCCACATCCCCAGCACGATCACCAGGCCGAGGAAGAAGTACATCACCTTGTCCATGACCGTGGTCGCGGAGAAGACCGGGCCCACGGTGCGCCGACGGTAGATCAGGATGACCATGCCGACAGTCGCCGCGATGCCGGCGAGGAGTCCGCCCACGACCGCGAGGTAGTGGTAGAGGTGGTCGTCGATCCCGACCGCCTCGGTCCACGACCGCGGCACCAGCAGTCCGATCACGTGGCCGCCGACCACGCCGAGCATGCCGAAGTGGAACAGCGGGCTGCCGATGCGCAGCATCTTGTCCTCGTAGAGCTGGGAGGACCGGGTCGTCCAGCCGAACTTGTCGTAGCGGTAGCGCCAGAAGTGGCCGACGACGAACGTCGCCAGGCAGATGTAGGGGAAGATCACCCAGAGGAAGGTGTCCATCAGCGGGCTCCTGGGAACGAAGGCATCGGGAGAGGTTGGCTCGGGCCGGGCACGGCGGGTCCGGGGTCGAAGGCCGGGGTGGCGTACGGCGTCAGGCCGACCTCCTCCTCGGGCGGTCCCGTCGGCGGCGAGTCGTCGTACGGCGTCCATCTCGTCACCCCGCAACGGCGGCAGCGTGGACGTGACCGCCTCGACCGCGCCCGCCCACGGTGAGCCCTCGGCCCGCAACGACATCCGCAGCAGCTCGAGGCCGGCGCGGTGGTCGAGCAGCAGGCCCCACCCGAGCTCCCGGTCCACGGTCGCGCCGAACTCCAGCACGACGCAGAGGTGGTCGGGGAGCTCGCCGCCGTGCTCGGAGTCGGCGTCGAGCACGAAGCCCGAGCGCAGGTAGGTCTGCTTGAACCGCAGCAGCGCCACCCCGCGCTTGCGGGTGTCCCCGTGCGCGAAGTAGGTGAGGAACAGGCTGTTGCGCCGCCGGTTGTCGAAGGTCTCGACGTAGGTCGCCTGCGACTCCTCGAGCGGCGTCGCCTCCAGGTGTACGACGCACTCCCGGACGTGCTCCCCGACGGAGGGAGGCAGGTCGTGGGACGCGCCCCGGACCATCGGCAGGTCGGCGAGCAGCCGCTCGTCGGGGTAGCCGAGCAGCAACGACGCCGACTGCCAGGCCACCGCGAGCTGTCGTGGGGACAGGGAGGGCCGGGGGTGCTTGCGGCTCACTTGAGGTCAGCCCCTCCGGTCGTGCCCGAGGTGCCGCCCGGGCCCTCGGTCCCCTCACCCGGGTGGGGCCCGTCGGGCTTGGGCGGGAACAACCCGCTCGGCGCGCCCTTGCCGTCCCAGTTCAGGAGGTTCACCCGCGCCGACTTGTCGCCGGGCGACGCGATCGTGTCCGAGGTCTGACGGTCCTGGAGCATCTGGAAGTTCTCGACCGCGATCGGGGTCAGCGCCCCGGACCCCTCACCGAACGGTCCCGAGCCGCCCATGCCGGGCCCGCCCTCGTAGTCGAGGGAGCACTCGGTGGCGAGCTCCTCGAGGGAGTGGGCCTGCTCCGCGTGCGCGGGCGGGATCACGTAGCGCTCGTCGTACTTGGCGATCGCGAGGAGCCGGTACATGTCGTACATCTCCTCCTCGGTCATGCCGACCGACTCGGGGATCGACCCGTCGGGGTCGCGGCCCATGTTGATGTCGCGCATGTAGGACCGCATCGCGGCGAGCTTCTTCAGCACCCGGTCCACCGGCGCGACGTCTCCGGCGGTGAACAGCTCGGCGAGGTACTCGATCGGGATCCGGAGCGCGTCGATCGCGGCGAACAGGTTGCCCTTGTCCTCGGCGTCGTAGCCGGTGTCCTTCACGACGTCGACCACCGGCGACAGCGGCGGGATGTACCAGACCATCGGCATGGTGCGGTACTCCGGGTGCAGCGGCAGGGCCACCTTGTAGCGGTTGATCAGCGCGTGGATCGGGGACCGCTGGGCGGCGTCGATCCAGTCCCTGGGGATGCCGGCCCTCTCCGCCTCGCGGATCACCGTCGGGGTCGTTGGGGTCGAGGAAGACGTCGCGCTGCGCCTCGTAGAGCCCGTGCTCGTCAGGCGTCGAGGCGGCCTCGAGCACCCGGTCCGCGTCGTACAGCATCAGCCCGATGTAGCGGAGCCGGCCGACGCAGGTCTCCGAGCAGACCGTCGGCAGGCCGACCTCGATGCGCGGGAAGCAGAACGTGCACTTCTCGGCCTTGCCGGTGCGGTGGTTGAAGTACACCTTCTTGTAGGGGCAGCCCGAGACGCACATCCGCCAGCCGCGGCAGCGGTCCTGGTCGACGAGGACGATGCCGTCCTCCTCGCGCTTGTAGATCGCGCCGCTCGGGCAGCTCGCCGCGCACGACGGGTTCAGGCAGTGCTCGCAGATCCGCGGCAGGTAGAACATGAACGTCTGCTCGAACTCGAACTTCACCTTGTCGGCGATGTTCTTGAGCATCGGGTCGTGCTCCTGGGTGGCCTTGGAGCCACCGAGGTTGTCGTCCCAGTTCGAGGACCACTCGATCTTCATGTCCTTGCCCGATGAGCAGCGACTTCGGCCGCGCCACCGGCGTGTGCTCCTGCGCGGGAGCGTCGGTGAGCGTGGCGTAGTCGTAGGTCCAGGGCTCGTAGTAGTCCTTGATCGACGGCATCTTCGGGTTGGAGAAGATCGTCGCGAGCTTCTTGAACCGGCCGCCGGCCTTGAGCTTCAGGCGGCCACGCTTGTTGAGCGTCCAGCCGCCCTTCCACTCCTCCTGGTCCTCGTAGGTGCGGGGGTAGCCCTGGCCCGGCCGCGTCTCGACGTTGTTGAACCAGACGTACTCCGTGCCCGTGCGGTTGGTCCACGCCTGCTTGCAGGTGACCGAGCAGGTGTGACAGCCGATGCACTTGTCGAGGTTCATCACCATCGCCATCTGTGCCATGACGCGCATCAGTACTGAACCTCCTGCGAGCGCTTGCGGATGATGGTGACCTCGTCTCTCTGGTTCCCTGTGGGGCCTAGGTAGTTGAAGGCGAACGCCAGCTGCGCGTAGCCGCCGATCACGTGGCTGGGCTTGACCAGGATCCGGGTGAGCGAGTTGTGGATGCCGCCTCGCTTGCCCGACGTCTCCGCGATGGGTACGTCGATGAGCCGGTCCTGCGCGTGGTGCATGTAGACCGTCCCCTCGGGCATCCGGTGGGACACGATCGCCCGGGCCACGACGACGCCGTTGCGGTTGACCGCCTCGATCCAGTCGTTGTCCTCGACCCCGACCTTCGCGGCGTCCTTGTCGCTCATCCAGATCGTCTGCCCGCCACGGGACAGCGACAGCATGAACAGGTTGTCCTGGTACTCCGAGTGGATCGACCACTTGTTGTGCGGGGTCAGGTAGCGGACCGTGACGCCGAGCTCGCCGGTCGACCCGATCTCGGGCTCGCTGAACAGCGCGCCCATGTTGAGCGGCGGCCGGAAGACCGGGAGGTTCTCGCCGAGCTCGGTCATCCAGTCGTGGTCGAGGTAGAAGTGCTGGCGGCCGGTCAGCGTGTGCCAGGGCTTGAGCCGCTCGACGTTGATCGTGAACGGCGAGTAGCGACGCCCGCCGGTCTCCGACCCGGACCACTCCGGCGAGGTGATCACCGGGACCGGCGCCGCCTGGGTGTCGGCGAAGGTGATCTGCTTGCCCTCGTGCTCGGCGGCGAGGTCGTGGAGCTGGGTGCCGGTGCGCTTCTCCAGGGTCTTGAAGCCCTGCGTGGCGAGGTGGCCGTTGGTCGTGCCGGACAGGGCGAGGATCGCCTCGGCCGCGTGGATGTCGCGCTTGAGCGAGGGTCGGCCGTCGGCCGGGCCGCCCCGGACCGCGCCGTTCTTGCCGCGCAGGTAGTCGATCGAGGCGGTCACGTCGTAGGTGATGCCCTTGGTCGTCGTACCCAGCGTGTCCAGCAGCGGGCCGAGCGCCTGCATCTGCGCGCCGATCGCGGTGTAGTCCCGCTCCACCTCGACGAGCTTGGGCATGGTCACGCCGGGGACCGGCTCGCACTCGCCGTGCTTCCAGTCCTTGACCACGCCGTGCGGGTTGGCCATCGCGTCGGGGGTGTCGTGCAGCAGCGGCACCGCGACGAGGTCCTTGCGGGTGTCGAGGTTGCCGGCCGCGAGCTCGCTGAACTTCGTGGCGATCGCCTGGAAGGCGTCCCAGTCGGTCCGGGTCTGCCACGGCGGCGCGATCGCGGGGTTGAACGAGTGCACGAACGGGTGCATGTCGGTGGTGTTGAGGTCGTGCTTCTCGTACCAGGTGGCCGCCGGCAGCACGACGTCGGAGAAGATCGTCGTGCTCGTCTGCCGGAAGTCCAGGGTCAGCAGCAGGTCGAGCTTCCCCTCCGGCGCGTCCTCGTGCCAGTCGACCTCGGTCGGCCGCTGGCTCTCCGACGCCTCCCCGGCGCGGAGCGAGTTGTCGGTGCCGAGCAGGTGCTTGAGGAAGTACTCGTTGCCCTTGCCCGAGGAGCCGAGCAGGTTCGCCCGCCAGATCGCGAGCACCCGCGGGAAGTTCTCGGGGGCGTCGGGGTCCTCGGCGGCGAACCGCAGCTCGCCGGACTTGAGCTTGTCGACGACGTACTCCGCCGTCGGCCTGCCCTCGGCGGCCGCGTCGTCGGCGATGTCGAGCGGGTTCTTGTTGAACGTCGGGTACGACGGCATCCAGCCCATGCGCGCGCTCTTGGCGATCACGTCGGCGGTGCTCATCCCGGCGAACGCGCCCTTGCCCGTCTTCGCCGCGAGCACGTCGGCGGAGAAGTGGTCGTAGCGGTACTGGTCGGTGTGGAGGTACCAGTACGCGGTGTGGATCATCTGGCGCGGCGGCCGCTTCCAGTCCAGGCCGAACGCGAGCTGGGCCCAGCCGGTGACCGGGCGGCACTTCTCCTGGCCGACGTAGTGCGCCCAGCCGCCGCCGTTGACGCCCTGGCAGCCGGTGAGCGTGGTGAGCGCCAGGAAGCCGCGGTAGATCGTGTCGGAGTGGAACCAGTGGTTGGTGCCCGCGCCCATCAGGATCATCGAGCGGCCCTTGGACTCCTCGGCGTTCTGCGCGAACTCCCGGCCGATCCGGGCCGCGGCCGAGGCCGGGACGCCGGTGACCTTCTCCTGCCAGGCCGGGGTGTACGGCGCGCTCGCGTCGTCGTAGCCGGTGGGCCACTGGCCGGGGAGCCCGTCGCGCCCGACGCCGTACTGCGCCAGCATCAGGTCGAACACCGTGGTGACCAGGTGCTCGCCGACCCGGCGCACCGGCACGCCGCGGGGCAGCGAGTCGGGCGCGCCGTCGAGGTTGTCGAAGCGGGGCAGCTCGACCAGCGCGGTGTCGTGGGAGGAGTCGATCAGCGAGAGCTTGGGGTCGACGCCCTCGAGGTCGAGGTTCCAGCGGCCGGCGCCGGTCTCGCCGAAGCGGTGGCCGAGCGAGCCGTTGGGTACGACGGGCTCGTCGGTGCGCGAGTCCATGAGCACCGTCTTGAAGTGCGCGTTCTCGACCGCCTCGTGGGCCGGCATGTCGGCCGCGGTGAGGAACTTCCCGGGCCGGTACGTGTCACCGTGGCCGTCGCCCTCTGTCTTGTCGAGGACGACGAGGTAGGGCAGGTCGGTGTACTTCTTGGTGTACTCGGTGAAGTACGGCGTCTGCCGGTCGACGAAGAACTCCTTGAGGATGACGTGGCCCATCGACATGGCCAGGGCGCCGTCGGTGCCGGGCGCGGCCGGCAGCCACTCGTCGGCGAACTTCACGTTGTCGGCGTAGTCGGGCGCGACCACGACGACCTTCTGGCCGCGGTAGCGGGCCTCGGTCATCCAGTGCGCGTCGGGGGTGCGGGTCACCGGCACGTTGGAGCCCCACATGATCAGGTAGCCCGCGTCCCACCAGTCGCCGGACTCCGGCACGTCGGTCTGGTCGCCGAACACCTGCGGCGAGGCGACGGGGAGGTCGGCGTACCAGTCGTAGAACGACAGCATCGAGCCGCCGATCATCGAGGTGAACCGGGCGCCCGAGGCGTGGGAGACCATCGACATCGCGGGGATCGGCGAGAAGCCGGCGACCCGGTCGGGGCCCCACTTCTTGATCGTGTGGACGTAGGCGGCGGCCACCATCTCGGTGGCCTCCTCCCAGCTCGCGCGGACCAGGCCGCCCTTGCCGCGGGCGGACTTGTAGTGCTTGCGCGCGCTGCGGGTTGTCGACGATGTGCGCCCACGCCTTGACCGGGTCCCCGCCGTGCTGGGACTTCGCCTCGCGGTACATCTGCAGCAGCACGCCGCGGATGTAGGGGTAGCGCACCCGGGTCGGCGAGTAGGTGTACCAGGAGAAGGCCGCGCCGCGGGGGCAGCCGCGGGGCTCGTACTCCGGCTTGTCCGGACCCACCGACGGGTAGTCGGTCTGCTGGGTCTCCCAGGTGATGATGCCGTCCTTGACGTACACCTTCCACGAGCACGAGCCGGTGCAGTTCACGCCGTGCGTGGAGCGCACCACCTTGTCGTGGCTCCAGCGGTCCCGGTAGAAGGAGTCGGCGTCCCGACCACCCTTGCGGTGCAGGCTGCGCAGGTCCTCGGAGACCTCCGCCTTGGTGAAGAAGCGGCGTGATCGCACGAGCGCGTCGGTGAACCCCCCGTCCATCCCTACTTCGTGCTCGTGCTTTCCCTCGGGGTGTACCTCTGTGCTCACGTGGTTCTCCTGGATCGACGATCAGGTGCAGGGGGTTTCGGGGCGGCGCACCGTCCCGGGACTCAGTGGGTCGCGGCGGCGACCTCCTCGTCATGGCGTCGCTCGGTCCGGCGTACGACGGTCAGGGTCAGCAGCAGGGTGAGGGCGGCCGTGACCGACAGCAGCACCAGGCCGATCGCGTAGGAGTCGGTGCGGCCGTAGACGTAGCCCATGATCAGCGGCGGGACGAACCCGCCGAGGCCGCCGGCCGCGCCGACCAGCCCGGTGACACCGCCGACCCGGGCCGGGTCGGTGACCTTGGCGATCAGCGCGAAGGTCGCACCGCTGCCGGAGCCGAGCGCGGCCGCCATGGCGAGGAACGCGACCGTGCCGATCGGCATGAGCAGCGGGGTGGCGGACGCGATCGCGGCGCCCACGATGACGACGGCGTATCCACCTGCCAGGACCGGGATCGGGCCGAGCCTGTCGGAGAGCCAGCCACCCACGGGTCGCATGATGACCGCGATCACGACGAAGCCGGCCATCCGGTTCGCGGCGTCGGCGGGGGTGAGCTCGTAGGCGGTCTTGAGGTAGGCCGGCAGGTAGACGGAGAAGGCGACGTAGCCACCGAAGGCGACCGCGTAGAGGATGCAGGCCTGCCAGGTGATCGAGAGCCTGGCGTTCGCCGACAGCCGGGCCATCAGCGACGTCGTGGGCGCGGTCCGGCCGGGGGCGTCGCGCAGGATCAGCCAGGAGGCGACCGCGTAGATCGCGAGCGCCGTGGCCGTGATCAGGAACGGCGCCTTCTCCCCGATGTTCTCGTAGAGCTTGACCGTCGTGAGCGCGCTGATCGCGGTGCCGCCCATGCCGGCGCCGAAGATGCCGATCGCGAGGCCGCGGCGCTCGGGCGGGAACCACGCGTTGACGAAGGGCACGCCGACCGCGAACGCCGTACCGGCGATGCCGAGGAAGAACCCGCCGATCAGCAGCAGGGTGTAGGAGTCGAGCGCGAAGAACGCGATGAACAGGATCGGGATGATCGTGATGCCCGAGATCACGGGGAACATCAGGCGACCGCCGTACTTGTCGGTCAGCGCCCCGACGATGATCCGGCCGAGGGAGCCGACGATCACCGGGACCGCCACCATCAGCGCGACGTCGGACTCGGTGAGCTCGCCGAGCGTGCCCTCCTCACGGAAGAGCGGTCCGAGCGGGCTGATCAGCGCCCAGGCCCAGAAGTTCAGCGCGAACCCGAGGGTGGCCATCGCCAGCATCAGGTTGGGGTTGGCCCTCGTCGCTGCTCCGGCAACGTCGGGGGTGGCTCCGGTGCTGGTCATGTCTCTCCCCATACATGCAGAACGGCAAGCCCCACTTGGTAAAGGCTTGCCCCTTGTCTATCGCACCAACCCTGTCTTGACCATGCCCCGACGCGCCCGGGCCGAAGGTCCCGAATCGTCCTGCCTTTCTTCCCCGGCCATCCCGTGAATATTTCGCTCGCCCTTCCCAAGTTCTCATGGGAAAGGGGCACTCCCCTCGACGAATCCGCCGAGGGGAGTGCCCCTTCTTGGTGATGCGAGGTCGGAGGTACGACGCACCGCCGCCGCTACGAGCTGAGGTCGCGCCGGACGGATCACGGCTTGAAGACCACCTTGATCATGTCGTCCTCCTTCTTCTGGAACGTCTTGTAGGCCTCCGGCGCCTCCTCCAGCGGGAGCCGGTGGGTCGCGAACTGCTCCACGCCGAGCGGGTCACTGTCGCCGGCCAGCAGCGGCATGAGGTCCTCGGTCCACCTCTTCACGTTGGCCTGGCCCATCCGGAGCTGGATCTGCTTGTCGAAGAGCGTGAGCATCGGCATCGGGTCCGTCTGCCCGCCGTACACCCCGACGATCGAGAGGGTTCCGCCGCGACGGACCGCGTCGATCCCGGTGTAGAGGGCGGCCATCCGGTCGACGCCTGCCCGCTGCATCAGCGGCGCGGAGACCGCCTTCGGCATGAAGCCGACCATCCGCTGCATGAGCGAGGCCGCCGGCGAGCCGTGGGCCTCCATGCCGACGGCGTCGATCACGGCGTCCGCGCCCCGGCCTCCGGTCATCGAGCGGACCTGCTCGGCGACGTCGTCGACCGCGTTGATGTCGATCACCTCGGCACCCCGGGACCGGACGCGCTCGAGCCGCTCGGGCACGAGGTCGACACCGATCACGCGGAAGCCGCGCTGCATGGCGATCCGGGCGGACATGTCGCCGATCGGCCCCAGCCCCAGGACCAGGAGCGTTCCGCCCTTCGGCACGTCGGCGTACTCGACGGCCTGCCACGCCGTCGGCAGCACGTCCGAGAGGTACAGGAACCGCTCGTCGGCCGGGCCCTCGGGCACCTTGATCGGCAGGAAGTTCGCGAACGGCACGCGGAGGTACTCGGCCTGGCCGCCGGGCACCTGGCCGTAGAGCTTGCTGTAGCCGAAGAACGACGCACCGGTGCCGTACTCCCGGTTCTGCGTCGTCTCGCACTGGCTGTAGAGCTGCTGGTCGCACATCCAGCAGGAGCCGCAGCAGACGTTGAAGGGGACGACGACCCGGTCGCCGACCTGGAGGTCGCTCACCCCGCTGCCCACCTCCTCGACGATGCCCATCGGCTCGTGGCCGACGATGTCGCCGGGGGTCATGAAGGGGCCCAACGTCTCGTACAGGTGCAGGTCGGAGCCGCAGAGCCCGGTCGAGGTGACCTTGATGATCGCGTCGTCGGCCTCCTGGATCCGGGGATCGGGGACCTCCTCGACGCGCATGTCACGCCGTCCGTGCCAGGTCACTGCCTTCATCGTCCACCTCCGAGATCGAGTACGTCGGAGAGGAGGTGGTAACCCGCTGGCGGCGCCGCAAACACCCGCCGGGCGGATCAGATGCCGAGGCCCTCCAGCACCTCGGCCCCCGGGAGCTCGGCGAGGTCTCGCCCGGCGAGGAGCAGCTTGGAGCGACGGACCCCGCTGCCGATGACCGCCACGTCGATGTCGAGGACGCTGGCGTCGACGAGCACCCGCCAGCCGTCGGGAAGCCCGACCGGCGTGATCCCGCCGTACTCCATCCGGGTCTCCTCCACCGCGCGCTCCATCGGCAGGAACGACGCCTTGCGCACGTCGAGGGTCCGTTTCACGAGGTTGTTCACGTCCGCACGGGTGTCGGCGCGTACGACGCACGCGGCGATGCGCTCCTCGCCCGCCCGGCGGCCGGAGACCACGACGCAGTTGGCGCTCGCCGACAGCGGGAGGTCGTAGGCCTCGGTGAGGGCGGCGGTGTCCGCGAGGTCGGGGTCGATCTCGGTGACCGCGACGTCCTTCGCGCCGGGCCAGCCGCGCAGGGCCTCGGCGACGGGCTGGGCGAGCAGGTCGGGGCGGTCGAGCGCGGGGACGCAGACGAGGGATCCGAGCGTGGGCACAGACATACCGCCCACCCTAGGCATCCGACGCACAGGCCCCCGGTCCGCGAGGTGCGGGCCGGGGGCCGTCGTGCTCGATCCGAGCTTCCGGTCAAGAGGTCACGGGACCTCGGTGACGCGGTCGGTGCCCGGGTCGGAGATCGGGGCTGTTCGCCTCGAAGTAGGCGATCAGCGCGTCGAGGTCGCCCCCGCCGCCGATCCGCTCGCTCGACGGGATCTCGGTGAACACCGAGAAGCCGTCGCCGCCGTCGGCGAGGAAGTTGTTGACGGTGACCATGTAGGTCTTGTCCATCTCGATGGCCACGCCGTCCAGCTTCATGTCGGAGACGGTGATGTCGGTGCAGCTGCGCGATTGGCCGGGTCGACCGTGCGCTCGTCGGTGTAGGTGAAGCCCTCGGAGACGCCGAGCTGGAACTGCCGCTCGGTGTTGCACTGCTGCTCGAGCATCGTCTGGATCTGCGCGCCGGTCATCGGCATCGTGACGAGCAGGTTGCCGAACGGCTGGACGTTGAACGCCTCCGCGTAGGTGATCACGCCGTCGGGGGCGTACTCGAAGTCAGCACGCACACCGCCGGGGTTCATGAACGCGATCTGCGCGCCGTTCACCTCGGTGGCCGCGAGCTGGGCGTCGGCGATCAGGTTGCTGGCACCCGACTCCTTGCCGCGGTCGTCGTCGTCGGCCTCGAACGCACGGGTGATGTCCTCGGTGACCTTGCCGATCGGCTCGTTGCCGACCTTGTCGGCGAGGACGCTCCACTTCTTCAGGATCCGGGTCTGCGCGCGGACCGGCTTCACGTCCTGGGTGACGATGTGGTTGCGGCTGCGCACCGACCTGCGGATCACGTCACCGGTGCGACGGTTGATCTGCAGGTTGGTCTCGGTGACGACCCGGCCGTACGACGCGGCGCTGGTCACCTTGCGGGGACGCCCGTTCGGGTCCTTGACCGTGCAGTTGTAGGCCTGGTGGGTGTGACCGGTGACGACCATGTCGATGGCCGGCTTCAGGCGCTTGGCGATGTCGATGACCGGGCCGGACGCGCCGACGCACTGGTTGACGTTGCCCTCCTGGTAGCCGCCCTCGTGCAGGAGTACGACGATCGCCTCGACGCCGCGCTTGCGGATCTTCGGCACCAGCGCGTTCGCCGTCCGGACCTCGTCCTTGAACGACCAGCCGCGGATCCCGGCCTGGGCCACGAGCTGGTCGGTGCCCTCGAGGGTCATGCCGATGAAGGCGATGCGCTCACCGTCGACGCGTCGGATCGCGTACGGACGCAGCGCGGTCTCGCCGGTCTCGTCGTTCTTGACGTTCGCGGCGAGCCACTTGAAGTCGGCGCCCTCGTAGGGCTGCTCCGGGAAGTAGCAGCCGTCGACGGCGTGGCAGCCGCCGCGCTGCATGCGACGGAGCTCGGCGACGCCCTCGTCGAACTCGTGGTTGCCGACGCCGGACAGGTCGAGGCCCATCGCGTTGAGCGACTCGACGGCCGGCTCGTCGTGGAAGAGGCCGGAGAGGAACGGCGAGCCGCCGATCAGGTCACCTGCCGTGACGGTGAGGCTGTTCTCCGCGTCGGCACGCAGCTGCGGAGGTGGCGGGCGAGGTACTCGGCGCCGCCCGCCGGGATCTCCTCGACGGTGCCGTCGCGCAGCGTGCGGTCGACCTCGCCGGGCGTGTCCGCTCGAGGTGACCGTGGTAGTCGTTGAACGACAGCAGCTGGACCTTGACGGGTCCGGGCTTCGGCGCCGCTGGGGCGTCGTTGTCTCCTGCCGCACTGGCGGACCGGTGGCGAGACCCGTCAGCGACACCGCGAGAGCTGTGGTGACACCGACGGACGCGAGCCTGCGCGTGCGTCTGATCTTGGTACTCGGCATTGCACTCCTCAGGACGTAATGGGCCAATCACCGTATGTCGCCGTTCGGCGCTTGGGCGGCTTTCGCGGAAACTTCCTGCACGTGCCACCGACGTTCACCGGCGTCAGGGGAAAGCGGACGTCGCGCGAAGATCTCCGTGCACGGCCCCATGTCCGAGCACCCCACCGGGCTGCCCATGGAGAAACTGTCTCTTCCCATGGCCCGTGCGCCATGGGAAGAGACAGGTCTCCTACATACCCTGGTAAACGAATCAGTGCTCGTGCTCCTCGGCCTCGACGACCTCCTTGCGCAGCCGGAGGCCGACCAGCGAGGCACCGAGCAGGGTGAGCCCCGCGACCAGGAGCACCCCGGCCGGGCCGAGCGAGTTGTCGGTCCAGTCGGTCAGCGCCTCGGGCACCGCCAGGGTCAGTGCGACGACGCCGGCGGCGAGGTAGGGCCACGCCCGGCGTGCGACGTACGCACCGAAGGCGGCGACGGCGACCGCGAACAGCGCCACGTAGCCGACCCAGCGTGAGTCGTAGTCGAAGGCGGGGATCTGGGCACCGGCCACGGCCAGGACACATCCGACGACGCGGGCGGAGGCGACCTCCCGCCAGGTGCCGCGCTCGGCGAGCAGCAGCCAGGCCACGCCGATCGCGAGCACCAGCAGGCCGAACAGGACCGGCTCGAAGGTGTCGAGGTACTCCAGGGTCGTCGGCACGAGCGCGAAGAGACCGCCCGCGATCGCGACCTGGCCGACGACGGTCGGTGCCAGCAGGTAGCCGCCGACGGCCAGCACGGTGAACGTGCCGAACCCGAGGACGGCGGGCGTCATGGAGGTGTAGTCGTCGATGGAGTAGTCGGCCTGCATCCCGACGGCCGCCGCCGCGGCCCCCGCCGCACCGAGCAGGAGCACCCCGGCGAGACGGCGCAGCGCCGGCTCGGCCCCGCGACGCAACGCCGCGAACCCGGCCCCGAAGCCACCGATCGCCAGGCCCGCGACGGCGAGCAGCACGGCGACGCCCGCGAGCAGCCCCACCTGCTGGCCCTCACTGAGGTCGGCCCAGCGGGTCGCGAAGAAGATGGCGGCCGCGGAGACGACGAACACGCCGCCGACGTACCCGGCGAGCTCGGCGAACCTTCGGCGAAGGGGCGCCGCTCCTGCCTCCTGGGTGCCGAGCACCCGGTCGACGACGGTCACGGCGTCGCCCTGCCGCTCGGCCTGGACCAGGCCCTGCTGGACGAGGGCGTCGACGATCGCACCGCTGCGGGTGTCCCTGCCCTGCTGGGCGCGGGGGCTCTGCTGCATGGTCATACCCGAAGCGTCCCGTCTCGCGGCGTGGCGCGACAGAGTACTTCTACCTAGTTCGTCCCAAGAGCTGCGCGACGGGCCGCGGAGAAGAGCTCCTCCGCGGCCCGCTGCAGCAGTCTGCGGACTACTTGGCCTGCTTCTTCGCGGCCTTCTTCGTGCCCTTGGCGGTCACCTTGGCGGACTTGGCGTCGGCCTTGGCACCCTTCTTGGCTGCCTTCTGCTCAGCCTTGGCGGCCTTCTTCTGCTGGTTGTCGTACGTGCGCACGTCCGAGACGCAGCGGCCCTGGTTCTTGTAGCCGAGGTCGGCCCAGCCGCCCTGCTTGCACTCCTGGACGGTCGCCGGGCGGGTCGGCCTCGGTGGGCTCGGTGCTGTCGACCGGCTCGAGGGTGTCGACGCGCGTCCAGTCGAAGCGCTCGTCGGTCTCGCCGCCGAAGACCAGCCGGACGTCGACGTGCTCCGCGGCAGCGACCGTCACGGACTGGCTCGCGACGCCGGAGGCGTTCACGCAGACGAAGTCCCACAGCCCGTCGGTGACGAGGGTGTTCGGGTTGGCGGCCGTCTGGGTCGCGGCCGCGTCGTCGGCGCGGTACTCGAAGCACGACTCGAAGGCCCGAGTGGTGGTGAAGGTGAGGGCCACGGAGTCCTCAGCCGCGACCGCGTCGAAGTAGGCCCAGCCTGCGGTCTTGTTCGCGTCGTTGGTCGAGGGGGTGACCGCGTTGACCTCCGCCGCGACGGGGCCGGCGGCGCTGCCCAGCACGAGCGGGACGGCCGCGACGGCACCGATGATTCTCTTACGCACAATTCCTCCCAGAAATCGCGTTATGAGCGTTTTTTACCTCTGGGGACGTTACGGGTGTTCCGGGCCGGCGTCCGGCGTTTGCACGAGTACGCAGAATCCGGGCCCGGCGTTGCAGAAGTACGCAGCGGTCAGGTGAGCGAGCCGACGTCAGGAGGTACGTCGACCGCGTGCTCCTGGAGGTGCGCCATCGGCACGACGTCGAGGGCGCGCTCGTGGGTGGACGCGAGCACGACCGGACACGCGACGCCGTCCTCGTAGGCCTGGAGCCAGCGCACCGCGACGACGCACCAGCGGTCGCCCGGCGTCAGGCCGGGGAAGCGCCACTCGGGCCGGGGCGTGCTGAGGTCGTTGCCGACCGATGCCTGGTGCTCGAGGAACTCCCGGGTGACCACCGCGCACACCGTGTGGCTGCCGATGTCCTGCGGGCCGGTGCTGCAGCGGCCGTCGCGGTAGAAGCCGGTCACCGGGTCGGTGCCGCACGGGTCGAGCGGTCCACCGAGGACGTTCCGCTCCTCGGCGCGCTGCAGGTCCTCGGGCTCGACGCTCATGAGGCCACCGTCTCACGTCACCGGCGGGGCAGGACAAGGCTGAACGTCGTGCAGGCCTCTTCGGTGAGCCGGAGCCTGCCGCCGAGGGACTCCGCGATCTCCGCGGCCACGGCGAGCCCGCCGGCCGACACCGGCGACGGGGTTGCGCATCCCCTCGGCGGCGGTCTGGCGCAGCCCCTCGTCGGCGACGCGGACGTCGACGTACTCGGTCGCCTCGGTGACCGAGACCGTGATCCGGCCGTCCCCGTGGGTCACGGCGTTCCCGATCAGGATGTCGAGGAGCTGCATGAGCGCGCCCGCGGGCATCCGGACCGCGACGACCTTCTCGCTCGCCAGGTCGAACGTGCGGCCGGGTGCGAGCTGCCGCCAGCGCAGGACGCTGTCGCGGACCAGCGCCGCGAGGTCGATGTCGACGCGCGTGCCGACCCTGCTCTCCCGCGACGCGTCGAGCATCTCGGCCACGGTGGCGCTGAGCCGGTCGAGCTGGCCGATCGCGGCCGAGACCCGGCTGACCACCTCGGGCGAGCTCTGCGGGCCGAGTGCGAGGTCCTCGAGCTCGAGGCGGGTTGCGGTGATCGGGGTCCGCAGCTCGTGGGAGGCGTGTGCAGCGAAGTCGCGTTCCCTCTGCACGAGCGCACCGAGGTCGTGGGCGCTCGCGCGCAGTGCCCGGGCGACGGAGTCGGCCTCGGGGATGCTGGAGCGCGGGACCTCGACGGAGAAGTCGCCGCGCCCGATCCGCGCGGCCACGTCGGCGAGCGCGGTGAAGGGCCGGGTGAGCCGGGCGGCGATCCACACCGCGGCGACCACCGACACGACGACCAGGCCCAGGGCGATGAGCGCGAGCGGGAGGAGGGCGTCGGCGACCCGTTCGTCGACGATCTCCGCGTGCCGGCTGAGGGTCAGCGTCCCTCCGCCGTCCACCGGGCGCGTCACGGTCAGGTCGTCCGCGTTGTGCCCTTCGGGCCGGTCGCCGGCGACGTGGTTGGCGGCCTCGACCCGCTCACCGTCGGCATCGACGTACTCCGCGTGCTCGTCGGCGAACAGGAGGCGCTCGAGGAGCTCCGGCGTCACCTCGGCGCGACCCTCGCCGAGCAGGCCGGCGATCACCGTCGCGGACCGTTCGACCTTGCGCTGCTCCTGCTCGTGGATGAGGGCCGAGGTCGTGTAGGCGCGCTCGACCAGGAAGACCGCGACGACGGCGAGGGTGAGGGAGACGAAGGCGACGACCAGGCGGTCACGCATCGAGGGTGCCGTCCTCGAGGCGGAAACCCACACCTCGGACGGTCACGACCCTCGCGGGTGCCTCGCTCTCCTCGAGCTTCTGCCGGAGCCGTCCCACGGTGACGTCGAGCGTCTTGGTGGAGCCGAACCAGTTGCTGTCCCAGACCTCGTCCATCAGCCGCTCGCGGGTGACGACGGCACCGCGGTCCTCGCTCAGCAGCGCGAGGACGTCGAACTCCTTGGTGGTCAGCGCGACCTCCTGGTCCCCGGCCCACACGCGTCGGGCGTGGGTGTCGATCCGGAGGCCCGGCTCAGGTGCGACCGGCTCCTCGACGGCCGCACCCGCGTGCGCGGAGCCGCTACGTCGCAGCAGCGCCCGGGTGCGCGCGAGGAGCTCGGCAAGGCCGAACGGCTTGGACATGTAGTCGTCGGCGCCCACGTCGAGGCCGACCACCCGGTCGAGCTCGCCGCCGCGGGCGGTCAGGATGAGGACGCCGCCGTCGTACCCGCCGGCACGCACCCGGCGGCAGACCTCGAGCCCGTCGATGTCGGGCAGGCCGAGGTCGAGGATCATCAGGTCGATGCCGCCGCCGAGTGCCCGCTCGACGGCGGTGGCACCCTCCTCGACGCGGTCCACGTCGTACCCCTCACGGCCGAGGGTGCGCACCAGCGGCATCGCGATGGCTTCGTCGTCCTCGACGATGAGCACGGAAGGCATGGTCATAGAGCATAGGGCCGGTCGGGCGCTGGTTCCGGCTTACGCTGCAGCGCGTCTGCGGCCAGAAACACGAGAACAGCACCTGCCGCGGCGAGCGCGAAGCCGAGCCCGACGGTGGACTGCCGGTCGAGGTCGCGGAGGCCCGGAAGGCCGAGGAAGATCTGCAGCAGCTCGCCGGCCAGGGCCGACCCGGCCGCGAGGGCGACGACCGCCCGCGACACCAGGGTGACCCGCACCCACAGCACGTAGCCGGCGACGATGGAGACCGCGGCCGAGGCCGCGGCGAGCACGGCGACGTAGAAGGCCTCGGACATCAGGTCCGGCAGAGAGTCGAGGAGCAGGCCGCCCAGAAGGAGAGAGGCGCCCGCGGCAACCCGGGAGGCGCTCGAAGGTGTGGTCTCCCCGCGGGTGCCTGACACGAACCCAGCAGTGGTCACGCGGACCTCCTTGCCGGCACGCGCTCCTGGGAGGTGAGCACGTGGGGTCGGGCTGTGTTCATGTCAGGCACCTACGAGAATCCTTCATCCAGCAGGGCCGCCTCCCGCCCCATGACGGCCCTGCCCGGAATCTTTCATCCATCTCCCCCCGGAGATCTTGGGTACAACGCTAGGTCCGCCCCGGACACGCGCCGGCAACGTCAGTTCCACACGACGACCACACTTCGGTAACAGCAGATCTCGCCCGCAGGATGGAGCGCCGGACCCCTGGGTACGTCGATGTCCACGCCGGACCGGCCCCGACCGGCTCGACCGACCACGGGAGGTCCGCGGGGCGGGCATGATCGTGTTCGAACCCTGAGGAGGGACGTTGCACCGAGCCGAGGCCGACCGATGAGCGCCGACGTCGTGTACCTCCTCGCCGGCGCCGCCCTGCTGCTCGCGGTGGTCCTGCCGACCGCGCTGCGCAAGGCCGCGGTCTCGGCGCCGATCGTGCTGCTCGTGGTGGGCGCCCTGATGGGGCTGCTGCCGCTGCCCGAGGGCACCGACGTGACGCCGATGGGCAACCGTGCCTTCATCGAGCACCTGACCGAGTTCACGGTGATCGTCGCGCTCATGGGCGTCGGGCTGGCGCTGGACCGGCCCCTGAGCTTCCGACGGCTCGACAGCTGGCGGAAGTGGAGCGGCGCCTGGCGCCTGCTCGGCATCGCGATGCCGCTGAGCATCGCGGCAGTGGCCCTCCTCGGCTGGTGGGTGGTCGGCCTCGCACCGGCGGCGGCGCTCCTGCTCGGCGCGGTCCTGGCCCCGACGGACCCCGTGCTCGCCTCCGACGTCCAGGTCGAGGGGCCGACCCCCGCGGACGAGGACCACGACGAGATCGACGAGAGCGACGAGGTCCGCTTCGCGCTCACCTCGGAGGCCGGCCTGAACGACGGTCTCGCCTTCCCGTTCGTCTACGCCGCGGTGTTCCTCGCGTCTCTGGGCCCGGTCACCGAGTGGGGCCTGCGGTGGCTCGGGTGGGAGCTCGTCGGCAAGGTGGCCCTCGGCGTCCTGCTCGGCGTGCTCGTCGGCTGGCTGCTGGCGAAGGCCGCGTTCCGGGCCCCGGCACCGTCACTGCGGATGGCCGAGACCGGCGAGCCCCTGCTTGCCCTGGCGGCGGTCCTGGTCGCCTACGGGGTGGCCGAGACGCTCGGCGGCTACGGCTTCCTCGCGGTGTTCGCCTGCGCGATGACGATGCGGTCGGCCGAGCGCGGTCACGAGTACCACGCCCACATGCACGAGATCGTGGAGCGCCTCGAACGGTTGCTCACCCTTGTCGTACTCCTGCTGCTCGGCGTCTCGATGACCAACGGGCTGCTGCGCAACCTGCCCTGGGAGGCGGCACTGCTCGCCGTCCTGCTGGTGTTCGTGATCCGGCCGATGTCGGGTCTGGTGGCCATGGGCTTCCGGAGCTCCACCTGCCGGATCGGCGACCACGTGCTCACGTCCGGGGAGCGGCTCACCATCTCGTTCTTCGGCGTCCGGGGCGTGGGCTCGCTGTACTACCTCGCCTATGCCACGGGTGAGGCCGAGTTCTCGGACAGCCAGCTGCTGTGGTCGACGGTGGCGTTCACGATCGGCCTCTCCGTCCTGGTGCACGGGATCACCGCGACGCCTGTCATGCGGTGGCTCGAGCGCACCGAGCAGACCGAGGTGGCCCGCACCTAGGAGGTCGGCCGGTCAGAGCACGCGGTCGCCGTACATCTCGCCGAGAGGGTCGGCGATCAGCTCGATGCGTGCCCCGTCGGGATCGGTGAAGTACACCGACACCTCGCTGTGGATCACGTAGTCGACCCCCGCGGCGTCGAACCGGTCGACGACCTCCTGCCACCGCTCGGGATCCATGGAGATCGCGACGTGGTGGAGGCCGCCGAGGACCTCGGCGTACGGACCGAGCTCGAGTCCGGGGAAGTCGAAGAAGGCCAGGAGGTTCTGGTTGCCGAGGTCGAAGAAGAAGTGCGACGAGCCCGGGTAGTCACGGTTCTCGATGAGCTCTGTCAGCGGGAAGCCCAGCAGACCCTGGTAGAACTCGATGGTCCGCTCGACGTCGCTGCTGATCAGCGCTGCGTGGTGGAGGCCCCGCGCGCTCGACGGAGGGCGTCCGGCGGGCCCCTGGAGATAGGCCGCTCGCAGGCGGTCGCGCTCGGCTGCTCGTGCGGTGAGGTCAGGTGCCGTCATCCCTTCATCATGACGACTCGGTCAAGATTTCAACCAGCGCTTTCTCCCAGCCCTGCTTACGAGACAACCGGTCCGCGGGTGACTAACGTCGAACACACGAATTCGTGCAGAGAGGCCCCCCGATGAGCGACCCCACCCAGAACCCACCCGAGGGCAACGACCGGCCCCCGAACGAGCCGCCCAGCACGCCGCCCCCGCCGCCGCCTGGTGCGCAGGGCGCGTACGGCACCGGGTCGGCTCCTCCGCCGCCGCCCCCGCCCGGGGACTGGCAGCAGCCCGGCCAGATGCCGCCGACGGGCTACCAGCGCATGACCGGTGGTCCCGGCCAGCCGGCCGACCTGTGGCCCCGGTTCGCCGCCCGCCTGATCGACTACGTCCTGCTCACCGTGGTGAACGTGCTTCTCGGTGGCGTGCTCGTGGCGGGGATGCTCATGGGCGCGGACACGTCGGGCTCACTGGGGAGCATCGGCGTCACCAGCGGCACGAACTGGGCCGTCAACGCGGTGACCTCGCTGATCAGCGCAGCGATCGCCCTCGGCTACTTCACGCTGATGGAGCACAACCGGGGCCAGACGGTCGGCAAGATGCTGCTGAACCTCGAGACCCGCGGCCCCGACGGCGGACGTCCGACGATGGAGCAGGCGCTCAAGCGCAACGCCTTCACGGCCATCGGCGTGCTCGGCATCATCCCGTTCCTCGGGTTCATCGCCGGCCTGCTCAGCCTGGCGGCGGTGATCATGATCGCCGTGACGATCAGCCAGAACACCACCAACCGGCACGGCTGGCACGACGACTTCGCCGGCGGCACCACCGTCGTGAGGCTGCGCTGACCCCGGGCTGACGCGTCTGCGGGAAGCCGCGGTCCTGCAGGTCAGGGCCGCGGCTTCTTCGTGCGCGGCTTCTTCTTCCCCTCGGGTGCGCTCTCGCCCTTGCGGTGCGGCTTCTTCTCGTAGCTCTTCTTCTCGAACGGCTTCTTCGACGAGCCCGGCTTGTCGTACGACGGGCGCCGCGGCGCCGCTGCCTCCCCGGTCGGCTCCAGCTCGATGAGCTTTCCGGAGATCCGGGTGCGCTCCAGCGCCGCGAACGTGCCGGGTGCCAGGTCGGCCGGCAGCTCGACGAGCGAGTGGTCGCCGCGGATGTCGATGTGGCCGAAGTCGTCGCGGCCGAGGCCGCCCTCGTTGGCGATCGCGCCCACGATCTGGCGGGGCTCGACCCGGTGCCTCTTGCCCACCGCGATCCGGTAGGTCGCGAACGTCTTGTCGGAGCGACCCCGGCGCGGCTCACGGCGCGCCGGTCGACCGCCGTCCTCGTCCCGCCGGCGACCCTTCTCGTGGTCCCAGACGCCCTTCTTCTCACCGCGGCCCTCGAAGACCCGCACCGGCTCCGGCTCGGGCTCGAGCAGCAGCGGCTGGCCGTCCTGCGCCATGATCGCCAGCGCGGCGGCGATGTCGGCGGCGGGCACGTCGTGCTCCTGCTCGTACTCCTCGACGAGGTCGCGGAAGAACGAGACCTTGTCCGACGCCAGCGCCTCGGTGATCGAGTCGGTGAACCGTGCGACGCGGGTGACGTTGACGTCCTCGACGGTCGGCAGCGGCATCTGGGTGAGCGGCTGCCGCGTGGCCTTCTCGATGGCCTTCAGCAGATGCCGCTCACGGGGGGTGACGAACGAGATCGCGTCGCCGCTGCGGCCTGCCCGCCCCGTGCGGCCGATCCGGTGCACGTAGGACTCGGTGTCGGTCGGGATGTCGTAGTTGACGACGTGGCTGATCCGCTCGACGTCGAGGCCGCGGGCGGCGACGTCGGTCGCGACGAGGATGTCGAGCCGGCCGTCGCGCAGCTGGTTGACCGTCCGCTCCCTCTGCGCCTGCGCGATGTCGCCGTTGATGGCGGCGGCCGAGAAGCCCCGGGCGCGCAGCCGTTCGGCGAGCACCTCGGTCGCCTGCTTGGTGCGGACGAAGATGATCATGCCCTCGAAGTTCTCGACCTCGAGGATGCGGGTCAGCGCGTCGATCTTCTGCTGGTGGGCCACCTGGAGGTACCGCTGGGCCGTGTTGGCCGAGGTGGTGGTCTTGTTCCTGACCGTGATCTCGACCGGGTCGGTGAGGTACTTCTTGGAGATCCGGCGGATCTGCGGCGGGCATCGTCGCGGAGAACAGCGCGACGTGCTTCTCCTCGGGGGTGTCGGCGAGGATCGTCTCGACGTCCTCCTGGAAGCCCATCTTGAGCATCTCGTCGGCCTCGTCGAGGACGAGGAAGCGCAGCTCGGTGAGGTCCAGCGTGCCCTTCTCGAGGTGGTCCATGATCCTGCCCGGGGTTCCGACGACCACGTGCACCCCGCGTCGGAGGGCGGACAGCTGGACGCCGTACGCCTGGCCGCCGTAGACCGGGAGCACGTGCAGGCCGGGCAGGTGTGCGGCGTACCGCTCGAACGCCTCCGACACCTGCAGCGCGAGCTCACGGGTCGGGGCGAGCACCAGCGCCTGGGGCGTCTTCTGCTTGAGGTCGATCCGGGACAGGATCGGTACGGCGAACGCCGCGGTCTTGCCGGTGCCGGTCTGGGCGAGGCCGACGACGTGACGCCCCTCGAGCAGCGCGGGGATCGTGGCTGCCTGGATCGGCGACGGCGACTCGTAGCCGACGTCGTCGAGCGCCCGGAGCACCCGCTTGTCGATGCCGAGATCGGCGAAGGTCGGGGTGCTTTCGGGCACGCCGGAGTCGGTCACGTCGGGGGAAGGCATGCCTCCAGGCTACCCGTGTGACACGCCGCTCACGCCTGCGCGGCTACCCGGTGGTCCCGCCGGCCGTGTGCCGGAGTACGACGACCGACCGGCCTGTGACGGGAAACTCGGTCCCCGCCTCGAACATCGGGGCGTCGTCGAAGACCGAGACGATCCCGATCTGGTCGTCGCTGGTGTCGATCGCCACGATCCAGCCCTCCTCGTACAACCCCTCGGGGATCGTGAACGAGATGGTGTCGTGGAAGGCGTTGAAGGCGACCAGGAACGAGTCGCCGACGACACGGTCACCGCGCGGGTCGGGCTCGGCGATGGCCTGGCCGTTGAGGAAGACCATCATCGAGAGCGCGTGGCTCTCGTTCCAGTCGGTGTCGGTCATCGCGGCGCCGGTGTGCGTGTACCAACCCATCTCGGGCAGGCCGCCCTCGTCGGTCCCACCACCGGGGAAGCGGCGACGCCGGAACACCGGCTGGTCGTGACGCAGCGCGACCACCCGGCGGGCGAAGGCGAGGAGCTCCTCCTGCTCGGCCTCGAGCTTCCAGTCCACCCAGGCCAGCTCGTTGTCCTGGCAGTACACGTTGTTGTTGCCCTGCTGGCTGCGCCCCAGCTCGTCGCCGTGGGCGATCATCGGCACGCCCTGCGAGAGCAGCAGCGTGGTGAGGAAGTTGCGCTGCTGGCGGGCGCGCAGGGCGAGGACCTCGGCGTCGTCGGTCTCGCCCTCGACGCCGCAGTTCCAGGAGCGGTTGTGGCTCTCGCCGTCGGCGCCGCCCTCGCCGTTGGCCTCGTTGTGCTTCTCGTTGTAGGAGACGAGGTCGCGCAGCGTGAACCCGTCGTGGGCGGTGATGAAGTTGATCGAGGCGATGGGCTTGCGGTTCGAGTGCTCGTAGAGGTCCGCCGACCCGGTGATCCGGGACGCGAACTCGCCGAGCGTCGAGGGCTCGCCGCGCCAGAAGTCGCGGACGGTGTCGCGGTACTTGCCGTTCCACTCCGTCCACAGCGGCGGGAAGTTGCCGACCTGGTAGCCGCCGTCGCCGACGTCCCAGGGCTCCGCGATCAGCTTGACCTGGCTGACGATCGGGTCCTGCTGGACGAGGTCGAAGAACGCCGACAGCCGGTCGACCTCGTGGAACTGCCGGGCCAGGGACGAGGCGAGGTCGAAGCGGAACCCGTCGACGTGCATCTCGGTCACCCAGTAGCGCAGCGAGTCCATGATCAGCTGCAGCACGTGCGGGTGCCGCATGAGCAGGCTGTTGCCGGTGCCGGTGGTGTCGAAGTAGTGCGCCTTGTCGTCGTCGACGAGCCGGTAGTAGGAGGCGTTGTCGATGCCGCGGAAGCAGAGCGTCGGGCCCTGGTGGTTGCCCTCGGCGGTGTGGTTGTAGACCACGTCGAGGATCACCTCGATGTTCGCCTCGTGCAGGGCCTTCACCATGCCCTTGAACTCCTGCACCTGCTGGCCGCGCTCGCCGGTCGAGGAGTAGGCGTTGTGCGGGGCGAAGAAGCCGATCGTGTTGTAGCCCCAGTAGTTCGACAGGCCCTTCTCGAGCAGGTGGGCGTCCTGGACGTACTGGTGCACGGGCATCAGCTCGATCGCCGTGACGCCGAGGCTGGTCAGGTGCTCGATCATCGCGGGGTGGGCGATGCCGGCGTACGTCCCGCGGATCTCCTCCGGGATGCCGGGGTGGGTCTCGGTGAGGCCCTTGACGTGGGCCTCGTAGATCACCGACTCGTGGTACTCGTGGTCGGGATGGCGGTCGTGGCCCCAGTCGAAGAACGGGTTGACGACCACCGACAGCATCGTGTGGCCCAAGCTGTCGTCGTCGTTGAACTCGCTCGCGTCCTCGAACCGGTAGGAGAAGAGCGACTCGTCGCCGTCGATCTGCCCCTCGACGGCCTTGGCGTAGGGGTCGAGCAGGAGCTTGGCGGGGTTGCACCGGTGCCCGTTGGCCGGGTCGAACGGGCCGTGCACCCGGAAGCCGTAGCGCTGGCCGGGCTGTACGCCGGGCAGGTACACGTGGTGCACGAACCCGTCGGTCTCCGGCATGTCGACCCGGGTCTCGGAGCCGTCGTCCCCGATGAGGCACAGCTCGACGCGGTCGGCGACCTCGGTGAAGAGCGCGAAGTTGACCCCGGATCCGTCGTAGGTGGCGCCGAGGGGGTAGGCGCGTCCGGGCCAGGTCTGCATGTGCGGTGCTCCTCAGGGGGAAGGATGGTGCTGGGTCGACAGTAGCCACCTGTACCCATGCACGGCGATCCTGTGCAGCCCGCGGGCCACGGGTCAGCAGCCGCGCTTCTCGAACTCCTCGGCGGCGAGGTAGCGACCGGCCGGGAGGAACTCCCCCATCACCTCGCGCTCGGTCCCCGGCTCACGGACCCGCTGGATGGCCTGGTCGAACCACCGCGAGGGGAGCTGGTTGCGCATGATCAGGGCGGCGTCGGGCCGCGCGCCCCAGGGCATCCACGCCACGCCGCAGGCACGGTGCGCGTTGGCCGGACGGTTCTCGGGTGTGCTGACGACGACCGTGAAGCGACCTCGACGGTCGGTCGGGACCTGCTCGTCGTGGACGCAGCCGATCGTGTCGGTCACCCCGTAGGGCTGCACCGAGCCGTTGCACAGCGACCAGTAGCGCAGGGGCGCCCGCTCGAACCTCCGCTGCCCGTCGTAGGTCTCGGGGACGTCGGGAAGGCGGCCCCGCAGGACCAGCACCTCGCCGTACTCGCGGGAGACGAAGGCGTAGACGTAGGCGTTCTTCTGGTCGCTGAAGAACCCCCCGCGCTGCTCGTCGCCGGCCGCCTCCGCGGCGTCCTGCGAGAACTGCCTGGCCATGGTGCGCGTCACGTTGAAGAAGCGCTCCCAGTCCGGCCGCGGCTTCGCGGTCGTGTGGGTGGGCATTGCCGGGCTGCTCGAGCGCCGGTCGGTGCTCGTGATTCCTGTCGAGGGCTGGTTGGTGGGTCCGGTGCACGCCGTGGGCTGGTCGACCTCGGTCCCGTCGGGGAGGCGCAGCGCCACCTCGGGCAGCCCGACACCGCCGTACTGGCCCCGACCGCGGTCGGGCAGGTAGACCCGGTACACGACGTTGCCGACGTACGACGGGCGACCGTCGTACCCGAGGTAGACGGTGTTGCGGGCACGCGTCTCCGGCGCCGGGTCGGGGACGACGTGCACGGTGTAGCTCCGCGTCGGGAGGTCGCGCCGGTTGCCGGCGAGGAACGGGTTCGTGCTGCCCCGGTCGGCCCGGATGTCGACGTCGGGGAGCGCGTCCTTCGGCCGGAACAGCTCGTCGTAGGCGTTGAACGACGTGTAGCGCGCGTGCGGGAAGCGGCCCCTGATGACCAGCTCGCCACCGGGCGGAAGGCTCACCCGGCCGAGGTAGTAGTTGACGCCGGTGTCGGGGTAGAAGAGGTTGCCGTTCTCCTCGTCGAACACGCTCACCCAGAAGCAGTCCTGCGGCTCGGGCTCCTCGGCGACGATCGCGGCCGGCGCCGGCGCCGAGGTCGCAGCCACCAGGGCGAGCGCGGCAGCGGCGATCTGCTTGAGGAGCATGGTCCACCTCGTTCGAGTCGGTTCACCTTCCCCAACGAGCGCGCCCGCGGGGGGTTACCCCCGGCACGCGGAGGCGGGCGGCTGGTTGTCGTCGGCGGCCGCGTGGCGCAGGATGACGCGTACGACGTCCGCCCCGACGCGGACGTCCTGTGCAGGGGGAAGGCGGACCCATGTTGGAGTCCTGGCTCATCGCGATCGGCGTTCTCGGCGGCTTCTTGCTGCTGCTGTGGCTCACCCGCAGCGGCCGGCGGCCGGAGCGCACGCTCACCGACGCGGAGCGCGAGGCGATCGCGCGGACCCCGGGCGAGCGGATGAAGCACGGTGGAGGCTGGGGAGGGCAGTGACGCCCTCACTCCATCCAGAAGTGGAACCCGCCCTCACCGAGTGAGGCGCGCGCCCGGCCGCGCTCGGGCAGCCTGACCAGGTCGCACCCCTGGGCGTAGGTCGCCTCCTCGGAGGGGAGGCGGCACACCACCACGTTCCCCTCGACGGGCAGACGGAAGTCGCCACCGCCGTCGACCTCGGCCATCACGCCGCCCCACTCCACGACAGTGCCGCGGTCGAGCCGCAGACCGACATACGCGAGCTGGTCGGGCGGGTAGGCCTCGCCGGCCAGGGCGAGGAGGTCGTCGAGCCTGTGCGCCGGCACGGCGGCCAGCCATCCTCCGCCGACCGGGGAGTCGGGCAGGCCGGTGTCGTCGAACGACACCACGGTCCCCCAGACCCCGGGTCCTCGGTGGAGCAGGCTGTCGACCGCGCCACAGCCCGAGGTCCCCACGGCCAGGAGCACCAGCACTGTCCCGCGGACACCGCGCCGTACGTGGCTCGTCGCCATCCCGCTCCCCCGTTCTGCCGCACCGGCCCGGCCCTCGCACGATGCCAGCCCCGCCCGGCGTCCGACTCGAGAATCCGCCGAGTGCCTCTCGGCGCGACGAAGATTTTGCAAGAAGTTGCAAGCGCTTGCCACATTCTTGCGGCTTTACCTAGTGTGACCGGACAGACCGCTGTCTGTTTCGTCCGTTCCGCTCCACCGGGAGATGCCGTGCACCGTCGAACCCCTCGTTGGCTCACCGTCCTGACGAGCGCCCTCGTCGTACCACCGCTCCTCGCCGGGGTCGCGACGCCCGCGGCCGCGGAGCACAGCCCCGCGCCGCAGCGGGTGACCCTGGTGGGCAACCTCCAGGACGAGATCGGGTGTGACTCCGACTGGGCGCCGCCCTGTGAGGCGTCGAGCCTCGAGCCGGTGCCGGGGACGTCGACGTACGCCGCCGAGCTCACCGTCCCGGCGGGCAGGTACGAGTACAAGGTCGCCCTCAACGGGGACTGGGCCGAGAGCTACGGCAGCCCGAGCGGCGGCAACCTCCCGCTCGCGCTCGAGCACGACGTCGCCCTGCGGTTCACCTACGACCACGCGAGCCACGAGGTCTCGGTGGCACCCGCCGACCTGCCGTCCGACGAGGTCACGGCGCAGGACCGCGCCATGGCCGACGGTGCGCTGCGACAGCCCACGACGCGGGAGAACTTCTACTTCGTCATGGCCGACCGGTTCGCGAACGGCGACCCGTCCAACGACCGCGGCGGCCTCGACGGCGACCGGATGGTCCACGGCTTCGACCCGTCGGACAAGGGCTTCTACCACGGTGGTGACATCGCGGGGCTCACCGACAAGCTCGACTACATCGAGGGCCTCGGTACGACGGCCATCTGGCTGACGCCTTCGTTCAAGAACCGGCCCGTCCAGGGCAGCGACGACGACGCCTCCGCCGGCTACCACGGCTACTGGATCACCGACTTCACGCGCATCGACCCGCACTTCGGCACGAACGACGAGCTCGAGGGGTTCATCGACAAGGCGCACGCGCGAGGGATCAAGGTCTTCTTCGACATCATCACCAACCACACCGCGGACGTCATCGACTACGAGGGCGGTGAGCACACCTACATCAGCAAGGAGCAGCGGCCCTACAAGACCGCCGCCGGGGAGACCTTCGACGACGCGGACTACGCCGGCCGCGACGACTTCCCGGAGCTCGACCCGAAGACCTCGTTCCCCTACGTCCCGGTCGTCCGCGACGAGGACAGCGCAGTCAAGGAGCCGGCCTGGCTCAACGACGTCACGAACTACCACAACCGCGGCGACTCGGAGTGGGCGGGCGAGTCCGCGTTCTACGGCGACTTCATGGGGCTCGACGACCTCTTCACCGAGAAGCCCGAGGTCGTGGACGGGATGACCGAGGTCTACAAGACCTGGGTCGACTTCGGGATCGACGGCTTCCGGATCGACACCGTCAAGCACGTCAACATGGAGTTCTGGCAGGAGTTCGCGCCGGCCATCGCCGACGAGGCCGAGCGGATCGGCAACGACGACTTCTTCGCCTTCGGCGAGGTCTACGACAGCAACCCCAAGGTGATGTCGTCGTACACCACCCAGGGTCGGCTCGACGCCACCTTGGACTTCGGCTTCCAGTCCGCCGCGGTCGGCTTCACCAAGGGCGGGGCCACGGCGGGCCTGCGCGACTTCTTCGCCGGCGACGACTACTACACCGACGCCGACTCCAACGCGTACTCCCTGCCGACGTTCCTCGGCAACCACGACATGGGCCGGATCGGCAACTTCCTGTCGGCGGACGCGTCGGGCGACGAGCTCCTCCAGCGCGACGAGCTCGCCCACTCGCTGATGTACCTCACGCGCGGCCAGCCGGTCGTCTACTACGGCGACGAGCAGGGCTTCACCGGTGACGGCGGCGACAAGGACGCCCGCCAGGACATGTTCGCCAGCGAGGTCGCGACCTACAACGACGACACCCTGATCGGGACCGACGCCTCCACCGCGGTGGAGAACTACGACACCGGCCACCCGCTGTACGAGCACATCGCCGAGCTGGCGGCCCTCCGCGAGCAGCACCCGGCCCTCACCGACGGCGCGCAGCTGCACCGCTACGCGAGCGGCAAGCCGGGCGTCTACGCCTTCAGCCGCGTCGCCCCGGAGGAGAACCGCGAGTACGTCGTGGCGGTCAACAACTCCGGCACGGCGCAGAGCGCCACCTTCGACACCTTCATGAAGCAGGGCACCTTCCGGCAGGTGTGGCCGGCCGCCGACGTGCGCACCAAGTCCGACGCCGAGGGCCGGCTGGCGGTGACCGTTCCTCCGCTGTCCGCGGTGGTGCTCCGGGCCGCCGGCACGATCCCCGAGCCCGACGCCGCGCCCGACGTCTCCTTCCGGAGCCCCGAGCCCGGCAGCGCGGTCGCCGGCCGGCAGGAGATCTCGGCCTCGGTCTCCGGCGCCGGCTTCAACCAGGCGACCTTCGCGTGGCGCCTCGCCGGCGCCGGCGAGTGGACCGAGCTCGGCACGGACGACAACGCGCCGTACCGGGTGTTCCACGCCCCCGGCGAGCTCGACGCGCTCCCCGACGGCACGCTGGTCGAGTACCGCGCCGTGGTCCGCGACCACGCCGGCAACCTGTCGGCCACGTCGACCTACGCCGCCATCGGCGAGCCGACCGGTGACGGCGGGGACGGCGGCGGGGACGGCGGGCCCACGGGTCCGGTCGTGCAGCCCGACGCGGTCTCGATGCCCGGCAGCCACAACAGCGAGCTCGGCTGCTCGGGCGACTGGCAGCCGGACTGTGACCTGGCCCAGATGGTCCTCGACCAGGACGACGACGTCTGGAAGGCCGAGGTCGGCCTCCCCGCCGGCGCCGCGTACGAGTACAAGGCCGCGATCGACAAGACCTGGGACGAGAACTACGGCGCCGGCGGGGCCCGCAACGGCTCCAACATCGGCTTCACGACCCCGGCCGACGGCGAGGTCGCCTTCTACTACGACCACGCCAGCCACTACGTCACCACCGACGCCGAGGGCCCGGTGGTCACCGCGCCCGGCAGCTTCCAGAGCGAGCTCGGGTGCCCCGGGGACTGGTCGCCGGACTGCATGCGGCCGTGGCTCAAGGACATCGACGGTGACGGGACGTATACCTTCAGCACCACGGAGATCCCGGCAGGTTCCTACGAGGTGAAGGCCGCGCACGGCCTGTCCTGGGACGAGAACTACGGAGCGGGAGGCGCACCGGGTGGGGCGAACATCGCCTTCACGGTCCCCGAGGACGGGGTCCAGGTGGTCTTCTCCTACGACCTCGGGAGCCACACGTTGACCGTCACCTCGCGCACCGCCCGCGTGACACCCGACCTGTCCGTGGAGAAGGCGCACTGGGTCCGTGAGGGCCTGGTCGCGTGGGACGTCGACGAGCCGGCCGCCAAGACCTACCGGCTGCACTGGTCCGCTGACGGCGGTCTCGTCGCCGACGAGGAGGCCGTCACCGGCGGCTCGTCGGTGCCGCTGTCGTACGACGCGCAAGGGCTCCCCGCCGAGGTGCTCGCGGACTTCCCGCACCTCGAGGGCTACGAGGCCTTCCGGCTCGGGCAGAAGGACCTGAAGCAGGTGCCGGAGATGCTGCAGGGCCGGCTGGCCGTCGCGGCCTACGACGACGGGCAGCTCGTCGACGCGACCGGCGTGCAGATCCCGGGTGTGCTCGACGACCTGTACGGCGGCGCTGCCGACCGCGACCTGGGCCTGACCTGGACTCGAGGAACCCCGTCGTTCGCGGTGTGGGCTCCCACCGCGCAGGACGTGACGCTGCTGACCTGGACCGACGGCGCCTCGTCGCCCGAGCGCACGGCCATGAGTCGTCAGGCCGACGGCACGTGGACCTCGACCGGGAAGCCGCAGTGGCGCGGCGCGTCGTACCTCTACGAGGTCACCGTCTTCGCACCCTCGACCGGCAAGGTGGAGGTCAACCGGGTCACCGACCCCTACTCGCTGGCGCTGACCACCAACTCCGAGCGCTCGGTGGTCGTCGACCTCGACGACCCGTCCCTCCAGCCGTCCGGCTGGTCCGGGTTGCAGCCGCCGGCGCTCACCCAGGACGAGGACCGCAACGTCTACGAGCTGCACATCCGCGACTTCTCCATCGGCGACGAGTCGGTGCCCGAGGGTGAGCAGGGCACCTACCTCGCGTTCGCTCGGCAGGAGTCGAACGGCATGAGGCACCTGCGCGAGCTCGCGGAAGCCGGGCTGAACACCGTCCACCTGCTGCCCGCCTTCGACATCGCCACGATCGAGGAGCGCCGCGCCGAGCAGCAGACGCCGCAGTGCGACCTGGCGTCGTACCCGGCCGACTCCGTCGAGCAGCAGAAGTGCGTGGACGCGATCCGCGGCGAGGACGGGTTCAACTGGGGCTACGACCCGTACCACTACACGACGCCGGAGGGCTCCTACGCGACCGACCCGGAAGGCCCGGGCCGCACCCTGGAGTTCCGGGAGATGGTCAAGGGGCTCAACGAGGCCGGCCTCCAGGTCGTGATGGACGTCGTCTACAACCACACCGCGGCCTCCGGCCAGGCGGACCGGTCGGTCCTCGACAAGGTCGTGCCGGGCTACTACCACCGGCTCTCGCCGACGGGGGCGGTGGAGAAGTCGACGTGCTGCGAGAACACCGCGACCGAGCACCGGATGATGGAGAAGCTGATGATCGACTCGGTGCTCACCTGGGCACGCGAGTACAAGGTCAACGGCTTCCGCTTCGACCTGATGGGTCACCACTCGAAGCAGAACATGCTGAACCTGCGGTCGGCACTCGACGGGCTGACCCTCGAGAAGGACGGCGTCGACGGCTCCAAGATCTACGTGTACGGCGAGGGCTGGAACTTCGGTGAGGTAGCCGACGGCGCTCGTTTCGAGCAGGCCAGCCAGCTCAACCTCGGCGGCACCGGCATCGGCTCCTTCAGCGACCGGCTGCGCGACGCCGTTCGTGGCGGTGGTCCGTTCGACGAGGACCCGCGGGTCCAGGGCTTCGCGTCCGGGCTGTTCACGGCCCCGAACGGTGCCGAGGTCAACGGCACCGAGGCCCAGCAGCGCACCCGGCTGCTCCACGCGCAGGACCTGATCAAGCTCGGCCTCGCCGGCAACCTCGCCGACTTCACCTTCACGAGCTCGTCGGGCCAGGTCGTCGCCGGGCGCGAGGTGGACTACAACGGCTCTCCGGCCGGCTACGCCGAGGACCCCAGCGAGACGGTGACGTACGTCGACGCGCACGACAACGAGACGCTGTTCGACATCCTGACGCTCAAGCTGCCGTCGGACACGTCGATGGCCGACCGGGTGCGGATGAACACGGTGGCGCTGTCCACGACCGCCTTCTCCCAGGGCGTGGTGTTCTGGCACGCCGGGGCGGACATCCTGCGGTCGAAGTCGCTGGACCGGAACTCCTACGACTCCGGTGACTGGTTCAACCGCGTCGACTGGACCAGGCAGGAGAACACCTTCGGCTCGGGCCTTCCCCTGGCCGGGGACAACGAGTCGAAGTGGGAGTACATGAAGCCGTTGCTCGGCGACCCGGCCCTCGCGCCGGCGCCGGCCGACATGGACGCCGCCCACGCCGCCGCCGCCGACCTGCTGCGGATCCGGAGGTCGACGCCGCTGTTCCGTCTCGGCACAGCGGCCGCGATCCAGGAGAAGGTCAGCTTCCCGGCTGCCGACCCCGGCGTCATCGCGATGCACATCGACGACACGGTCGGCTCGGACGCGGACCCCTCACTCGGCGGAGTGCTCGTGGTCTTCAACGCGTCGAGGGCCTCCACGACGGTGGCGGGGGTCGGCGACGGCTGGAGCCTGCACTCGGTGCAGGCCGCGGGTCAGGACGAGGTCGTGAAGGAGTCCGCCGCGGCGGGCGACTCGGTCACCGTCCCGGCACGCACGACGGCGGTCTTCGTCCGGCGCTGACGCACGACAGAACGGCCGGGCCGCTCGTGATGAGCGGCCCGGCCGTTGTCGTCCTCGGCTCGTCAGTCGTCCGAGCCCGGGCTGCCGTTGGCCTTCCAGTCGGTCTCGGCCGGGGTCGCGTCGACGTTGCCGGAGCCGTCGGTCGCCCGCACCGCGAAGGTGTGCCACCCGGAGCCGAGGTCGGAGTACGTCGTCGGCGAGGTGCACGAGGTCCAGCCCGCTCCGTCGAGGCTGCAGGAGAACGAGGCCGCCTCGTCCGCGCTGAACGAGAACACCGCGGTGCGGCCGTCGGGGTGGTCCTCCGAGAGGCTGGTCTCGGGAGCCGTGGTGTCCTGGGGCGCCGGCGCCGTGGTCGTGGCCGTCTCGGGGGACGGGCTCGGGGTCGTCGCCGTCGCGGTGGCCCCGGTGGCCGCCTCGGTGGCCTCGACGAGCTCCTCGGTCACCGTCGGCGAGGGCACCTTCTGCGTGGCCTCGGGCGAGGTGTCGGCCGGCTCCGGGTCGACCGCGCGCGTGCTCTCGGGGCCGGGCTCGGTCGGGCTCGCCGACTCGGGCTCGGGGACCAGCGTCAGGCGCTCACCCGCGCGGGTCGTCGTACTGCCGCGCTCGCCGAGAGCGGTCGCCGGGCGCTCCGCGGCCGCGGGATCGTCGCTCACGGAGGCCACCGTGACGAACGCCGTGGTGCCTGCGCCCAGCATCGCCAGGAGGACAGCCGCCGCGCGCACCGGCCCCATCCTCGCGGCGGCGCCGATGGGTCGGGCAGTGGCCCGTGGCAGGCGACGCCACAGGTCGAGAATGGGTCTTGAGGCTCTGTGCCGCATGTAGAGATCTCCGGGTAGCTCGCGGGCACCCCCGATGGTGCTCCCTCACCCGCGACGGACACGAAGCCAGCACGCTAACAGTTCACGCGAACGACGCGAAACCATCACAGAGGGCCCACGTCGGACGGCAGCAGGTACCCGCTACCGCTCCTTGGGTCCCCCACCCTTGACCTGCCAGCTCGTCTCGGCCGGCGTGGCGTCGACGTTGCCCGCCTCGTCCGTGGCGTACACCGCGAAGACGTGCCACCCGGCACCGAGGTCGGAGTACGTCGTCGGCGACGCGCACGAGGTCCAGGCCCCGCCGTCGATGCTGCAGGAGAACGTCGCCGCCTCGTCCGCGCTGAACGAGAAGACCACCGTGCCGCGCTCCGAGTGGTCCTCGGCAAGGCTGGTCACCGGCGCGGTGGTGTCCGCGGGGGCGGCCCAGGCCCCCTCCGGGCTCTCCGGCGTCGGGCTCGGGGAAGGTTCCGCGTCGGGCGTGCTCGGGGACGGCTCCCGCGTGACCGGGGAGCCCGCCCACGCGCCGCCCTCCGGGGTCTCCGTGCGCGTCGGGTCGGCCGGCGTCGGCGCCAACGCCTGGCCGGGCTCTGCCGCCTGACCGGTCTCCGTCGCCTGCCGGTCTCCGTCGCCGGGGTCGGCGCGGTCGTCGGGTCGCCGATCTCCGGGATGGGAGTCGCCGACGGCAGAAGAGTGGTCGTGAGGGGCGCCGGCTCCGGCTGGTCCGGCTTCCGTGGGGTCGGGCCGGCCTCGATCTGCCCGCGAGACTGCCGGTCAGTAGCCCGCTCTGTCTCGTCCGGGAGGGCTGTGAGCGTGATGGGCGCCGGCGCCTCGGCGTCGAAGGGGACGGCCGGTGCCTCGACATCGGCCGAGGTCGGCGCGTCCGGGCCGGACGGAGCGGGGCGTGGCGCGACGGCGGACGACTCGGTCCGCCGGTCGGTGGATCCGTCCACCGTCGCCGACACGGCGGTGAACGCGCCGGTGCCCGTTCCCAGGGTCAGCAGCACGGCGAGGGACGCACGCGTGGGGCTCGTCCTTGCGGCCACGCCGATGGACCGAGCGGTCGCTCGCGGGAGGCGACGCCACGGGTCGATGAGGGGTCGTGATGCTCTGTGTCGCACAGGCAGTCTCCGGGCTAGTTCGCGGGCGCCCCCGATGGCGCTCCCTCACCCGCAATGAACACGAGCAGATCACGCTAGCCGCTGTCGACAAAGACGGGAAACCTGTGCGTACAGGTCCAAACGGGCTAGATCGTCACCGGTGGGGCCTCGTTTGACCGGAGTGAGCACGGGGACGGATGTGACCGAAAGCCGTCTCGTCGAACGGCCGGCGTCTCGTGGTTTCACGCGAAACCGGGCGGCGGGTGAGCCCGACCCTCAGGACGAGCGGCGGGCCCGTGCCCGACGCGCGACCTCGATGACGGCGCTCTCGTTCTGCTCGCCGAGCCCCGTGCTCACGACCGCGTCGAGCTGCGCCAGCGCGGTCCGGCCGAAGGGCACATCGACGTCGACCGCGTCCGCGAGACCGAGCCCGTACAGGACGTCCTTCCGTCGCAGGCGCCCGGAGAAGACGACCGGGTCCTCGTGGTCGCCGCTCACCATGCGCCGGGCGTTGCGGACCACCTGAGGGCTGGCGGCCTGGCTCGTCGAGATCGCCTTCTCGACGATGCTCGAGGTCGAGACCTGCCCGCTCCGCGAGAGCCAGACCCTCCGCGAGGGCTGCGATCTGCACCGCACCCATGAGGTTGATCATCAGCTTGTAGGCGGTGCCGGCGCCCACCGGACCGAACCGGACGACGTCGGTCGCCAGGGCATCCAGGACGTCCTGTGCCTCCGCCACGTCGGTGGGGTCACCGCCGACGAGCAGCGTCAGCCGGCCTTCGGCGGCGGCGTCCGGAAGACCGGTCACCGGGCAGTCGAGGTAGCGCCGCCCCGCCCGTCGTACACGGTCATCGAGCTCGACGACCCACCCGTGCGACAGGGTCGAGCACTCGATCGCGAGCGCGCCCTCCTTCTGCGACGAGGCGAGAATGCCGTCCTCGCCGAGCCAGACGGCTCGCGACGCGTCGTCGTCGCTGACCATCACCACGACGATGTCCGCACCGTCGGCGGCCTCCCGCGGCGTGGCGGCTCTGCGCGCGCCCCGGGCCACGAGCGCGTCGGCCCTCGTCGGGGTGCGGTTGAAGACGACGAGGTCGTGACCCGCGGCGAGGAGGCAGGACGCCATGCCCTGCCCCATGGACCCGAGCCCGATGAACGCGACCGATGTCATGACCCCCACGCTAGGGCTCAGGAGTCGTGGATCGGGTGCTTGGGGAGCTTCTTGACCCGGGCCCGGCGCTTCGGGCGGGCGGGGATCATCGACCGCATCTCCTCGAGCTTGCCGAAGCACAGCAGCCGGTCCTCCGCCTCCAGCACGTGCTGCGGGGAAGGGGTTGGGGACGACCGTCGTGCCGCGGTGCAGGGTCAGCACGGTGATGTCGCGCTCGCGCAGTCCCGACTCGCCCAGTGGCTTGCCGACGAGCTCGGCGTCGCCGTGCACGACCAGCTCAGCGACGCCGTACCCGGTCGACACGCTCAGCCGCTCACGGACGTCGATCTGCGGGAAGGCGACCTGGTTGTCGATGTAGTCGATGATCGCGCCGGCGACGTCGAGCTTGGTGGCGGCCTCGATGCCCTCGAGGCCGGGCGAGGAGTTCACCTCCATCACCAGCGGGCCCTCGTTGCCCTCGAGCATGTCGACGCCGGCGATCCGCAGCCCCATGATCTGGGCGGCACGAACCGCGACCCGCTCGTACTCCTCCGGCAGCTCGACCGGCTCGACGGTGCCGCCGCGGTGGACGTTGGAGCGGAACTCGTCGCCCCTGGCCACGCGGCGCATGGCGGCGACCACCCGGTCGCCCACGACGAGGGCGCGGATGTCGCGGCCCTTGCTCTCCTTGACGAACCGCTGGATCAGCACGTTCTGCTTCGTGCTCTGCAACGTCTCGATGATCGCCTCGGCCACCTTCAGCTCCGGGGCGAGGATCACGCCGATCCCCTGCGTGCCCTCGAGCAGCTTGATGACCACCGGCGCACCGCCGACGCGCTCGATCGCCGGGATCACGTCGGCGCGGTCACGCACGAACGTGGTCGCGGGCATGCCGATGTTGTGCCGCGACAGGATCTGCGTGGCGCGGAGCTTGTCGCGGGAGTTGGTGATTCCGTAGGCCGTGTTGGGCGTGTAGACGTCCATCTGCTCGAACTGCCGCACCACGGCGGTGCCGAAGTAGGTGATCGAGTTCCCGATCCGCGGCAGGACCGCGTCGTAGTCCGTGAGCTGTCGCCCCCGGAACTGCAGGTCCGGTTCCTCGCCGGACAGGTCGATGGCGAACCGCAGCGTGTTCAGGACCTTGACCTGGTGGCCGCGGTCAAGGGCTGCGGTGCGGAGGCGCTGCGTGCTGTAGGCGCGCGGGGCACGGGAGAGGATCGCCAGCTTCATTCCATGACCTGATTGGATGGGGGGGTGTCGGGCACACATTCAAGCATCGTCGCCGGTTGGCGTGAGTGGGTGAGTCTTCCCCACGTCGGTGTCGACTGGGTGAAGGCCAAGCTGGACACGGGTGCGAGGTCGTCGGCGATCCATGCCTTCGACATCGAGGAGTACCACCAGGACGGCGAGCCCTGGGTCCGGTTCATGGTCCACCCCTGGCAGCGGTCGGCCGAGGACGCGACCGAGACCAGGCTTCCCGTGCACGACCGGCGGCTCGTGCGCAGCTCGTCCGGACACGAGCACGAGCGGTACGTCGTACTCATGGACGTCACCCTCGTCGGTCGGACGGTCACCGCCGAGATGACGCTCAGCAAGCGCGACGAGATGGGTTTCCGGATGCTGATCGGGCGCGAGGCGCTGCGCCGGGGCTTCCTGGTCGATCCCGGCCGCTCCTACCTGGGCGGCCGGCCCCGGCGCGCCGTACGCCGCAAGAACCGGGGACGCTGATGGCGCGGGCGTCCTTCGCCATCGGCACCGTGCGCGTGCGCGCCGGCTCCGCCAAGGAGGTGGAGCTGCCGATCACCCGGCTGGTGACCGGGGCGGATGTCAGCCTGCCCGTGCGGATCGTGCACGGTCGCGAGGACGGCCCGGTGGTGTGGGTGAACGCCGCGATCCACGGGGACGAGGTGGTCGGCATCGAGGTGATCCGGCGGGTGCTCGGCACGCTGTCCCCGAAGACGCTCCGCGGGACGCTGGTCGCCGTACCCATCGTCAACGTGCTCGGCTTCATGACCGGCGACCGTTACCTGCCGGACCGCCGGGATCTGAACCGCTCGTTCCCCGGGTCGGCCCGGGGCTCGCTGGCGAGCCGGATCGCGCACCTGTTCATGACCGAGGTGGTCGCCAAGTGCGAGGTCGGGATCGACCTGCACACCGGGTCGGACCGTCGTGCGAACCTCCCGCAGGTCCGCGCCGACCTCGACGACCCGCGAACCCGCCAGCTCTCGGAGGCGTTCGGGGCGCCGGTCATCCTCCACGCCCGGATCCGGGACGGGTCGCTGCGCCATGCCGCCCGCGAGAAGGGCGCCACGGTGTTGGTCTACGAGGGCGGCGAGGCGTGGCGCTTCGACGACTACGCCATCGACGCGGGCGTGGCGGGAGTGCGCCGGGTCCTCGCCTCGCTCGGCATGGTGGACCCGTTGGAGGAGGACCCGCCCGCGGCCAGCGTGGAGTGCCGCCAGAGCGGCTGGGTCCGCGCCAGGGGCACAGGCATCCTCCAGCTCGACGTCGACCTGGGACAGCAGGTCGAGGAGGGCCAGCGGCTGGGTGGCCTCTCGGACTCGGTCGGCCGGCGGGTGCGGCTCGTGCATGCCGACCGCAGCGGGATCGTCATCGGGCTGACGAACGCGCCGCTCGTCAACTCCGGTGACGCGATCGTCCACATCGCCAGCTGAAGAACGGTGCTTACCGGGGACCGCGCCGAGCGATCTGGATGCCCCGGGCAATCGCTCCGACGAGGAGCAGGTAGGACGCAAAGGCCAGGGACAGCAGGGCGGAGGTGCCGAAGACGGTGGGTTCCTCGTTGCTGTTGGCCATGAGCGCGCCGCCGACAATGAACAGGGGCACGCTGCCGAAAAGGTACCCGGCACCCGCGGAGGGTGCGTAGTCATCCTGGTTGTCCATGCGCCCCATTGTGAGGCAGATCGGGGCGTTGTGCGCCGACGACTACGGTGTGGCTGACCAGTACAGGGGGAAGAACCGCGTGCTTGATGCGAATGCGCCAGGCCGACCATGAGAGCCACCGCGCCTTCACGTTCACGCTGCTCGCCCCGTCCCGGGCCGAAGCCCTCGGCTGTCTGTACCTGAACTCGCTGCGGGAGTACCTGTGCCGCGCAGGGGCAGACCAAGCGGTGGTTGATGCCTTCCCGCCGACGACAGCGATGGTCACCTTCTGGCTTCGTCAGGACCAGCAGGACAACGGGCTGGCAGAGGCGGTCGCGGAGACGGTGAACGACTGGCTGTTGAACGACTGGCCGCTGGGCAGCCACGTCTTCCGCGTCCTGCCCGACGAACGATCGTCACGAAGGGCGCTCCAACGCCTGAATCTGCTGCAGACCCACCTGACACTGCCCGGTGATGAGTCGGCCCTATCTCTGGTTCAGTCGGCCTAGCGACCCAGCCTGGATGCGGCGCAACGCGACCGGCGTACGAGAAAGTCCTTGAAAGTAGTCCGGGCGGCGGTGTCGGATCGGGGAAGAGCCGTTCGTGGCAGGGGTGAGCGGCCGCCCACGAGGGGCGCCCCAGATCGCAGGAGATGATCCGAGATGCAGTACCTGATTTCCGTGATCGACGACAGGACCGGCTCCGGCACCCCGGACGAGATGACTGCCATCCACGCGTTCAACAGCCGGCTCCAGGCTGAGGGCCACTGGGTCTTCGCCGGTGGACTGGCGTCGCCCAGCGCGGCCACAGTCATCGACAACCGCGATGGCGAGGCGCTGTTCACCGACGGGCCCTTCCTGGAGTCGAAGGAGTACCTCGCCGGCTTCTGGATCATCGAGGCCCCCGACCTCGACGTCGCACTCAAGCTCGCCACCGAGGGGTCGAAGCACTGCAACCGCAAGGTCGAGGTGCGGCCGTTCCTGTGAGCGCGGTCGACGTCCGGGAGGCGATCACCCGGGTCCACCACGAGGAGTGGGCGCGGGTGGTCGCCGCCCTGACCAGGCGTTTCGGTGACCTCGACATCGCCGAGGAGGCAGCGGCCGAGGCGTTCGCGACCGCCGTCGAGCGGTGGCCGGCCGACGGCGTCCCTCCCAATCCCGGCGCCTGGCTGACCACCACCGCCAACCGCAAGGCGATCGACCGGATCCGGCGCGAGAACAAGCGCGACGACAAGCAGAAGGAGGCTCAGATGTTGTACGACGAGCCGCCCGAGCCTCTCGACGCCATCGGAGACGAGCGGCTCCGGCTGATCTTCACCTGCTGTCACCCGGCGCTCGCGATGGAGGCCCGCGTGGCGCTGACATTGCGCCTGGTCGGCGGTCTGACCGTGCCCGAGATCGCCCGGGCCTTCCTGGTGCAGGAGACCACCATGGGGCAGCGGATCACCCGCGCGAAGGCCAAGATCAAGGCGGCTCGCATCCCCTATCGGGTGCCGTCCGCGGAAGATCTCCCGGCACGCGTGTCCGGCGTACTCGCCGTCCTCTTCCTCGTCTTCAACGAGGGCTACCTGGCGAGCGGCCCCGACACCGACCCCGTACGTCAGGACCTGACCGCCGAGGCGATCCGGCTCGCTCGCATGATCCGTGCCCTGATGCCGGAGGACGGTGAGGTGGCCGGGCTGCTGGCGCTGATGCTCCTCATCGAGGCCCGCCGCACCGCCCGGGTCTCGGGAAGCGGCGAACTGGTCACCCTCGGCGAGCAGGACCGTGCGGCCTGGGACGGCACGCTGGTCGCCGAGGGGCATCGGCTGGTGCGCGAGCGCCTGGCCGCCGGGGTGGCTCCGGGTCGCTACCAGATCCTCGCAGCGATCAACGCCGTGCACACCTCCGCCCGCGACGTACGCGACACCGACTGGTCGCAGGTCGTCGCCCTCTACGACCAGCTCGTCCGCCTCGACCCCTCGCCGATCATCGCCCTCAACCGGGCCGTCGCGGTCGCCGAGCTCGACGGCCCGGAGGTGGCGCTGGCGACCGTCGACCGTCTCGAGGACAGGTTGGCCGGCTACCACGCCTACCATGCGACCCGCGCCGACCTGCTGCGCCGACTGGGTCGAAGCCAGGATGCGCGCGCGGCGTACGACAAAGCCATCGAGCTGGCGGGCAACACCGCCGAGACCGCGTACCTGACCCGCCGCCGCGACCAACTGGCGTAGGGCCCGAAGGAACCCAGGCAAAGCGGCGACATCCGCTGGTCACCTTGCTCGTCGGCGCGGTGATCTTCGCGGCACTTGGCGCGGGTTCGCAGACCTCAAGGGCTTCCCACTGCTCGCGGGCGCGCTGTCCGGTGTCGTTTTCGGTGGCGTCCTGGGCTGGGCCTTCTCAGTTGAGCACCGTGACCCGCCACCGGCAGGCGCTACGCGAGTCCTCTACGTCGTTGCAGCAGTGTTCGCGGTCGCCGTCCTCATCGCCATGAAGGCGTTCTAGGGAGCGGGAACCACTTCCCCAGAGGCGAGCAACGTGGCAAGAGCCGTCGCTATTGGCGGCCGGGGTGCTTCTGCCGCGACACTCGTGGACGTGTTCGAAGCGCTGATCGAGGTCATCCTGTCGCTGTACGGCCGCCTCGTCGGCCGCCCTTGGCAGCGACGCCGGGCCGTGGGACTGATCAAGCAGGGAAGGGTCAGGTGCGTGTTGTTCGACGCCGACGAGCGGGTCATTCCGGGCCGGTTCGTCGATGGTGTGGCCGAGGTATCGGAGAAGCGTCTGCGCATTCAAGGCGTCGAACTCTGGGTTCGTGGTATCGCGGGACCACCGGATGAGGGGCCAATCGACCCCTTCTCGCAGGACGGAAGGTTCCGCCCGTCCGACGGCAACCTGGTCTTCGGGCCACGGACGTGCATCTACAGACTCCATCTACAGAACGGGGCCACCGTTCAGTGGTCGGTTCTCGCGTTCCAAGCCGGGCAGGCAGTCGCGCTTCTTGGCTTCAGCGAGGAAGGTTTGAAGACGGCTGGGTGAAGCAGCCCAGGATCAGCCGCGGCCCCCGTCGCCTACAGCAGCACAGGGGATGGACCGCGTAGATCCCATCTGTAGCCGGAAGTCGCAATCAGCCGTGGGCCATGTCGACGAAGCGGGAGTAGTGGCCCTGGAAAGCGACGACCACGTCACGGGTCGGACCGTTGCGGTGCTTCGCGACGATCAGGTCGGCCTCACCCGGACGCGTCGACTCCTTCTCGTAGGCGTCCTCGCGGTGGAGAAGGATCACCATGTCGGCATCCTGCTCGATGCTTCCCGACTCGCGAAGGTCGCTCATCATCGGGCGCTTGTCGGCACGCTGCTCGGGGCCACGGTTCAGCTGTGAGAGCGCGATGATCGGGACGTCGATCTCCTTGGCCAGCAGCTTGATCTGACGGGAGAACTCCGACACCTCGAGCTGGCGAGACTCCACCTTCTTGCCCGAGCTCATCAGCTGCAGGTAGTCGATGACGATCAGCCGCAGGTCGTGGCGCTGCTTGAGTCGGCGCGCCTTGGCCCGGATCTCCATCATCGTCATGTTCGGCGAGTCGTCGATGAACAACGGCGCCGAGGAGACCTCGCCCATCTTGCGGGCGAGCTTGGCCCAGTCCTCGTCGCCCATGTGGCCGTTGCGCATGTGGTTGAGCGGGATCTTCCCTTCCGCCGACAGCAGACGCATCGTGATCTCGTTGCGCGTCATCTCCAGCGAGAAGATCACGCTGGCCAGGTTGTGGTGGATCGACGCCGACCGGCAGAAGTCGAGGGCAAGTGTGGACTTTCCCATCGCCGGGCGCGCGGCGACGATGATCATCTGGCCGCCGTGAAGGCCGTTGGTCAGCTCGTCGAGATCGGCGAACCCGGTGGGCACGCCCACCATCTCGCCGTCGCGGTTGGAGATCGCCTCGATCTCGTCGAGGGTCGACTCCATGATCTCGCTCAGCGGCGCGTAGTCCTCGGCGGTCCGCTTGTCGGTGACGGCGTACACCTCGGCCTGAGCCCGGTCGACGAGCTCGTCCACCTCGCCCTCACCGGAGTAACCCCACTGCGCGATGCGGGTGCCGGCCCCGACGAGGCGGCGCAGGACGGCCTTCTCCCGGACGATCTCGGCGTAGTAGGAGGCGTTCGCGGCGATCGGCACGCTGGCCGACAGCGTGTGGAGGTACGGCGCACCGCCGATCCGTCCGAGCTCACCCCGCCGCTGGAGCTCCGCAGCGACCGTCACCGGGTCGGCCGGCTCGCCGCGGCCGTAGAGGTCGACGATCGCGTCGTAGATCGTCTCGTGCGCCGGGCGGTAGAAGTCGGTGCCGCGAACCGTCTCGATGACGTCGGCGATCGCGTCCTTCGACAGCAGCATCGAGCCGATGACGCTCTGCTCGGCGTCGTTGTCCTGGGGCGGGGTCCGGTCACCGCCGCCACCACGGCTGCCGCCGCCGTACTCCCCGCCCTCGGGCGTGATCGTCCAGCCACCGTCGAGAGTCGACCCCGGACCGCTCGGGAACTCGGCAATGCTCACGGATGAGACCTCTCTCGCACCTAGTCGTCCAGCTCGACCCGCATCGCGACCGTACGAGGGAGCACCCCCCAAAACCGGCGATAACCCCTCGACGAGTCGGGGGCACCGCTGGCCACACGCCCGCGCGAAGCCTGACGGTACGCGGCCGAGGGCCTCCTCCGACAGTCCGCTATCCACAGGTCCTGGGGATAACCGGTGGAAGAGTGTGGAACGCGCCGGGGATCGTGTGCACAGACTGTTCAACACTCTGTGGACAACGATGCGGACGCTGGAGCCAAAGGCCGTCTGACCTGCGGAAACACGCTCCACCGGCTGTGAACGAAAGAAAGTTCGAAAAGTTCTGGTTCACCCGATTGTCACGTGCCAACCCCCAGACCGCCTTGTCGACAATTAGTCGTCCAAGGACGATTCCCACAGGATCGGGGTAGTTACACACAGCCATGCCGGGAGTAGTCCTGTAACGAGTGCAGCCGCCAGTGCAGATTACGTGTCGTAGGCTGTCCACCGATGTCCACACCCCAGCCCCGTCCATCGGTCAGCGCACGCGCGCACGACCGGGAGATCGTCCGCCTGGCCGTGCCGGCTTTCCTTGCCCTGGTCGCCGAGCCGCTCTTCCTCCTCGCCGACGCGGCGATCATCGGCCACCTCGGTACCGAGGAGCTCGCCGGCCTGGGTATCGCCGGAGCGGTCGTCCAGACGGCGGTCGGGCTGTGCATCTTCCTCGCCTACGGCACGACCGCCTCGGTGGCCCGCCGGGTGGGGGCCGGCGACAGCCGCGGCGCCCTCGCTCAGGGCATCGACGGGATCTGGCTCGCCGTCCTCATCGGCGTGCTGACCACGCTCGCCGGCCTCCTCCTCACCCGGCCGCTGGTCGGCGCGTTCGGCGGCGGCGCGGAGGTCACCGACCACGCCGCGACGTACCTCGGGTGGGCCTGGCTCGGGGTGACCCCGCTGCTCGTCGTACTCGCCGCCACCGGGGTCCTGCGCGGAATGCAGGACACCCGCACCCCGCTCTACGTCGCGGTCGGCGGGAACCTCCTCAACGTCGTGCTCAACGTGGTGCTCGTCTACGGGCTCGGTCTCGGGATCGCCGGGGCCGCCATCGGTACCGACCTGGCCCAGCTCGCCATGGCGGCCGCTCTTCTCGTCGTCGTGGTCCGCGGTGCCCTGGCGCAGGGCGCCTCGCTCCGGCCGGACGTCCCGGGCGTCAGGCGAGCCGCGCACGCCGGGGTCCCCCTCGTGATCCGCACGCTGACGCTGCGGGCGGCGCTGCTGGTGATGACCTACGCCGCGGCGTCGCTGGGCGCGATCTCGATGGCGACCCACCAGCTGGCGAACACGATCTGGATCTTCCTGGCCTTCGCCCTCGACGCGATCGCGATCGCCGCTCAGGCGATCACCGGCCGGTACCTCGGCGCCGGCGACCTCATCGCCACCCGTGCCGTGACCCGGCGGATGATCCGGTGGGGCGTCGTCTCGGGCGTCGTCACCGGCGTCGGCCTCGCCCTCGTCTCACCGCTGCTCGGGCCGCTGTTCACCTCCGACGACGCCGTGCAGGACATGCTGATCCCGGTGCTGCTGGTGGCAGCCGCGTTCCAGCCCGTCGCGGGCCTGGTGTTCGTGCTGGACGGCGTGCTCATCGGTGCCGGTGACGGCCGGTACCTCGCGTGGGCCGGTCTCCTCGTCCTCGGCGCCTTCGCTCCCGGCGCGCTGCTCGTCGCGGCCGTCTCGGGGGGAGGCACCGCCGGCCTGGTCTGGCTCTGGGTGGTCTTCGGCGTGCTGTTCATGGGCAGCCGGGCCGTCGTGCTCGTCGCCCGTGCCCGGGGCACCGCCTGGATGACCACCGGCGCGACCGTCTGACGCTCGCTGGCTACAGTTCGGCAATGTCCTGCCCGTGCCCTCGACCCCGGCGACGATGACGCCGCTGCAGAAGGTCGCGATGGGGCTGGTGCTCACCCTCGCCGACCCCGACATCCGCGGGTACGACGCGGTGCCCGACGTCCTCGGATGGGTGCTGGTCGTGCTGGGCCTGCTCGGCCTGAAGGACCGGGTCGCGCTCTCGGGGCTGATGCCGCTCGCCGTCGTCGCCGGAGTGGTGTCGCTCGGCCTGATCCGGTTCGACTGGCTCGAGGGCCTGCCGGAGAGCACCGGGTGGCTGCTCAGCCTCCCGCAGCTCGTGTTCTCACTCGTCCTCTGCGGCGAGGTGGCCCGCCTCGTCGGCCCGAGCGCGGCCAAGCGCCTCCGGGGACTGCGGTGGGCGTTCCTCGTCGCGGCCGTCGGCCCGGTGCTCCTGTACGGCGGGGGCATCGACGTACTCCTGGTCCCCCTCGCCGTGATCGCGGTCGCGGCCAACGTCTACCTCGTCTACCTGCTCTTCCGCTCGTCTGCTGAGGTGCACGGAACCACTCCTCGTCCCCGGAACTAGCCACACCCGGTCTGGTCCAGAGCGCGTCGATCTGTCCGGTTCGGGACTTTCGGCCCTCTTGCGTACCTAATGTGTGCAGACAACACGTTCTTGTTCCGGGGAGGGGCTTTCATGGGGAACACATCTTGGCGTGCCCGAGCACGCCTGAGGCACGCCAGCGGGAAGCTGGCCGCAGCGGGCGTGGCGGGGGTCGGGCTGGCACTCGTCGTGCCGGTGCTCGTGGTCGCTCCCGCGGAGGCCGGCCTGCTCGCGAGTCTGCCGACCGTGGGCGACGTGCTCGATCCCATCGTGGACCCGGTCACGGGCGAGCTCATCGAGCCCGTCGTCGACGAGGCGACGGGAGTGGTCACCAACCCCGACACCGGCGCCGCCCTCGGCATTCTCGACCCGGTCAGCGGCGACCTCTTGGTCGCTCCCACACCGGTCATCGCACCCGGAGGCGCGGGCTCGATCGAGTTCCTCGGCCAGGTCGTGTGTACCTCCGACGGGACCGTCCAGAAGACCTGTGACGCACTCCCGCTCGGCCAGCTCGGTGACGTGACCGGTGTGTTGGCCATCGTGCTCACCGCGGTCCCGGCCGCCGACGGCTACCTCCCGCAGTGGAGCGGTGACTGCGCCGCCCCGATGGGGCAGGCCACCTGCCAGATCCCGCTCGAGGACATGCTCGGTGACACGCCGCTGGCCCCCGTGCTCGCCTTCCTGCCCGGGGGCGACAGCGGCGCCCCGGACACCCGGATCATGACGGCCGACCCCGCCGAGGGCACGAAGACAGAGAAGAAGACCGCGTCGTTCACCTTCCAGGCCGAGCCGGCCACGGAGACCGCGACGTACGAGTGCCAGCTCACGGTGACACGGAAGGGCACCTCCCCGTCAGCGTCCGGCTGGGACCCGTGTGGCGTCGAGCGCGCGGGAGGTCACAGCTACAGCGACCTGACCGCAGGCACGTACACGTTCGAGGTCCGGGCCACCGAGGGTGAGGGCGAGTCCGCCCTCACCGACGCCACGCCCGCGAGCACGTCGTGGACGGTGTACGTCGTCCCGACGTCGCCGGACACGTCGATCGTGTCGGGACCGAGGTCGAACACGTGGGTCCTGACGAACAAGGTGGCCTACGGCTTCGAGAGCACGGTGCCTGGAAGCAAGTTCGACTGCACGTACGACGGCGCGCTCCAGGACACCCTGTGCGACGACGGGAGCTGGTCACTCCGGGGGCTGACCGCCGGAGGCCACGTCTTCAAGGTCGCCGCGTTCGCCAACAAGACGCGGGACTTCAGCCCCGCCGGCCGCACCTTCAACGTGCCCTTCGACGACCGGGCGCTGGCGGGCGCGGGCTGGACCCGCACGAAGGCGAAGAAGCATTTCAAGAACACGGTCACCACGACGACCACCCTGGGCGCCGCGCTGACCACCCGCCAGACCCTGAAGTTCCGCCGGGTGGCGCTCGTCGCCGACAAGGGTCGCGGCTACGGCACCGTCAAGGTGTTCTGGGGCAGCAAGATGCTGCGTGAGGTCAGCCTCCACGCAAATCGGCTGCAGACCCGCAAGGTCATCCCGATCAAGCGTTTCACCGGCAAGCTGCGCTCGGGCAGGCTGCGCGTCGTCGTCGTGAGCTCGGGCAGGACCGTGCGCATCGACGGCATCGGCGTCGCGAGACGCTGAGACGTGCAGTACGAGAAGGGCCGCTCCCCCGTGGGGAAGCGGCCCTTCTTTCGTTCGTGCGGTTCGGACGAACCCGTGACGTGTCAGGCAGGCACGACGTTGAGGTTGACGACCGCGTCGACCTCGTCGTGGACCTTGACGGTCACCTGGTGCGACCCGAGCGACTTGATCGGGTTGCCGACCAGGATCCGGCGCTTGTCGACCGAGCCCTCGCCGATGGTGCTCGAGATGGCACCGGCGATGTCGTTGAGCGTGACCGCACCGAAGAGACGGCCGCCCTCGCCGGCGCGAACCGGCAGGTTGACGGTCGAGCCCTCGAGCTTGGCCTTGATCTCCTTGGCGTGGTCGAGGTCGCGGACCTCACGGCTCTTGCGAGCAGCCTTGATCGACTCGATCTGCTTCTCGCCACCACGGGTCCAGCGGATGCCGAGGCCACGCGGGACGAGGTAGTTGCGGCCGTAGCCGTCCTTCACCTCGACGACGTCACCGGCGGAACCGAGGCCGTCGACTTCCTGAGTCAGGATGAGCTTCATTGTGCAAACCCCTCTCAGCGAGCCGTGGACGTGTAGGGAAGGAGAGCCACCTCGCGGGCGTTCTTGACCGCGGTGGCCACGTCGCGCTGGTGCTGGACGCAGTTGCCGGTCACCCGACGCGCGCGGATCTTGCCGCGGTCGGAGATGAACTTGCGAAGCAGGGTGGTGTCCTTGTAGTCGACGTAGGACACCTTCTCCTTGCAGAACTGGCAAACCTTCTTCTTCGGCTTGCGGAGTACTGGCTTGGCCATTGTGGTGCTCCCTTTCGTAGAGCCCGGCTCTCGCCGGAATGGTCAGTGTTGAACTCGGACTGGTCGGCCCGCCGCGCACCTCACGGGTGTACGGCGGAACCGGGGATCAGAACGGGGGCTCGTCGGAGGAACCGCCCACGCCGGGAGTCGCCCAGGGGTCGTTGCCCCCGGAGCCGCCCTGCTGGCCGCCCCAGCCGCCGCCACCCTGCTGGCCGCCACCCTGGCCGCCCCCTGCTGGCCGCCCCAGCCGCCGCCCTGGGGGGCGGACTGGCCGCCACCCTGACCGCCGCCGGTGGCCCACGGGTCGTCGCCGCCACCGGAGTAGCCGCCGCCACCCTGACCGCCCTGACGGGTGGTCTTGGTGACCTTGGCGGTGGCGTACTTCAGGCTCGGGCCCACCTCGTCGACGTCGATCTCGAAGACCGTGCGCTTCTCACCCTCGCGGGTTTCGTAGGAGCGCGCCTTCAGCCTGCCCTGGACGATCACCCGCATGCCGCGCTGAAGCGACTCGGCGGCGTTCTCGGCCGCCTGCCGCCACACCGAGCAGTTGAGGAAGAGGGCTTCGCCGTCCTTCCACTCGTTGCTCTGCTTGTCGAAGGTGCGCGGCGTGGACGCGACGGTGAAGTTCGCGACGGCCGCACCCGACGGGGTGAAGCGCAGCTCCGGGTCGGCGGTCAAGTTGCCGACGACGGTGATGGGTGTTTCGCCTGCCATGTCAGGCCTCCAGTCTTGGTATCTGTCGTTGTTGTCCGACGAGAGTGACCGGGGGAATCGGTCGGGTGACGCGATGTTCTGATCGGGACGCCCCATGACCACGGAGGTACCGCGGACGATCGGGCGACGTGTTTGGTCAGCGAACGTCGGGACGAATGACCTTAGTGCGCAGCACCGACTCGTTCAGCGAAAGCTGACGGTCGAGCTCCTTCACCGTGGCCGGCTCGGCCTGCAGGTCGATGACGGCGTAGATGCCCTCGGCGTTCTTGTTGATCTCGTAGGCCAGACGACGACGTCCCCAGACGTCGACCGAACCGACCGTCCCGCCGTCCTTGACGACGACGTTGTTGAGGTACTGCTCCAGCGAAGGCGCAACAGTGCGCTCTTCGAGGTCGGGGTCGAGGATGACCATCACTTCATAGGCACGCAAAGCGGTCTCCACCTCCTTCGGACTCAGGCGGCCACGGCATCTCCGTGGCAGGAGGGCTTGCGTCCGTCGTACCCGCTGCTGCCCGGACGGGCATCGACGCGGCTGCGACGTACCGACGGCCCGACGCCCACTCATGTCTTGGGGTCGAGCCGATCGACGCCCAAGGGTATCAGCGCGCGCGGAGGCCGACGAAATCGTCGTCCACAGCCCGCGGTGGCGGTGTCGGCGACGGCACCTAGGCTTGGGAGCCATGCCTGAGCCCACCACCGCAGAGACGCTCCGCATCGGCGCGCACGTCGACCAGCAGGACCCGATCGGCGAGGCGCTCGCCCGCGGGGCGACGCTCACCCAGTTCTTCCTCGGTGACCCGCAGGGCTACAAGGGCCCGGAGTTCCGGTACGACGGAGGGGCGGACGCCCTGCGGGCCGCGGCCGAGGAGAACGGCATCGACCTCTACGTCCACGCGCCGTACATCATCAACGTCGCGACCACGAACAACCGGATCCGGATCCCGAGCCGCAAGCTCCTCCAGCAGCACATGGACGCCGCCGCCTCGATCGGCGCCAAGGGGCTGATCGTGCACGGCGGCCACGTCAACCAGGGTGATGATCCCGAGAAGGGCTTCGACAACTGGCGCAAGGCGGTCGAGGCCACGGACATCAAGATCCCGCTGCTGATCGAGAACACCGCCGGCGGTGAGAACGCCATGGCCCGGCACCTCGACCGGATCGGCCGGGTGTGGGACGCGATCGCCCAGGCCGAGGGCGCCGAGCAGGTCGGGTTCTGCCTCGACACCTGCCACGCCCACGCGGGCGGCATCGACCTGACCGGCGTGGTCGACAAGGTGCTCGCGATCACCGGCCGGATCGACCTGGTCCACGCCAACGACAGCCGCGACGCGTTCGACTCCGGCGCCGACCGGCACACCAACTTCGGCTCCGGGAAGATCGAGCCCGACGAGCTCGCCGCGGTGATCCGGGACGCGGGGGCGCCCGTGGTCTGCGAGACCCCGGGCCCCGCCGCCGCCCACCTGGCCGACTTCGACTGGCTCCGCTCCCGGCTCTGGGCCGAGCGGGCTCCGGCCGCCGACTTGCGCCCGTTAGGCTCGGGCGGGTGACCACCACCCCCTGACCGTCCGGACCATCACGCCCGAAGAGCACCTCGGCTTCATCAGGCAGCAGAGGTCGGCGAGCTTCCTGCAGACCCCGGCGTGGGCGAAGGTCAAGAGCGAGTGGAAGCCCGAGTCCCTGGGCTGGTTCCGGCCTGCGACGGGCTCGGGAACCGAGGAGCTCGTCGGCGTGGCGCTCGTCCTCTACCGGCAGCTGCCCAAGGTCAAGCGGTACCTCGCCTACCTCCCCGAGGGCCCGGTCATCGACTGGAGCGCCGACGAGCTGAGCGACTGGCTCGCGCCGATGACCAAGCACCTCGCCGAGCAGGGCGCGTTCGGCGTCCGCATGGGCCCGCCGGTCGTCACCCGGCGCTGGAGCGCGGCGGACGTGAAGAAGGGCGTCGCCGACGAGTCCGTCACGAGACTCACCGAGATCGCGCCGGCCGAGCGTTCCCAGGTCGGCGCCCGGGTCCTGTCCCAGCTGGCCGACCTCGGCTGGAGGCTCCAGGCCGTCGAGGGCGGGTTCGCCGCCGGCCAGCCGCGCTACAACTTCCAGATCCCGCTGAAGGGCCGCACCGAGGACGACGTCCTCAAGGGCATGAACCAGCAGTGGCGCCGCAACATCAAGAAGGCCGCGAAGGAGGGTGTCGAGGTCACCCGCGTCGCCAACGAGGACCTCGAGCCGGCGCTCGCGGAGTTCCACGAGCTGTACCAGCACACCGCCGAGCGCGACCACTTCACGCCGCGCCCCCTGTCGTACTTCCAGACGATGTTCCGCGCACTGCTCGAGGAGGAGCCCGACCGGATCCGGCTCTACCTCGCGCGGCACGAGGGCGACCTGGTCGCGGCGACGATCTGGGTCCGGGTCGGCGGCCACACCTGGTACTCCTACGGCGCCTCGTCCACCGAGAAGCGCGACGTACGCGGCTCCAACGCCGCCCAGTGGGCGATGATCTCGGACTCGCTCGCCGAGGGCGCCGACGTCTACGACCTGCGCGGGATCACCGACACCCTCGACCCGGACGACCCGCACGTGGGCCTGATCCAGTTCAAGGTCGGCACCGGCGGTGAGGCCGTCGAGTACGCCGGCGAGTGGGATCTCCCGCTGCAGCCGCTGCTCTACAAGGCCTTCGCGATGTACATGAAGCGGCGGGGCTGAGGGGGATCTGAGATGTCACTGAGCCTGTACGTCGACGGCGACCGCTGGCGCTCACACCTGCGCGGCGTCCTGGAGGCCTTCCCCGGGATCGTGCCCGTGATCAAGGGCAACGGCTACGGCTTCGGCAACGCCCGCCTTGCCCGCAAGGCCGCCTGGCTCGGCGTGGACACCGTCGCGGTCGGCACCTACGCCGAGGTCGAGGACGTCCGGACGCGCTTCGACGGGACGATCCTCGTGCTCACCCCGTGGCGTCCGTTCGAGCACGCACTCGAGTACGACGACCGGGTGGTCCACACCGTCGGCCGCATCGAGGACCTGTTGGCGCTCGCGGCCCGGGACGACCGGCCCCGCGTCGTGCTCGAGCGGATGACCTCGATGCGCCGTCACGGCTTCACCGCCCGGGAGCTGCGCGAGGCGGGCGAGCTGCTGACCGACGCGGTCCGGGTGGAGGGCGCCGCCCTGCACCTGCCGATGGCCCATGGCTCCCACCTTGCCGAGGTGGAGCGGCTGATGACCGACATCGTGGCCGCCGGCCTGCCGACCCACCGGGTGTTCGTCTCCCACCTCACCGAGGACGAGTTCGCCCGGCTGTCCGCGTCCTACCCGGACTACGAGCTGCGTCCCCGGGTCGGCACCGGCCTGTGGCTCGGGGACCGCGGCGCCCTGTCCGTGCGGGCGACCGTGCTCGACGCGCATCCGGTCGAGCGGGGCGACGTGTTCGGCTACCGCGGACGCACCGCGCCGAAGTCCGGGACGATCCTCGTCGTCTCCGGCGGCACCGCGCACGGCATCGGGCTCGAGGCGCCACCCGCGGCGGAGGGGCTGCGCCAGCGCGCGGTGACCCTGGCCAAGGGCGGCCTCGACGCGGCCGGCTTCGTTCGTTCGCCGTACACGATCGGAGGAAAGCACCGGCTGTTCGCCGAGCCCCCGCACATGCAGGCGTCGATGCTCTTCCTGCCTCATGGCGCGGCGGTGCCGGAGGTCGGCGAGGAGGTCGACGTACGCGTGCGCTTCACCACCACGACCGTCGACCGGACCGTCGTCAGCTGACCGCCCGCACGGGCCGGGCGGGCACCGGCTCCTCGGCCACCGGGTCGTGCCAGGGGCGCAGCACGTCGCGGACCACCACCGCCATGAGGTACACCTCGGCGGCCACCCGCACGAAGATCGCCAGCCAGTAGAGCCGGTCGGGTGCGCCGCTGACGCTCGACGCGGTGAAGTTGCCGAGGTAGAGCCACACCGCGGCGAAGTAGAAGATCTCGCCGGCCTGCCAGATCAGCAGGTCGCGCCACCGCGGCCGGGCGAGCACCGCGAGCGGCAGCAGCCACAGCACGTACTGCGGTGAGTACACCTTGTTGACCAGCAGGAAGCCGGCCACGATCAGGAACGCGAGCTGCGCGACGCGAGGGGTACGACGGGCGAGCAGGCCGAGCAGGAGGACGGCGAGGCAGACCGCGCCGAAGAACGCCCAGGACACGAGGTTGATCGTCGCGGGGCTCACGGTGTGGCCCGCCTGCTGCCAGACCAGCCACAGCGACCCGAGGTCCGCGCCCCGGTCGGAGTTGAAGGACCAGAACACCTTCCACTGCTCCCAGCCGAACAGCATCACCGGCAGGTTGGCGACCAGCCACGCCCCCACGGCCGCCCGGTCGCGACGAAGAACTCCCGCATCCGGCGGTTCCGCAGGCACACCACGAGCAGGGCGCCCAGGAGGAACAACGGGTAGAGCTTGGTGGCCGTCCCGAGGCCGATCATCACGCCGGTGAGCACCGGACGGCCACGGGCCCACGCCCAGAACGCGCCCGCCACGAGGGCGACGACCAGGATGTCCCAGTTGATCAGGCCCGTCAGCACCAGGGCCGGCGCGGCCGCGAACAGCATCGCGTCCCAAGGGCGTCCGCGCTGGGCTCCGGCCATGAACCAGGCCGCGACGAGGAGCACCGCGCCGAGCAGGATCGCGGTGACCATGAAGTACAGCCCGGCCTCGTCGCCCACGCCGGGGGCGGCGTGGACCTGCTCCACGGGCATCGCCCGGCGTCCCTCGAGGTCGACGTCCCCGGTGACCAGCTGGGTCAGCACCGCGGCGCCGTAGGCGAAGTAGCCGATCACCACCGGGTACTCCAGCACCTGGTAGCGCCCGCCGGTGTCGCTGTACGGCACGGCCAGCTCCGCGAAGCCCCGCCCGGTGTACAGGTAGGGGACGTCGGAGTAGCACATCGCGCCGTAGCGCACGTCGCTGTCGGTCCAGTTGGTCGCCACGCACGGCGTCTTCTGCACCATGCCCAGGACGAACGCGAGCGCCGCGACCGCGACCACGACACGCACCGGGGTCCACCACGGGTGTGGCGCGGCGTGCTCGCCGACCGGCCCGCCCGCGACCTCCGAGGCGGCGGTCACCACGGGGTCGTCGAGCGAGGGCCGGGCGTCCCCCCTTCTCACGTCAGTTGCCGTTGCCCGGGCCGTCGGTGTTCTGGCCCGGCGGCGGGGTCGACTCCTCCGGCGGCGGGAAGATCGGGGTCGGGCTCGGCGTCGGGGTCGGCGTCGGGGTCGGGGTCGGCGTCGGGGTCGGCGTCTTCTTCTCCTGGCCCGGCGGCGTGAACTCCTCCGTCGGCGACGGGCTCTCCGCCGTGGGCGACGGCTCGACGGTCGGCTCCGGGGTGTACGTCGGGGTCGGCGACCCGTTCACGTAGTCGACCTCCGGGAACTCCTCGCACTCCTTGCCCGTGAGCGCCTTCTCCATGAAGGTGGTCCAGGTCCGGGCCGGGTAGGCACCGCCGTAGAAGTCGGTCAGGCCGCCGACCCCGTCGAGGTTCCCGGTGCCGTCCTTGCCCTTGACGTACATCACCGACGCCGACAGGCGTGGGGTGTAGCCGGCGAACCACGCCGACGTCACGCCCGGGGTGTCCGGCCGGAGGTTCGCCGTACCGGTCTTGCCCGCCGCCGGACAGCCGAGCCGCAGGGCCTCGGTGCCGGTGCCGCTCTGGACCACCTGCTGCTGGGCGTGCACGACGTTGGAGTTCACGTCCTCGGGGAAGGCGCGCTTCTCCGACTTCTCGTGCGTGTAGAGCTCGTCGCCGTTCTGGCCGACGACCTTCTTGACCACGAACCAGTCGTTGCGCTTGCCCTTGTTGGCGAAGGTGGCGTACGCCGCGGCGAGGTCGACCGGCTTGATGTCGGCGGTGCCCAGCGTGATCGTCGGGTCCGGGCTGAGGCCCCCCGCCTTGCGCGGGATGCCGGCCGAGACAGCGGCGTCGATGACCTCCTGCGCGCCGCCCTCCATCTCCATCGTCATGTCGACGTAGGCGGTGTTGATGGACTCCTGGGTGGCGGTGAGCATGTTGACCGGGCCGTACTGGGTGGCGCCCTCGTTGTTGACCTCGATGCCGTCGGGCAGCGTGAGGGTGTTGCCGTCGAAGACGTCGAAGAGGCTGATGTCGTTGAGCAGGCCCGCGGCCAGGGCGAACGGCTTGAACGTCGATCCGGGCTGACGGCCGGTCAGCGCCCAGTTGCGCTGGTCCTTCACGTAGTCCGGGCCGCCGTACATCGCCTTCAGCTCACCGGTGCCGGGCTCCACCGCGGCCAGCCCGATGTTGACGCCCTTGGCGTTCTCGCGGGGCCGCTCCTCCTTGACCGCGGCGACGGCGGCCCGCTGCATCTTCTTCGAGAACGTCGTGGTGACCCGGAGGCCGCCGCCCTCGATCTCGGCGTCGGTGAAGTTCAGCTCGCGCAGCTCGGACTGCACGAGCGTGAGCAGGTAGCCCTTCGGCCCGCCCAGGCTGTCCTGCACCTTGATCTCGGGGAACTTCGGCAGCTTGCGGGCAGCCTTCTCGCCGGCGGCGGCGTCGAGCACACCCATGTCGACCATGCCGCCGAGGACGTACTGGTAGCGCTCCATCAGCAGCTGGCGCGACTCACGCCCGTCGGCCGGGTCGAAGCTGCTCGGCCGGTTGAGGATCGCGGCCAGCGCGGCTCCCTCGCGGACACTGAGGTCCTTCGCGTCCTTCTCGAAGAAGGCCTGCGCCGCGGCCTGGATGCCGTACGCGCCGCGGCCGAAGTAGATGGTGTTCAGGTAGCCCTGGAGGATCTCCTCCTTGGACTTCTGGTTGTGGATCTTGAGGCTGAGGAAGGCCTCCTTGACCTTCCTCGTCAGGGTCCGCTCCTGCGAGAGGTAGAGGATCTTCACGTACTGCTGGGTGATCGTCGAGGCTCCCTGCGTGGACTCGCTCGTCGCGTTGCTGAACGCCGCGCGCAGGATCCCCTTCGGGTCGAGGCCCCGGTCCTCCCAGAAGGTGCGGTTCTCCGCCGCGACCATCGCGTCCTGGACGTGCTGCGGCACCTCCGACAGCGGGATGCTCACGCGGTTCTGCTCCGCGAAGCGGCCGATCTCGGTCTTGCCGTCCTCGAAGTAGACGAACGACGTCTGGGTCTGGAACTCCTCGTTGGGGTCCGGGATGTCGGTGGCGGCGTACACGTAGGCGAACCCGAGCACGCCGAACAGCATCCCGACGAAACCGGCGATGAGCCCCCACTTCAGGATCCGGCGGCCGAGGCTCCGCTTGGGGCCGGTGCCCGCCTTCTTGCCGCCGGCGCTGCGGCTGCCGCCGCTGTTGCGCGGGGTGCTCCGTCGGCCACCAGGGGGCGTGCTGGGCTTGCGCTGTGCACTCAAGAGTTCTCTCCGGGGCAGGGGGGTCGAACGATCTGCTGGAGTAGAGGGTACGGGGGACCGCCCGAACCGGGCCAAAGGTGCGACGTGGGTCACCTGCACCCGGCTGTATGTCGTCGCCTCGATATATCGCTACGATAGGTGCTTCCGCTACTACTCCGGGAAGATGGTCAGACGTGGCACGGCGCGGCGGCGACACCCTCGAGCTCGCGGTCCTCGGACTGCTGCACGAGTCGCCCATGCACGGATACGAGCTCCGCAAGCAGCTCAACATCGTGCTCGGCTGGGGCCGCGTGCTGTCCTACGGCTCTCTCTACCCGGCGCTGAAGCGGATGCTCAAGGCCGGCTGGATCGCCGAGCAGGCACCGGCGTCCACCGGTACGACGGGCAGCGGAGCCGGTGTGAGCCGCAGGCAGCGGATCGTCTACGAGCTCACCGACGCCGGCGACGCGCGCTTCAACGAGCTCATGGGCCAGGCCGGGCCGTCGGCCTGGGAGGACGACAGCTTCGACGTGCGGTTCGCGTTCTTCAGCCGCACCGACATGGAGATCCGGCTGCGCATCCTGGAGGGTCGACGTACCCGACTGGAGGAGCGGCTCGCGCGGGTGCAGTCCCAGCTCGCCCGCACGCAGAAGGAGATGGACCGCTACGCGACCGAGCTGCAACGCCACGGCGTGGAGTCGGTCGAGCGGGAGGTCCGCTGGCTCTCGGACCTGATCGCCGCTGAGCACACCGCAGGGCAGAAGAAGAGCCCATTGGACAACCAACCGACAGAAAACGCATAGCTAGTGAGGAGAGCCCGATGGGTTCGGTACGTGTAGCAATCGTGGGAGTGGGCAACTGCGCGACCTCCCTCATCCAAGGTGTCGAGTACTACAAGGACGCCGACCCCTCGGGTTCCGTCCCCGGCCTCATGCACGTCAAGTTCGGTGACTACCACGTGTCCGACGTGGAGTTCGTCGCTGCGTTCGACGTCGACGCGAAGAAGGTCGGGTTCGACCTCTCCGACGCGATCAACAACTCCGAGAACAACACCATCAAGATCACCGACGTCCCGCCGACCGGCGTGAACGTCCAGCGCGGGCCGACGCTCGACGGCCTCGGCAAGTACTACCGCGAGACCATCGACGAGTCCGACGCGGAGCCGGTCGACGTGGTGGCGACGCTCAAGGAGACCAAGGCCGACGTCCTGGTCTGCTACCTGCCCGTCGGCTCCGAGGAGGCGGCGAAGTTCTACGCCCAGTGCGCCATCGACGCCGGCGTCGCCTTCGTGAACGCGCTCCCGGTCTTCATCGCCTCCGACCCGGTGTGGGCGAAGAAGTTCGAGGACGCCGGTCTCCCGATCGTGGGCGACGACATCAAGTCCCAGGTCGGCGCGACCATCACCCACCGCGTGATGGCGAAGCTGTTCGAGGACCGCGGGGTGGTGCTCGACCGCACCTACCAGCTCAACGTCGGCGGCAACATGGACTTCAAGAACATGCTCGAGCGCGACCGCCTCGAGTCGAAGAAGATCTCCAAGACCCAGGCCGTCACCTCCAACATCGGCCACGACCTCGGCGCCCGCAACGTGCACATCGGCCCCTCGGACTACGTCCAGTGGCTCGACGACCGGAAGTGGGCCTACGTCCGCCTCGAGGGCCGCGCCTTCGGTGACGTCCCGCTGAACCTCGAGTACAAGCTCGAGGTGTGGGACTCCCCCAACAGCGCCGGCATCATCATCGACGCGGTCCGCGCCGCGAAGATCGCGCTCGACCGGGGTGTGGGCGGCCCGATCCTCTCGGCGTCGACGTACCTGATGAAGTCCCCGCCGGTGCAGATGCCCGACGACCAGGGCCGTGCGCAGCTCGAGGCGTTCATCCGCGGCGACGTCGAGCGCTGACCCGCGCGCACTTTCCCCAGGTATCTGGGTAAGGGGTCACTCCCCGCGGCGAATTCGTCGAGGGGAGTGACCCTTTCCCAGGAGGACTTGGGAAGATCGGGGGCGGGGACGGCCAGGGGAAGGGACCGATCGGCGTGACGACGTGGCGGCACCTGGTGCACCTGCTGCGCGGTCGGTGGTTCCGTCGGCTCTTCGCGGTCCGGGTCACCAGCCAGTTCGCCGACGGCGTGTTCCAGGTCGCGCTGGCGTCGTACGTCATCTTCTCGCCCCAGCAGGCGCCCTCGCCGGCCGGCATCGCGGCGGCTCTCGCGGTGGTGCTGCTCCCGTTCAGCATCCTCGGCCCGTTCGTCGGCGTGTTCCTCGACCGCTGGTCGCGGCGCCAGGTGCTCGTGGTGTCCAACGCGATACGTGTCGTGCTCGTCGGCGTGATCGCCGGCGGGGTGGCGGCCGACCTCGGCGGGCCGCTGCTGTTCGTGCTGATCCTGTCCGCGCTGTCGGTCAACCGGTTCCTGCTCGCCGGCCTGTCCGCCTCCCTCCCGCACGTCGTCGACCCGCCCGACCTGATCATGGCCAACGCGGTGACCCCGACCAGCGGCACGCTGGCCTCGCTCCTCGGCGTCGCCGCCGGTACGACGGGCAGGGTGCTGTTCGAGGACACCGCGATCGACGGCGACGTGGTGGTGCTGGTGACCGCCGCGGTGATCTACGGCGCAGCCGCGCTGCTCGCCCTGAGGATCCCCCGCCCGCTCCTCGGACCGGCCTACGACCCGACCCGACCGGCCGTCCGGGAGGCGGCCCGCCACGTCGCCCGCGGGCTCATCGACGGCCTGATGCACCTGGGCCACCGTCGTACCGCCGCCCACGGCCTGGCCACCATCGGCGCCCACCGGTTCTTCTTCGGCATCTCGACGGTGATGCTGATCCTGCTGCACCGCAACTACTTCAACGCCCCCGACCAGACCGACGCGGCGTTCAACGGCCTGGCTCTCGCGATCCTGGTCAGCGGGGCGGGCTTCATCAGCGCCGCCTTCATCACCCCGTTCGTGACCGAGCGGGTCACGCTGCGGGTCTGGATCATCACCCTGCTCGTGGCGGCCGCGGTGACCCAGCTGATGCCGGGCCTCTTCTTCACCGAGGTCGCGCTGCTGGTGTCGGCGTACTTCCTCGGCGTCGCGTCACAGGGCATCAAGATCTGCGTCGACACCCTCGTCCAGGCCGGTGTCGACGACGCCTACCGCGGCCGGATCTTCTCCCTCTACGACGTGATCTTCAACGTCGCCTTCGTGGCGGCGGCGGCGGTGGCGGCCGCCGTGCTCCCGGACAACGGACGCTCGCCCGCGATGCTCGTCGTGATCGCGCTGGGCTACGTCGCGACTGCACTCCTCTACGCACGCGCCTCGAAGCGACACGCTCGCAGGTAGCCGGACCTATCAGCCGGTAGATCGCCCGAGGGCATCGTCCACGAGCACGCGCGCGCTGCTTCTGGCCACCGCCGGAGCGTCCGGCCTCGCGTCCAGGGAACCGCTCGCGAGGCCACCGTCGAGCAGGAGCGTCAGGGAGCGGGCGAGGCCGGGCGGGTCCGATACGCCAGCAGCCGTCGCAAGGCCGCTCACCCAGTCCAGCACCTGCTGCTTGTGAGCCACCGTCCGGTCGTGCACCGGCGACCCGGGAACGGCCTCAGCCGCCGCGTTGATGAAGGCGCAGCCGCGGTACCCGTCGCGCCGGCAGGCCGTGGCCAGGGCATCGAACAGACCGACCATCTGGTCGGCGGGGTCATCCCCCGCGGCCTCTGCGGCGGAGCGCAGCTGCGCGGTCCACACCGCGTCGACCTTGTCGAGATACGCCAGAGCCAGGTCGTCCTTCGCCGGAAAGTGTTTGTAGAAGGTCGCCTTGGCCACCCCCGACTCCGCGATGATCGTGTCGACCCCCACAGCCCGGATGCCGCGGGCGTAGAAGAGTCGGAAGGCGGTGTCCAGGATCCGCTCCCGTGCCTGGCTCACTCGGGGTGCGGGCTCAGTCGACGTCATGACCCCATTCAAGCAGACAGATCTGTCTGCCTCGATATTGCCGGTAGACAGGTCTGTCTGCTAGCGTCTCCACCCTAGATAGACAGACCTGTCTACCCACCCGCGTCCCTGGAGGACCCATGCACATCGCTGTACTCGGCACCGGAATGGTCGGACAGGCCCTCGCCGCCCGGCTCGACGAGCTCGGCCACGACGTCGTCCTCGGGACCCGCAGCCCCGGGGTGGCGCTGGCCCGCACCGAACCCGACGCCATGGGCAATCCCGGGATCGGCGTGTGGGCGACCGAGCACCCCACGGTTCCCCTGGCCACCTTCCACGACGCTGCCTCGTCCGCGGAGCTCGTCGTCAACGCGACGGGCGGCACCGTGTCGCTCGAGGTCCTGACCGCAGCGGGCGCCGCCAACCTGGCCGGCAAGGTCCTGATCGACGTGGCCAACCCCCTGGACTTCTCACAGGGCATGCCGCCGACCCTCTTCGTGAAGGACACCGACTCCCTCGGCGAACAGATCCAGCGAGCCTTCCCGGACGCCAAGGTGGTGAAGACCCTCAACACCATGAACGCCCACCTGATGGCGAACCCCAAGCAGCTTGCGGGCGGCGACCACTCGGTCTTCGTCTCCGGCGACGACGTGACGGCCAAGGAGACGGTGACCGAGCTCCTCCGGAGCATGGGCCACACAGACGTGGTCGACCTCGGCGACATCAGCACCGCTCGTGGCACCGAGATGCTGCTGCCGGTCTGGCTGCGCCTCTGGGGCGCTCTGGGCACCCCGGCCTTCAACTTCAAGATCGTCCGCTGACATGACGACCCCCGGCCCGATGCAGGGCAGGACGGTCCTGGTCACCGGAGGCACCGGCGGCATCGGGCGGGCCACCGCCGAGGCGCTCGCCGGGCTCGGGGCCCGGGTCGGCATCGTCGGCCGGGACGGGAACAGAGCGCGGAGGGTCGCCGAGGAGCTCCGCACGCCGGCCGGCCTGGGCGCGGTGGATGTGTTCGTCGCCGACCTGTCGTCACAGGCCGAGGTGCGCCGCCTGGCCGAGGCGGTGCTCACCACCTATCGACGCCTCGACGTGCTCGTCAACAACGTCGGCGGCTACTGGGCTCACCGGCACGTCACGGCCGACGGCCTGGAGCACACCTTTGCGCTGAACCACCTCGCGCCCTTCCTGCTCACCAACCTGTTGCTGGAGCGGCTGAAGGACAGCAGCCCCTCCCGCGTGGTCACGGTGTCGTCGGGAGCGCAGGCCATGGGACGGATCGACTTCGAGGACCTTCAAGGGGAGCACGACTACAACGGCCAGCGTGCCTACAACCAGTCCAAGCTGGCCAACGTGCTGTTCAGCTACGAGCTCGCCCGCCGGACCGAGGGCACCGGGGTCACGGCGAACGCGCTTCACCCCGGCGTCGTCGCCACGGACTTCGGCCGGGAGGACGCTCGCGGGTGGATGCGGGCCATGCTGCCGTTCGTGCATCCGTTCATGAAGTCACCGGAAAAGGGGGCAGCCACGTCTGTCTACCTCGCCTCGTCGCCCGAGGTCGCGGATGTGAGCGGGCGGTACTTCATCGGCGCGCGCCCGAGACGCTCCGCACCTCGGTCCTACGATGGGCAGGTCGCACGCCGGCTCTGGGACGTGAGTGCCCGACTGACCGGACTCAGCTCCTCGAACACTCTGGAGACGCCATGAGGCTCGGCGTGCACCTGGTGAGCTTCACGCTTCCGGGCGGCCCGGCAGCGATCGCGCCTACGCTCGCCGCGGTCGGCTCGGCCGCCGAGGAGGCGGGCCTGGACAACCTGTCGTTCATGGACCACCACCTCCAGCTCGAGTTCCTCGGCGACCCGACCGAGCCGATGCTCGAGGGATACACCGCGCTCGGCTTCCTCGCGGCCCACACCTCGACCGTCGAGCTTCAGCTGCTGATGACCGGAGTCACCTACCGGCACCCCGGCATCCTGGCCAAGACGGTCGCCACGCTCGACTGTCTCTCCGGCGGACGCGCGGCCCTGGGCATCGGTGCGGCCTGGTACGAACGCGAGCATCGTGCGCTCGGCGTTCCCTTCCCGCCTCTGGCAGAGCGCTTCGAGCGGCTCGAGGAGACGCTGCAGATCGTCCGGCAGATGTGGAGCCCGGACAACGGACCCTTCCAGGGCAGGCACTACCAGCTCGCCGAGACGATCTGCTCGCCGCAACCGCTGTCACGCGTGCCGCTGATGGTGGGCGGACAGGGCGAGCGCAAGACCCTGCGGCTGGTCGCGAGGTACGCCGACGCGTGCAACGTGTTCGCGGGCCGCGGGAGCGGGCCGGAACACGTCGCGGGCAAGCTCGCCGTGCTGCGCGAGTGGTGCGAGCGGGAGGGCAGGACGTACGACGACATCCGCCGGACCGTCCTCTACAACGCCGACCGTGGGCCCCGACGCCGCAGGCGGGGCAGCGTTCCTCGAGGAGATCCGCCGGTATGCCGACCTCGGCGTCCAGGAGGTGCACGTCATGCCGCTGCAGGGCGATCCGGTCGGCTTCGTGCGGGCGCTCGGCGAGCACGTCGTACCCACGCTGCGCGAGCTGTGACGAGGCCCCCGGTCCAGAACCGGCCTCAGCCGCTGAACAGGTCCCCGAGCCCGCCGCCCCCGCCGCGCCCTGACTGCTGCGCCTCGGCCCGCCACTCGTAGGGCTGCACCACCACGAACCCGGGTCCGTGGAAGGCGTACTGGAACGCCTCGCCGGAGCCACCCCGCAGCATCGACTTCATGTTCATGCTCGACACCACCTGCGGCACGAGCTCCGCCGACCACGCGACCGCCGACTCCACGTCGACGTAGGTGGGCTGGGTGGAGCAGTCGAGTACGACGGGCTGCCCGACCGTGCAGAGGGCGAGCGTGCCCTGGCCGCGGATGGTCGTGTTGAACAACCCGCCGGCCATGATGCCCGCGCCCTTCACCCGGTTGATGTCCCAGGTCAGGCTCGCGTCGAAGGCCAGCAGGTTGCCGCCGTTGACGCTGATCCCGTCGCCGTCGAGCTCGAGGAGGTGCACGTAGCCGGCCTCGTTGGCGAAGAACACCTCGCCCTGGCCGCTGACTCGCATGAGCGGCATGTCCTCGCTGGTCAGCACCTTCTTGAGGAGCTTGCCCATGCCGCCGGCCTTCTCGTGGTGGAAGGCGATCTGGCCCTGGTAGGCGACCATCGCCCCCTTGACCGCGAGCACCTCGGGACCGAGGGAGACCCGCAGCAGCTGGGAGTTCTGCAGCGCGAACCGCGGGGCGCCGGAAAGCTCGAGGTTGGACTGGGCGAACAGCTCTGACTTCATGGCACGCAGCCTAGGGCGACGGGACCCGGCGGCCGGGACATTTCCTCAGCCCGGCTCGGTCGCCCACCACTCGAGCAGGGCGGCGGTGGCCTCGTCCTCGGTCATCGGGCCACGGTCCATCCGCAGCTCCATCATGTGCTTGTAGGCGCGCCCCACCTCGGGCCCGGGGCCGATGCCGAGGAGCCTCATGATCTGGTTCCCGTCGAGGTCGGGCCGCAGCGCGTCGAGCTCCTCCTTCTCGGCGAGCATGGCGATCCGCTCCTCGAGGTGGTCGTAGGCCCGGCGCAGCTTCTCGGCCTTGCGCTTGTTCCGGGTGGTGGAGTCGGCCCGGGTCAGGATGTGCAGCCGCTCGAGCTGGTCCCCGGCGTCGCGGACGTAGCGACGGACGGCGGAGTCGGTCCACTCCCCGGAGCCGTACCCGTGGAAGCGCAGGTGCAGCTCGACGAGCTTCGACACGGCGTCGATCTCGTCGTTGGAGAAGCGCAGCGCCCGCATCCGCTTCTTGACGATCTTCGCGCCGACCACGTCGTGGTGGTGGAAGGTGACCGTCCCGTCGCCGAGGAACTTGCGGGTCCGGGGCTTGCCGACGTCGTGCATCAGCGCGGCGAAGCGCGAGATGAAGTCCGGCCCCTCGCCGAGGCGGTGCTCGAGGTCGATCGACTGCTCGAGGACGGTGAGGGTGTGCTCGTACACGTCCTTGTGCCGGTGGTGCTCGTCACGCTCGAGCGCCAGGGCGGGCAGCTCGGGCAGCACGTGGTCGGCGAGGCCGGTCTCGACGAGCAGGGTGAGACCGCGGCGGGGGTGCGGCGAGCACACCAGCTTCACGAGCTCGTCGCGGACCCGCTCGGCCGACACGATCTCGATCCGGCCGGCCATGTCGGTCATCGCCGAGACGACCTCCGGGGCGACCTCGAAGCCGAGCTGGGCGGCGAAGCGGGCGGCCCGCATCATCCGAAGCGGGTCGTCGCTGAAGGAGTCCTCGGGACGGCCGGGGGTCCGCAGCCGCTGGTGAGCGAGGTCCACCAGTCCGCCGTACGGGTCCTTGAACTCCCGGCCGGGCAGCGAGACCGCCATCGCGTTCACGGTGAAGTCGCGCCGGCCGAGGTCGCCCTCGAGCGTGTCGCCGTACTCGACGTCGGGCTTGCGGGAGTCGGGGTCGTACTTCTCGGAGCGGTACGTCGTGATCTCGACCTGCCACTCCCCGTGTCGGCAGCCGATCGTGCCGAAGGCGCGGCCCATGTCCCAGGTCGCGTCGGCCCACCCCTTGACCAGCCGCTCGGTGACCTCCGGACGGGCCGAGGTCGTGAAGTCGAGGTCGTTCTGCAGACGGCCGAGCAGGGCGTCGCGGACCGGGCCACCGACCAGGGCGATCTCCTCGCCGGCCTCGGTGAAACGTGCCCCCAGCTCGTCGATGACGGGCGCGATGCGCGACATCTCGCGCACCGCGGTCTGCTGGACCTCGCTCATGCGCACAGGGCTCTCGGACACGGCAGACCACTCTAGTTGCACCCTGCGCCGCCCGAATCGGTGACCGTTAGCATCGTCCGCGTGACCCCACCTGCCGCACGACGCGTCCCCGCACGCGCCAAGGCAGGTCTGGGACGTGCCGCAGCGGCGCTGACCGCCGGGGCGCTGGTCGCCGGAGCGCTCACCGTGCCCGTCGCGGCCCACCCGCAGGGACCCAAGACCGTCGCGGCGGCCGACCGGCAGCCGCTCGCGGTCAGCATCGAGTCGATGACGCCGTCGTCGGTCCCCCGACGCGGCGAGGTCACCCTCACCGGGGAGATCCGGAACCGCTCCCGGAGCACCTGGAGCGACCTGCAGGTCTTCCTCTTCGCCTCCGACAACCCGATGACGACCTCCGAGGAGCTCGAGGAGGCCAACGCCACCGACGAGGCCCTCGAGGTCGGCGCCCGGGTCACCGCCGAGGGGCTGTACGACGAGGTGACCGACCTCGATCCTGGCGAGAGCACCGACTACCGGCTCTCGGTGCCGGTGTCCGAGCTCGGCTTCGGCCGGGCAGGCGTCTACTGGATCGGCGTGCACGTCCTCGGCACCAACGAGGAGGGTCGCATCGACGGCGCCGACGGTCGCGCCCGGACCTTCATCCCGCTGATGCGCGACACGGCGTCCCCCGACACGACGCTGTCGCTGGTGGTCCCGCTCCGGGCGCCGGTGAGGCGTACCGCGGCGGGGCAGCTCGCCAACGACAAGGGGTGGATGCGCCGGCTCGGGGACGAGGGCAGGCTGGGACGGCTCGTCGACCTGGCCGGGACCGCGTTCGACGTACCCCTGACCTGGGTCGCGGACCCCGCGGTCCTCGAGGCCGCGCGCTCGCTGTCCGACGGGAACCCGGCCTTCGACCTCGCGCCGACCGTCGCGGACGAGACGGACCCGAGTGCGTCACCGAGCCCGGTCCCGCAGACTCCCCTCACCGAGAGCCCTGCCCCCGGCGAGACCGCGGAGGGCGAGGGCGAGAACCCCGAGGAGCAGCTCGGCGCGCTGACCGAGGAGGCCGAGGTCGCACGCGGCTGGCTCAACGACTTCGTCGCGCGGGCCGGCGAGCAGGAGGTGCTCGCGCTGCCGTACGGCGACGTCGACGTGGCGACGCTCCTGCGCGGTGACTTCGGCGGCACGTTCGAGAACGCCTACCGGCTCAGCGAGGAGGCGATGGAGCAGCTCGGCGTGGAGGCCGAGCCGGTCGTCGCACCGCTGAGCGGGCTCATCCCCAACGCCGCCCTCGACCACCTCGACCCCGAGCTGCCGCTGCTGCTCTCCGAGCGCGCAGCCGATGCGAAGGCCCTCACCGTGGACCTGCCTCAGGGCAGCCAGGCGCTGCTCACCAGCGAGGTCGCGCGCGTCGGCGGCCCGACCCCGACCCCGCCGTTCGGCGCGCTCGCGCTGCGCCAGCGGATCCTCGCCGAGGCGGCGGTGCACGGCCTCGAGCACGGATCGGGCCGGCCGCTCGTCGTCTCGACCCCGGAGCTGTGGGACCCGGGCCGCAACTGGTCCAGCGCGGCGTTCTTCAACGGCTTCGACCAGCCGTGGCTCCGCACCGTCAGCCTCGGCACCGCCCGGGCGCTCAGCGAGGCCGAGGAGTACGACGCACAGCTCACCTACACCCGGCGGCTGCGCCGTCGCGAGCTCCCCGTCGCCAACGTGCTCGCCACCCAGGAGCTCGGAGCGGCCGGGGACGTGCTCGCGGCGCTGCTGACCGAGAACGACACCATCGACGAGCAGGTCGGCCGGTCCGCGATGCTGGGCTCGTCGACCTACGCGCGTGCCTACGCCGACCGGGCCCGTGCCCGCACCCGCGAGATCTCCGAGCAGGTGCACCGCCGGCTGTCCCAGGTGTACATCGAGGGCTCGGACCTGGTGACGATGTCCAGCGAGACCGGCAGCTTCGCGGTCACGCTCGTCAACGGCCTCGACGAGCCGGTGACCGTGGGCATCGAGGCCGAGACCGGCACCGACGAGCTCGAGATCCGGTCACCGGACCTGGTCTCGCTCGGCCCGGAGCAGCGCGCGACCGTCCGGCTGCCCGTCCGGGCCACCGACATCGGCGTGCACTCGGTGCGGCTGGTGCCCACCACGTCGGACGGCCGCCCCCTCGGTCGGTCCACGGTCGTGAAGATCCGCAGCAGCCGGGTGGGCCTGGTCATCTGGCTGATCATGGGCACCGGCGCCGCCGTCTTCGTCGCCGCGATCGGCATGCGCATCGTGCGCCGGATGCGCGACCGGAAGCGCACCCACGGCCCCCTGATGAAGGACGTCCCCACGTGAGCGAACCGAGCCGGCCCGACCCCGAGGACCAGGAGCGCAGCAGCATCCTCTCCTCGAGCGCCGTGATGGCCGCCGGCACGGTGGTGTCCCGGGTCAGCGGGTTCGTGCGCGGCGCGCTCCTCGCCGCCGCGCTCGGCGCCTACCTGCACGCCGACCTGTTCAACATCGCCAACACGATCCCGAACATGCTGTACATCCTCCTGGCCGGAGGCGTGTTCAACGCGGTGCTGGTCCCGCAGCTCGTCCGCGCGATGAAGAACGACCCGGACGGGGGCGAGTCCTACACCAACCGGATCGTCACGCTGGCCGCGCTCTTCCTCGGCCTCGTCACCGTGGTGATGGTGGTCGCCGCACCGCTGCTGATGCGCGTGTTCCTCGACACGTCGTTCTGGACCGCCGACCTCGCCGAGCAGCGCGAGTCCGCGATCGACTTCGCGCGCTGGACCCTGCCGCAGGTCTTCTTCTACGGGATGTTCGTCCTGCTCGGCCAGGTGCTCAACGCACGCGGCCGGTTCGGGCCGATGATGTGGGCGCCGATCGCGAACAACGTGATCTCGATCTTCGTGCTCGTCGTCTACCTGTTCGTGTTCGGGCCGGCCGCCCAGCAGGACACCAGCGCCTACACCACCGAGCAGGAGGTGCTCCTCGGCCTCGGCGCCACGCTCGGGATCGTGGTCCAGCTGCTGGTGCTGCTGCCGTACCTGAAGCAGGCCGGGTTCACCTACCGTCCCCGGTTCGACTTCCGCGGCACCGGCCTCGGCCACACCCTGCGGCTCGGGATCTGGACGGTGCTCTTCGTCGTCGTCAACCAGATCGCGTACTCCGTCGTCGTACGCCTGGCCTCCGAGGGCGCCGCGTCGGGGCTCACCGGCGGAGGCGACCCCGGCACCGGCTACACCATCTACTCGCAGTCGTTCCTGCTGGTGATGGTGCCGCACGCGGTGATCACCGTCTCCCTGGCCACCGCGATCCTGCCCCGGCTGTCGGCCCGTGCGGCCGAGGACGACCTCACCGGGGTGAGCCGCAACCTCGCATCGACGCTCCGCACCGCGCTGGCCGTCATCGTCCCGTTCGCACTCCTGCTGCCGCTGGTCTCCCGCGACCTCGCCAACGTGGTCTACGGCTGGGGCGCGGCCTCCGAGGCGTTCCCGGACTACGCCCTTCCGCTCGCCCTGTTCGGGGTCGGCCTGGTGTTCTTCACGGTCCACTTCCTGATGCTCCGCGGGTTCTACTCCCTGGAGCGCACCCGGACGGTGTTCTGGGTCCAGTGTGTGATCGCCGCCACCAACATCGGCCTCGCTCTCGCTGTGACCGAGCTCATGCGCGGCGACGACGTCGCGTCCGGGCTCGTCGCGGCCTACCTCGGCGCCTACGCCGTCGGCGCCGCCCTGTCGTACGGCGTGCTCCGCCACGTCCTCGGCGGGCTGGAGACCCCGGCGCTGGTGGGCTTCCTGGTGCGCCTGGTGGCCGCGGCCGCGGTGGCGACCGGCGTCGCCTGGGCCGCCCTGCTCGGCCTCGACGTCCTGTGGCCCGACGACGACGGTAAGGTCCGGGCGCTGACGGTCCTGGCGGTCGTCTCGGCCGTCGACGTGGTGGTCTTCCTGGTCCTCGCGAAGGCGCTGAGGATCCGGGAGGTGACCTCTGTCCTAGGACTGGTCACGTCGCGGCTCGGTCGGGGTCGAGCCACCTAGCATGTAGTTTGCGAGAGGTAAGAAACACGGGGCCGAAGGAACAAGGAGGGACGTGACCGACAAGCCGATCGGCCGTGGGACCGTCCTTGCCGGACGCTTCCGTCTGGAGGATCTGGTCCAGGACACCGACGGCGCGAGGTTCTGGCGCGCCATCGACCAGACGCTCGCCCGCAGCGTCGCGGTCAACGTGATCGACACGTCCGACCCGCGGTCGGAGGCGCTCCTGGTCGCTGCCCGCACCTCGGCCACCATCACCGAGGGCCACTTCCTGCGCGTCCTCGACGCCGCCCGCGAGGACGGCGTGGTCTACGTCGTGCACGAGTGGGGCACCGGCATGTCCCTGGACAAGATGCTCGCGGAGGGGCCCCTGCCCGCGCGTCGGGCCGCCTGGCTGGTGAAGGAGGTCGCGGACGCGATCACCGTCGCCCACGGCCACGGCATCGCCCACGGCCGGCTCGTCCCCGAGAACGTCATGGTCACCGAGGCGGGCTCGGTCAAGCTGATCGGCTTCGTCGTCGACGCCGTCCTGCACGGGCCCCGCCAGCCGGCCACCGTCGACGGACGGGTCCTCAGCGACCACGAGTCCGACGTCTACAACCTGGCCGGCCTCCTGTACGCCACCCTCGTGGGCAAGTGGCCGGGGAGCCAGCAGTCCGGGCTGCCCGACGCCCCCTGCGACCACGACCGGATCCTCCGCCCCCGGCAGGTCCGCGCCGGCGTGCCCCGCGCGCTGGACACCATCTGCGACCGGGTGCTCAACCCGACCGAGGCCGTGGCGTCGCTCGAGACCGCCCAGGAGGTCAGCGCAGCGCTGAGCGACTTCATCGGCGAGGCGACCGCCGCCCCCGTGGGCCACGAGCCGACGGTGGCGATCGAGCAGGACGAGCTCGCCCGTTTCCGCCCCTCGGCCGCCGCCCGGCAGCCGGTGACCGGTGCCCCCGGTGACGACCTCGAGTCGACCCAGGCCGCCCCACCGCCGACCTGGGAGCCCGAGCCCACCCGTACGACGGACCCCGAGGCCACCCAGGCGGCAGGTCCGCTCTTCGAGGACGACGTCCCCCGCCGCCGGCCGTCACCGCCGCCTCCTCCGCCGCTGCCCGAGCCGGAGGCCAAGCCGCTGTTCGCGCCCGGCCCGCCGCGGGCCTCCTCCCACCGGTACGACCCAGCGGCCGACGAGCCCTCGGGCCCGGTCCGGGGCATGCACTCGGCCCAGGGCACGGGTTCGCTGCCTCCGGTCTGGGGGCCCGACGCCGCTCCCGACGAGGAAGAGAGCACCGACTGGCGCGGCCGCGACAACAGCCGTGACTGGTTGCGTCTCGCCGGCGCCCTCGGCGTGGTCGTGCTCCTCGTGATCGCGATCATCTTCGCCTTCAACCTGGGACGCGGCTCGGGCGACGACCCGAGCGCGGAGCCCTCCGACAGCGCCAGCAAGACGCCCGAGCCGCCGAAGCCGATCCAGGTCGCGAGCATCAGCGACCTCGACCCGCCGCCCGCGGGCAACGGGGAGGAGAACGCCGAGCTCGCACCGCTCGCGATCGACGGCGACCCGTCCACCGCCTGGCAGACGATGGAGTACTACGGCAACCCGAAGTTCGGGCTGCTCAAGGACGGTGTCGGCCTGGTCGTCGACCTCGGCCAGCAGCAGGAGGTCTCGTCGGTCCAGGTCACCGTGCAGGGCAGCCCGACCAGCTTCGAGGTCCTCGCCGCCCCCGAGGGCAGCAGCGCCCCCACCGAGGTGGCGAGCCTCCGCCGCGTCGCCGCGGCCAACAACGCCGGCGGGCGCAGCGACCTGACCCTCGACCAGCCGGTCACCACCCAGTACCTCGTGGTGTGGCTGACCTCGCTGCCTCCCGAGGGCGGCAACTACCGCGGCCGGATCGCCGAGATCGTCGTGAAGGGCTGATCGGTTGTCCGGGGGCGACGACGTCCGTGACGACCGCACCCTGCTCGCCGCGCACGTCGAGGGCGACCCCGAGGCGTTCGGCGTGCTCTTCCGTCGCCACCGCGACCGGCTCTGGGCGGTCGCGCTGCGCACGATGGGCGACCCCGAGGAGGCCGCCGACGCGCTCCAGGACGCGATGGTCTCGGCGTTCCGGCGGGCGGAGTCCTTCCGCGGCGACGCGGCGGTGACCACCTGGCTGCACCGGGTGGTCGTCAACGCCTGCCTCGACCGGCTCCGCCGCCGGAAGGTGCGTGCCGCCGACGCCCTTCCCGACGACCTCGAGGAGTACGCCGGCCGCGGTGCCCTGTCGACGAGCACGGTCACCGGGTCGGGCCGGGACCACGCCGACCCCGCCGAGCTGGTCCTCGGCGAGGAGCGGAGGTCCGCCGTACTCGCGGCTCTCGAGACGCTGTCGCCGGACAACAAGGCCGCACTCGTGCTGGTGGACATGCAGGGCTACTCGGTGGAGGAGGCCGCGGCGATCCTCGAGTGCCCGGTCGGCACGGTCAAGAGCAGGTGCTTCCGGGGCCGGGCCCGGCTCGCGCCGCTTCTCTCCGGGCTGCGGGCGGCGGAACCCCCGGACGCCGTGGCGCGTCCAAGCACAGGAACCGCCCGGGGAGGTGAGAGCACGTGAACGAGCCGTACGACGAGCAGGGTCGACCCGACGAGGCCGAGCAGGCCGAGGTCTCACGGCTCCTCGCCGCGGTGTCCGGCCCGCGGTCCGCCGAGCCGATGCCGCCCGAGGTGGCCACCCGGCTCGACGACGTCCTCGCCGGTCTGGTCGCCGAGCGCGCCTCCACACCGGCAGGCGTCACCGACCTGGCCTCGCGGCGCCGCAGGCGATGGCCCGCCCTGCTGGCCGCTGCGGCAGCGGTGTCGGTGGTGGGCCTCGGGGTGGGCAACGTGCTCGACCAGGGTGGCGCCGACATGGGGGCCGTCACGGCCGAGGGCGGCTCGGCCTCCGAGAGCCTGGAGAGCGCCGACGGCGCCGGGGCTGCGGCGGACGAGGAGGCCCCCGCGGCCACGACCGACCGGAAGGCGGCGGAGGACTCGGCGGAGGCTCCGCAGCCCCTGGACGGGTCGGTCGCCGGCCTGGCCGACCTGCCACGCCTCCGGCGCGACTCCCTGACCGTCGACGTCCAGCGGATCGAGGACTTCGGCCTCGACGGGAACAGCCGGACGCAGAGCGCACCGCGCCGTGCCTGTGTTCAGCTCGAGCTGAGTGACGGCGACGACTGGGTGTCGGTGCGCCTAGACGGCGACCCGGCCGTCCTCGTGCTGCGGGCACCGGACGGACGGACGTCGTACCGCCGAGGTGTACGTGTGTGACGACGGCCACACCCCGGTCGCCGAGACCACGGTCGAGGCGCGCTAGACGCGGGATACCCCTCCCGGTGTCGGGAATGTCGCGCCCCTAGGATCGGTTGTGTCCCCGGAAGGACACGACCCCAACAACGTAGGAGCACGAGTCACCATGGCGGACCAGGACGTACGCAACGTCATCATCGTCGGATCCGGACCGGCGGGTTACACCGCTGCCGTCTACGCGGCACGCGCGAACCTGCGGCCGCTGGTGTTCGAGGGCTCCGTCACGGCCGGTGGTGCGCTGATGAACACCACCGAGGTCGAGAACTTTCCCGGCTTCCGCGACGGCATCATGGGCCCCGAGCTCATGGACAACATGCGCGGGCAGGCCGAGCGGTTCGGCGCCGAGCTCGTGACCGACGACGTCACCGCCGTCGACCTGACCGGCCCGGTCAAGGTCGTCACCGACGGCGCCGGCAACCAGCACCGCGCGCACGCCGTGATCCTGGCGACCGGCTCCGGCTACCGCAAGCTCGGCGTCGAGAACGAGGACCGCCTCTCCGGCCACGGCGTCTCGTGGTGCGCCACGTGCGACGGCTTCTTCTTCCGCGACCAGGAGATCGCCGTCGTCGGCGGCGGCGACTCCGCGATCGAGGAGGCCACCTTCCTCTCGCGCTTCGCCAGCAAGGTCACGCTGATCCACCGCCGCGACGAGCTGCGCGCCTCGAAGATCATGCAGGACCGGGCCTTCAGCGACCCGAAGATCGAGTTCGCCTGGAACTCGAGCGTGAAGGCGATCCACGGCGACGAGAAGCTCACCGGGCTCACCCTGGTCGACACCGTCACCGGTGAGGAGCGAGAGCTCCCCGTGACCGGCCTGTTCATCGCGATCGGCCACGACCCGCGCTCGGAGCTGCTCAAGGACCAGGTCCGCCTCGACGAGGAGGGCTACGTCCTGGTGGACCACCCGTCGACCAAGACGAACCTGCCGGGCGTCTTCGCCTGCGGCGACCTGGTGGACCACAACTACCGCCAGGCGATCACCGCCGCCGGCACCGGCTGTGCCGCCGCGCTCGACGCCGAGCGGTTCATCGCCGACCTCGAGCACGCCGCCAAGACCGGCTCCGCGCAGGTCGCTGCCGAGGTGCTCACCGAGCAGGTCCAGACGGCCGGCGCCTGACCCGTCCGGCGGCGCCCGGCGCCGGTCCAACCGGATTGTCGGTAGCGCCTTGTTTACTGCACACTGAAACCCGATGACCATTCGCGAAGGAGCCCCAGTGGGGAACATCAACGCCGTTACGGACGCCAACTTCGAGACCGAGGTGCTCAAGGCCGACAAGCCGGTCCTCGTCGACTTCTGGGCCGAGTGGTGCGGGCCGTGCCGCCAGGTCTCCCCGATCCTCGAGGAGATCAACGCCGAGCACGGTGACAAGCTGGCGTTCAGGAAGATGAACGTCGACGAGAACCCTGTCACCCCCGCGACGTACCGCGTCACCGGCATCCCGACGCTCAACGTCTACCAGGGCGGCGAGGTCGTGAAGCAGATCGTGGGTGCCAAGCCCAAGGCTGCTCTGCTCAACGAGCTCAGCGAGTTCATCGCCTGAGGCGATGACACCAGACTGAAAGAGGGCCGGCCGTCCTCCCAAGGGCCGGCCCTCTTTCGCTGTCGCAACACCGACCGCCATGGGAGGAGCATCGATGAGCCCGACCACACACGCCCCGAAGCACCAGCGCGTCTTCCGTCTCGGCGACACCGGGACCGCGGTGGCCGAGATCCGCACGCTGTTGTCCACGCTCGGCCTGCTGGCGGAGCCGGGCGGGCCGACACCCGAGACAGAGACCGACGCGGTCTTCGACGAGGCCGTGGACCGGGCCGTCCGGGCCTTCCAGCAGCAACGCGGCCTGACCTCCGACGGAGCCGTGGGCCCGCTGACCTACCGGTCCCTCGACGAAGCCCGGTGGGGGCTCGGCGACAGGCTGCTCACGCACGTCCCGGGCAACCTGATGTGCGGTGACGACGTGCTCACGCTCCAGCAGAGGCTGCTCAGCCTCGGCTTCCGGGTCGGCCGGGCCGACGGGCTCTTCGGCAGCCAGACCGAGCAGGGCCTGCGCGACTTCCAGCGCAACATCGGTGTGCCCGCCGACGGCACCTGCGGCCCGGCCACCCTCAAGGCCCTGGCCCGGCTCGCTCCGCGCGTGCAGGGCGGGCGGCCGAACGCGCTCCGGGCCGAGGAGCAGCTCCGCCTCGCCGGTCCCCAGCTCTCGGGCAAGGTCGTGGTGATCGACGCCGGCGAGCCGCCGGTCACCGACCCTGCCCTCGCCCGCGAGGCTGCCGCCGTCACCGAGGACCTCGCCCGGCGGATCGAGGGCCGGCTGACGGCGACCGGCGTCCAGGCGTTCCTCACCCACTCCGCCGCCCAGGACCCCGGCGCGGTCCCGTCCGAGGTGGAGCGGGCAGACTTCGCCAACCGCACCCAGGCGAACGTCCTGGTCTCCCTGCACGTCGACGCGGCCAACAACCCCGACGCCTCCGGCGTCGCGACGTACTTCTACGGCCTCGACTCGCGTGGCATCCGGTCCACGGTCGGGGAGCGGTTCGCGAGCCTGGTGCAGCGCGAGATCGTCGCCCGCACCGACCTGGCAGACCTCCGCACGCACCCCAAGACCTGGGACCTGCTCCGCCGCACGCGGATGCCCGCGGTGCGGATCGACGTCGGCTACGTCACCAACCCCGGCGACGCGGCGCGGCTGGCCGACCCCGCCTTCCGCGACGTGGTGGCCGAGGCGGTCGTGGTGGCGGTGCAGCGCGTGTACCTCACGCCCGAGACCGACAGCAAGACCGGCGTGCTCCGGCTCTCCGAGCTGCGCGCCGCCGTCAAGCGGGCCACCCCGCCCGCCTAGCGCGCCCGCGGGTCCGGGTCAGGCCTTCCTCTGCTCGGGCACCGCGGTCTCCGCCTCGGCGACCGCTACCCCGAAGGCTGCCCGCAGGATCTTGCCGGCTGCCGACGCCACCCGGGCGCTGCCGACCATCGGCGCGATCGCGATGAGCGTGCCCTGTGCCTCCTCGAGCGTCACGCCTGCCTCCCGGGCCAGCCCCAGGTTCATCAGGTACGACACCGGCGCCGCATCCATGGCGACGAGGGCGGCGAGCCGCACCATGAAGTACGTCTTCTCGTCCAACCCGGAACCCTCCAACGAGTCCAGGTTCATCGCGACGAGGCGCTCGAGCACGGGGGCGTCGCCCTGGGCGATGCTGGTCAAGGCTGACTCTGGGGCGGTCTGCGAGGTCATGGTTCTCCTTGCGATCCTTGTAGGAAAGGGGCGTGCTGCCACCCTGCGGGTTCGCGGCGTCGGCCGCCTCACCCACGGCGGGTGAAGACCGGGCGGGTGTCGGCCGCTTCTCCCGACCAACGACCCTGGCCTGCCCGCCTTCGGTCGTGCGACCGTCGTGGGGACGGGTCGGCCGAGGCCCGGGAGGGGGTAGCGTGATGGCCCACATCGCGGGTGAGGTCACGATCGCCGCGCCGGTCGACGAGGTGTTCGACCTCGTCGCCGACGAGCGCAACGAGCCGAGGTACAACCCACGGATCGTGCGCGCCGAGAAGGTCGGCGACGCGCCGATAGGCAAGGGCACCCGGTTCGTGGCCGAGCCGAAGGGCATGGGCGCCAAGGGTGCGATGACGATGCAGGTCCTCGACTACGAGCGGCCCCACCGGCTCAGGACGTCGGTGCGGTCGTCGTACATGAGAGTCGACGGGACGCTCACCTTCGACGAGGTCGACGGCGGGACGCGGCTGCGCTGGGACTGGGACATGGGCCTGCTCGGGCCGATGCGGGTGCTGGCACCGGTGCTGGCCGTGGTCGGTCCCGGCTGGGAGCGGCGGAACTGGGTCGGCCTCAAGGAGTACCTGGAGTCCGGGCGTCGCTGACCCGGTAGTCCGTGGCTAGTCCATGGGCTTGGCTGCGCTGCGCTCGGCGGGCGACGGCGAGGCCACCGGCCGAGGACGGACCACGTCCAGCAGCTTCTCGAGGGCCTGCTCGACCTCCTCGCGCCAGCTGAGCACGGATCGCATGTCCATCCGCAGCCGCGGGTAGCGGGCGTGCCGGCGGTGGGTCTTGAAGCCGACCCGGAGCAGGAAGTCGGCCGGGATCACGCAGCCCGGCGCGCCGTCGGCGGGTGGGTGCCGGTCCCCGAACGCCTCGATCGCGCGGATGCCACCACGCTTCAGCACGTCCTTCACCACCGCCTGCACGAGCACCCGCCCGAGCCCGCCACCGGCGTACTCCGGTCGAACGACCAAAGCGGCGAGGAGCACCGCGTCGTCGCTCACCGGCGAGGTCGGGAAGGCCCCCGCTGCGGGGACGAAGGCCGGTGGCGCGTAGAGGGCGTAGCCGGCGGGCTCGTCGTCGACGTACAGAAGCCGCCCGCAGGAGCCCCACTCGAGCAGGACCCGGGAGACCCAGGCCTCCTTCTCACAGGCACTCTCGCCGGCGGCTGCCGCGCGCTCGCGGTGGACGGGGTCGAGCTCCCAGAAGGCGCAGCCCCGGCACGCCGAGGGCAGGTCGTCGAGGTTGTCGAGCGTCAGCCGCGCGATCCTTCTCGTGCTCGATCCCATGTCGTGACCCCCATGATGAGGAGACTGCCGGGATGATCCATCCTAGTAGTTCACCGACGGGAGCAGGGATGCCTGAGAACGGTCCGGACGAAGGACGCCAGGAAGTACGACGCAGCGCCACCCGGCTGGACAGCTACGTCGACCGGTACGCCGCCCGCACGCAGGGGATGACGGCCTCCGAGATCCGCGCGCTGTTCTCCGTGGCCAGCCGGCCCGAGGTCGTCTCGCTGGCCGGCGGCATGCCGAACATCTCCGGCCTGCCCCTCGACGTCGTGGGCGGGGCGATCAACGACCTGGTCCGCGACCACGGTGCCGTCGCGATGCAGTACGGCTCCGGCCAGGGCGACCCGGCGCTGCGCGAGCAGATCTGCGACGTGATGCGCCTCGAGGGGATCGAGGCCCACCCCGACGACGTCGTGGTGACCGTCGGGTCGCAGCAGGCGGTGGACCTGGTCACCCGGATCTTCTGCGACCCCGGCGACGTGGTGATCTGCGAGGCTCCGTCGTACGTCGGTGCGCTGGGCGTGTTCAAGGCCTACGAGTGCGACGTGGTCCACGCCGAGATGGACGAGCACGGCCTGGTGCCCGAGGCGCTGCGCCAGGCGATCGCCGCGACCAAGGCCGCGGGGAAGACCATCAAGTTCCTGTACACGATCCCGAACTACCACAACCCCGCCGGCGTCTCGATGTCCCCTGAGCGTCGCGTCGAGGTGCTCGAGATCTGCCGCGAGGCCGACATCCTCATCCTCGAGGACAACCCCTACGGCCTGCTCGGCTTCCAGGACGAGCCGTACCGCGCGCTGCGGGCCGACGAGGCCGAGGGTGTCATCTACCTCGGGTCGTTCTCCAAGACCTTCGCACCGGGCTTCCGCGTCGGGTGGGCGCTCGCCCCCCACGCCGTGCGGGAGAAGCTCGTCCTCGCGCAGGAGTCGGCGACCCTGTGCCCGCCGTCGTTCTCACAGATGGCGGTCTCGGCCTACCTCGCGAACCACGACTGGCTGGGCCAGGTCAAGGAGTTCCGCGAGATGTACCGGGAGCGCCGGGACGCGATGATCGAGTCGCTCGACGACCTGATGCCGCCCGCCGCCCGGTGGAACGTGCCCGACGGGGGCTTCTACGTGTGGCTGACCCTGCCCCCTGGCCTCGACGCGAAGGCGATGTTGCCTCGCGCGGTCACCGCCCGGGTCGCCTACGTGCCCGGCACGGCGTTCTTCGCCGACGGCTTCGGGGCCCAGAGCATGCGGCTGTCCTACTGTTACCCGACGCCCGAGCGGATCCGTGAGGGCGTACGGCGGCTGGTCGGCGTGATCGAGGAGGAGCTCGAGCTCCGCGAGACCTTCGGCGCCACCGCCCGGTCCACCCTGCGCCGAGGCTACGAAGCCCCCAACACCGACCTCACCTGAGGAGCCACAACACGATGGATGCAGTCGAAGGCCGGGTCGTCGTGCTCGCCGGCGGGCTGTCGCACGAGCGGGACGTCTCGCTCCGCTCCGGCCGCCGGGTCGCCGAGGCGCTGCGCGACGCCGGGGTCGAGGTCGACGAGCGCGACGTGGACGCGACCCTGCTGCCGTCGTTGCGCAGCGACGTGCCGGCGTGCGTCGTACCCCTGCTGCACGGGGAGACCGGGGAGGACGGCGCGATCCGCGAGGTGCTCGAGCTGGTCGGGGTGCCGTACGTCGGCTCTCCGCCGAATGCCTGCCGCGCCGCCTTCGACAAGCCCGTCGCCAAGGCCATCGTCGGCCGTCACGGCCTGAACACCCCGCACAGCGTCGCCCTGCCCCACGAGACCTTCCGGGAGCTCGGCGCGGCCGCGGTCATGGAGGCCATCGTCGCCACCATCGGGCTGCCGCTGATCGTGAAGCCGGCCAAGGGCGGGTCGGCCCTCGGCTGCACCGTCGTCCGGGACGCGGAGGGGCTGCCCGGCGCGATGGTCAACGCCTTCGCGTACGGCGACACCGCCCTCGTCGAGCGGCTGGTCGTGGGCCAGGAGGTCGCCGTACCGGTCATCGACACCGGCAACGGGCCCCAGGCGCTCCCCATCGTCTCCATCCACCCCGACGGCGGCGTCTACGACTACACGGCCCGCTACACGGCAGGGAGCACGGAGTTCGTCGTACCGGCCAAGCTCGACGACGCGCTTGCTGCCGAGTGTGCGCGGGTGGCGGTGCTCGCCCACGAGGCGCTCGGGCTGCGCGACCTGTCCCGCTCGGACCTGATGATCGACGCCGACGGGACGGTGTGGTTCCTCGAGGTGAACGTCGCCCCCGGCATGACCGAGACCTCCACGGTCCCACTGTCCCTCCAGGCCGCGGGGCTCGACCTCGGCGGCGTCATGGAGTCCCTTGTTCGAGCCGCCGCCGCCCGGTCGGCCGGTCACTGAAGCGAAGAGAGCAGCCGATGCGCGACATCACCTATCCCCCGGTCGTGTGGACTGCCAAGACGGCGTTCAAGCTGCTGGGGCTGAGGTTCCAGCTGAGCGGGACGCAGCACATCCCGGCGTCGGGCCCCGCCCTGCTCGCCGTGAACCACGTCTCCTACCTCGACTTCATCTTCGGCGGCTTCGCCGCGCAGCCGTCGAAGCGGCTCGTGCGCTTCATGGCGAAGAAGGAGATCTTCGACCACAGCATCGGCGGCCCGGTCATGCGCTCGCTGCACCACATCGAGGTGGACCGCGGCGAGGGGCTCGCGTCGTACCAGGAGGGTCTGCGCTATCTGGGCATGGGTGAGGTCGTCGGCATCTTCCCCGAGGCCACCATCTCGCGCAGCTTCGAGATCAAGGAGCTCAAGACCGGTGCCGTGCGGATGGCGGCCGAGGCGGGGGTCCCGCTGATCCCGGTGATCGTGTGGGGCACGCAGCGGATCCTCACCAAGGACCACCCGAAGGACTTCTCGCGCGGCAAGACGATCGCGATCACCGTCGGAGAGCCGATGCATCCGGGCGGCGCCAACCCGGTCGAGGAGACCGCCGAGCTACGAGCGGCGATGAGCACGCTCCTGGCCGAGACGATCAAGGCGTACCCTGCCGAGGAGCAGCCGCCCGGCTCGTGGTGGCTGCCCGCGTCGTACGGCGGCACCGCCCCCACGCCGGAGGAGGCCGCGCGCCTCGACGTCGAGGAGAAGCGGCGCCGGGCCGAGCGCAAGGCGCAGAAGCGTGCCGAGCGCCAGGCCCGCCAGAAGGGCTGAGCCCTCCGGCGTCCTGGTTTGCGCTCAGGGCGAACTCGCTGGTCGGTAGCAGGTGCCCGGTGGTCTGCTTGGCCCCATGACCGGTCAGCTGCGTTACCTCGTCCTCGGTGGAACCGCCTGGCTGGGCGGCGCCGTGGCCGCCCGGGCCCTGGCCGAGGGCCACGACGTCACCTGCCTCGCCCGTGGGAAGTCGGGTGACGTCCCGCCGGGGACCACGTTCGTCCGCGGCGATCGGTGGGAGGCCGACGGGTACGACGGCGTGGCGGACCAGGACTGGGACGTGGTCGTGGACGTCAGCCGCGAGCCCGAGCAGGTGCGCTCGGCGACTGACCGCGCTGGCACCCCGCACGAGGCACTGGGTCTATGTCTCGACGATCTCGGTGTACGCCGAGCACTCGGAGCCCGGCGCCGACGAGTCCGCCGCCCTGCTTCCGGCGTGGACCGGGACCGGCAGCGCGCCCCCGAGCGCGTACGGCGAGGCGAAGGTTTCATGTGAAACAGCGTGCCGGGACCACCTTGCCGACGAGAGGCTGACCGTCGCACGAGCAGGTCTGATCGTCGGGTACGGCGACCCGTCCGACCGTTTCGGGTACTGGCCCTCACGCTTCGCCCTCGGCACGGACGACGACCGGGTCCTGGTGCCCCCGCTCGACAGTCCCGTGCAGTTCGTCGACGTCCGCGACCTTGCTGCGTGGCTCGTCGACGCGGGCGCACGCCGGACAGCGGGTGTCTTCGACGCGACCGGGCCGCGGCGGCGCTTCGCCGACGTCGCGTCGGCGTGTGCCTCGGCAGCGGCAACCTCGCCCGACCTCGTGGACCCCGGGGAGCCGTGGCTCCGCGCGCAGGGGGTCGCGCCCTGGTCCGGGCCGGACTCGCTGCCGCTGTGGGTGCCGTCGGAGGACGCCGGTCACAACGCTCGCTCCGCCCGTGCGGTCCAGGCAGCCGGCCTGACCACCCGCCCGCTCTCGGAGACCGTGGAGGACGCGCTCCGTTGGGAGACCGAGCTGGGCTTGGCTCGGGAGCGTCGTGCCGGTCTCAGCCCCGCCCGCGAGTCGGAGCTCATCGCCGCGCACACCGGGGCTTGAGCGGCCGGTGCCGACGGCTCCCCCAGGTCGTTCTATCTATTTCTCGCTTTATCGCTTTGTCGACAAAGCGATAGATTCTGCTTCGTGATCGCAGCATGGCGGTCGCGTGCGTGTGGTCCCCGCCGTGAGGGCTCAGTTGCGCAGTTGGGGCGAGGTCTTGTGCCCGTGACTCGCCGCAACGGCTCAGTTGCGCAGCTCCGGCGAGGGCCGGTCCCGTCTCCGCTCGAACGGCTCAGTTGCGCAGTTGGGGCGAGGTCTTGTGCCCGTGACTCGCCGGAACCGCTCAGATGCGCAGCTCCGGCGAGGGCCGGTCCGTATCTCGCTCGAACGGCGGCTCAGTTGCGCTGCTGGGGCGGTGCGTCGGCGCGTCAGAGAGGGCGGTCGTTCTTCGGGTCGAGGAGGTCTACGATGCGCTCGAGGTCGGGGATCGACGCGAACTCCACGGTGATCTTGCCCTTGGTCTTGCCGAGGGCGACCTTGACCCGGGTCTCGAGCCGGTCGGACAGCCGGCCCGCGAGGTCGTCCAGCCCCGGCGCGTGCGGCTTGCGTGGACGCGGGCGGGGCTTCTCGTCCGAGCCCAGGTCGCCGACCGCGACGATCTCCTCGAGGCCACGAACCGAGATCCCCTCGGAGACGACCCGTCCGGCGAGGCGGTCCTGGGTCTCAGGGTTGGCGACGGCCAGCAGCGCCCGCGCGTGGCCCGCCGAGAGCACGCCCGCCGCGACCCGGCGCTGCACCGCGGGCGACAGCTTCAGCAGTCGGAGGGTGTTGCTGATCTGCGGGCGGCTCCGGCCGATGCGACCGGCGAGCTCCTCGTGCGTGCAGCCGAAGTCGTCGAGCAGCTGCTGGTAGGCGGCTGCCTCCTCGAGCGGGTTGAGCTGCGAGCGGTGGAGGTTCTCGAGCAGCGCGTCGCGCAGCATCGCGTCGTCGCTGGTCTCGCGCACGATCGCCGGGATCTTGCCGAGGCCGGCCTCCTGCGTCGCCCGCCAGCGACGCTCGCCCATGATCAGCTCGTAGCGGTCCTCGCTCGTACGCCGGACCACGACCGGCTGGAGGAGACCCGACCTCCTTGACGGAGTGGACCAGCTCGGCGAGCGCCTCCTCCTCGAACACCTGGCGAGGCTGGCGCGGGTTCGGGCTGATCGCCTCGACCGGGATCTCGGCGAAGTAGGCACCGTCCACCGGCGCCAGGCCGTCGGGCACGACCCGGCCGTCCGCCTGGACGTTGCCTTCCGCCGGCCGCCCCGGGAGCCAGCCGGGGTGGCCGTCGACGCGATGTTCCACGTGGAACCAGACGCGGTCGCGCCATCGGTGTCAGTCGAGACCGAGGATGAGTCGTCAGCCCCCGTCGGGTGCGGCGGCGGGGCGGTCGGGATCAAGGAGCCGAGTCCCCGGCCGAGTCCGCGTCGTTGTCCGGGGCGGTGCTGCGTCATTCGTCTGCTCCTTTGAGTGCCATTTCACGAGCCGCCTCGAGGTAGCTGAGCGCCCCGGGCGAACCTGGATCGTAGGTCATCACGGTCTGCCCGTAGCTCGGCGCCTCCGAGACCCGCACCGAGCGGGGAATGGCAGTCCTCAGCACCTGGTCACCGAAGTGGCTGCGCACCTCGTCGGCAACTCCGGCTGCCAGGCGCGTCCGCGCGTCGTACATGGTGAGCAGGATCGTCGACACGTCCAGGCCCGGGTTCAGGTGCGCCTTGACCATCTCGACCGTCTCGAGGAGCTGGCCCAGGCCCTCGAGCGCGTAGTACTCGGCCTGGATCGGAATCAGCATCTCGTCCCCGGCCACGAGCGCGTTCAGGGTCAGCAAGCCCAGCGACGGCGGGCAGTCGATGAGGACGTAGTCGAGCCGGTCCTCGTCCTCGCTCATGACGGGCGAGTAGGCATGGATCGCCTTCCTCAGCCGGCTCTCCCGGGCCACCATCGACACCAGGTCGATCTCCGCGCCGGCCAGGTCGATGGTCGCCGGCACCACGAACAGGTTCTCGACCTCGGGACACGGCTGGACGATCTCTGCCAGCGGAACACCGTCGACGAGCGCGTCGTAGGTGGAGGGGGTGCCACGGTGGTGATCGATCGCGAGCGCAGTCGAGGCATTCCCCTGCGGGTCGAGGTCGATCACCAGAACCCGGAGACCGTGCTGCGCCAGGGCGGCCGCCATGTTGACCGTTGAGGTGGTCTTGCCGACTCCCCCCTTCTGGTTGGCCACGACCATCACGCGGGTCTTGTCGGGACGCGGCAACGGCTCACTCAGTCGACGCCCCTCCTGGACCAGGAGCTGGTGAGCCACCGACTGCGCCATCGGGGTGCTCTCGTCCGCAAGGACCAGAGCGCCGGCAGCGAACTCCGCCGCGGTGCGGAAGCCGGGCGTTCCTGGAGCCGGATACGGCCCGAAGCGTGAGGCGTCCATCGGTGGCTCGTCGGTCACGGTCTTCTCCTCGATTCTGCGCCCCTGGGACGACTGGGTCTGTTTCACGTGAAACAGCTTCTGTCTCGGTCACAGCCTTGGCTGTGGCCCCTGGTGACGGAGGCATCGTTTCACGTGAAACCCCCTGGCCCTCTGAGGCGCGGCCGTCATGTGGACGAACTTGTGGATTCTGTGGGTATCCCGGGATTTCAGGCGTGGATCCCTCCACAGGAAGGCTCTCCGAGCGGGCCGCCTCACCCCCTGACGATGGGGTGTCCGAGCCGTCGTGCGGCCGAACCCTGCTGCTCTCCTGGGGCCACCCCAGTCCGGCGTCCTCGGTCTCGCTGGGCGGCTCAGGCCACCCCAGACCGGTCGAGGCCCTCGGGCCGCTGCCCACCTCAGCTTCGTTCGGATCCACCCTCAACGATCCCTTCTGCGATGTGGCGTCGAGCGCCGGCCACCCTTGTTGCGCGGTGGCCGGGCCGCGTCCAAACCTAACCGCGACGGCTTCGTAGCCTCGACCCGGATCACGATCGTGGGTCGCTCCACGAGATCGGCACCATACTCCTGGACCGTCACCGCGCCGGCGCCGTACTTCCGCAACGCGACGGTAGCCTGCTCGATCTCCTCGTGCACCGACGAACCCTTCATGGCCACGAGCGCTCCTCCCTTGACGAACCAGCGGCATCGACCAACCGAGGAGACGGTCGAGGGGAGCCACGGCCCGCGAGGTGACCACGGAGAACTCCCGCTTGCCATGGAGCTCCTCGGCGCGCGCCCGTACCACCTCGACGTTCTCGAGCCCGAGCTCCGCAACCGCCTCCTCGAGGAAGGTGGTGCGGCGGAGGAGGGGCTCCACGAGCGTCACCGAGAGGTCCGGTCGGCTCAGCGCCAGCACGAGACCCGGGAGGCCTGCACCCGACCCCAGGTCACAGACATCGAGCCCTGGGTCGATCGCTCTGCCGAGCAGTGCGCAGTTGATCAGGTGCCGCTCCCACAGCCGCGGGACCTCCCGCGGACCGATCAGGCCACGGAGCACACCCTCACGGGCCAGGAGCTCCGCGAACCGCTCCGCAACAGGCAGCGTATGCGAAAACACCCCCACCGCCGCCTCCGGCGCTGGGGGTGTTTCACGTGAAACCGAGTTGTTCACGAGGTGGTTGACCTCCCCGAGGTGCACATCATGCCGGCAGCACGACCACGTAGCGGCGGGGCTCGACGCCCTCGGACTCCGAGGTGAGGCCGGCCGCGGCCACTGCGTCGTGGACGACCTTCCGCTCGAACGGCGTCATCGGGTCCAGCTCGACGGCCTCACCGGACTCCTTGACCTCTGCCACCGTGTCAGCCGCGAGCTTCTCGAGCTCGGCGCGCTTCTTGGCGCGGTACTCGCTGATGTCCAGCATCAGCCGCGAGCGCTCACCGGTCTCGCGGTACACCGCGAGCCGGGTCAGCTCCTGGAGTGCCTCGAGGACCTCACCGTTCCGGCCGACGAGCTGGCTGAGCTCCGCACCGACGATCGAGACCGACGCGCGGTCACCCTCGACGTCCATGTCGATGTCCCCGTCGAGGTCCGCGATGTCGAGCAGCTCCTCGAGGTAGTCCGCCGCGATCTCGCCCTCCTGCTCCAGGAGCTGGACCCGGTTCGACCGACGGCCCGTGGACTCGCCGCCCTCGGCGGCCTCGGTGTTGGACATCGACGCCCGTCTCGCCCTGCTCGGCGGGTTCGGGGGTCTGCGTCTCCGGCTTCTCGTCGCTCACGCGGTTCTCCTTGATCTGGGAAGTCAGGGTCGTGCGGGGGGTCAGGCCTTGCCGGTGCCGGTGTCGGGCTCGCCGTCAGCGTCCTGGTCGGGCTGGCCGACCTGGCCGGCGCCGGGGTTCTTCTTCGGGGCCTGCGCGGGACCCGGGTTCTTCTTGCGCTTGCTGCGGGGCTGCTTCTTGGGCTGCTGCCGGGGCGCCGGCTTGGGCTGCTCCTCCGCGACCGGCTCCGGCTCGGCCGTCTCGACCGGGTGGCCCTTGCGGGCCGCCTTGTGGGCATCACGCTCAGCCTTCGCCGCGGCCGCGGGTGTCCCGGGCGCCGGGTTGTTCCGGATCACGTAGAACTGCTGACCCATCGTCCACAGGTTCGACGTCGTCCAGTAGATCAGCACACCGATCGGGAAGGCGATGCCGCCCACCGCGAAGACGATCGGCAGCACGTACAGCAGCATCTTCTGCTGCTGGGCGTACGGGCCGGACATGGCGTCGGCCGGCATGTTCTTGCTCATCAGCTGACGCTGGGTGAGGAACGTGGTCGCGGTCATCGCCAGCACAAGGAACAGCGCCAGGATGCGCACGTTCAGCTGGTCGGTCGCCAGGAAGGTGTCCGCGATGTGCGCGCCGAGGAGCTCCGACTCGCCGAACTGCCGAGCCTGCTCCTCGGTCAGCACGCCTCGGGTCTTACCGTCCGCGGCGAGGTCGAGCAGCCGGAAGAGCGCGAGGAAGATCGGCATCTGGAGCAGGATCGGCAGACACGAGGCGAACGGGTTGGTCCCCGTCTCCTTGTACAGCGCCATCGTCTCCTGAGCGAGACGCTCGCGGTCGTGGCCGTACTTCTTCTGCAGCTCCTTGACCTTGGGCTGGAGCAGCTGCATGTTCCGGCTGGACTTGATCTGCTTGACGAACAGCGGGATCAGCGCCGCACGGATCACCAGGGTCAGACCGACGATGGCGAGGGCCCAGGACCACCCGGACTCCTCGCCGAAGATCCCACCGAAGAGCGTGTGGAAACCGGTCAGGATGACCGAGGTGATCCAGTACAGCGGCGCCATGATGAAGCTGCCGATAGCGCCGAAGAAGTCGAACACTCAGGCTCCTAGTGTCTCGTCGGAGGTCGATGCGGGGGCGTCCTTGCCGGTCCCGGGGACCGGGTCGTAGCCACCGTCGGACCACGGGTGACAGCTGGCGAGCCGCCGCGCGGCGTACCAGCTGCCCTTGATGCTCCCGTGCACGGTCACAGCCTCGAGGGCGTAGGCCGAGCAGGTGGGGTGATAGCGGCAGACCTGCCCGTAGAGCGGGCTGATGAAGAAGCGGTAGAGACGCAGCAGGCCGATGAGGAGGTACTTCACGCCTTCACGCTCCGACTCGCGGCGCGGCTCAGGGCGTGGTCGAGGTCGGCGGCCAGCTCGGCGTACGACGCGGTCGCGGAGGCGGGAAGCGCCCGGACCACGAGCACAGCAGAGCCCGGGAGCGAGGAGATCCGCTCCCGGGACAGGTGCCGAAGTCGGCGCTTCACGCGATTTCGCGTCACGGCGGGCCCCACGGCCTTGCTGACCACGAGACCGACCTGCGTCTGCTCGACCCCGGCGTCCACGTCGAGGTGGACGACCAGGGTCCGTGTGCCGGCTCGGCGACCGCGCCGAACCGTCTGAGAGAAGACCTGGCTCGAGGTGAGCCGGTTCTCACGGGTCAGCACGGGGCGCCCCAGTGGGGCGGCCGACGGGTCAACGCACGGGGGTTGGTGCTCAGGCGGCCAGGCGGTTGCGACCCTTGCGACGACGCGACGCCAAGATGGCGCGGCCGGCGCGGGTACGCATCCGCAGACGGAAACCGTGCGTCTTGTGACGGCGACGGTTGTTCGGCTGGAACGTACGCTTGCTCACGGGTGTGCTCTCCGGTGTCGGGGATGTGGAACGAGACTCGATCTCGAACCGGGGTCTGACGGCGGTGCTACTGGAGTGCCTCGAGTCGGCTGGCACCGCCCGCCCGCGGCTCCTGACGCCCGACCCAACGATCAGATCGGACCCCAAGGCTCCGTGGACATGCGGCACCGGTCGACACCGGTTCGACCGCCCAACGGTACGCGCTGGCGAGCGGCAGGGTCAAACTGAGCGACCCTCGCAACCCGCCCGTCGGGAGGGTGCGTGGACCGGGCAGCTGATTCGGCACACAGCACCACCTTCCAGACCCTACGATCGCCTGTGGACAACCGGTTGATCCACAGGTGTCAGAGTTGTTAGCGTCAGCGTCGTTCGCGACTTCCTGCAGTCAGCTTCCCCGAGACAGTCACCGGTGTTCCCGTCGCTCGACGGTCAACCCGGAAACCGGCTCTGACCTGCGAGAACAGGAACGTGCCGGCTGCGTTCCGGACAGGTTCACCAGCCCGCGACCACGGGGGAGCACCGACATACACACCCTGTGGACAAAGGTGTGGACTCTCCGTCTGGACGCAACCGACCGACCTGTCCGGGTGTCCGTGAGCAGGCACACCCCGGGCCGCCGTGCACAACATCGTGGCGACACCGGTTCCGAGTTGGCAGTGATAGGAGTGGGACACCGGTGGACGACAACGTGAGCAGCAACCCCGAACCTCCCGCCGGCCGCGCCTCCGCGGGCAGCCAGGACCTCAACACGGTCTGGGCGATGCTGATCGAGGACCTGCCGCCCAACCAGCGCGCCTGGCTCGCGGCGAGCCGTCCGGTCACCATCCACGAGAACACCGCCATCGTCGCGGTCGCGGACGACTTCACGCGCAACCAGCTCGAGGGCCGGCTGCGCACCCGCCTCGAGGACTCGCTCACCGAGTCCCTCGGTCAGCACGTCCGCATCGCGGTGACCGTCGACCCGGGCCTCGACGCCGGACCCGACCAGGCGGCGACCTCCCGCTACACCCGCCAGGACGGCGCGTCGGCGATCGCGACACCGCGCCGGCGTTCCGGACCGGCTACGACAGCGACCGCGGGATCGACGGCCAGGAGCAGATCCCGGAGTCGATCAATCCACAAATCGATTTGTCGACAAATCCCCTGGATGTGCCGACACCGCTGCCTCCCCGTGGGCAGCGCACCACCCAGTCGGCCGGCAACGTCCTCGAGACGCGCCTCAACCCCAAGTACATCTTCGAGAGCTTCGTCATCGGCTCCTCGAACCGGTTCGCCCACGCGGCCGCGGTCGCGGTGGCCGAGGCGCCGGGCAAGGCGTACAACCCGCTCCTCATCTACGGCGACTCGGGACTCGGCAAGACCCACCTGCTCCACGCGATCGGCCACTACGTGCGCAGCCTCTTCAACGGGGCCCGCGTCCGCTACGTGTCGACCGAGGAGTTCACCAACGAGTTCATCAACGCGATCCGCGACGACAAGGCGGCCACCTTCCAGCGCCGCTACCGCGACGTCGACGTCCTCCTCATCGACGACATCCAGTTCCTCGAGGGGAAGATCCAGACGCAGGAGGAGTTCTTCCACACGTTCAACACCCTCCACAACGCCAACAAGCAGATCGTGATCACCTCCGACCGGGCGCCCAAGCGCCTCGTCGCCCTCGAGGACCGCCTCCGCAACCGGTTCGAGTGGGGTCTGATCACCGACGTGCAGCCGCCGGACCTCGAGACCCGGATCGCCATCCTTCGCAAGAAGGCGGCGCTCGAGCGGATGACCGCACCGCCGGACGTGCTGGAGTTCATCGCCAGCAAGATCCAGACCAACATCCGCGAGCTCGAGGGCGCACTGATCCGGGTCACCGCCTTCGCCAGCCTGAACCGGCAGCCGGTCGACCTGACCCTGGCCGAGATCGTGCTCAAGGACCTGATCCCCGAGGGCGGCGAGCCGGAGATCACCGCGGCGCTGATCATCGCCCAGACGGCGGCGTACTTCGGGCTGTCCATCGACGACCTCTGCGGCTCGAGCCGCAGCCGGGTCCTGGTCACCGCCCGCCAGATCGCGATGTACCTGTGCCGCGAGCTCACCGACCTCTCGCTGCCGAAGATCGGCCAACAGTTCGGCGGCCGCGACCACACCACGGTCATGCACGCCGACAAGAAGATCCGCCAGCTGCTCGCCGAGCGGCGCAGCGTCTACAACCAGGTCACCGAGCTCACCAACCGGATCAAGCAGCAGGCACGCCAGCCCTGAGGCGTCCTCCCCACCTGGGGAGATCCGTGTGGAGCACCGCCGTCTCGGCCGGGACACGCTGTGGAGATCTTGTGGTTCGCGGCGAACGACACGTCGTCGTTCACATGAACTTGTAACTTGCCCACGGGTCGTCCACAGGGGCTGCGGACGAAAAAACCGGGCCTGACCTGCACCGACACCGGTTGTCCACAGTTTCCACGGTTGCTACGAACACGATGAGACGAATGACAACTCCTCGGCTCGGCAAACTCTCCCGGCCCGGTCCCTGGGGACAACCCCGCTGGAACCCCTGTCGGACCGCTGCTGATGAGATGTCGAACTACACCTGCACGGCCGTGCTCCGGCATGGCAGGATTCACTCCCGCACCCGCCGGATCTTGTAAGCCGGACTCCCAGGACCCCCATGGAGGCGAACACTCGTGAAGTTCCGCGTCGAGCGCGACGTCCTGGCCGACGCCGTGGCCTGGGCCGCTCGAAGCCTGCCGGTCCGCCCCAGCGTCCCGGTGCTCGCCGGCCTGCTGATCGAGACCAGCCCTGACGGCGACGGGCTGGTCCTGTCGACGTTCGACTACGAGACCTCGGCGCGCGCGACGATTCCCGCGGACGTGTCCGACGAGGGCCGTGCGCTCGTCTCCGGCCGCCTGCTCGCCGACATCTGCCGCAGCCTCCCGAACAAGCCGGTCGAGATGAGCATCGACGGCGCCAAGGTCTCGCTCACCTGCGGCTCCGCCCGGTTCAGCCTGCAGACCATGCCGGTCGACGAGTACCCGTCGCTCCCGGAGATGCCCACCGCCGCCGGCACGGTGGCCAGCGACGTGTTCGCCGCCGCGGTCAGCCAGGCCGTCGTCGCCGCCGGCCGCGACGACATGCTCCCGGTCCTCACCGGTGTCCGGATCGAGATCGAGGGCGACACGATCTCGCTGCTCGCGACGGACCGGTTCCGGCTCTCCCACCGCGAGCTGCGCTGGGATCCGGCCTCCACCGACGCCTCGGCGGCCGCGCTCGTCCCGGCGAAGGTCCTCGCCGACACCGCCAAGTCGCTCACCGCCGGCAACAAGGTCACCATCGCGCTGGCCAGCGGCGGCTCCGGGTGAGGGCATCATCGGTTTCGAGGGCTCCGCCGGTGGAGGCGTACGACGTACCACCACACGACTTCTCGACGGCGAGTTCCCCAAGGTCCGCACGCTGTTCCCCAACGAGCACGTCACGATCGCCCGCGTGGACAAGGCCTCGCTCATCGAGTCCGTGAAGCGCGTGTCGCTCGTCGCCGAGCGCAACACCGCCGTCCAGCTCGCGTTCAGCGACGGCGTGCTGACCCTCGACGCCGGCAGCGGCGACGAGGCCCAGGCATCGGAGTCGATCGAGGCGTCCGTGGACGGCGACGACATCACCACGGGCTTCAACCCGCAGTTCCTCCTCGACGGCCTCACCGCCATCGAGGCCCCGGTGGTGGAGCTGGCGTTCACCCAGGCGTCGAAGCCTGCCGTCATGGCCGGGGCCGCGTCGACCGACACCGACGCGAACCTCGAGTTCCGCTACCTGCTGATGCCGCGCCGCCTGCTGTCCTGACCCTGCCGGCTGCCCCGCGGACCCTCTGGGCGGCGTGGGTAGCCTGACCGGGTCGGACAAAGCACACGCGGGAGGACGCACACATGGAGCTCGGACTCATCGGCCTCGGCAAGATGGGCGGCAACATGCGCGAACGGATCCGCCGCGCAGGCCACACCGTCGTCGGCTACGACCGCAACCCCGAGGTCGCCGACGTCGACAGCCTCGAGGCCCTGGTCGAGGCGCTGCCCTCGCCGAAGGTGGTCTGGGTGATGGTGCCGGCCGGCGACCCGACCCGTGAGACCGTGCGGGCGCTGGCCGACCTGCTCGAGGAGGGCGACGTGGTGGTCGACGGCGGCAACTCCCGCTGGACCGACGACCTGGTGCACGCCGAGCTGCTCGCCGAGAAGGGCATCGGCTTCGTCGACTGCGGCGTCTCCGGCGGCGTGTGGGGCCTGGAGAACGGCTATGCGCTCATGGCCGGCGGCGCGAAGGAGGACGTCGCGAAGGTGCAGCCCGCCTTCGACGCGCTCAAGCCCGAGGGCGAGTTCGGGTGGGTCCACGCCGGCAAGGTCGGCGCCGGCCACTTCTCGAAGATGGTCCACAACGGCATCGAGTACGCCCTGATGCAGTCCTACGCCGAGGGCTGGGAGCTGCTGAACAAGGTCGACATGGTCGACAACGTCACCGAGGTCTTTCGCTCCTGGCGCGAGGGCACGGTCATCCGTTCGTGGCTCCTCGACCTGCTGGTCGCGGCCCTCGACGACGACACCGACCTCGCGAGCATCCGGGGCTACGCCGAGGACTCCGGCGAGGGCCGGTGGACGGTCGAGGCCGCGATCGAGAACGCCGTGCCGATGCCGGCGATCGCCGCTGCGCTGTTCGCCCGCTTCTCCTCCCGCCAGGACGACAGCCCGGCGATGAAGGCGGTCGCCGCGATGCGCAACCAGTTCGGCGGCCACGCCACCATGACCAGCGCGCCGGCCACCTCCGGCGAGGTCGCGGCCGGCCCGCCCACCACGGCAGACACCGGCTCGACCGGTCCCGACCAGTCGGCCGCTGCCGCGTCGGCCGGCTCCGGCTCCGGCAACGAGCCCGGGGAGAGCTAAGGCCCCGGTGCACGTCGCCCACCTCTCCCTGCACAACTTCCGGTCCTACGCCGAGGTCGACGTGGCGCTCGGCCCTGGGGTCACCGCGTTCATCGGCCGCAACGGCCAGGGCAAGACCAACCTCGTCGAAGCCATCGACTACCTCGCCCGGCTGACCTCGCACCGGGTCTCGAGCGACGCCCCGCTGGTCCGCCACGGCACCGACCAGGCCGTGGTGCGCGCGCTGGTCGTCCGCGACGAGCGGCAGGCACTGCTCGAGGTGGAGCTCAACCCCGGCCGGTCCAACCGCGCGCGGATCAACAAGTCGCCGCTGCCCCGCTCCCGGGAGATCATCGGCATGGTCCGCACCGTGCTCTTCTCCCCCGAGGACCTCGCGCTGGTCAAGGGCGACCCCTCGGACCGCCGACGGTTCCTCGACGACCTGCTGGTGCTCCGGGCGCCGAGGTACGCCGGGGTCCGCTCCGACTACGACCGGGTGCTCCGCCAGCGCAACTCGCTGCTCAAGACCGCCGGCGCCGCGCGTCGCAGCGGGACCACGAGCAGCCGGGCCGAGTCCGCGCTCTCCACGCTCGCCGTGTGGGACTCCCACCTCGCCCGCACCGGAGCCGAGCTGCTCGCGGCCAGGCTGCTGCTGGTGGAGGAGCTCAAGCCTCTGGTCGCCAAGGCCTACGAGGCGGTCGCCCGCGGCGCGACGCGCGACGACGCGACGATCGCCTACCGGTCCTCCTTCGAGCTGCCCGAGATGGAGGAGTACGACGGGCGGCTGCCCGACCGCGCCCTGCTGGAGCAGGCGATCCTGGCCGAGGTCGAGAGACGACGGTCCGACGAGCTCGAGCGCGGGGTCTCCTTGGTCGGGCCGCACCGCGACGAGCTCGTGCTCGCGCTCGGGCCGCTCCCGGTGAAGGGGTACGCCAGCCATGGCGAGTCCTGGTCGTTCGCGCTGGCGCTCCGGCTCGCCTCCTACGACCTGCTCCGCAGCACCGGTGACGACCCGATCCTGATCCTCGACGACGTGTTCGCCGAGCTCGACACCGAGCGCCGTCGCCGGCTGGCCGAGATGGTGGCCGACGCCGAGCAGGTGCTGGTCACCGCTGCGGTCCCGGCCGACGTCCCCGAGGCGCTCGACGGCGCGCGGATCCACGTCGCCGAGGGGGTGGTGAGCAGTGACGCCTGACGACGACCGGCCTCAGGAGCCGGAGGTTTCCCGTGAAACCGACGAGGTCGGAGGAGGGCGACGAGCCGCAGGCCGAGCACGAGGACACGGGCCTCGACCTGGCCCGCAGCATCGCGCGTTCCCTCGCAGGGTCCAAGCGTCCCGCCCGTCGTACCCCTCGCCGGCCGGGCACCAGGCCCAGACGGTCGGACCCGAAGGCGTCGGGCGCCTTCCCCGACGACCGTGACCCGCAGCTGCTCGACAGCACCATCGGCCGGTTGATCGCGGAGCAGGGCTGGGGCACCGACGTCCGGGTGCACGGCGTGTTCTCCCGCTGGGACCACCTCGTCGGCCGCGAGGTCGCCCAGCACTGCCGGCCCGAGTCGTACGCCGACGGCAAGCTCGTGGTCCGGACCGACTCCACGGCGTGGGCCACCCAGATGCGGCTGCTCGCGCCGACCGTCGTCCGCAGGCTCAACCAGGAGCTCGGTGACGGCACGGTGACGGTGATCGACGTACTCGGACCGCACGGTCCGACCTGGCGGAAGGGCCCCCGGTCGGTGCGCGACGGGCGGGGTCCGCGCGACACCTACGGCTGACCGGAACGTCGAGGCCGGAGACGGCCTCCAGGACCGTCTGGGGCACCCCGACCGCGTATGGGGACCCTGCGCTCCCCCTCCGCGGCGCTCCCAGCCGCCCTCTCGGGCCGGAATTCGCCCCCTCTCGGTCCACAACCCCTGGTGTCCTGTGCATGGAGACGTCGAAATCGGCGCGTCGCGGGGTACACTGGACGTTGGGTCGTCACCCGCTTCGGGCGCGGCCTTCGCCATGTTTACCGCCGTTCGCGGCCCCGACACGAGCACCGGCTCCGCAGCCGTGCCCCCGGGCGGGCTTGCGGCGCCTTACGGATCGAAGAGGTCGAACTTCGTGGCTCCTGAAGACAGCACGACGCCGTCCCCGCAAGAGGTGGCCGAGACCGCCGCAGCCCTCGCACCCAAGGGTGAGGGGCACGCGGTCGAGGAGGGCAAGTACGACGCCTCCGCGATCCAGGTCCTCGAGGGTCTCGAGGCGGTGCGCAAGCGACCCGGCATGTACATCGGCTCCACCGGCGAGCGCGGCCTCCACCACCTCGTGTGGGAGATCGTCGACAACTCCGTCGACGAGGCCCTCGCCGGCCACTGCGACCGGATCGTGGTCACTCTGCAGGCCGACGGCGGCGTCCGGGTGTCGGACAACGGCCGCGGTATCCCGACCGACACCGCGCCCGGCCAGGAGATGCCGGCCGTGACCATGGCGCTGACCATGCTGCACGCCGGCGGCAAGTTCGGTGGCGGCGGCTACAAGGTCTCCGGCGGTCTGCACGGTGTGGGCGTCTCGGTCGTCAACGCGCTCTCGTCGAAGCTGCAGGTCGACGTCCGCAACCGCGGCTACCACTGGCGGCAGACCTTCGGCCTCGGTGTGCCCGACGGCCCGCTCGAGCAGCTCGAGGCGACCGACGAGACGGGCACCACGGTCACCTTCTGGGCGAGCACCGACATCTTCGAGACCACGACCTACTCGCTGGAGACGATCACCACCCGGATCCGGGAGATGGCCTTCCTCAACAAGGGCCTGGAGATCATCGTCCGCGACGAGCGGCCCCAGTCCGAGGCGATCGCCGAGGCGGTCGCCGACGGCACGGTCTCCTCGGACGTCGACCAGGCGGGCGCCGACGCGATCCGCGGCGTCGAGGGCGGCGTGCTCGAGCAGCGCTTCAAGTACGACCGCGGTCTCGTCGACTACGTCGAGCACCTCAACCGGCGCAAGGAGGCCGCTCACCCGAGCATCATCGACTTCGAGGCCGAGACCAACGAGAACGGCATGAGCGTCGAGATCGCCATGCAGTGGAACACCTCGTTCAACGAGTCGGTGCACACCTTCGCCAACACGATCAACACCCACGAGGGCGGCACCCACGAGGAGGGCTTCCGCTCGGCGCTCACCACCCTGGTCAACAACTGGGGCGAGGAGTGGGGCCTGATCAAGAAGAAGGAGGACCGGGTCTCCGGCGACGACGTGCGCGAGGGCCTGACCGCGATCATCTCGATCAAGCTCGGCGAGCCGCAGTTCGAGGGCCAGACCAAGACCAAGCTGGGCAACACCGAGGCCAAGGGCTTCGTGCAGCGCGTGGTCAACGACCAGCTCGGCGACTGGTTCGAGAAGAACCCGGCCGAGGGCAAGGACATCGTCCGCAAGTCCCAGGCCGCCGCCTCTGCGCGCATCGCCGCGCGCAAGGCGCGCGACCTCGCGCGCAACCGCAAGGGCCTGCTCGGTGGCGGTGGCCTGCCCGGCAAGCTGGCCGACTGCCAGTCCAACAACCCCGCCGAGTGCGAGGTCTTCATCGTCGAGGGTGACTCCGCGGGCGGCTCCGCCAAGGGCGGCCGCGACCCGCGGACCCAGGCGATCCTGCCGATCCGCGGCAAGATCCTCAACGTGGAGAAGGCCCGCCTCGACAAGGTGCTGGCCAACAACGAGGTCCAGGCGATCATCTCCGCCCTCGGCACCGGCATCCACGAAGAGTTCGACATCGACAAGCTGCGCTACCACAAGATCGTGATGATGGCCGACGCCGACGTCGACGGTCACCACATCCGCACGCTCCTGCTCACGCTGCTCTTCCGGTTCATGAAGCCGCTGATCGAGCACGGCTACGTCTACCTCGCGCAGCCGCCGCTGTACCGCCTGCGCTGGAACAAGCCGCACGAGCACGAGTTCGTGTACTCCGACGCCGAGCGCGACGCGCTCAAGGCGGCCGGGATCGCCGAGGGCAAGAAGCTGCCCAAGGAGAACGCGATCCAGCGCTACAAGGGTCTCGGTGAGATGAACCCCGACGAGCTGTGGGACACCACGCTCGACCCGGACAACCGGCTGCTGCTGCAGGTCACGCTCGAGGACGCCGCCCAGGCCGACGAGATGTTCTCGGTCCTCATGGGCGAGGACGTCGAGCAGCGGCAGGTCGTTCATCCAGCGGAACGCCAAGGACGTGCGGTTCCTTGACATCTGAGCTCTCTGTGGGACTCCCTGGTCACCGTGTCGGCAGGGTCTCCCGGCCGACGTACCCGGTCGCTTGGGCGGCGCGTCGGCTTCGCCGCCGCGGCCAAGCCCTTTGACGCTCCCCGGGTACGACGTCCGTCCGACCCGCCCAAGCCCTGCCGCGCCGTGGCAGCGCCACCTGCCAGCCACGACCAACTCGCACCCAGCGTCGCACGACGAAAGTGATCACCAGTGACTGACAACACCATCGAGACGCCGGGACCCGGCGGCCGGATCGAGCCGGTCGAGCTGCAGGTCGAGATGCAGCGCTCGTACATCGACTACGCGATGACCGTCATCGTGGGTCGCGCGCTGCCGGACGTCCGCGACGGCCTGAAGCCGGTGCACCGCCGTGTGCTCTACGCGATGTACGACGGCGGCTACCGCCCCGACCGCGGCTTCTCCAAGTGCGCCCGCGTCGTCGGCGAGGTCATGGGTCAGTACCACCCGCACGGTGACACCGCGATCTACGACACCCTGGTGCGCCTCGCGCAGCCCTGGGTGATGCGGGCGCCGCTGGTCGACAGCCAGGGCAACTTCGGCTCGCCGGGCAACGACCCCGCGGCGGCGATGCGGTACACCGAGTGCAAGATGGCGCCGCTGGCCATGGAGATGGTGCGCGACATCGACGAGGACACCGTCGACTTCACCCCCAACTACGACGGCCGCTCCCAGGAGCCGGTGATCCTGCCGGCGCGGTTCCCGAACCTCCTGGTCAACGGCTCGGCCGGCATCGCGGTCGGCATGGCGACCAACATCCCGCCGCACAACCTGCGCGAGGTGGCCGACGGCGTCCAGTGGGCGCTCCAGCACCCCGAGGCGAGCCGCGAGGAGCTCCTCGACGCGCTCCTCGCGCGGGTCCACGGCCCCGACTTCCCCATGGGCGCGCTGATCGTCGGCAAGCAGGGCATCGAGCAGATGTACCGCACCGGCCGCGGCTCGGTCACCATGCGTGCGATCGTCGACATCGACGAGGACAGCCGCGGGCGTACGACGCTCTCCATCACCGAGCTGCCCTACCAGGTGAACCCCGACAACCTCGCGCTGAAGATCGCCGAGCTCGCCGACTCCGGCAAGATCCAGGGCATCGCCGACGTGCGCGACGACTCGTCCTCGCGCACCGGCCAGCGGCTCGTCGTGGTGCTCAAGCGCGACGCCGTCGCCCGGGTGGTGCTCAACAACCTCTACAAGCACACCGAGCTCCAGAGCAACTTCTCCGCCAACATGCTCGCGCTCGTCGACGGGGTGCCGCGCACGCTCACGCTCGACCAGTTCATCTCGCACTGGGTCACCCACCAGATCGAGGTCATCCAGCGGCGGACCAAGTACCGCCTCCGCAAGGCCGAGGAGGACGCGCACATCTACCGCGGCCTCGCGAAGGCGCTCGACGCCCTCGACGAGGTGATCGCGCTCATCCGCCGCTCGGCGACCGTCGAGGACGCCCGCACCGGCCTGATGCAGCTCCTCGACATCGACGAGATCCAGGCGCGCGCCATCCTCGACATGCAGCTGCGCAAGCTCGCCGCCCTCGAGCGCCAGGCGATCATGGACCGGCTCGCCGAGCTCGAGCGCATCATCGCCGACCTCGAGGACATCCTCGCCAGCGAGTCACGGCAGCGCCAGATCGTCTCCGACGAGCTCACCGCGATCGTGGACAAGTTCGGCGACGAGCGCCGCAGCCAGATCATCCCCGCCGACGGTGACCTGTCGATGGAGGACCTGATCCCCGACGAGGACCTCGTCGTGACGATCACCCGCGGTGGCTACGCCAAGCGGACCCGCGCCGACCTGTACCGCACGCAGAAGCGCGGCGGGAAGGGCGTGCGCGGCGCCACGCTCAGGGGCGACGACGTCGTCGAGCACTTCATGGCGACGAGCAACCACAACTGGCTCCTGTTCTTCACCACGGCCGGCCGGGTGTACCGGACAAAGGCGTACAACCTGCCCGAGGCCAACCGCGACGCCAAGGGTGGCCACGTCGCCGGGCTGCTGTCCTTCCAGCCCGACGAGAACATCGCCCAGGTCCTCGCGATCCGCGACTACGACCAGGCGCCGTACCTCGTGCTCGCCACCCGCAACGGCCTGGTCAAGAAGACCGCGCTCTCGGACTACAACAGCCCGCGCCAGGCCGGCGTCATCGCCATCAACTTCCGTGAGGAGGGCGACGAGCTGATCGGCGCCGAGCTGGTCCACCCCGGGGACGACATCCTGCTGGTCTCGAAGAAGGGGCAGGCGATCCGGTTCCCGGCCGACGACAGCCAGCTGCGCCCGATGGGCCGAGCCACCTCCGGCGTGACCGGCATGAAGTTCCGCTCCGGCGACGAGCTGCTCTCGATGTCGGTGATCCGCGCCGAGCAGATCGCCGCCGAGGAGGCTGCCGAGGGCCAGGAGGGCGGCGCCGAGGCGTCGCCGGAGGTCAAGGAGCAGTACGTCTTCACGATGACCGACGGCGGCTACGCCAAGCGGACCCGGATCTCGGAGTACCGCGTCCAGTCGCGCGGTGGTCTAGGCATCAAGGCGATGCAGCAGAACAACGACCGCGGCAGCCTCGTGGGCGCCTTCATCGTCGAGGAGGGCGACGAGGTGCTCTCGGTCACCTCGTCGGGTCAGGTCGTCCGCAGCCCCATCAACGAGGAGCTGCGCCCGAAGGGTCGCTCCACGATGGGTGTCACGTTTGTGAAGCTCAAGTCCGGGGACTCTGTCTCGGTGGTCGCACGCAGCATCGAGCGCGCCGCGGAGATCGACGAAGCGGTCGCCGAGGCCGAGGCGGAGGTCGTCGAGGGCGTCGTGGAGGGGGCTGCGGAGCAGGCCAGTGCGACAATCGACGTCGGGGCCGACCCGGTACCGTCGAATGACGAGACCGACACCGACCCTGCTGCCGACTCACCGACTGAGGAGTCCTGATGGCTGACCGCCGTCCCGACGACACCCCGCTGGCGCCGCGCCGAACACTGGCCGGCTCGGCGTCGGGCAAGCCCGACGACAGCTCGCGCCGCCCGGCCTCCTCGAGCTCGGCGTCGAGCCCGGCCCCGGGCGCGGCCAAGCCGGCCGACAGCTCGCGCCGCCCGGCCTCCTCGGCCTCGGGCTCGGGCTCGGGAGCAAGCAAGCCCGAGGACAGCTCGCGCCGCCCGGTGGCCGAGCGGCTCACCGAGCGCGTCTCGGGTGCCGTCTCGTCCGCCACCGAGACGGTGCGCCAGGCGACGGATCAGCGCCGCACCGGGCAGTCGACCACGACCACGCGTCCGACGACGGCCGCCGGCCGACCGAGCACCGCCCCGCACCGGGTGCGGAAGGCACGGCTGCGGATGACCCACCTCGACCCCTGGTCGGTCATGAAGACCTCGTTCCTGCTGTCGGTCGCCTTCGGCATCGTCACCGTGATCGCGGTCGCGGTGGTCTGGTCCGTTCTCGGCGCCGCCGGTGTCTGGGACTCGATCAACCAGACCGTCCAGGAGGTCATCGGCGGCGAGACCGGGTCCGCCTTCGACGTGGAGAACTACGTCGGCACCAGCCGGGTGATGGGCTTCACGATGATCGTGGCCGTCGTCGACGTGGTGCTGATCACGGCGATCGCGACGCTCGCCGCGTTCCTCTACAACCTGGCGGCGACCCTGCTCGGCGGCATCGAGGTGACCCTCGCCGAGGACGAGCACTGAGCCTTCGGATTCGGCGAGTACCTCGGTTTGGGAGGCGCGAGCCTCATGGGGTAATCTTCCCCGGCGATGTCATCACGGACATCGCGCACGGGCCTATAGCTCAGACGGTTAGAGCGCTTCCCTGATAAGGAAGAGGTCAGAGGTTCAAGTCCTCTTAGGCCCACCACCCGAACACCCTGGCAGTCGCGCCCGTTTGGATCACCGGCCGCGACCCGCTCAGCTGCTGACCCGGGCCTGCACACCAGGTTGATCGAACTCGGGTCGCCAGCGTCTTCTGTGGTCGACCGCCGCGACCGCGGCCACGAGCCCCCACAGCGTCGCACCCAAGACGAGGTCGAAGATCAGGTTGGGCACCCCCACCATCGCCTCGGAGCTGAGGACTAACGAGCTGACGACGAGCGCCAAGTGCATGAGCATCCCTATCAGCACACTATGGGTATGTTCGTAGACCCACACCATGAGCACCCGGTAGGGCAGTAAGAAGGCGAAGAGGACCATGGCCACGTTGAGCGCCCGCGGGACAGTTCCGGAGGAAACTCCGGCGTAGAGCGACACGTGCAACGCGCACCACGGCAGGCCCACGATGAGCCCAGTCGCCAGCAATCCATGCCGCTTGCTGACTTCGTGAGTGGCGAAACCCGTCCAGGCGATCTCCTCGAAGAAGGCGGCAACCAGCCCCATCACGAGAGCGGACACCAGCAGGCTCACCTTGTCGTCCGCTGTGATGATGCCGGGGATGAAGGCGTCTGAGGTGAACGACAACCCGGCGAGGATCGCCGTCCACAAGAGCGGGGCGGTCAGCAGAGCGACCGCGTACCAGCGAAGACCCACCCGCCACCGGAACAACCGCAGTCGCAGGTCGCGCAGGCCCGCCCTGCCAAAGGCCAGGGCGATCACCAGGATGGCTACCAGGGCGAGGCTAGGGGGACCTGTCAGCAAGACCAGGTACATCAAGGGATCCAGGTCCGCAGCCGAGGTCAGCTCGGCGTCGGTGCCCAGGAAGTTGGTGGTGCCCAGGAAGGCGCCGGGACCGACGAAGATGAGAGTGGGGGCAACTCCGATCGCGAACACCAGAGCATAGAAGACCAGCACCGCGTGCCTCTGGATGAAGGCACGAACTGATGTCTTTTGCCTTGTCTCCATGGCTTTAACCTGCCTTTCCTCAATTGCTCTCCGCGTGACAGCACGGGGTTCGCTGTGGTGCTCGTGGCGTGCCGTGGTGCGAGAAGCCCTAAGCCCAGCAGGGGAAGGCTGAAGGTGAGGCTGGTGAGGACCGCGCGAACCACTCCGAGCGGCGAGTGGCGAAGCGACGCAGCCTCCGGTCGCTGGGGGCTGAGCTGAGAGTGGAGGTCATGGGATATCCCCCGTTGGATGCCGTTCAGGCGTGCCACTCGGCGCTGATCGATGCGCTCAGCCTCGTCCACGAGCAGAGCCATCTGCCTTCAACGTTCCTGCGGCGAATCGAGACGGCACAGGGCCGAAAGTCCTCGATCTTGCACCGTCCTTGCCTGGCAGCGGTGCCATTGCCACCGAAGCCGCGGATCACGTCGGCCTTCGCGGTGGCTGGACGGTCAGACTGTCGGGCTGCGCAGCGCGGCCACCGCGGGGGCGCTCGATCCCGGCAGCACGGCCGACCGGTCGGCGGGCAGGCCCAGGACGATCGTCACGGCCCCGTCGAAGCGGTAGGGCTGGTGCCGCAGAAGCGGCCCGAGGATCCGGCGCAGCCGCGACATCTCCGCGCGCACGGTCACCACTCGGCTGGTGTCGGCGAAGAGGTCCTGAGCGAGCTCGGCGGCGGACCGGCCGGCCGGGTGAGTGGCCAGCGCGACCAGGATCTCGGTGTGTCGCGGCGTCGGCAGGTGGGTCCACGAGCCGGCGCTGCCCCGCACGGTCAACGACGGTGTCGGGCCCGCGAGCTCCAGGGTCATCGTCACCGAGCCCGTCGCCGTACCGGAAGACTCGTCGCGGTCGAGGCGCAGCAGCCAGCCCCCGGGCAGGGCCTCGGCGGTGGCCTCACCGAGCGTCGGCAGCCACACCTTCCCCACGCCGATGGCCTCGGGCAGTGAGACCCGCTCCGGAGCGGTCATCCCGGTAGCGGCGGCGAGGTGCCCGTGCCTGTCGACGACGAGCGCTCGACCGCCGATCCGGGCAACGAGCGGCGCGGCATGGGCGCGCAGCACCTCGAGCTCCGCGACGTGCTCCTGCCGGACCTCCAGCTCGGCCACCCGGGCGGCGAGGTGAACCATGGCCAGCGCACTGGGGTGCATCCCGCGCGTGGGTCCGCTGACGTCCACCACACCCAGGGTCCTTCCGGTCCACGGGTCGTGCACCGGAGCGGCCGCACAACCCCACCGGGTGTGCGACTCCACGTAGTGCTCGGGGCCGTGGATCTGCACCGGGGCCCCGAGGACGAGGCACGTCCCGATCGCGTTGGTGCCGACGTTGCCCTCGGTCCACGCCGAGCCCCCGACGAAGCCGAGACGGTCCGCGAGCCGCAGTACGCCGGCCTGGCCGTCACGCCAGAGCACCCGCCCGTCGCAGTCGGTGACCACCATCATCTGGCCGGCGCTGTCGAGCACGGGCCGCAGCGCCCTGCGCAGGTGCGGCACGAACGGCGCGAGCTTGCTGACAGCGCGCCGACGTTCGAGCTCGGAGACGCCGAGCGGCGGCACGCTGGGGTCTGCGCCCGGGTCCAGCCCAAGGCGACGAAGTCGGGTCCAGGATGCCTCGATGACCGGGCGGGGACCGGCGGGCAAGGCGGCCTCTGTCGGTCGGGTGAGGACGGCATCGCGCACCCGGTGAGCTGCGCGTCCGCCGTCGGTCATGGTGGTCTCCTCGGCCCGTTGCAACCCTCTGCAACCCTTCCGGCCGCCCCCGCGGCGCGGTGTGCTGCTCGTCACAGCGTAAGTGAAGGAGTGGAGATGACCCAGACCCTCGACCCGACCGGTACCACGAGCCCAGGCGGTGACCCGCAGACCCGCGTCGACGCCTGGTTCTCCGCCTTCGAGGCGGCTCTCGTCGCGCGTGATGTGGAGAAGGCGGCCGACCTGTTCGCCCCCACGTCGTTCTGGCGTGACCTGATCTCGTTCACCTGGAACATCACCACCGTCGAGAACCGCGAAGGGGTGGTCGACCTGCTTCGGCACACCCTCGACACCACCGCCCCGTCCGGCTTCCGGACCACGGAGCCGCCCGACGAGCTGGACGGCGTCACCACCGCCTGGTTCGAGTTCGAGACCGCCGTGGGACGGGGCAAGGGACTGCTGCGGCTCACCGACGAGGGCGCGTGGACCTTCCTCACCACGCTCTACGAGCTCAAGGGCTACGAGGAACCGCGCGGGCCCGTCCGGCCGATGGGCGCGGAGCACGGCGCGAACAAGAACAGGCAGACCTGGCTCGAGCGCAGGCAGCAGGAGGCTGAGGATCTCGGGACCACGACGCAGCCCTACGTCCTCGTCGTCGGCGGCGGGCAGGGCGGCATCGCGCTCGGGGCGCGGCTCCGGCAGCTCGGGGTGCCGGCCATCGTCATCGACAAGCACCCGCGGCCCGGTGACCAGTGGCGCGGCCGCTACAAGTCGCTGTGCCTGCATGACCCCGTCTGGTACGACCACCTGCCCTACCTGAAGTTCCCGGACAACTGGCCGGTGTTCTCACCGAAGGACAAGATCGCCGACTGGCTGGAGTCCTACACGAAGGTCATGGAGGTCCCCTACTGGGGCAGCACCGTGGCCACGCACGCGTCGTACTCCGAGGACAAGCAGGAGTGGACCGTCGAGGTGGAGCGTGACGGCAAGCCGCTCACCCTGCGGCCCAAGCAGCTCGTCCTCGCAACCGGGATGTCCGGCAAGCCCAACATCCCGGTCCTGCCGGGACAGGACGTCTTCCGCGGCGACCAGCACCACTCCTCCGCACACCCGGGACCCGACGCGTACGCCGGTAAGCGGTGCGTCGTGATCGGCAGCAACAACTCCGCCTTCGACATCTGCGGGGCGCTCTGGGAGCACGGGGCGGACGTCACCATGGTGCAGCGGACCTCGACGCACATCGTGAAGAGCGACACGCTCATGGACATCGGGCTCGGGGACCTCTACTCCGAGCGCGCCGTGGAGGCCGGGGTGACGACGGAGAAGGCGGACCTGATCTTCGCCTCGCTTCCCTACCGGATCATGCACGAGTTCCAGATCCCGCTGTACGACAAGATGCGCGAGCGGGACAAGGACTTCTACGACCGGCTCGAGAAGGCCGGCTTCGAGCTGGACTGGGGCGAGGACGGCTCCGGCCTCTTCATGAAGTACCTGCGACGCGGCTCCGGCTACTACATCGACGTGGGCGCAGCCGACCTGGTGGCGCACGGCGAGGTGAAGCTCGCCCACGGCCAGGTCGACCACCTCACCGAGGACTCGGTGGTGCTCGCCGACGGCACCGAGCTGCCGGCCGACCTCGTGGTCTACGCGACCGGCTACGGCTCCATGAACGGATGGGCGGCGGACCTGATCAGCCAGGAGGTCGCGGACAAGGTCGGAAAGGTGTGGGGTCTGGGCTCGGACACGACCAAGGACCCCGGACCCTGGGAGGGCGAGCAGCGCAACATGTGGAAGCCGACCCAGCAGGAAGGGCTGTGGTTCCACGGCGGAAACCTGCACCAGTCACGCCACTACTCGCTGTACCTGGCGCTGCAGCTCAAGGCACGGTTCGAGGGCCTGGACACCCCGGTCTACGGCCTGCAGGAGGTCCACCACCTCTCCTAGCTGAGGAGACCGAGCCCCTCCTCGTCCGCGTTACGCAGCGTCAGGATGGTGGTCGTGACCAGGATGAGGCTGGTCACGATCATCACGCTGCCCGTCACCGGACTCCACAGGGAGTCGACGGTGGAGTCCCAGACCGGCCAGGCGACGTCGTCGACGACCAGCATCAGCACACCGAGCGCGCAGCCGCCCAAGGCGAAGAGCAGTGTGGCCGCGGTCCGCGGGGTGCTCGAGACCGCCTGCTCCTGAGCATGCTCGGCCTCCTTCTTGGCCCGTCCCAGCACGCGCCGGGCCCAGACGTACTCCGTCGCCAGGACGGCGAGGCCGGCGACCACCAGCAGGATCCCGGGGCCGGGCAGGACCATGAGGGCGACGCCCCCGATGATCAGGGCGCCGCCCGCGACGGTCACGGCTGAGCGCTTCACGGTGTCCACGCAGGGTAGGTGCCCAGGACCCGGTCCCTTCACACCTGGGCCGTCCCGGTGCCGTAGTCCCCCGTTCACGGGCCACGTCGCTCAGCGGATACACTTCCCTGCGCACGTCATACTCGCGAACCCGAAGGCAGCATCATGAAGAAGTTCGTTCTCGTCGCCCTCGCCGCAGCAGCGGCAGTGTTCGCGAGCAAGAAGGTCAAGGCCGGCCAGCAGGAGCAGGCGCTCTGGGCCGAGGCGACCGACAGCGTGAAGAAGGCCTGACTCGAGGCGTTCCCTCTGGGGGCCATGGCGCAATTGGTAGCGCACCTGCTTTGCAAGCAGGGGGTTAGGGGTTCGAGTCCCCTTGGCTCCACCACGGGTCAAAGCCCCCTCTTCGGTCACGGAAGAGGGGGCTTTGTCATGCCGTCAGCAGTGCCCGTCGGGGAACCGGCGATACCCGTTCGACGGTCCGCTCGCCGGCGGGGGAGACTGACGGCATGGACCTGATCGCGATGCTGCCGGCGTTCGTGGTGGCCGTCGTGCTGATCTCCGCCTCCCCCGGCCCGGCGATGGCGCTGATCCTGCGACGCTCGGCCCTGCACGGGTTCCGGGCGGCCGTGCCCACCGTGCTCGGGCTCGAGCTGGGCCTCTACCTGTGGGCGCTGGCCGCCGCCGGTGGCCTGGCCGTCCTGGTCGCGGCATCGGAGACGGCCTACCTCGTGCTCCGCGTGGTCGGTGCCGCGGTGCTCATCTACCTGGGCATCCGTGCGTTCAAGGCCGCCTGGGCGGAGCGCCGGGCGTTGTCCACCGCGGCTCCCCGAGCTGTACCCCACGACGCCGCGGAAAGCGGCGCGGACGAGCGGTCGCCGCGACGAGCCGGTGTCCGGTCGTTCGCGGAGGGCCTCGTCGTCCAGCTCGCAAACCCGAAGGCGGCGGTGTTCATGCTCGCCTTCTACCCGCAGTTCGTCCCGGCCGACCGGCCGTTGTTCGCCACCACCGCCGCGCTCGCCCTGCTCCAGGTCGTCCTCGAGACGGGGCTGTACCTCGCGCTCGCCGCCGGGGTCTCCCGGGCGGGTGGATGGTTCCGCACACCGCGCATCCGGCAACGCCTCGAAGCGGCGAGCGGCACCGTGCTCATCGCGCTGGGACTGCGGGTGGCCGCCTCCAGCAGGTGAGAGCGGTCGACGTACCTCAGCCTCGGTCGGCGGCGTGCAGCGCCCTCACGGTCGGTGAGGTCTCCACGTCGCTCGGGTCCGGGTAGGTGCCGAGCAGGCGGTCCGCCGTACCGGCCGTGGTGACCGTGAACCAGTAGTGCTCGTTCTTGTAGTGGTGCAGCCGGTGGTTGCGCCACACCGCGCGGAAGGCGCGTGAGCGCGGACGGTAGTCGCTGTGCACCAGGTAGTGCGTCCACTCGTAGACCAGGCCGAGCGCCGCGGCGGAGACCACGAACGTGAGACCGAGCCCGTCGCGCGGGAAGACCAGGAAGGCGAGCACGAGGTACGCCGGGATCAGCCACAGGAACACCGGCCACGGGATGAACACCAGCGGGATGTCGCGCGGGTCGGCGTGGTGCTCGCGGTGCTTGCGCGCCAGCAGCGAGTCGAGCTCGACGGGGCCGACCTGACGGGGACGCCAGTGCAGCACGAACACATGGATCACCCACTCGACGAGCGGGAACGTCGCCAGCAGCACGAACGGCACCAGCGCGTCGGTCCACCGGTAGTCCCCCACCCACAACCGCGCGACGACGGCGAAGGCGAGCAGCCCGCCGATCAGCCATGGCGAGGGGTGCCGGACGAACGCGCGCCAGGCCTCCCCGAGTGACACGGAGGTACGACGGGGGCCGGTCATGCGTCTCTCGTCGGCGGCCAGCCGCTCGTGCGCGAGCTTCTCGATCGAAGGCGTGGGACGGGTCATCAGGCTTCCTCCAGGTCGTGGATCGCGGAGATCAGCCCGTGGGTGGCCGGGCGGAGCAGGTTCTCGGCGGCCGCACGCGCGGCCCCGGGGTCGTGGGCGGCGACGGCGTCGCGCACCGCGCGGTAGGCGTCGATCTGGCTGACCTCGGCCTCCATGAGCACGGCCAGCGCCTCGATGGCCGGCTCGTACGCCGCGCGCAGGCTGTTGAACATCAGGCGGAACACCACCGAGTCGGCGGCGTCGACGACGTGGTCCCAGAACGTGAGTGCCGCCCGCTGACGGGCGACCGGGTCCTCAGCGGCCTCGAGGGAGGCGATCGCTTCGTCGAGCGCCTCCGGCAGCGTGTCGGTCCCCCGCTGCCCCGCGAGCGAGGCGACCTCGGGGGCGATCGCGAGCCGGGCCTCGAGGATGGAGCGGGCCACCGCTACGTCGAGGTCGCCGTTACGGACGAGGAGTCGGGGCAGCAGGTCCAGGCCGGCAGCGCGACGGAACTCCCGGACCGTCGTCGCTCCCCCGTGCTTCACGTCGACGAGCCGCGCCTGGGCCATCCGGGAGAGAGCCTCGCGGACCGCGGGACGGGAGACGCCGAGCACCTCGGCGAGCCGCCGCTCGCTGGGAAGGCTCTCGCCGGCGGCGATCTCACCCTCGACCACCTCGGACAGGATCTGGTCGAACACCTCGTCGGGGACGAGGCGACGGGCGACGGGTCTCAGGGCCATGCGACAACCGTCGTCCCGGACCGGCAGATGGTCAAGTGGTCAGACCAGTATCCGAGACGCTGAGGTGGGCGGCGCAGGGCCCTGGTGCCGGCGACGTACTCTGGTGGGCGTGCGGAGGGACCTCGGAGTGCTGGTTTCGCCCCGATTGCTACCCCTCCACCTCCTCGGCCTCGCTGCGGCGACGATCGGGGTGCTCCTCGGGCTGTGGCAGCTCGATGCCTGGCAGGCCCAGCGCGACGCGGAGGCCCGCGACCTCTCCTCCCTCAGCCCCGTGCCGCTCGACGAGGTCATCGATGGTGACGACCCGTTCCCGTCTTCCGCGGTGGGCCGGCCGGTGACGCTGGCCGGGGAGTGGCTCCCGGAGTCGACGTTCTACGTCTCCGGCCGCGAGCACGCCGGTCGCGACGGCCTGTGGGCGGTCACGCCGGTCGCCGTGTGCGACGAGCCCCCCGCCTGCGGGAGGAGCTCCGCGCTGCTCGTCGTACGCGGGTGGACGCCCGGTCCCGGGGAGGCACCCGAGCCGCCGGACGGCGCCGTCGAGCTCACCGGCTGGCTGCAGCCGCCCGAGGGCAGCGGCGTGACCGACGTGGACCCGAGCGACGACGTCATCCCCGAGGTGCGGATCGCCGACGCGATCCAGCGCGTGGACCAGGACCTGTACGGCGCCTTCCTGATCGCCGAGGAGGCCGACCCGGCACAGGCGCTCGCCGGCCTCGAACCGGTCACCCCCGAGTCGCTACCCGAGCCGCCCTCGGACACCGGGCTGCGCAACTTCCTCTACGGCATCCAGTGGTTCGTGTTCACGGGCTTCGCGCTCTTCATCTGGTGGCGCTGGGCCAAGGACGAGGTCGAGCGGGAGCGCAAGGGCCGACAGGTGGCCGCGGCGACGGCTGCCGCGGAGGCCGCGAACGCCCCTGAGGTACCGTCGAACCCGTGAAATCCCTGCTCACCCCCTACCGCGTCATGGCCAACATCGTCGGGTGTCCTGCTCATCGTGCTGATCCTCGTGGGCGTGCCGCTCGCGAACTTCGACGGCTCCTCGATGTGGGGCGTCTTCTCCTCGACGCCGGAGCTGACGACGCCAGGCAGCGACGCGCACCAGCTCGGCGAGTGGATCACCCACACGCTCGGTGTCGCGCACGGGTGGCTGTACATGATCTTCCTGCTCTTCGCGTTCATGCTGTCGCGTCGCGCGGAGTGGAGCCCCGGGTTCACGGTGGTGACCCTCCTTGCCGGCACGGTGCCGATCCTGTCCTTCTGGGCCGAGCACCGCGCCACCAAGGACGTGCGTCGCCGGATCGCCGCCGAGGAGGCGCAGACGGTCTCGACGGGCTCGACCACCGGGGGCGGCTCGACCGCCGGCACCGGGGCCTGACCCCGGTGAGCCGTACCGCCTTCGTGCTCGGGGGCGGTGGCCTGCTCGGCGCCGTCGAGGTCGGCATGCTCCGCGCGCTCGCCGAGGCCGGCATCGAGCCGGACATCATCCTCGGCACCTCGGTCGGGGCCCTCAACGGCGCGCTCGTCGCGGCCGACCCCGGGCCCGGCGTGATCGACCGGCTGCTCAACCTGTGGGAGAGCGCGGCCGCCGGCAAGGAGGTGTACGGCGACGGCGCAGTCCGCCAGGTGACCCGTGCCGTGCGGACCCGCACCCACCTGCACTCGGCGAAGCCGCTGCGCCAGCTGCTCCAGCAGGAGCTCGGCGACCTCACCTTCGACCAGCTCGCGATCCCGTTCCAGTGCTGCGCCGCGAGCATCGAGCGGGCGGCCGAGCACTGGTTCACCGAGGGCCGAGTGGTCGACGCGGTCATGGCCTCGGCCGCCGTGCCCGGTCTGCTCCGCCCCGCACGGGTCGGCAACGAGCACTACCTCGACGGCGGCATCGTGAACTCCATCCCGGTCGGCCGGGCCGTCGAGGTCGGCGCCGACCGGATCTTCGTCCTCCAGGTCGGCCGGATCGACCGCCCGCTGAAGCCGCCGAGCAAGCCGTGGGAGGTCGCCAAGGTGTCCTTCGAGATCGCCCGGCGGCACCGGTTCCACCGCGAGATGGCGGCACTGCCCGAGCACGTCACCGCTCACGTCCTTCCGACCGGCGGGGGCTCCGCGCGCGACGACTCCCTGCTCGCCTACCGCGACTTCCGGGCGGTGATGCGGAGGATCGACGACGCCTACGAGGCCACGGCCCGCTACCTGGCCCTGCTCGAGGAGACGGCGTGATCACCGCCATCTTCCAGCGTCTGGTCGTCGCGCCGGCGGTGATCGTGCTGACCGTCGTACTCCTGACCACGATCCCGCTGTGGGTCCTCGGCGCCGCACTGCTCTCCCCGCTCGTGCCCGGTCGCCTGCGTCCGCTGCGCCTGCTGTGGGTGGGCATGCTGCACCTGGTGCTGGAGAGCGTGATCCTGCTCGAGCTGTTCGGGCTGTGGATCGCGTCCGGCTTCGGGTACTTCCTCCGTCGGCCGTTCTTCGAGCGGATCCACTACGACATCGCGCAGACGTACCTGGGGGTCTTCTTCCGCGAGGCCCGGCGGGTGCTGCGCCTGAAGATCGTGACGCAGGGTCCCGCACCCGACGCCGTCCCGGGGCACCCGCTGCTCGTCTGCTCCCGGCACGCCGGCCCGGGCGACTCGTTCACGCTGATGTACGCGCTCATGCACTGGTACCACCGCGAGCCCCGCGTGGTCCTCAAGGACACTCTCGCCTGGGACCCGGCGATCGGGGTGCTGCTGAACCGGGTCCCGAGCCGCTTCGTCTCGCCGCCGAAGAAGGGCGACCCGCCCGACAAGCTCGAGAAGGAGGTCGGCGAGCTCGCCCGCAACCTCGACGAGAACGACGCGTTCGTGATCTTCCCCGAGGGCGGCAACTTCACGCCGAAGCGACGTGAGCGCGCGATCCAGAAGCTGCGGCGGCTCGGCCTCGAGCGGATGGCACAGCGGGCGGAGCGAATGCAGAACGTGCTCGCGCCCAGGCCCGGCGGCTTCCTCGCTGCACTCGACGCGGCGCCCGAGGCGGACGTGGTGATGGTCGCGCACACCGGCCTCGACCACATGGTGACCGTGGCCGACATCTGGCGCGAGCTGCCGATGGACAAGCAGCTGATCATGAGGTGGTGGCGGGTGCCTCGCAGCGAGATCCCCTCCACGCGGGAGGAGCGCATCGACTGGCTGTTCTCCTGGTGGGAGGACATCGACCGCTGGGTCGAGGAGCACCGCCCGGTCGACCTGCCGCCCCGGCGCCGCCGTCACCACGAGCTGTCCCCGGACGCAGAACGTCCCGGCCACCAGCGGTGACCGGGACGTCTTCCAAGCTGTCCTGAGGCGCGAGCGGTCAGCTCTTGTCGCCGTCGACCTTGATCTCCTCGACCGGGTTGTCCGGCGTGGTCGCGGTGTGCGGGTGCTCGCTGGCGTCCGCTGCGGCCTCGTCCGGACCGGCACCGGCCTCGTCGCGGGCCTTGGCGGCGGCAGCGGCTGCGGCCGTGCCCATCGGGGTGTCGTCCATGTCGGGCGTCCCCGTGCCGGTGACGCCGGCGCGCCGTACGTCGGCGTGGTGGCCGAGGCCCCCGAGGACGGGGTCGGGGTGTACGACGACTGCCAGGCCGTGCTCGCCTCCCGGTCGGACATCTTCTTGGCGACGAACGCCGCGAGGCCGCCGAGGCCGAGCAGGATCAGGAAGTTGCGGAACTTGTGGGACTTCTTCTCCGTCGGGGCCTCGAGCTCGCCCTTGAGAGCGGCAGCCGTGGCGGCGCCGCGCTTCTTGGCCTCCTCGCGAGCCTCCTCCGTGGCCTCGGACGCAGCGGCCACGGCCGCGGTGATCATGGGGAGCACCTCGGTCGTGAACTTCGTCTTGGCCGTGTCGACGGCGGGGCTGGTCTTCTCGCGCACCTCGGCGACGTACGGTGCGGCCTTCTCGCGGGCCTCCGCGGCGCGCAGCTTGGCCTCCTTCATCATGGGCTCCGCCTTCTCACGGGCGGACTCCACGTGCGGCGCCATACGCTCCATGACCTCCTCGGCCTGCGCACGCATCTTCTGCGTCGGTGTCTTCGGCTTGCGCTTCAGCATCGTCGAGGTGTCCTCTCTTCGTGGTCTTCATGGAGGTCGTGCCCGCTACAGGCCTGATCATGCCGTCTACGTGATGTGAATCAAACCCTCCCAGTGGACCCCTTCCGGGAGTGGATCGGGGCTGCTCTTGGGGTGCGTGGGAGGATCAGTGGGCACAACACTGACGCATGCTGGCTCGCGCTGAGCCGGCAACTGACCTTGCAACCGAACCGAAAGGCGACGACATGGCCGAGGACCTCTGGGCAACCCTCAAGACGAACAAGGGTGACATCGTCATCCACCTGTTCCCCAACCATGCCCCGAAGACCGTCGCGAACTTCGTCGGCCTCGCCGAGGGAACCCAGGAGTACGCCGACCCGAAGACCGGCCAGAAGACCACCGGCCGCTTCTACGACGGGCTCGGCTTCCACCGCGTCATCGACGGCTTCATGATCCAGGGCGGCTGCCCGCTCGGCACCGGCACCGGCGGTCCCGGCTACACGTTCAAGGACGAGTTCCACCCCGAGCTCTCCTTCAACAAGCCCTACCTGCTCGCGATGGCCAACGCCGGCCCGGGCACCAACGGGTCGCAGTTCTTCATCACCGTGGGCCCGACCCCGCACCTGAACAACCGCCACACGATCTTCGGCGAGGTCGAGGACGCCCAGAGCCAGGCCGTCGTCGACGCCATCGCCACCACCCGGACCGGCGCCGGCGATCGTCCGGTCGAGCCGGTCGTCATCGAGACGGTCGAGATCGAGCGCCGCTGACGCTGACGCCCATCACCTGCACGCACGCCTTCGCATGAGCACCGAGACCACGCCGTACTGCTACCGGCACCCGGACCGTGAGACCCACATCAGCTGCCAGCGGTGTGGGCGTCCGATCTGCCCGGACTGCATGAACCAGGCGTCCGTCGGTTTCCAGTGCCCGGCGTGCGTGCAGGAGGGCGCCAAGACCACGAGGTCGGCGCGTACGGCGTACGGCGGCCGTCGGTCCGGCGACCCGACGCTCACCTCGAAGGTCCTCATCGGCCTCAACGTCGCCGTCTGGCTGCTCCTCACCGTCGCCGGCGACCAGGCGAGTGCGTGGCTCGACAAGCTCGGCCTCTACCCCGTCGGCCGCTGTAACGCCGACCCGGGCCTGTGGCCGGCCAGCGAGCAGGACTGCACCGCCTTCGGGTTCGACTACATCGACGGAGTGGCCAGCGGTGCCTGGTGGCAGCTGCTCACGTCGATGTTCACCCACCAGTCGATCCTCCACATCGGCTTCAACATGCTCGCGCTGTGGATCCTCGGGCCCCAGCTCGAGGCCGCGGTGGGCCGCGTGCGGTTCCTCGCGCTGTACTTCCTCTCCGGTCTCGCCGGCGCGGTGACCGTGCTCTACCTGACCACGCCGTTCATCCCCACCATCGGCGCCTCCGGCGCGGTGTTCGGACTGATGGGCGCCCTGCTGGTCATCGCGATCAAGGTGCGCGCCGACTACACCTCGATCCTGTTCTGGATCGGCCTGAACGTCTTCATCACCTTCTTCGGCGGTGCCCGGATCTCCTGGCAGGGCCACCTCGGAGGGCTGATCGGCGGCGTGCTGATCGGGCTCGTGCTGGTCTACAGCCCCCGTGAGAACCGGACGCGTTGGCAGGCGATCGGCCTCGGCGCTATCGCGGCCGCAATCCTCCTGGCCGTCGTGGCCAGCCCCTTCCTGCTGCTCTGAAGTCGGCGAACCTCGGGGCCTCCTGGAAGCCGTACCGTCCGTCGACCTTGGCCTTGACCTCATCAGCCAACTTCGACGGGCTCGACCTCGGGCGCCTGGATCTGGGCTCGAGCACCGCAGCCGGCCCGTCGGCCTTCGCGCGCTTGCGCAGCTCGTAGAACGACTTGCGCGAGATGCCGTGCTCGGCGCAGAACGTTGAGACCGCGCCCCGGGGCGCGTCGTCGGGCCACTGCGAGATCGCGAGGCGGACACGAGGATCGATGGGTTCCCGGGCAGCCACCACCCGAGCCTCAGGGCAGAAGCGTCACCACTAAGACCACCCAGAACCGTCACCGATGTCCTGATGCAGAACTGTCACCGATGTCTCGAGAGATGACATGTGGACGACGCCAGAACTGTCGGTGCTCGAAGGTATGTTCGAACCATGATCGAGCTGGGTGCGTTGTCCGACCTGGATGCCGAGGGTGTCCTGGTCGAGGCCGAGCGTGCCCAGGCGGGGATGGTGGCGGCGGAGACGGCCCGGTTCTTCCTGGCGGCGCACTGGATGGACCTGCACTCGGGGGAGGCGTTGGCCGAGGAGCGGCGTCGTCGCGGTCGGCGGGTGTTGCCGGGGATGGAGCGGGCGCAGGCGGGCGGGGGCGGACGGGACGCCGCTGGTGGCGGAGTTCGCGGCGATGGAGCTCGGTGCGGTGCTGGGGATGGGCCAGGTGGCGGCGGACTGTTTCGTGCGGGATGCGGTGAACACCCGGCACCGGCATCCGGTGTTGTGGGAGGCGCTGGCGGCCGGGGCGGGCGCGGGTGTGGCAGGCCCGGGAGGTCGCCCGGCGGTGCGCGGCCGCGGGGCTGGACCGGGACCAGGCCCGGTGGGTGGACGCGGTGACGACGCCGTATCTGGGGTCGTTGCCGTGGGGCCGGTTCGAGTCGCTGCTGGAGGCCAGGATCGTGGAGGCCGACCCGGCGGCGGCCGAGGAGCGGGCGCGGGCGGCGGCGTTGGACCGGTTCGTGCGCACCGGCCAGTCGAGCGAGTTCGGGTTGAAGACGCTGGTGGCGCGGGCGGCGGCGGGGGATGTGGTGTTCTTCGTGGCGATGGTGGACCGGATCGCGCAGATCCTGCTGCTGAACGGGGACACGGATCGGGTGGATGTGCGGCGGTCGAAGGCGATCGGGATCCTGGCCACCCCGGCGCGGGCGTTGTTGATGCTGCAGCAGGCCGAAGCCGCCGCCGCAGCCGCCGGCGACGCGGCGGTCCGACGCGAGCCGGCGATGACGACGTCAGCGGCGACGAGCCCGAGCGAGGGTGACGACGCGCCGGGTACGACGCCGGTGACGAGGCCGAGGACCCGGACCTGATCGGGGAGCTGGACGTGCACCCGGCCGACAACGACGCCGACGACCCCGAGCCCGAGACGGCTCCGTGCCCGACCTGTGCCGGCGAAGGCGGACCGGTTCGACCGGTGACCCGACTCCGTTCCTCAAGCCGGGGCTCGGGCTCGCGGGGGTCGACCCGAGGCGGCTGCTGCCGAACGCGACGCTCTACATCCACGTCTCGCAGGCGGCGCTGCGCAGCGGGGTCGGGGTGGCCCGGATGGAGGGCGTCGGCCCGATCACGATCGGCCAGGTCCAGGAGTTCCTCGGCCACACCAACGTCCGGCCGGTGCGGGTGGTCGACCTCCCCGGCCAGGTGCCGGTCGACGCCTACGAGGTGCCCGCGGGCATGCGGGAGGCGCTGTACCTGCGGAACCCGGCCTGTGTCGCCCCGTACGCCTCGAACCTGTCCCGGGGCAAGGACGCCGACCACGTGGTGCCGTACCTGTCCCCGGACCGGGGCGGGCCACCGGGCCAGACGGCGATGGAGCAACCTCGGGCTGCTGTCGCGGTTCGCCGCACCGGGTGAAGACCCATGGCCGGTGGTCCCTGCGACAACCCTCCCCGGGGGTGTTCGAGTGGCGCTCACCCCACGGCTACTGGTTCCGGGTCGACCACACCGGCACCCACCCCCTGGGTAAGAACCCCGAACAGCAGCAGGGCCACGACGCAGAGCAGCACGAGTCTGCCCACACCCCGACCACCGTGGTGGTGGACCTGTGGCACTCGCCCTTCGAGCTCGACCTCTCCGAGCTCGTCACCCACGCCAACTGATCGACCTGGGCCGACCGCTGGTTTCGGGGTGTCCACCGACGGGTATGAATCTCGCGGCAACACCTGTTGCGCGGGTCACTTTTCCACATTGGGGATAACACCTGTGGATTACTTACACAGGTGTGATTCGCCGTCGTCTGTTCTGTAGTCTCGACGCCCCGGAGCGTGCCGAAAAACCGCGCTGACCTGGGATTTCACCGGTTCTGAGGAAAGCAACAGCCCCTCCGCGCACCCGGTGGTCGGGCGGGCGAAGGGGCTGTGGATAACTCGGTGGGGATTACTCCCAGCGGGTGGCGTACACGAAGCCGACCGCCATGAAGCCGATGCCGACGACCAGGTTGTAGGCCTCGAGGTTCCGGATCACGGGGATCGACGTGGGCTGGCCCGCCATGTAGTAGGTCACGATCCACACCAGGCCGATGAGGAAGCACCCGAGCATGCCGACGACCACGCCTCGGCCGCGGCCGAGAGGGGTGGCCGGGTTCGCGAAGAGCGCGAGGCCGATGAAGAGCAGGCCGAACCCGATCAGGAAGTTCCAGCGACCGAGGTCGCCCATCCAGGTGAGCTTCTCGCCGTCCTGCGCGACGTTGATGTAGACCACCATCCAGGCGATGCCCAGCGCGACCACGAGCCCGGCGAGCACGGTGCGCACGATCGAGGTCGGCACACCCTGGTCCACGCCCGGCCGGCGGGAGGCAGCCGCACTCGCGGCGCCTGAGCGGGGGCGGGCCTTGCTTCGGCTCGAGTCGGACACCTGGAACTCCTTGGTAACTCAACGTGCGTGGGCGTGCTTGTGACTTCGGATAGCGTAGTCGGCGAGCGCCGCTGCGACGACAGCGCACTCTGACCGTTACCGACTTCCTGCGATGAGACACCGATGACCGAGCCGTCCCGCCTGCGCCGCCCCTCGCTCCTGAAGCGCGAGAGCTGGTCCCGGCGCATCTCCGAGGCGTGGCAGGCCCGCTCCCAGACCTATCGCGAGCGGGGCCTGGCCTGGCGCCTGCTGACTCCCGCCGTCTTCCTCACCGCCGGCGGGCTCTTCGTGACGTCTTCGGTCGCCTCCGACGGCACGGACCTGCGTGCCGGCCGGTACGGCGACCTGTCCACCGTCGTGCAGCAGGCCACCGAGGAGGTCGACGCCCTCCAGGCCGAGCGTGCCGCGCTCGCCGAGGAGGTCGAGCAGCTCACCGCCGAGCTGAACGACACCGGCGTCTCCCCGATCCAGGAGAAGGTCCGCCGCCTCGGAGTGCCCGCCGGCCTGGGTGCGATGAAGGGGCCGGGGCTCACCGTCGAGCTCGACGACGCCCCCACCGACGACTTCGCCGACCCCGACGTGGACCCCAACTTCCTCGTCGTGCACCAGCAGGACATCCAGGCCGTGGTCAACGCGATGTGGGCCGGCGGCGCCGAGGCGATGACCATCCAGGATCAGCGGGTGGTCTCCACGACCGGCATCAAGTGCGTGGGCAACACCGTCGTCCTTCACGGCATCCCGTACTCCCCGCCGTACGTCATCACCGCCGTGGGCGACCCGGCCTCGATGCTCACCGCCCTGAACGAGAGCCCGTACGTCGAGAGCTACATGACCTGGGTGGAGCAGCACGACCTCGGCTGGGACGTCCTGCCTCACAGCGAGATCGAGCTTCCGCCGTACAAGGGCACCCTCGACCTCGACTACGCCCGCCCCGCCGGCGAGGCCGACGGGGCGACCGGCGGCGACGTCTGACCGGTCCCGACTACGGGCTGGAGTCGTCCGACGGGCCGATGTCCGAACGTCGGCGACTCGCTCGGGCTCGGCGTCGGCGACTGGGTCGGAGTCGGCGTCGGCGTCGGCGTCGGCGTCGGGGTGGGCTCGGGCTCCTGGTAGTCCGACACCGTGATCGTCACCGCCGCGCCCTCGGACTGGGTGGTGCCGGCATCGGGTGACTGGTCGAGCACGATGCCCGGCTCGGCGCGGGTCTCGGTGTCGTAGTTGACGCTGACGGTGAAGCCGGCGTCCTCGATCGCGGCGCGGGCCTCCTCCTCCTGCATCCCGACGACGCTCGGCACCTCCTCGGGGCCGTCGGAGAAGTACACCCTCACCAGCGAGTCGACCGCGACCGTCGTCGCCGCCCGCGGGTCGGTGTCGAGGACGGTGTCCGCCTCGGCGTCGGAGTTGCGCCGCACCAGCTTCACCTGGAGCTTCGCATCCTCGAGGACCGCTCGAGCCTCGTCCTTGTCGAGGTCGCGCACGTCGGGCACGACCACCTCCGGCGTCCCGTCGGACACCAGGATGTCCACCTCGCCGCCGTCCTCGAGGAAGTCACCGGCCTGCGGGGTCTGGGAGATGATCCGGTTCTTGGGGACGTCGGCGGACGCCTGGTTGTCCACCTGACCGAGGGTGAGGCCGGCCTCCTCGAGGGCACGCTCGGCCTGCTTGGGGGTCATGTTGACCACGTTCGGGACGGACTTCTCCTGCGGTGCGCCGCTGAACAACATCGGACCGGCCACGGCGGCGGCGATCAGCAGCCCGAGGATGCCGAGCGCGAGCAGCACGATCGGCCAGCGCTTGCGCTTCTCCTCGGCCTCCGGCAGCGATCCCCCCGCGAACACCGAGGTCGTCTCGCTCTGCCGGTCCTCGGGGAGGAACGTGGTCGAGGCCCCCGCGGCGGCCACAGCCGGCGCGACGACCGGCTTGCCCGCGAGGAACCGCTCGATGTCCGCGCGCATCGCCGCGGCGCTCTGGTAGCGCTCCTCGACCGGCTTGGCGAGCGCCTTCATCACGATGGCGTCGATCTCGGGCGGCAGGTCGGGGTCGAGCGTGGACGGCGGAGCGGCGGGCTCGCGCACGTGCTGGTAGGCCACGGACACCGGGCTCTCGCCGACGAACGGCGGCCGGCCGGTGAGCAGCTCGTAGAGCAGGCAGCCCGTGGAGTACACGTCGCTGCGGGAGTCGACGGTCTCGCCGCGGGCCTGCTCCGGGGAGAGGTACTGCGCGGTGCCGACGACGGCCGCGGTCTGGGTCATCGTCGAGGAGGCGTCGGCGACCGCGCGGGCGATGCCGAAGTCCATCACCTTCACGTCGCCGGACGGGGTGAGCATGACGTTGGCCGGCTTGATGTCGCGGTGGACGATGCCGGCGCGGTGGCTGTAGTCGAGGGCGGAGAGCACGCCGGAGGTGATCTCGAGTGCGCGCTCGGGGAGGATCTTGCGGCCGTCGCGGAGGACCTCGCGCAGGGTCCGGCCGGCGACGTACTCCATCACGATGTAGGGCTGGGAGACGTCCGTGCCGTCGGTCGACATCTCCTCGCCGGTGTCGTAGACGGCCACGATCGAGGGGTGGTTCAGCGACGCCGCGGACTGGGCCTCGCGACGGAACCGAGCCTGGAAGGTCGGGTCGCTGGCGAGGTCGGTGCGCAGCCGCTTGATCGCGACGATCCGGCCGAGACGTATGTCGTTGCCCTGGCGGACCTCGGCCATGCCTCCTCGGCCGAGCAGGCCGCCGAGCTCGTAGCGGCCCCCGATCCGGTGGGGATCTGCTCCGGTGGTCATCAGTCGTCTTTGCCCTTCGCCTTGCCCTTCGGCTCCTTCGGTGCCTTGCCGGGCATGTCGTAGTCCCCGTCCTCGTCGTACTCGTCGGGCTCCTTGTACTCCTCCCAGACCTCGATCGTGATCGTGGTCCCGGGCTCCACGAGCCCAGAGGGTCGGACGGCGCCGACGGTGTCCTTGAGCTGGTCGGGCGAGGTCGCGGGGACCTTCTCCTCGTCCACCTCGAAGCCGCGGTCCTCGAGCTCCTCCTTGACGTCCTTGTGGTCGCGCCCGACGTAGTCGCTCGCGCGGACCCGGATCCGGTCGTCCGCGGGCCTGCTCGCCCGCTGCGACGGAGGAGGCCGACGCCGACGGGGACGGTTCGGGCTCGTCCGCCACGGCCGGCTCCGAGGTTCCGTTGCCGGCGAACGCCGCGACGCCCAGCACCAGCACCAGTACGGCGGCCGCCGCGGCCGCCCAGGGCCACCACGGGGGCAGCCCACGGCGACGGTCATCAGGGCCGTCGACGGGCGCCGTGCCTGCCGGGTCGAACGGCGGCATCTCGAGGATCTGGGTGCTCTGCGGGTCGAGCGGGACACCGGCCGCCGCACCGGCTCCGGCGAGCCCGAGGCCCGGCACCTCGCCGCCGCGGAGCGCGAGAGCGAGGTCGGCTGCGCTGGCGAAGCGCGCCGCCGGGTCCTTGGCGAGCGCCTTGTCCACGATCGCCCGCAACCTGGCCGGCACCGCGTCGTCGAGCGGCGGCACGTCCTCGCGGATGTGGGCGAGGGCCACCTGGATCGGGGTGTCGCGGGCGAACGGCCGCTGCCCGGCCAGGCACTCGTAGAGCACGACGCCGAGAGCGTAGATGTCGCTGGCCTGGGTCGCGGGCTTTCCCTCGGCCTGCTCGGGCGAGATGTAGTGCGGGGTGCCGATGATCTGGCCGGTCTGCGTGATCGCGGCCCCGTCGGCCGCGCGGGCGATGCCGAAGTCGGTGATCTTCACGATCCCGTCGGGGGTGACCAGCAGGTTCGCCGGCTTCACGTCCCGGTGCACGATGCCGAGCGTGTGCGCGGCCGCGATCGCGTCGGCGGCCTGAGCCACGACCTCCGAAGCCCGCTCGGGCGGCATCGGCTCGCCGCCGCGGAGCAGCACCGACAGCGGCTGACCGGGGACGAGCTCCATGACGAGGAACGGCCGGCGGTGTCCGGAGCCGTCGTCGTCGTTGAGCTCGCCGAAGTCGAACACCGAGGCCACGTTGGGGTGGTGCAGCGCGGCGGCGTTGCGGGCCTCCGCCTCGAACCTGGCCCGGAACATCGGGTCGTCGGCGTACTCCTGCTTGAGCACCTTCACCGCGACCTCACGGTCGAGCACGGTGTCCTCGGCACGCCAGACCTCGCCCATGCCGCCGGTGGCGATCCGGCTGGTGAGCTGGTAGCGCCCGCCGTCCTGGTTCGTCATCGGATCACAGCCTCCATCACCGACTTCGCGATCGGAGCCGCCAGGCCACTGCCGGAGATGGCGTCGCGGGCCACGCCGGCGTCCTCGATCAGCACCGCCACCGCGACCTGCGGGTCGTCGGCGGGGGCGAAGGAGACGAACCAGGCGTAGGGGTTGCGGTCGGCCGAGCTCTGCGCCGTACCGGTCTTGCCGGCCACCTTGATGCCAGGGATCTGTGCGGTGGTGCCGGTGCCGGTGTCGACGACCTCGATCATCATCTGCGTCAGGTCACGGGCGGTCGTGGAGCTCACCGCGTTGCGGTAGGGCTCGGGGTTGGCCTTGTCGAGCACGTCGAGGTTCGGCGAGCGGACCTCGTCGACGAGGTAGGGCTTCATCACGGTGCCGCCGTTGGCGATCCCCGCGGTGACCATCGCCATCTGCAGCGGGGTCGCGGCGACGTCGAACTGGCCGATCGCGGACAGTGCGGTCTGCGGCTCGTCGGGGTCGGCCGGGAAGCGGCTCTCGGCCTGGCCGGGGAGGTCGTCGAGGTACACGTCACCGAAGCCGAACTTCTCCGACTGCTCGCGCAGTGCGTCGTCGCCGATCTCCATGCCGAGGAAGCCGAAGGCGACGTTGCAGGACACCCGGAGCGCCTGGGTCAGCGTGACCCGGCTGCCACCGCAGTCGGTGCCGCTGTCGTTGGGCAGGTTCGTGTCGGTCTGCGGCAGGTCGAGCGTGGCGCCACCGGGCAGCATCGACTCCGGGGTGTACTGCCCGCTCTCCAGGGCGGCGGCCGCGGTCACCAGCTTGAAGGTCGATCCGGGCGGGAAGACCTCCTGGATGCCGCGGTTGAGCATCGGACGGTTCTCCGCCGCGTTCAGCCGCTTCCAGGAGTCGGAGACCGTGCCCAGCTTGTGGGAGGCGAGCTCGTTCGGGTCGTACGTCGGGGACGACACCATCGAGAGGATGGCCCCGGTCGACGGGTCGAGAGCCACCACGCTGCCCTTGATGTCCGCCCCGCCCAGGGCCCGGAGGCCTTCGTAGGCCGCGTTCTGCGCCTGCGGGTCGATCGTCAGGCTGACGTCGCCGCCCTTGGGCTGGGTGTTGCCGAACATGTCGACCACGCGGTTCACGAAGAGCCGGGGGTCGCTGCCGGACAGGATGTCGTTGTGCGTCAGCTCAACCGCGCTGCGGCCGTAGATGTAGGAGTAGTAGCCGCTCAGGTGGGCGTACTTCAGCGGCTGCGGGTAGCGGCGCTGGAACTCGAACTGGTCGTCGACCGGGACGCTCTCGGCGACGGACGTGCCGCGGACGAGGATCGCGCCGCGCTCGCGGGAGAACTCCGCGTCGCGGACCCGCTTGTTGTCGTTGCGGGAGTTGAGCTCGTCGGCACGGATGTACTGCAGGTACGTGGAGTTCGCCAGCAGCGCGAGGAACAGCGCCATGCAGACGATGGCCATGGTGCGGATCGGCTTGTTCACCTGACCATCACCACCTGGGTCGCGTCGTCATCGGTCGGTCCGGAGGAAAGGTCGGGAAGCGGGCGGCGGGCCTGGTCGGAGATCCGCAGCAGCAGGGCGATGATCGCCCAGTTGGCCACGAGCGAGGACCCGCCGTACGACAGGAACGGCGTCGTGAGGCCGGTCAGCGGGATCAGCTTGGTGACCCCGCCGATCACCACGAACACCTGGAGCGCGAAGACGACCGCGAGACCGGTGGCCATGAGCTTGCCGAACCCGTCGCGGCACACCAGCGCGGTGCGCAGGCCGCGCTCGACGATCAGGCCGTACATCAAGATCACCGCCATGACACCGGTGAGCCCGAGCTCCTCGCCGATGGCGGCGACGATGAAGTCGGAGTACGAGAACGGGATCAGCGTGGGGTCTCCCTGACCGAGGCCGCGGCCGACGAGGCCGCCCCAGGCCTGGCCGTACATGCCCTGGACGATCTGGTAGCTGTCGTACTCGCTGCCGAACGGGTCGAGCCAGGCGCCGACGCGGGCCTGCACGTGCGAGAAGAGCAGGTAGCCGACGTAGGCGCCGCCGACGAAGAGCGCGCCACCCACGACCAGCCAGCCGGCCCGCTCGGTGGCGACGTAGAGCATGACCAGGAAGAGGCCGAAGAACAGCAGCGACGAACCGAGGTCGCGCTGGAAGACCAGGATGCCGAGGCTGATCAGCCACATGACGAGGATCGGGCCGAGGTCGCGGCCGCGGGGCAGGTCGACGCCGAGCACGCGGCGGCCGGCGAGGGCGAGCGCGTCGCGGTGCAGCACGAGGTAGCCGGCGAAGAACACGACCAGCAGGACCTTGGCGACCTCACCGGGCTGGAAGCTCATCGGGCCGATGTTGATCCAGATCCGGGCGCCGTTGATCTCCTGGCCGATCACCGGGAGCAGCGGCATCACGAGAAGCACGATCGCGGCGAAGCCGGAGGTGTAGGTGAACGCCTGCAGCCGCCGGTGGTCCTTGAGCAGCACGAGGACGAGGACGAACAGCAGCACGCCGATCGTCATCCAGATCAGCTGGTCGCCGGCGAAGGTGTTGGCGTCCTCGTTCTGCCCGAGCTCGGCGAGGTCGATCCGGTGGATCATCGCCAGCCCGAGGCCGTTCAGCGCGGCCACCACCGGGAGGAGAACCGGGTCGGCGTACGGCGCGGTCATGCGTACGACGACGTGCGCGGCGATCGTCAGCACGGCGAGCCATCCGCCGTACCCGATGATGTTGGCCGGCACCGTCCCCTCCACGCCGAGGCCGACCGCGGCGTAGCCGCCGATGCCGACCGCGAGCGCGAGGACGATCAGGAACAGCTCGGCGCCGCGACGGCGCCGGTGGGTGAAGCCCGTCAGCGGGTTGGCCGGCATCAGGGGCTCACCTCGACGCAGTCGGGGGGCGCGAGCGTGGGCGAGGGGCTCTCGGTCGGCTCCGGCGTCGGCGACGGCGACGGCGAGGCGGAGGCGCGCGGACGGCCCGTGGCGTCACCGCTCCGGGGACTCTCGGGTCGGCGTCGGCGAGGCGCTCGGGGTCGGCTCGGGGGTCGGGCACGGACGGGCCAGCTCGGCGGTGCGCTCGACGATCTTGCGCGCGTCGGCCAGGCTCTCGGCGCTGATGCCGTCGCGCACCTGCGCCGCGTGGTACTCCGGCAGCGAGGCGACCGTGATCTCGGAGGTCTCGTGCAGCGCGGACAGCTTCATCCCCGGCAGGTCGGCGTCGATGCCGCGGAAGATCGCGACGTGCTGGCCGTCCGTGGCGACGTAGTACTGCTTCTGGGTCCAGGAGTACGCGGCCGCGCCGGCGAGCGCCAGCAGGGCGACGACCACGAGCAGGGCCGCGATCCGGCGTAGCCACGCGAAGCGGCGGGGTGGACGTGGTGCGTAGCGCAGCTCCTCGGGGTCGACCGACCGAGCCTCGCCCGGCACCGGCTCCAGCTCGCCGGTGTCACCGCTGCGGTGCCCTCGGAAGAAGCTCTTCGCGCCGCTGCCCGCCTTGCGGGGCTGCTCCGCGGCGGCGCCGACCAGCATCGGCCCGGTGGTGGTCGAGGCCATCGTGGCCGCGTCCACGGGCGTGTCGACGTCGACCACGTCGGCGACGACGCAGGTGACGTTGTCGCTGCTGCCGGCGTCGAGGGACGCGCGGACCAGCTCGACCACGGCGTAGTCGACGGTGCCGGTGCCGAGGATGTCGGCGAGCCGGTCGTTGTCGAGCACACCGGAGGCGCCGTCGCTGCACAGGAGGAGACGGTCGCCGGGGACCAGCTCGATCGTGAACAGGTCGGGGTCGGTCTCGTGCACCCCGTCGACGGCGCGAAGGATCAGGTTGCGGTGCGGGTGGGTCCGCGCCTCGTCCTCGGTGATCCGGCCCTCGTCGATGAGGCTCTGGACGAACGTGTGGTCCTTGGTCAGCTGCGACAGCTCGCCGTCGCGCAGGAGGTACCCGCGGCTGTCGCCGATGTGGCCGATGGCGACCCGGTGACCGTCGAACAGCGCCGCGGTGACCGTCGTACTCGTGCCCTCGAGCTCCGGGTCCTCGTCGACGAGCTCGGCGATGCGGTCGTGCGCGCGGTGGATGGCGCCGGCGAGCGCCTGGAGCAGGTCACCCTCCGGCGGCGCGTCGAGGCGGCGGAGGATCTGTACGGCGGTCGAGGAGGCGACGTCCCCACGCGCAGCGCCGCCCACCCCGTCGGCGATGACGAGGAGGTTCTCACTGGCGAAGCCGGAGTCCTGGTTGTCCTTGCGCACCCGGCCCACGTCGGAGAGGGCGGCGTAGCGCAGGCGCAGCGTCGGCTCTGTCATCGAGGTCACCAGCCGGCTACTTCCTCAGCTCGAGCGTGGTCTTGCCGATGCGGATCTGCGAGCCGAGCTGGAGCGTGGTCGGCTGGCTGATGCGCTGGGAGCCGATGTAGGTGCCGTTCGTGGAGCCGAGGTCCTCGACGAACCACTGGTCGTCGGAGGCCGCGATCCGCGCGTGCCGCGTCGAGACGTAGTCGTCGTCGAGGCGGATCGCGGCGTCGCTGCCGCGGCCGATCAGCAGCGGTGCGTCGTCGAGGGAGGCCGTCTCCCCGGCGTTGGCGCCGTCCACGATCGCGACGTGCGTCGGCGCTCCGCGCGGACGCTTGGCCGGCTTGGGGCGGTTCTTCGCGGCCCGCTTCTGCTCGCGCCGCTCGGCACGAGGAGCCTGGTCGATGCGCGCACCGAACATGTCGGAGCGGATCACCGAGATCGCCGAGAGCACGAAGATCCACAGGATCGCGAGGTACGCGAAGCGGATCAGCACCAGGGTCAGCTCAGACATTCGGCCCGTCCTCCCCTGAGGTCTCCGAGGTGCCGACGAGACGCACGGTCATGCTCGTGTTGCCGATCTTCACGACCGACCCGTCGCTGAGCGTGGCCTGCTGCACCCGCTGGCCGTTGACGAGCATGCCGTTGGTCGAACCGAGGTCGATGATGCTCACGACCGGCACGTTCGCCCCGGGCAGCACCCGGATCTCGGCGTGCCGGCGGGACACGCCGGGGTCGTTGATGCGCAGGTCGGCCTCCGTGCCACGCCCGATCAGGAGACCGGGAGGCTCGAGCGGGTGGCGCATCCCGTTGACCTCGAGCACGACGTTGGCCCGTCGTACGGCGGTGTCGCTCATGCTCTCCCCGCTCGCGGGGGTCACCCGGGCGATCGCGGCGCTGCGGACGCGGAAGCGGCCGGTGCCGAGCTCGTCGACCTTGTCGAAGCTGATCGAGACCGGGCCGGTGAACACGTACGACTGCTCCTCCGCGTGCTCGCGCAACATCTCGGTCAGCTCCTGGGCGAGCGTCGAACCGTAGGGCGCGAGTCGGTCGTGGTCGGCCGGTGACAGCTCGACGTGGAAGTTGTTGGGCACCAGGCGCCGGTCGCGGGACAGGATCTGGGCGGAGTTGTCCACCTCACGCTGGAGCGCCGCGGCGACCTCGACGGGCTGCACCGCACTGCGGAAGGCGCGGGCGAACGTGCCGGAGACGAACTGCTCGAGCCTGTTCTCGAAACGCTGTAGAACTCCCATGCCGCCTCCTCTCCTGCTTCGGTCCGCGGGCTGCTTCCCAGTCTTGCGTGCACGGTGAAACGGTGGGCTCAGCCTGCCAACGACGGGCCCACCGTGTCGTTATGCCCAGCCGGTGCGGGTGTGAACCCGCAATTGTGCAGGATGCCGGGATCTGTGATGCAGGCGACGCCTCGGCCGCGCTTCCCGAGACGCCGACGACGCATCGTATCGGCCGCCTTGCCGGGTGCCTCAGCCCGGTTTGGGGCGCGTTGCTCTCGTGGGATACCCTGAGCGGGCTTCAAGCGCGAGTGGCGGAATAGGCAGACGCGCACGGTTCAGGTCCGTGTGCCCGAAAGGGCGTGGGGGTTCAACTCCCCCCTCGCGCACGCGAAGCTGGGGACATCCCAGGGATGAACGGCCGGTTGACCAGAGCGATCTGGTGAGCCGGCCGTTCGTCGTTCACGCGGGACCAAAGACCTGGTCGGTCCGAGACGGTCGGCGCATTTTCACCGGGAACATTCCGTGGAAAATCGGGAGGGACGGGGCCAGACCGGTCCCGGGGGACGTCTCTCGAGGAGTACCGCGCATGATCACGGCTGCCGTGTCCGATCCCGAGCTCGGGTTTCCCGCCTGGCTCCGCATCACCCACTTCCTGAACTTCTTGTTCCTGGGTCTGCTGATCCGCAGCGGCTGGGAGATCATCGCCACCCACCCGCGGATGTACTGGCGAAACGACTGCGGGCCCGGAACCGAGTGGATCCGCTTCACCAAGCGGAAGGTGCCCGCGGAGGAGGGCGCCTACATGGCCCGCGACGACGAGTGCTCCCTCTCCCCGTTGATCGCGCTGCCCGGGCGGAAGAACATCGGCGCCGGACGTCACTGGCACGCGCTGGTCACCATGCTGTGGTTCCTCAACGGCCTGGTCTACGTGGTGCTGCTGTTCGCCACCGGCCAGTGGAGGCGGCTCGTGCCGACCTCATGGGAGATCCTCCCCGAGGCGTGGGAGTCGCTGAAGGTCTATGCGGGGTTCGACATCCCGTCGATCGAGCACTTCCAGCCCTACGACTCGCTGCAGCAGCTCATGTACTTCGTGGTCGTGTTCGTGGCCGCACCGCTGATGATCGTGACCGGCCCGGTCATGTCACCCGCCGTGGTGGGGCGCTTCCCGTGGTACGCGAAGCTCTTCGGGGGTCGCCAGGCCGCTCGGTCCCTCCACTTCCTCGGGATGGCGTTCTTCACGCTGTTCATCGTCATCCACGTGGCTCTGGTGTTCATCGTCCACCCGAAGTACAACCTGACCCACATGATGCTCGGCGAGGCCGACCCCGCTCGCTTTGCGCAGGCCTTCACGATGGCGGTCCTGGGCATCGTCGGCGTGGTGGCGATCTGGCTCTTCCTCAGCTACTGGAGCCTGTCCGACCCCCGTCGTACCCAGGTGCTGCTCAACCGTCTGACCGAGCCGGCCCGACGACTCACCGTGAACCGGTTCTCCTCCCGGCAGCGCAGGAGCCAGGTCTGGACCGAGGCCGACATCTCGCCCTACCACTGGAGCAACGGGCGGCACCCGACGCAGGAGGAGTCCCCGGCCTGGGAGGAGATGCGCCTGGACGGGTGGAAGGACTACCGCCTCGAGGTCGGCGGCCTCGTGGACCGGCCGATCAGCCTGAGCCTCGAGGACCTGCGCGCCATGCCCCGCCAGGAGCAGATCACGATGCACACCTGCATGCAGGGCTGGACCGGGATCGCGAAGTGGGGTGGCGTCCGGCTCTCCGACGTACTGGCCCAGGTGGAGAAGAAGCCGGAGGCGAGGTACCTCAAGCTCACGTCGTTCGGGCTCGCCCAGAAGATGCACGGCGGCAAGCCGCTCGAGCCCTACTACACCTGCCTGCCGGAGGATCTGGTCTACGAGGACGAGACGATCCTGGCGTTCGACATGAACGACAAGCCGTTGCCGCTCACCTTCGGGGCACCGTTACGGCTCCGGGTGGAGTCGATCCACGGCTACAAGATGGTCAAGTACGTCCGTTCGATCGAGTGGGTCGAGGACTACGCGACAGAGGGAGACGGCCAGGGCGGCACCCGCGAGGACTCCGGCTACCAGTCCATCAACGCCAGGATCTGAACCCTCGGGCGGGCTCGGGCAGCGGAATAGCACTACGAAGCACCCGGTTGTGATCGTTCATGACCTCCGAGGGCTCCCGCAGTGCAGTCGGACTGCGCAGCGAGCGCGGTCCGGTGCTGCTCTCGGTCATGCTTTCGACGGCGCTCGTCGCCATCGACGCCACGATCCTGGCCGCGGCGGTGCCGGCGATCGTCACCGACCTCGGTGGCTTCAGCCAGTTCCCCTGGCTGTTCTCGATCTACCTGCTCGCCCAGGCGGTCTCGGTGCCGGTGTACGGCAAGCTCGCCGACTCGATGGGCCGCAAGCCCGTGATGCTCGTCGGGATCGCGCTCTTCCTCCTCGGCTCCGTGCTCTGCGGCGTCGCGTGGTCCATGCCGCTGCTGATCGCCGCGCGGGCGGTGCAGGGCCTCGGCGCCGGCGCGACGCTGCCGATGGCGATGACCATCGTCGGCGACATCTACACGGTCGAGGAGCGGGCCCGGGTCCAGGGCTTCATCGCCAGCGTCTGGGGCACGGCTGCCATCGTGGGGCCGACCCTCGGCGGCCTGTTCTCGGAGTTCCTCTCCTGGCGGTGGATCTTCTTCGTCAACCTGCCGATCGGCGCGCTGGCCGCCTGGATGCTGGTCCGCCAGTTCCACGAGAAGATCGAGCGACGGCGGCACCGGATCGACTACCTCGGCACCGTGGTCCTCACCGCCGGCGGGACGCTGCTGATCCTCGCGCTGCTCCAGGGCGGCCACAGCTGGGACTGGGGCTCGCCGGTGAGCATCGGCCTGTTCGTCGCCAGCGGCCTGCTGATCGCGGCCTTCCCGTTCGTGGAGCGACGGGCCGCCGAGCCCGTGCTCCCGCTGTGGGTCTTCGGACGGCGCATCCTCGTCGGTGCCAACCTGGTGGCGCTGCTGGTGGGCGCGGTGCTGATCGGCCTCACGTCGTACATCCCGACCTACGCGCAGGGCGTCCTCGGCTACGGCGCGACCCTCGCCGGCTTCGCGCTGGCGGCGATGACGATCGGCTGGCCGATCGCCGCGGCGACCGCCGGACGGTTCTACATGCGGATCGGGTTCCGCGACACCGCCCTGATCGGCGCCGCGCTCATCATCACCGGCAGCCTGCTCATGCTCACGATCGGCGAGGACAGCAGCCTGTGGGCGGTCGCGGGGTACACCTTCGTGATCGGTCTCGGGCTCGGCTACACCGCCAGCCCGACCCTGGTCGCGGTCCAGTCCTCGGTGGGCTGGGAGAGCCGCGGTGTGGTGACCGCGGCGAACATGTTCGCGCGGTCGGTGGGCAGCGCCGTCGGAGTGGCCGTCTTCGGTGCCATCGCGAACGCCACGCTCGCGCGTCGGTTCGCCGAGGCGCCGCCCGGCGCCGAGGGCCAGCTGCCCAGTACGGCGGACGACGCGGCGCTGGCGCTGGACGCCGGCTCGGGGGTCGCCCCGGCCGTTGGTGACTTCGTCCGGGAGGCCCTTGCCGCGGCGACCCACAACGTGTTCATCGGCCTCGCGGTGCTGGCGATCCTGGTCCTCGTGGGCGTGGCGGTCATGCCCCGGCTGCACCGGGAATGATGTCCGGCATGACATCGGACCAGGACGTCGTGTGGGTACCCCTTCGCTTCCGGGACGTGGACTCCTTCGGCCACGTCTACCACGCGGAGTTCCTGACCCTGCTCGACGAGGCGCGCTCCAGATGGTTCCGCGACGTGATGCGCCTGGAGAACCCCTACGACTACGTGCTCGCCCGGGTGGAGATCGACTACGTCAGCAGCATCGTCCTCGCCGACGAGATGGTCAGCGCCACCTTCGAGGTCGAACGGGTGGGCAACTCCAGCCTGACCCTGGGCGAGACGATGCGCGCCCGCGACGGCCGGGTGGTCTCGCGCGGACGGGCGGTCACGGTGCTCCGAGACGTCGCCACGGGGACTTCGCGGCCCCTCACCGACGCCGAACGCGTCCGAGCCGAGTCCCTGATGAGCTCCGGCCCGTCCTGAGACCCGCCAATTTCGCCGGGCCGTAGGTATCGAAACTTTCGGTACCGCTAGGCCCTGCCGGTGGTGACCTTCGGCCCCTGTGAGAGGTCTGGTCCCGATGCGAGGTTTGTCTTGCCCAACCGGACAACACCAAAGCAACACAAGGGGATTGGTTCAAATGACAAAACGGCTTCAGACCCTAGGCATCGTCCTCGCGGTACTCGGCCTCGGCTTCCTGGTCGGTAGCGGCATCGCCTACGCGAAGGTCGCGGACGGCCAGGACTCGCTCCAGGCCTTCAGCGCGGCGCAGAACGTCGAGCTCAGCTACAACGAGGACGGCGAGCTCACCGACCGCGGCGAGACCGAGGGCGCCCAGGCGATCATGCAGCTCCTCACCGAGGACTGGCAGTACCCGGTGGTCGAGTCCGAGCTCGACCCCAACGACCCGCTCGTGAACACCGCGTCGGAGTACATGTACCAGATGGCGACGATCGCCTTCCACACGCTGCACGGCACCCAGACCGTCGTCCTGGAAGAGGACGTCGAGTACAACGGTGAGCTGTTCGAGGCCGGCACCTACGAGGTCGACGTCGACGGTCGCTACTGGACCGACTTCGACCGCGAGCACCCGCTCGACGGCGCCGTTCGGGAGCAGGCCTGGACCGGCACCGCACACGGTCTGATCGGTGAGCTCGGTGTCGGCACCGTCACCGCGCAGGCTCTCACCATGGGTCTGGCCCTCACCGGCCTCCTCGCCGGCATCGGCGCCAGCTTCCTCCTCCTCGGCCTCGGCCTGGTGTGGGTCGGCAAGACCAAGACCGCCCCGACCGGGATCCCGGCCGCCGAGCGGATCGAAGCCCCCTCCGCCCGAGTCTGATGTCCCTCGAGGAGACAGACGGCAATCAACCCCCTCCGCCCCGGTCGCAGCAGCGGCCGGGGCGGAGGTCTGTCCGGACGACCTGGCAGGGCGGGCAGGTTTGGGCATGGCCCTCCCGGTTACGACCCCCGGAGCACGACTTCCGAGAAATCCAGCGGAGGAGCCTCCATGACCATGCCCGTGAACGTCTCCGTCATCTACTACTCGTCGACCGGCACCACGCACGCCATGGCCGAGCGCCTCAGCCAGACCGCCGAGAAGGCCGGTGCCGAGGTACGCCTGCGCCAGGTGGCCGAGCTGGCGCCCGACGAGGTCGTCCGCTCGGTGGACGCGTGGGCACAGCACCGTGAGGAGACCAAGGACGTCCCCGTCGCCGTCGCCGACGACGTGGTCTGGGCGGACGTCGTACTGCTCGGGTCGCCGACGCGGTTCGGCAACGTGGCCGCACAGCTCAAGCAGTTCATCGACACGCTCGGCCCGCAGTGGGGCCAGGGCCTGCTCGCCGACAAGGTGTACGCCGGCTTCACGTCGTCGCAGACCGAGCACGGCGGCCAGGAGTCGACCCTCCTCGCGCTGTACAACACCATCCACCACTTCGGCGGCCTGATCGTCTCCCCCGGCTACACCGACCCGGTGAAGTTCGCGGACGGCAACCCGTACGGCGTCGGGCACGTCACCGGTCCGAACAACGACGCGGAGCTCGGCTCGACCGAGTACGACGCCCTCGACCACATGGCCGAGCGTGCCGTCGAGGTTGCCCGCAAGCTGAAGAGCTCATGAGCGACCTCCGCCCGGGTGTGCTCTTCGACGTCGACGGGACCCTTCTCGACACCAACTACCTGCACGTCCTCTCCTGGTGGCAGGCGATGAACGACGCCGGCCACCCGGGCGTGTCGATGTCGGCGATCCACCGCGCCATCGGCATCGCCAGCGAGGGGCTCTCCGAGCACCTTCTCGGCGAGGTCGACGAGAAGGCGATCGAAGCGCACTCGAAGCGGTACGAAGCGCTTCGCGACCAGGTCACGGCGTTCCCGCGCGCCGCCGACCTGGTCCGGGCGTGCGCCGACCGCGGGTTCACCCCCGTCCTCGCCACGAGCGGCAAGGAGGACGACCTCGAGTGGATGCTGCCCGCGATCGGCGCGGAGGAGAGCTTCGCCGGGTCGACCACGTCCTCGGACGTCGACGAGGGCAAGCCCGACCCGGACCTCCTCACCGGCGCCATGGAGAAGCACAGCCTCGACCCGAAACGCACGGTGGCGATCGGGGACACCGTGTGGGACGTCAAGGCCGCCGAGCGCGCCGGCATCCCGTGCGTCGCGCTGACCTGCGGCGGGATCTCCGCGGCGGAGCTCCGCGAGGCCGGTGCAGCCGAGGTGTACGACGACCCGGCCGACCTGCTCGACCACCTCGACGACTCGCTGCTCGGTAGGACCTTGGTCCCGGGACGACGGGCCCTCCGACACTGAGGCCGAACCGGGCGGACCGGTTGAATGGGGTCAGCGAGGAGAACCCTCCCGGACACGGAGCGGCAGTTCCGCAGTCGGGGTTCAATAAATCCGTGCATAAGGGATGGGTTCTCCTCGCTACACGCGCGCCTCCGGGGAGGACGACAGATGTGTGAGTACTGCGGCTGCCGCCAGGTGGAGCCGATCGCCGAGCTGATGGACGAGCACATGACGCTGCTCGAGCTCGCCGGCGACCTCCGGCGTGCCCTCGTCCAGGAGGACGCCGCGGTCGCGGTGCAGAAGCGCGACCGGCTCGTCGAGCTCCTCGCCCACCACACCGGGATGGAGGAGGCCGGCCTCTTCGCCGCGCTCAAGCAGCAGGGCGAGTACGTCGAACAGGTCGACGAGCTGGAGTCCGAGCACGTCTCGCTCGACCAGGCCGTCGCCGCCCTCGACCTCACGACACCGGCAGCGATCGACGTACTCGACCGCGTCACCGCCGAGCTCAGCGACCACATCGACAAGGAGAACCTCGGCATCTTCCCCGTCGCCGTGGTGAGCCTCGGTGCGACCGGCTGGGACCTCGTCGAGAGCGCGCACGCGAACGCCGGATCGGGACGAACCCGGCATACCGCCTAGTCACTTGGAGCCATCTTTGGTGGCGCGCGCCGAAATTCGGTGGGAGCGCGCGGTGAGCCGCCCCTAACCTCCCTTCGAGGTTGGACACGCGGTGTGTCCCACATCCCAGGGGGGACCCGATGAAAGCTACCTACAAGGCGTTCGCCTACCTGATCGCGCTCGGCGTCCTGATCCAGGCCGCCGCCATCGCCCTGGCCTGGTTCATGGTCATCAACGACCTCGAGGCCGGCGGCGTGTTCAACAAGGACAGCGAGTGGAACCTCGGCCACTCGGTCCACGGCATGCTCGGCTTCACGATCATGCCGATCGTCGGCCTGTTGTTTCTGATCGTCTCCTTCTTCTCGAAGGTGCCCGGCGGCATCAAGTGGGCGGGGATCACCTTCGCGGTGACCATCGTCCAGGTCGTGCTGGCCATCGTCGCCTTCAGCACGCCGGCGATCGGCGCGCTCCACGGCGTGAACGCGCTCGTCCTCCTCGGTGTCTCCACCATGGCCGGCGTCCGGGTCAACCGCGCCGTGCCCGCTGCCGAGGCCCCCGCGACCGCGGGTGAGCCCGAGCTCGTCTGACACGCCGCCTCTTCACACGTCGTCGCAGGGCAGGTCCATGAGTAGTCGTCTCCGCCTGCTCCTGGCCTGCCTCGCGACGGGCGTGCTGGTCGTGCCGCTCGGCTGGATGTGGTGGTCGAGCCTGATGCCCGACGAGTACTCCGTGATGGACATGGGGTACGTCGACCTCGGTGGCGGCGCCGACCTCGCAGCCGCCGGCTCCCACGGAGGGCACGGCGGGTCCGGGACCGGCCGCGGCGGCATCGACATCTCCACCCTCGTCGCAGCCGACGGCGAGCCCGACGTCCGTCACGAGCTGGTCGCCCGGGCCGAGACCATCGAGCCGGCCGGCGGGCACGAGATCAGCGGCTACACGCTCAACGGGACCTCCCCCGGGCCCACGATCCGCGCCACCGAGGGCGACCTGGTCGAGGTGCGCCTGGTCAACGACGGCATCCCCGACGGGATCACCCTGCACTGGCACGGCCTCGACGTGCCCAACGCGATGGACGGCGTCGCCGGCGTGACCCAGGACGCCGTCGCCGACGGGCGGCTCGTTCACCTACCGCTTCGTCGCCGACCAGGTCGGCACGTACTGGTACCACTCCCACCAGGTCTCCCACGAGCAGGTCCGCCGCGGCCTGTTCGGCGCCCTGGTCGTGTCACCGCGGGGCGGGGTCACCGAGGACCTCGACGTCGAGGCGGTCGTCCACGCGTACGACGGGCAGCAGACCGTGAACGGGAAGACCGGGGACGTGCACGTCGAGAGCAGCCCGGGCGACGTGGCGCGGGTCCGGGTCGTGAACACCGACAACGTGCCCATGACGATCTGGGTCAGCGGCACCGACTACCGGGTGCTCGCCGTGGACGGCATGGACGTCAACGAGCCCGCGACCGTGTCCGGCAAGGCGATGATCCTCACCGCAGGGGGCCGGATCGACCTCGAGATCGTCGTGCCCGGGAACGGCGCGCGTGTGGAGCTCGGCGAGAACGCGCTCGTCCTCGGCCCCCTCGACGTGGAGGCGTCCGCCGTACCGGAGGAGTTCGTGGACCTGCTGTCCTACGGCGTCCCCGCCGAGATCGGCTTCGACCCCGCCGAGCCGGACCGGGAGTTCGAGTACGTGATCGGACGCCGGCCCGGCTTCCTCGACGGCAGGCCCGGCATGTGGTGGACGGTGAACGGCCACCTGTGGCCCGACGTGCCGATGTACACCGTCACCGAGGGCGACACCGTCACCATGCGGATCGAGAACGACAGCGGCGACGTCCACCCGATGCACCTGCACGGCCACCACGCGGTCGTCCTCAGCCGCGACGGAGAGCCCGCGACCGGCAGCCCGTGGTGGGTGGACTCGCTCAACGTGCAGGACGGCGAGAGCTACGAGATCGCCTTCGTCGCCGACAACCCGGGCGTGTGGATGGACCACTGCCACAACCTGCCGCACGCCGCGGAAGGGCTGGTCGCGCACCTGATGTACACCGGTTACGACACGCCCTTCCGCGTCGGCGGCCACGCGCACAACGAGCCGGAGTAGGGCCGCACGCACGACGAGGGCCCGGACACCGTACGCGTCCGGGCCCTCGGGTGTGGCCGCTCAGCGACGCTCGGCGAGCTCCGCCTCCCAGGCCTGACGGTCCGCCTCCGCGCTGTCCTCCGGCACGTCGTGGTCGAGCATCGTCTGCTCGTCGAAGGGCTCCTCGCCGGCGAGCACCCGGTTCAGCCGCTCGCGGTCGAGGCCGCCGGTCCAGGAGCCGACCAGCACGGTCGCGACGGAGTTGCCCGCGAAGTTGGTCAGGGCGCGCGCCTCCGACATGAACCTGTCGATGCCGACGATCAGGCCGACGCCGTCCACGAGATCGGGCCGGTGGGAGGCGAGGCCCCCTGCCAGCGTCGCGAGGCCCGCGCCCGTCACGCCCGCCGCGCCCTTCGACGCGATGATCATGAACACCAGCAGCGAGATCTGCTCCCCGATGCTCAGCGGGTCACCCATCGCCGAGGCGATGAACAGCGACGCCATGGTCAGGTAGATCGCGGTGCCGTCGAGGTTGAACGAGTAGCCGGTCGGCACGACCACGCCCACGGTCGGCTTGTCGACGCCCGCGTGCTCCATCTTGGCGATGAGCCGGGGCAGCGCCGACTCCGAGGACGAGGTGGAGAGGATGAGAAGGAACTCGCGGCCGAGGTACTTCAGGAGCGAGAAGATGTTGACGCCCGTGGCGAGCTTCAGCAGCGTCCCGAGCACGACGAAGACGAAGACGACGCACGTGGCGTAGAAGCCGAGCATGATCACCGCGAGGCTCTTCAGCGCGTCGATACCGGTCTCGCCGACGACGGCCGCGATCGCGCCGAACGCGCCGACGGGGGCCGCCCACATGATCATCGCGAGCACCCGGAAGACCACCCGCTGCAGGTGCTCGACACCCCGCAGCACGGGGGCGGCGGTGCTGCCCATGAGCTGCAGCGCGAAGCCGACGAGAAGGGCGACGAGGAGCGTCTGCAGGATCTCCCCGGAGGTGAGCGCGGAGAACAGCGAGTCCGGGATGACGCCCAGCAGGAAGTCGGTGGTCGACTCGCTCTCGCCGGCCTGGGCCTTGCCCTCCGCGGCGACCTCCTCGCTCAGCTGCAAGCCGCTGCCGGGCTGGAGGATGTTGCCGACGACCAGCCCGATCGCCAGCGCGACGGTCGACATGGTCAGGAAGTAGGCCAGGGCGAGCCCGCCCACCTTGCCGACCTTCGCCGCGCTCCGCACGGATCCGACGCCGAGCACGATCGTGCAGAAGATGACCGGCTGGATCATCATCTTGATCAGGGCCACGAAGGCCGAGCCGAGCGGCTTGAGCGCCACCGCGAAGGCGGGGAACGCGAAGCCGACGGCGATACCGAGCAGCACCGCGCCGATGACGGCGAGGTAGAGGTAGTGGGTCCGGTCCTTCTTCGTCGCCGTCGTCGACGGAGCCGGTTGCGCTGAGCTCATGGCGGTCCTCCAGGTCAGGGGTGGTCGCCGTCACTCTCCGGGCTCACGTGACCACCGTCACCCTTGTGTTCGTTGAGTTCACGGCGAAGAGGGGAGAATGTCGCCGTGACAGCCGTGCGGGACCAAGGCGCCGGAGCGCGTCGTACCGCCGCGCCGTGGCTGACGCGTTGGCTCCCCGAGAGCCTCGCCCGCCAGGTCTTCTGGCTGAACACCCTCACCGTCCTGGTCCTCGTGGTCGTGGCGGTCGCCCTCGTGGTCGTCGACGCACGACGCACCCAGCTCGAGGACGCTCGCGAGCACACGGTCGCGGTCGCGGAGGCCGTCGCCGAGGCGCCGACGGTTCTCGCGGCGCTTCGGCGGGACGACCCCAGCCAGGGGCTCCAGAGGTACGCCGAGCGGGTACGCCGCGACGCCGGCACCGACTTCGTGGTCGTGATGGGCCTCGACCGCACCCGCTACTCACATCCCGACCCCGCCCGGATCGGCGAGCCGTTCATCGGCGACCTGGGTCGGGCGGCGGGCGGCGAGGTGTTCGTGCAGGAGTACACCGGCACGCTGGGCCGCTCGGTACGCGCGGTGGTGCCGGTGTTCGACGGCGGAGAGGTGGTCGCCCTCGTCTCGTCCGGGATCACGCTGGACCGCATCGACCGCGAGCTCCGGCCGAAGCTCGCCGCCATCATGGCGAGCGGGGCTGCGGTCCTCGGGCTCGGTGCCGCCGGAGCGTGGCTGGTGAGCCGGCGACTGAGACGGCAGACGCACGGGATGGGGCCTGAGGCGATCACCCGGATGTACGAGTACTACGACGCCGTCCTGCACGCGGTGCGCGAGGGGCTGCTCCTGGTCGACGACGCAGGCCGGGTCCAGCTGGTCAACGACGAGGCGAGCCGCCTGCTGGGCCTGACCAGCCCGGTCGTGGGCCGCTCCGTGCGGGAGCTCGGTCTGCCGGACGAGCTGTCGGAGTCGCTGACCTCGGCGCGCCCCCTGGTGGACGAGACCTACGTGCTCGGGGACCGTGTCCTCGTGGTCAACCAGGCGCCGGCGCGATGGCAGTCGCGGCAGGTCGGCTGGGTGGTCACGTTGCGGGACCGCACCGAGCTCCAGGCAGTGACCGGTGAGCTGGACACGGTGCGGGGCTTCGCCGACTCCCTCAGGTCCCAGAACCACGAGGCGGCCAACCGCCTGCACACCGTGGTCTCGCTGATCGAGATGGGCAGGCCCGAGGAGGCCGTGGAGTTCGCGACCGAGGAGCTCGCCACCGCGCAGGCCCTGACCGACCGGGTGGTCGCCGCGGTGGAGGAGCCGGTGGTCGCCGCGCTGCTGCTCGGGAAGACCGCCCAGGCCGCCGAGCGGGGCGTCGACCTCCGGATCGCTGACGAGACCCGGCTCGTCGACACCGACGTCGCGGGACGTGACCTGGTCACGGTGCTCGGCAACCTCGTCGACAACGCGATCGACGCCGCGAACGAGAGCGGCGCGCGACGGGTGGACGTGAGCATCGTCCAGGCGACCCGGTCGCTGACCATCCGGGTCGAGGACAGCGGCCCCGGTCTGCGCGACGACGACGTGGAGCGGATCTTCGAGCGGGGCTGGTCCACCAAGGGTTCGCCGGCGGGCGACCGAGGCATCGGTCTGGCCCTCGTCGCGCAGGTGGTCCGTCGTCACGGCGGCACGGTCGAGGTCTCCCGGTCGCGGCTGGGCGGCGCGGCGTTCGAGGTGCGGCTGTGAGCGTCCGGGTCCTGGTCGTGGAGGACGAGCAGGTGGCCGCCGAGGCACACGCGTCGTACGTCGGCCGGGTCGAGGGGTTCGAGCTCGCCGGTGTCGCGCGCTCCGGCCTGGATGCCCTGCGCCACCTCGACCGAGACGGATCGGTCGACCTGGTCCTCCTCGACATGCACCTGCCCGACGGGCACGGCCTCGGCCTGCTGCAGCGGATGCGCGCAGGGGGTCACCTGTGCGACGTCATCGCGGTGACGTCGGCCAGGGACCTCGACGTGGTCCGTCGTGCGGTCAGCCAGGGGGTCGTCCTCTACCTGCTGAAGCCGTTCACCTTCGCTGCCTTCCGGTCCAAGCTCGAGCAGTACGCCGCCTACCGGGAGCGTCTCGGGTCCACCGAGGGGACCGTCGTGCAGGAGGAGGTCGACCGCCTCATCGGAACGCTGCGCCCGGACCCGGCAACCCTGCCGAAGGGCATGACCGCCGAGACGTTGCGCGAGGTGACCGACGTCCTCCGCGGTGCGGCGACAGGTCTCTCGGCCAGCGAGGTGGCCGCGCGCGTCGGTGCCTCCCGGGTCACCGCTCGGCGCTACCTGGAGAACCTCGCCGAGCAGGGCATGGTCGGACGGCGGCAGAGGTACGGCGGCACGGGGAGACCCGAGGTGGAGTACGTCTGGCAGGGCGGCTCAGCGGGCCGTGACTGAGGAGACCCCGTCGAAGCTGCCCGGCGTCTCGAGCACCTCGAACCGGTCGGTGGGCCAGACGATCGCCCACACCTTGCCGACCACGTTCTCGAGCGGCACCGAGCCGCCGCCCGGGTCGTCGAGGTGGAACCGCGAGTCCTGGCTGTTCGAGCGGTTGTCACCCATCACCCACACCGCGTGATCGGGCACGACGACGTCGAACTGCCGCTGTGAGGGGTCCATGCCGCCCCGGATGTACTCGTCCTCCTGCAGCGGGACGCCGTTGACGGTCAGCCGGCCCTGCTTGTCACAGCACACGATGTGGTCCCCGCCGACCGCGATCACCCGCTTCACGAGGTGGCCGCCGTCGGGGTAGAGGCCCACCAGGGAGAGCAGCGCCTGCATGCCGGTCGGTTCCGGGGTGGCGCCGAGCCAGCCGCCGGGATCCTGGAAGACCACGACGTCGCCGCGATCGACCTCGCCGTCCCACGTCGTCACCTTCTCGACGAGGATCCGGTCGTCCTCGATCAGCTCGGGCCGCATCGAGGCCGAGGGCACGAAGAACATCTGCACGAAGAAGGCCTTGACGACGATCGACGTGAGCAGGGCGAGGCCGAGGAGGAGGATGGTCTCCTGCCACCAGCTCAGCTTCTTGCGCTCGCGGCCCTGACCTCCCATGGCGGGAACTGTACCTGCGGCGTCCCCACCTCCGAGCGGGTCCTCGGACGTGCCGGCCGTCACGACCGGTCGAGGACCGTCGGCTCGGGCCGGACGGTCAGCCGCGGCAGGAGGAGATGGACGATCGGGCCGATGCCCACGGCGTAGAGCACGGTGCCGACGCCGACCGTGCCGCCGAGCAGCCAGCCCACGACCAGCACGGTCACCTCGAGCGACGTGCGGACCACCCGGACCGACCCGCCGGTCCGCCGTACGAGCCCCGTCATCAAGCCGTCGCGGGGACCGGGCCCGAGCAGGGCGCCGATGTAGAGCGCGGTCGCGAGGGCGTTGAGCAGGATGCCGGCCAGGAGCAGGACGACCCGCCACGGCCACGAGTCGACGTCGCCGAGCACCAGCATGGTGAGGTCGAGGAAGACGCCGACGAGGAGAGCGTTGGCGACCGTGCCGAAGCCCGGACGCTGGCGCAGCGGGATCCAGGCGAGGAGCACCACGAAGCTCACTGCGACCACCATCGAGCCGACGGTGGCACCGGTGCGCTCGGCGAGGCCCTGGTGCAGGACGTCCCACGGGGCGAGCCCGAGGCCGGCGCGCAGCAGGAAGGCCAGGCTGGCGCCGTAGAGGATCAGGCCGGCGAAGAGCTGGACGAGGCGGCGGGTCACACCCGAATCATGCAGGTGCTGCGTCGTCGCCCATGCCGGGCATCCCCCCTGGACGGTGTCGTCGCCCTCCTCGGGGTCCTTGGCCAGCGGGTTGTCGTCGGTCGGGCGAAGGTCCTCGGGAAGCTCCTCGTCGGAGATCAGGCCCTTCTCGGGGCGCTCGTGCTCGGCGAGGTCCTTCTCGGCGTCGCTCGGCTGGTTCGGCTCGTTCTCGGGTTCGCTCATGGGTACGTCGTACCCACTCCTGGCCCTGGGCAAGCCGACCCCGCGACAGCACCGTGGCCCCCGACGGCGAGGTCGGGGGCCACGGGTTCAGGACGCCGGGGACGTCCTGAGCCGGAGGGTCACATGCTGGGCATGAGCACCGAGTCGATCAGGTAGACGGTGGCGTTCGCGGTCTGCACGCCGCCGCAGATCACGTTGGCGTCGTTGACCTTCAGGTTGTCACCGGAGCCGGAGACCTCGACGGTGCCACCCTGCACGGTGGTCTGCTCGCCGGCGATCTGGTCGGGCGTGATCTGGCCGGGCACGACGTGGTAGGTCAGCACCGTGGAGAGGGTCTCGGCGTTCTTCGGCTTCGCCAGCGAGCTCACCGTCTCCTTCGGGAGCTCGGCGAACGCGTCGTCGACGGGGGCGAACACCGTGAACTCGTCGCCGTTGAGGGTGTCGACGAGGTTCACCTTCGGGTTCAGCTCACCCGACACGGCAGCGACCAGCGTCTTCAGGAGCGGGTTGTTGCTCGCGGCCACGGCGACCGGGTCCTGGGCCATCCCCTCGACCGAGCCGGCGCCGTCCGGGACGGCCTCCGCGTAGTCGGCGCAGCCGGGGCCGACGAGGTTGGCGGCGGGGTCGGCCTCCATCTGGTCGGTCTCCCCCATCGGCTCCTCGGCGGGTGTCTCCTCGGTCATGGTCTCGGCTGCCGCGGTGTCCGTGGTGGTCTCGTCGTCGGCCCCACACGCGGCGGTCGTCATCGTCAGGGCGGAGACTGCCGCGATGGCGATCGCGACCTTTCTGATGGAGCGCATGCTGCTTCCCTTTCGGTTGCGGTTCTGGTGTGAGGTGCAGCGAGGCCGGCCGGCGAATCGCCTTGTATCACTGGGTGTTCGACCCGGCAGTGACCCGGGATTGGTCCAAGCGGGAAATCGGTCGACCGGATTGCGGTTCTACGAGGGTGTTGCAGCCGTTTTAATCCCGTGGTGGGCGCCGCGGCGGCGGGCCTACCGTCTGCTCCATGGGCGTCGAGACCGTGACCACTCACCATGCCCTCACGCGGCCGCTGCTGCTCGCGGTCGAGCGCGACCCGCTTCAGCTGGACCGGATCGAGGCCGAGCTCCAGCGCGGCTTCGGCAGCGACTTCCGGATCCGTGGCGAGCTGTCCACGCAGGAGGCCTGCCGGACGCTCGAGCGGGCGAGTGAGCTCGGCCACCGGGTCGCGGTCGTCCTTCTCGACGGCGACCTGCCGGCCGAGGACCGCACCGCCGTCCTGGCCCGGGCTCGGACCCTCCACCCCGACGCCCGACGCGTCATGCTCATCAACTGGGGTGCATGGGCGGACCGCGGCATCGCGCAGGCGGTGCTCAGCGCCATGGCCGTCGGCGACATCAACTACTACGTGCTGAAGCCCTGGACGCACACCGACGAGCTGTTCCACCGGACCGTGGCGGAGTTCGTGCAGGAGTGGTCGCGCAGCGACGTCACCAACGACCGCGAGGTCGAGGTGGTCGCCGACCTCCACTCGGCCCGGGGGCATGCGATCCGCAACCTGCTGACCCGCAACGGGATCCCGAGCGCCTTCCGGGAGCGTGGCTCGGAGAAGGCCGAGGCCGTGCTGCGCGAGCTCGGCGAGGAGCTGGGCGAGAACGACGCTCTGGTGTGGATGCCGGCGCTCGGCGGCACCGTGCTGCGCAACCCCACGGACGCCGAGATCGCCGAGAGCTGGGGCATCCACACCACCCTCGCGGACGAGGAGCGGGACTTCGACGTGCTCGTGGTCGGTGCCGGGCCGGCCGGCCTGGCCAGCGCGGTGTACGCCTCCTCCGAGGGCCTGCGCACCCTGGTCGTCGAGCGGGAGTCGATCGGCGGCCAGGCGGGGAGCAGCTCGCTGATCCGCAACTACCTCGGCTTCTCCCGCGGCATCAGCGGCGCCGAGCTCGCCCAGCGGGGCTACCAGCAGGCCTGGGTCTTCGGGGCCCACTTCCTGCTCATGCGCGAGGTGACCGCGCTGAAGTGGGCCGACGACCGGTTCCGTGCCGAGATCGGCGGGGTGGGCGAGGTGAGCGCCCGCGCCGTCGTGCTCGCCGCGGGTGTCTCCTACCGCCGGCTCGGCGTGCCCGAGCTCGAGGCGCTGTCGGGTGCCGGCGTGTACTACGGAGCGAGCGTGTCCGAGGCGCACGCGCTCACCGGCCGGCAGGCCGTCGTGGTGGGCGGCGGCAACTCGGCCGGCCAGGCCGTGCTGCACCTCGCGCGCTACTGCGAACGGGTCACGCTGGTGGTCCGTGGCCCCGACCTCACGGAGACCATGTCGAGCTACCTGATCGGAGCGATCGAGGCGGCGGACAACGTCGAGGTGCGCTACGGCCACGAGGTGGTCGGCGGCGCGGGTGAGGGCCGGCTCGAGCGCGTGATCGTCCGTGACCGTGCGAGCGGCGCCGAGCAGGTGCTGCTCGCCGACGGCCTGTTCGTCATGATCGGGGCCGAGCCGCGCACCGAGTGGCTCCCCGAGCTCGGCCGCGACCGCTTCGGGTTCATCGTCACCGGGACCGAGTTCGCCGAGCCCGACAGCGCGGACCCGGGCCGGACGCCGCAGCCCTACGAGACGACGCTGCCCGGGCTGTTCGCCGTCGGCGACGTGCGCAGCGGCTCCCTCAAGCGGGTCGCCTCGGGAGTCGGGGAGGGGTCGGTCGTGGTCTCCCAGGTGCACGAGTTCCTCAAGGCCCGCCATGGCTGACACCTCCGCCCGGGGATCGGCTCGCACCCTGGTGGCCGCAGGCGTCGTGCTCGCCCTGCCGCTGCTCGGCTTCCTGCTGCTGATCCGCACCCCGGAGCTCGACGTGCTCTGGGAGCACCACCCCTCGCACTTCTGGCTGGTCCTCCTCACCGCGGCCCTGAGCGCGGCGCTTGCCTACGCGACCTCGTCCGCCGCCCTTCAGCGTGGCGACGCCCGGGTCCTCCTCGTGTCGCTCGCCTTCCTGTCCGCGGCCGGGTTCCTCGGTCTGCACGCGCTCGCCACGCCGGGCGTCCTGCTCGAGGCCGCCAACGCCGGCTTCGTGGTGGCGACGCCGGTCGGCATCGCCATCGGGTCGGTCTTCGCCGTGCTCTCGAGCCTGGACCTGGGCGGCGAGCGGGCGGTGGCCGTGGTCCGGCACGGCCGGATGCTCCGGCTCGCCCTGCTGGCGCTCATGGCGCTGTGGGCGGTGGTCTCCCTGGCCGAGCTGCCACCCTTCGAAGACCAGGCGGTGCCGGAGCGCGCCGAGGGGATCCTCGCGGCGCTGGCGGTCCCCGCCGTGGTGATGTACGGCGTGGCCGCGGCCCGCTACGTGCGGCTGTGGCAGCGTCGACACTCGCTCATGCTGATGGCGATGACGGCAGCGTTCGTCCTCCTGGCGGAGGCGATGGTCGCTGTCGTCTTCGCCCGGAACTGGGCGCTGTCGTGGTGGGAGTGGCACGTGCTGCTGCTCGCCGCGTTCGGCCTGGTGGCCGCGGGCGCGCGGGCCCAGTGGCACGAGGAGCGCTTCGCCGACCTCTACCTCACCGACACGGTGGCGGGGAGCCGCGACATGAGCGTGCTCTTCGCCGACCTGCAGGGGTTCACCACGTTCTCCGAGAAGCACGCGCCCGGCGAGGTGACGGAGATGCTCAACACCTACTTCGCGGTGACGGTGCCGCCGGTGGTGCGCGAGCACGGCGGCGACGTGGACCGGATCATCGGCGACGCGCTGATGGTCACCTTCAACAAGCGCGGCGACCAGCCCGACCACGCCCACCGGGCCGCCGCGGCCGGGCTGGCGCTCCAGGTGGCCGCGGCCGAGGTGAAACGCGCCCACCCGGACTGGCCGTGGTTCCGGGTCGGGATCAACACCGGGCCGGTCTCGGTCAGCCTGCTGGGCACCGCGGGAGGGCGGACCCACACCGTGATCGGCGACACCGTCAACACTGCCTCGCGGATCGAGGGGAAGGCCCCGGCCGGAGAGGTCGCGATCGGACCCGACACCCTGCGCCGGCTGCCCGAGGCGGTCGCCGAGTCCCTGGGCAGGCTCGACCTCAAGGGCAAGAGCGAGCCGATCGAGGTCTACCGGCTGGTGTCGCTCAACCCTCGACGGTGACGCTGACGTTGTGCCAGCCGGTCGAGCCGTCGGGCGCGATCGGGGCCCGGTCAGCGGTCTGGGCGTAGCCGCTCGCGTCGGTCGCGCGCACCTCGAGCAGGTGGCTGCCCGGGGTCGCGTCCCACTCCCAGACCCACTGCCGCCAGGTGTCGACGTTGTCCTCGTCGGCGAGGCGTGCCCGCTGCCAGGGGCCCCCGTCGACCCGCACATCGACGTACCTGATGCCGCGGTCCTGCGACCACGCCACGCCCGCGACCGGCACCCGGCCCGCCTTCACCCGCGCGAAGGACCGGGGTACGTCGATCCGGGACGACGTCTTGATCGGCGCCTGCGCCGCGTAGCCGCGACTCGTCCAGTACGCCTCGAAGTCGGCGAACCGGGTCACCTCGAGGTCGACGAGCCACTTGGTGGCCGAGACGTAGCCGTAGAGGCCCGGTGTGACCATGCGGACCGGGAACCCGTGCTCGAGCGGCAGCGGCTCGCCGTTCATCGCGACCGCGAGCAGCGCGTCCCGGCCGTCGTCGAGCAGGGCCGACAGGGGTGTGCCGGCGGTGAAGTCGTCGGCACTCCGCGAGCGCACCGCGTCCGCCCCCTCACGCACGCCGGCCTCGCGGAGCAGGTCACGGACCGGCACCCCGATCCAGGTGGCGTTGCCGACGTACTCACCACCGACCGGGTTCGACACGCAGGTCAGGGTGATCCGGCGCTCGACGAGCCGGCGGGAGAGAAGGTCCTCGAAGGACAGGTCGAGCTCGCGGTCGACGAGGCCGTGGACCCGCAGCCGCCACTGGTCGACGGGCACGTCGGGGACCTGGAGTGCGGTGTCGACGCGGTAGAAGTCGCGGTTCGAGGTGAGGTACGGCGTGATGCCCGGGACGTCGAGCGTCATCGCCCTGCCCAGGGGCGGCGCGGCCAGGTCCGGCACCGGGACGCCGACAGCCAGCCGGGACGCGGCGGCCTCCCCCGTGCCGTACACCCGGGACACCGCGCCTCCGGCGGCCGCGACCGCGCCGACCGCCAGCGCGGAGCGCAGGAACGCGCGCCGGTCGAACGTGATCGGCAGGTCGTCCCCGTCGACGTGGCTGGGAAGCCGCAGCCTGTGCTTGCCGAACTCGACCGTCTCGACCGTGCCGGGCGGCAGAGACGGCGTCGAGGGAGCGGACCCTCCGGAGCGCGTTGAGGGAACAACCCGGAGGGTCCGCAGCATGAGGAGCAGCGTCGCCGTCGAGACGATGACGAGCGCTGCGACGGGCAGGAGCCGCACGAGGACGGGCGCGCTCGCGGCCCGGTCGGTGAGCACGGCGGCGGCCGCGACCGCGCTGAGCGCGGCGAGCAGGACCAGCGCCGTCCCTCGCCGGGTGACGCCGACCGCACCCGCCAGGAACGCCAGCGCGGCGACGGTCACGACGACGCCGCCGATCAACACGGGCTTGTCGGCGGTGCCGAAGGTCTCGATCGCCCACTCCTTGACCGGCCGCGGTGCGGAGTCGACCGCGCGGTTGGCCACCGCGAGCAGCGGGGACGTCGTGCCCTCGAGCAGTGCGCTCACCCCCTCGGCGACGGCCAGCCCGGCCGCCCCCGCGAGGAGGCCGGCGAGCCCGCCGGCCACCCGGGCACGACGTGTCGATGTCCGATGAGGCTCCATGTGTCCGGTTCGGCGCCGGGTCCGGCCCGGATGGGTCAGGGACGTGACCAGCGCGCGGGTTGCTCGTTGCTCCTCCGGAGCAACCACCGTCGGAGAGGACCCGCATGCGCCGCACGTCGCGGAGGCCGTCGGCCGCCGCCGTCCTGTGCACGGCGCTCGCCCTCACCGGGGGCTGTGCCCTCTCGGACAGCGACGCGGTCCGGGTGGGCTCCCCCGGCGCAGACGTCTCGGTCCTCTCGGGACAGCAGAGCCCCGGCGTCGACCCCGCCGTCACGGTCGGTGCAGCGGGGCGGCTGACCGGCCGGGTCCAGCGGGCCGACCTCGTGGTCGTGGGGCGGCGGACCCTGCCCCCCACGGTGCTGCGGCGCGTCACGCGGACCGAAGGGGTCGACGCGGCCGTCCGGCTGGCGATGGCCTCGGCCCCCGTCGGTGGACGGATGGTGACCCTCGGCGCCGTCGACCCGTCGACGTACCGGCGCTTCACCCCCGAGGTCACCGCGCGCGCCGACGCGGTCTGGCAGCGGGTGGCCGAGGGGGACCTCGCGATCTCGCCCGAGCTGGCCGACGAGCTCAGGCAGGACCTCGGCGGCGACCTCGTGCTGGGCAACGAGGCGGGCTCGCTGGCGATCCGGGTCGGGGCGGAGGCGTCGATGGCGCCCAAGATCGACGCGGTGGTCAACGAGGCCTGGGGCCGGCGGCTCGGGATGGTGCCCGGCAACGCCGTGCTCGTCTCCGTCGGCAGGGCCGACCCCGCCGACGTGGCCGATGTGCTTCGCCGGCGTGTCGGCCGGGCCGCGACCGTCTCGCCCCTCACCGAGTCGATGCCGGCGGAGGGGCAGCAGACCGCGTTCCTCACCGGCGGGTCGGTCGCCGACGCGGTCGGGTCGTTCAGCTACCGGTACTACGAGGACGGCACGGTCGAGCCCGACCCCGGCTGGGCGGCGGCCAACCTGCGGACCGAGGCGGTGCCGATCCTCGGCAACGTCACCTGCCATCGCGTGATGCTCCCGCAGCTGCGGGCGGCGCTGCAGGAGCTCGTCGACAGCGGCCTCGCGGACCTGGTCGACCCGGGTGACTTCGGGGGCTGCTACGCGCCGAGGTTCGTCGCCGGCGACCCGAGCAAGGGCCTCTCCCTCCACACCTGGGGGATCGCCGTGGACCTGAACGTTCAGGGCAACCTGCGCGGCACGACCGGCGAGATCGACCGTCGCGTCGTCGAGGTCTTCAAGCGCTGGGGCTTCGCCTGGGGCGGCGACTGGTCCTACACCGACCCCATGCACTTCGAGCTCGCCGCCCTCGTCGAGCCCCGGTAGCGGCTGCCCGACCGTCGGTAGACCACCGGTGTGACCTGCGTAACCCCGGCCGGGCTGTCTCGTTTGTGACTCCCGAGGGTGGGTGAAACACGTCACATGCGGGACTCGCGGGTCCCGGTACTTGCATCAGGAGAGGCATGTCCGCTCTCAGGACGATCGGGGCGCTGGCGGCATCCGTGCTGCTCGTGCTCCTGACCACAGGCACCGCCGACGCCGGCAACCCGGCGGTCCGCCCGGGCACCGCCGAGGGTGCCGAGCTGGTGAAGACCGGCTGGTGGTGGCAAGGCAACGAGACCCCGCTCGACGGGACCGTCGCCGCCCCGCCACAGCCCTCGCCCCCGAACGTGCCCAAGGGTGCCCTCCCCGTCGCCGCGGCCGCCGGCGAGCCGGAGAAGTACTCCGCGATCGAGTTCCGTCTGGCCGGCAAGCCCGGAGCGTACGTCGAGTCGGCCGTGCTCGTGCTGCGGGAGAACACCAGCCCCGGTGCGACCGCCAACGCCGACGGCGCGAAGGTGCTCGCGTGCCCGGTGACCGAGTCGTTCTGGGCCGACGGCGCGGCGGCCGCGTGGAAGGCCAGGCCCGCCTACGACTGCGACCTCGCCTCCTCCCCCGGCCTGCGGGACCCGAAGACCGGACTGTGGACCTTCGACCTCACCGCGATCGCCTCGCTCTGGACCGCCGAGGGCCACCAGGGCTCCACCTCGGTCGCCCTCGTCGAGGGGGCAGAGGCACCCGAGGCCTTCCAGGTGTCCTTCGACGGCCCGGCGCTCGAGGGCGTCGGCTTCGCCTTCTCCGTCGGGAAGGCCCCCACGCTCGCGCCGCTCTCGGGCGCCGGGCTCCCCTCGTCCTCCGGCGCCGCCGGTCCGTTCGCCCCCAGCAGCGGCGTCGGCAGCGGCTCCCTGCTGAGCGGTGCCTCCGCCCCGGTCACGGGCACCGCCGAGGTCGCCCCGGTGACCGACGTGGCGGCGGACCCGGCCGTCGCGGCGCCGGGCACCGCACAGACCGCACCCATGGCCGCACCGACGGCCGCACCGGTCGCCGTCCCGGCCTGGTACTCGGGCATCCCCACCGGCGGCTACCTGCTCCTCCCGCTCGTCCTCGGCCTGGCCTACCTGCTCATGCTCGCCCTCGGCCCGGACGCCCAGCCCGCCTCCGGCCCGGACCGGCACGGCGTCGCCCGCGCCCTCGAACGGCTCCGCACCACCGGACCCGGGACGACACAGAAGGGCAAGAGCTGATGCGCGTCGTGCGTACCCACGCCCTCGTTGCGGGCCTCGCCGCCGCGGCCCTGCTGACCGCCGGCTGCGGCCAGAAGCCCGGCGTCGCCCAGAGCTACGCCGGAGCGGCCACCGGCGCCGTCGGCACGGAGGGCGGCGTCGCCCCCGGCGGCGCCGGGCTCGGCGGACCCGGCGCGGGCGCTGCGATCGGTTCCGCGCCGGGCACCCTGTCCGGCGGGTCGGCTGCCGGTACGACGGGCAGCGGAGCGGGCGGGTCGACCGCCGCATCCGGTGGGACCGGCAACGGCACGGCGGGTGGCCGGAACGCCGCCGCACCGGGCACCGCACCCGTGCCCGCGGGCGGCGGCGACACCACCGGCGTCACCGAGACCACCATCAAGATCGGGGTGCACGCTCCGGTCACCGGCGCCGCGGCCTTCCCGCAGCAGTCGTTCGAGCGCGGCATCGGGGTCTACGCCGACTACGTCAACCGCAAGGGCGGCATCCACGGCCGCAAGCTCGAGATCGTCTTCCGCGACGACCGGTTCGACCCCAACAGCGCCCGCTCGGTGTGCAAGGAGATGGCCGAGCAGCAGAAGGTCTTCATGCTGATCGGCGGCGGCGGCGCGGACCAGATCGACGCGTGCGCCCGCTACGCCGCCGGGATCGGCGTCCCGTACCTCAGCGCAGGCGTGCACGAGACCCGGCCCGGCCTCGGTGCGATGGGCTCCCTGCCGACGTACTTCGCCGCCTCGCTCACCTACGAGCAGCAGGTGCCGCTCCTCGCCCGGGTCATCGCCTCGCAGTTCAAGGGCGAGAAGGTCGCGGTGATCACCGCCGACAACGACAGCCTGAACAACTACCACGCGATCGTCGACGCAGAGATCAAACAGGTCGCCGGCAGCAACGTCACCCTGTCGCGGCGGATCCCCAAGAAGACCGACGTCGACGCGCCCGCGATCGCGACGCAGATCTGCAACAGCGGCGCCGCGGCCGTGGTGTGGAACGCCAGCCCCAGCGGCCTGATCAACGTCAGCAAGTCGATGACCTGCTCACCGACCTTCGTCGGCCCCGGCCTGACCAACGGCCTCAACATCGTCGCCACCGCCGGCTGCCCGACCATCGACGGCGCGCTGTTCTACTCGCCGTTCCCGGGCCTGGACAAGATCGACCAGCTCGACCCGACCTTCCGGCCGGCGTACCGGCAGAAGAACAACGCCGAGCCCGACGACCTCGCCATCGCCGTGTGGGGGCTGGAGAAGCTGGTGGGCCAGATGCTCGAGGCCACCGGCAAGAACCTCTCGCGCGAGGCGTTCATGGGCACGATCGCGAAGACCAAGACGTTCAACACCAACGTCTACCCGAGCACGAACTTCTCCTCGCGCTTCGGCGGCACCGCCATGCACCTGCTCGAGGCCGACTGCGGCTCGCAGCAGTACCGGACCGCCCGGCTGAGCGAGCGGCCATGACCCAGCTGCCCACCGAGCTCGGCATCGCGGTCGTCACCGGGATCCTCCAGGGCAGCGTCTACGCCCTGGTCGCCCTCGGCATCGTCCTCGTGCACCGCGCCTCGGGGGTCTTCAACTTCGCCCAGGCGGAGTTCGGCACGGTGGGGCTCTTCGGGGCCTACACCGCGGTGTCCCTGTGGGGCTGGAGCTACGCCCTGGCCATCGTCTTCGGGCTCGGCGTCGCGCTCGCGATGGGGTTGCTGACCGAACGGCTGGTGATCCACCCGCTGCGCAACGCGTCCCGGGTGACGCTCCTCGTCGGCACCGCCGGGGTCGCGCTCGCGGCCGTCGGCATCCAGTTCTGGCAGTTCAACGAGACCCCGATCATGACCATGCCCAAGATCCACGACGCCTACTTCGTCATCCCGGTCATCGGCGCACCGGTGACCGTGCAGCAGCTGATCACGCTCGGCGTGCTGGTCGTGGTCTCGATCGCGCTCGCACTGTTCTTCCGCTCGCCCTCCGGGCTGGCGATCCAGGCGGCGCAGCAGGAGCCGGTCGCCTCCGAGCTCGTCGGCATCTCGGTACGACGCGTCTCCATGCTCACCTGGGGAATCGCGGCGCTGCTCGGTGGGCTCGCCGGCATCCTGTCCGGCCCCAACACGACCTTCACCGCCGGCTTCCTGACCTTCGGGGCCGGCCGGGCGCTGCTTCCCGGCTTCATGGCAGCCGTGCTCGCCGGGATGAAGAGCATGCCCGGCGCGGTGCTCGGCGGGCTCGTCGTCGGTGTCGTGGAGCAGCTCGGCAACCTCACCATCCTGATGAGCGTGCCGGGTGCGCGCGCGATGCTGCTGTTCACGTTCCTGCTCGGCATCCTGCTGCTCCGCCCGCAGGGCCTCTTCGTCGGAAGGGCGGCGACCGCATGACCAGCACCGACCAGACGCGGTCGATCCCCGTCGTCCCCGGACAGCACGCCGTGGGCGGCCCCGCTGCCACGGCCGGCCCGACGGAGGAGACCGCGCCGATCCCGATCGTCCCGGCCGAGGACGACCTGCCGGAGGGTGACGAGCTCTGGGACGACGAGGACTTCCGACCCGGCGGCGCCGGCTGGCTCGGGCGCGGCCTGGTGTGGGCCCTCCTCGCCTGGCTGGTGCTCCTGCTGCCGGTGAACAAGCTCTCGCCGTTCGAGGTGGGCGTCGCCGACATCGACGTGCTCTCCCTCGCCGTCATCTACGCGATCGGCGGCCTCTCGCTCAACGTGCTCCTCGGCTACGCCGGCCAGATCTCGCTGGGGCACCAGGCGTTCGTGGGGCTCGGCGCCTTCACCTCGGCCTTCATCGTCACGAACCTCCAGCTGAGCTTCTGGCTCGCGATCGCGATCGCCGCCGGCTTCGGCGCCGTCCAGGCCACCCTGCTCGGTGCGATCTCGCTGCGGCTGACCGGCCTCTACTTCGCCCTCGTCACGCTGGCCTACGGGACCTTCGCGGAGGAGACCCTCTTCGGCATCTCCGCGATCACCGGCGGTGAGGGCGGCAAGCCCGCGCCGAGGCCGCTCGGGTTCGAGGACGGGTACTCCTACTACTACCTGTGCCTGGGCTTCCTGGCGCTGGTGCTGTGGATGGACTGGCGGCTGACCCGGTCCAAGGCGGGCCGGGCGCTCGCCGCCCTGCGCGAGAACCCGCGGGTCGCGTCGTCGTACGGCATCAACGTCAGGGCCTACATCCTCGTCGCGTTCGCGCTCTCGGGGATCTTCGCCGGCATCGCCGGCTCGCTCATGGCCCACCACGACGAGGTGATCGTCGGCAGCAGCTTCGACTTCCGGCTCGCCCTGCTGTTCATCCTGATGACCGTCGTCGGCGGCCTGCGCAACCGCGTGGGCGTGGTCCTCGGCTCGGTCTTCTTCGCGCTGCTCGAGGAGAAGCTGCTCGTGGAGATGCTCGACTTCGGGTGGTTCTCCTTCGCGCACTTCCTCGACGCCACGCTCGGCCTGCCGGTCGATTTCGTCGGGCTGATCGTCGGGCCCATCCTGCTGCTCCTGACGATCACGATGTACCCCGGCGGAATCGGCCAGCAGGTCGCCCCTGTCCAGCTCTGGCTCACCGGCCACCGCTTCGACCGCCACGCCGGCACGGTGACCGAGGTGGAGGTGAACGATGTCCGTGCTTGAGGTCGACGCCGTCAGCATCCACTTCGGCGGCATCAAGGCCCTGCAGGGCGTGAACGTCCGCGCCGGCGAGTGGGAGATCGTCGGGATCATCGGCCCGAACGGCGCGGGCAAGACCACGCTGTTCAACTGCATCACCGGCTTCTACCAACCCACGCACGGGCAGGTCCGCTACCGCGGCAGGGACATCTCGAGGATGCCGGTCCACGCGCGCACCGCCCTCGGCATCGGCCGCACCTTCCAGAACGTCGGCCTGGTCAAGGGCACCACCGTCCTCGAGAACCTGATGACCGCCCAGCACCTGCAGGTGGACTACGACCCCTGGCTCGGGATCGGGGGCAGCCCCAGCACGTTCGCCGAGGAGCGCCGGGTCCGCGAGCGCGGAGACCAGATCCTCGGCCTGCTCGACCTCGAGGACGTCGCGCACGAACGAGTGGCCGACCTGCCGTACGGCGTGCTCAAGCGCGTCGAGATCGCCGCCGTGCTCGCCACGGACCCGGACCTGCTCCTGCTCGACGAGCCCGGGTCCGGCATGGGACCCGAGGAGGCGCACGAGCTCGGCGACACGCTGCTGACGCTCCGCCGCGAGTTCGGGCTGACCATCGTGATGATCGACCACCACGTGCCGCTGGTGACCCGGGTGTCGGACTACGTCTACTGCCTGAACTTCGGCGAGGTCCTGGCCGAGGGCACGCCGGACGTGGTCCGCCGTCACCCCGAGGTCGTCCGCGCCTACATGGGCGAGGACGCCGCTCGCGGACCCCGCAACGACCGAGGAGCTGGTCTGATGGCGCTGCTGGAGATCAACGACCTCGTCGTCGGGTACGGCGCGCACCCGGTGCTGCACGGCATCGACCTCGTCGTCGAGGAGGGCGAGGTGTGCGTGCTCCTCGGGCTCAACGGCGCGGGCAAGACCACCACGGTCAGCACCATCGCCGGCCTCCTGAGGCCGCAGTCGGGTCGGGTCGTCTTCGACGGCAAGCCGCTCGGCCGGAAGCCACCGTCGTCGCGGGTGCGCACCGGGATCGCGCTGTGCCCTGAAGGCCGCCGTGTGTTCCCGCGGCTGACGGTCCGGCAGAACCTCCGTCTGGGCGCCTGGAGCCAACGGCGCCACCCCAAGGTGGTGCGCGGCCAGCTCGAGCAGGTGCTCGACTACTTCCCGCGCCTCGCCGAGCGCGAGGACCAGCTCGCGGGCACGCTGTCCGGCGGCGAGCAGCAGATGCTCGCCGTCGGCCGGGCCCTCATGTCCAAGCCCCGGCTGCTCCTCGTCGACGAGGCGTCGCTGGGCCTGAGCCCGACCGTCGCGCGGACGGTCTGGGAGGTCACCTCCCGGATCAAGGCCGACGGCACCACGGTGCTGATGGTGGAGCAGAACGCCGGTGCCCTCCCGTTCGCGGACCGGGCGCTGATCATGGAGAAGGGGACCCTGGTGCACACCGCGGTGGGCCGGGAGATCCGTGACGTCAACCTCCGCGAGGCCTACCTCGGGGCATAGGAGTCCGCAATGCAGAACAACCTCGGTCGGCTCGGTGGTCAGCTCGGTGTCGCGCTGTGCCTCATCGGCTTCCTGGCCATCTTCCTCGGGTGGAACGGCGCGGGCAGCCACGACTACGTGCCGGCGCAGTTCCCCTACCTGATCTCCGGCGGCATCGCCGGGCTCGCCGTCGTCGTCATCGGCGCGGCGATGATCGTCGTGCAGAACCAGCGCACCGACCGGGCCCGCCTCGAGGAGGCCCTGAACCGGGTCGCCGCCGCGGTGGAGCGGCAGGGCGCGTCCGGTGCCGGCGCGGGCACGGTGGCCGATGGGATCGGGGGCCACGTGGTGGCCGGCACGTCGTCGTACCACCAGCTCGACTGCCAGCTCCCGGAGGCGCGCTCGGAGGCCCACGTCGTGCCGCTCGAGGACATCCGCGCCAGCGGGCTCGTGCCGTGCCGGGTGTGCCGGCCGCCGCAGTTCGGCCGGTTGGCGACCCGCTGACCTCGCCCGACACCGGCGCGACATACTCGGGGGCACCCGATCTGCTTCAGGAGCTTCCATGCGCGCTGTCCAGGTAGTCCGGCTCGACGGCCCCACCGGGGTCGACGTCGTCGAGGTCCCCGAACCCACCGCGAACGAGGGCCAGGTGCTCGTCGACGTGCATGCCGTCGGCGTCAGCTTCCCCGACCTGCTGCTGTCCGCGGGGCAGTACCAGCTCAAGCCCGAGACACCCTTCCAGCTCGGCGTGGACTTCGCCGGCGTCGTGCGGTCGGCCCCCGAGGGCTCCGGCTTCGCGGCCGGGGACCGGGTCGCCTGCGTGCTGCCGTACGGCGGCGGCGCGGACGTCGTGGCGATCGACCCGGACAGTGTCTTCCCGCTCCCCGACAACCTGAGCTTCGAGCAGGGTGCGGCCCTGCCGATGAACTACCTCACCGCGCAGTTCGCACTCGGCACGCGCGGCCAGCTGCGGGAGGGCGAGACCGTCCTCGTGCACGGCGCCGCCGGCGGCGTCGGCACCGCGAGCATCCAGGTCGCCAAGGGGTACGGCGCCCGGGTGATCGCGGTCGTGTCCACCGAGGAGAAGGCCCGGGTCGCCAAGGCCGCGGGCGCCGACGAGGCCGTGCTGGTCGACGGCTTCCTCGCCGCGGTGAAGGAGCTCACCGACGGCCGCGGGGTCGACGTCGTGGTGGACGTCGTGGGCGGTGACCTGATGACCGACTCGCTGCGCTCGCTCGCGCCGCAGGGTCGGCTGCTGGTGGTCGGCTTCACCGCGGGAACGATCCCCGAGGTGCGCGTGAACCGCCTGCTGCTCAACAACATCGACGTCCGGGGCGTCGGCTGGGGCGCCTACGCGATGGTGCGCCCGGGCTTCATGCGCCGGCAGTGGGAGGCGCTGCTGCCGATGATGGAGTCGGGTGCGGTGAACCCGCCGATCGGCACCTCCTACCCGCTCGAGGACGTCCGCACGGCGCTCACCGACATGGCCGAGCGGCGGGCGACGGGGAAGTCCGTCCTGACGCTGCGCTGACGTGGCCGGAGACGAGACGCCCGGTGGCGTGGCGCTCTTCGTGGTCGCCCTGCTTGCCTTCCTCGCGGTGGCCGGGGCGGCGGCCACGCTCGACCTCTTCCTCGCGCTGGCAGCCCTGACGTTGCTGGCCGCGGTCGTCTTCCTCGCGGTGCTCGCGAGCGCCAGATCCTTCGGGGACTCCCCGGTGACGCGGCTGCTCGGCGTCGTGCTCGGCACCGTCGCCACGGTGCTCTTCCTGCTCAGCGCGGCCAGCCCGCTCGGCCTGGCCGCTCCCGTGGTCGCGGCGGTCGTGGCCGCGGCGCTCACCCGGACGAGGTGGTTCGTGGCCGCGGCGACGGCGGTCGCGCTCGCCGCGGCCGGCGCGGTCCTCCTGCGCTGAGGGAACCCCGGTCGGAGGTCAGGCCTGGAGGTCGGCGTACTCGGGGTGCTTCTCGATGTAGCTCTTGATGAACGGGCACTTGGCGCGCAGCGTCATGCCGCGCTCGCGGACGTCGTCGAGGGCGCCGCGTGCCAGCGCCGAGCCGACGCCCTGGCCCTCGTAGGCGTCGTCGACCTCGGTGTGGGTGAAGACGCGAACGCCTCCGAGGTCGCGGTACTCCGCGAAGCCGGCGACGACACCGGCCTCGATCGAGGCTTCGTACCGCCGCTGCCCGGCGTTCTCCTGGACGGTGATCTCAGCGCGTTCGGTCATGCCCCTGTTGTACCCGAGGCGGGGTGGGCGAACCCCGGTCAGGGCTGGGACGCGGCGCTAGGGTGGGCCGCGTGACGATCCTCGACGACGCCAAAGACGGCATGAACACCTCGATCCGCCCGCAGGACGACCTCTTCGGGTACGTCAACGGCACCTGGTTCGACACCGCGGAGATCCCCGCGGACCGGTCGGCCTGGGGCCCCTTCGTGGAGCTCTCCGACCTCGCCGAGCAGCGGGTCCGGGAGATCATCGAGGACGCGGCGGCCGGCAAGATCGGCGGCGACAACGGCCAGCAAGATCGGTGACCTCTACGCCAGCTTCATGGACGAGGAGCGCGTCGAGAAGCTCGGCGTCGAGCCGATCGCCGACCTCCTCGCCGACGCCGCGAAGGTCGCCGACACCAGCGAGCTTCTGCACTTCGTCGGCGAGGTCGAACGGCTCGGCGGCGGCGGGCTGTTCGGCTCGTACGTCGACACCGACGACCGCGACTCCGACCGGTACGTCCTCAACATCCTCCAGGGCGGCCTCGGCCTCCCCGACGAGTCGTACTACCGCGACGAGAAGTTCGCCGAGATCCGCGACGCCTACGTCAAGCACATGACCCGGATGTTCGCGCTCGTCGGCCGCGACGACGCCGAGCAGGCCGCCCGGACGGTCCTCGACGTCGAGACCCGGCTGGCCGCCGGCCACTGGGAGCGCGCGGAGACCCGCGACGTCCTCAAGACCTACAACCTGACCACGGTCGACGAGCTGGTCAGCCTTGCCCCGAACGTCGACTGGGCCGCCTGGCGCGACGGCCTCGGCGCCGCCGAGCAGGTGACCGCCGAGAGCGTCGTACGCCAGCCGAGCTACCTCTCGCACCTGTCGACCGCGCTCGGCGAGGTGCCGATCGAGCAGTGGCGCGAGTGGCTCGCGGCCCGGGTGATCCGTCGTGCCGCGCCGTACCTCCCCTCGGCCTTCGTCGAGGAGAACTTCGACTTCTACGGGCGCACCCTCAACGGCACGCCCGAGCTGCGGGCCCGCTGGAAGCGCGGCGTCGCGCTGGTCGAGGGGGCGCTCGGCGAGGCCGTCGGCGAGGAGTACGTCGCCCGGCACTTCCCGCCGAGCTCCAAGGCGAAGATGGACGAGCTCGTCGCGAACCTGATCGAGGCCTACCGCCGCAACATCGCAGCCCTGGACTGGATGGGCGAGCAGACCAAGGAGCGGGCGCTCGAGAAGCTCGAGACGTTCAACCCGAAGATCGGCTACCCGAAGAAGTTCCGTGACTACTCCGCGCTCGAGGTGCGCGCCGACGACCTGATGCTGAACGTCGAGGCGGCCGCGGCCTTCGAGACCGACCGGCAGCTGGACAAGATCGGCTCCCCGGTCGACCGCGACGAGTGGTTCATGCTCCCCCAGACCGTCAACGCCTACTACAACCCCGGCACCAACGAGATCTGCTTCCCGGCGGGCATCCTGCAGAAGCCGTTCTTCGACCCCGACGCCGACCCGGCCGAGAACTACGGCGGCATCGGTGCGGTCATCGGCCACGAGATCGGCCACGGCTTCGACGACCAGGGCTCGCAGTACGACGGCGCGGGGAACCTCAACGAGTGGTGGACCGAGGCCGACCGGGCGGCGTTCAAGGAGCGCTCCGACAAGCTCATCGAGCAGTACAACGGGTACGAGCCCCGCGACCTGCCCGGCGAGAAGGTCAACGGCGCGCTGACGGTCGGCGAGAACATCGGCGACCTCGGCGGCCTGACCATCGCGCACAAGGCGTACCTGATCAGCCTCGGCGGCGAGACGATGCCCGAGAACGACGGGATCACCGGCTCGCAGCGCGTGTTCCTGAACTGGGCGCACGTGTGGCGCACCAAGCGTCGCAAGGAGCAGATGCAGCAGCTGATGACCGTCGACCCGCACAGCCCGGCGGAGTTCCGCGCGAACATCGTGCGCAACCTCGACGAGTTCCACGAGGCCTTCGGCACCCAGCCGGGTGACGGCCTCTGGCTCGACCCGGAGCAGCGGGTCCGCATCTGGTGACGGCCGCCCCGCGATGGTTTACCAGGGTATGTAGGCGAATCGTCCCTTCCCACGGCGTGCATCCCGTGGGAAGGGACGTTTTGCCAGGGGAGGTCTCTGGGTAAGAGCCGGTCCCGCACCGTCGCCCGGACCTAGACTCGAAGGGCGCCCAACACCGGGGAGGGGGACGCATGTCGGTACGTCGATCGCGGATCGCGCTTCCGCACGCCCGCGGCATCGGGCTGGCCGCCGTACTCCTGCTCCTCGCCCCGCTCGCCGCCTGCACCGACGACACCAACGCCGCTGTGCAGCCCGCTTCCGGGTCGCCGACGGCCTCCGTCGTGCCCCGGACCGCCCCCGACACCACCAAGACCCCCGCCCCCGGCAGGGGCGCCGGCTCGCAGCGGCCACGGCCGGGCAAGAAGGTCCTCGAGGGCGGTGGCTTCGCCAAAGCCGTGCCCGGCAGCGACGCCCCGGACCGCAAGGTCGACGTCGGCCCGCAGTTCGCCGTGAGCGCCGACCTCGACATCCGCGAGATCGAGCGCCTGGTGAAGGCCGTCGAGCGGATCGCCCGCGCGCAGCGGGTCGAGCAGCCACTGGCCACCGGAGGGTCGGTCGCGGCCGCGGTGGGCACGTTCAGCTACCGGTGGTTCGCCGACGGCACGGTCGCCCCCGACCCCGACTGGGTGGCCGCCAGCATCCGCTACGGCGAGGTCCCGATCCTCGGCACCGTCCAGTGCCACCGGGCGGTCTTCCCCCAGCTGCGCGGCGCGCTGCGCGAGATCGTCGCCCGTGGCCTCGCCGACGAGATCCACGCCGAGGAGTACGGCGGCTGCTACGTCCCGCGCTTCATCGGCCGCGACCCCAAGCAGGGGCTGTCGCTGCACACCTGGGGCATCGCCCTCGACCTCAACGTCCCGGGCAACCAGCGCGGCGTCGCCGGCGAGATCGACCGTGACGTGGTCGCGATCTTCAAGAAGTGGGGCTTCGCCTGGGGCGGCGACTGGGCCTGGACCGACCCCATGCACTTCGAGCTCGCGGAGATCGTCCGCACCCGCTGACCCACTGTCCGGACGCCGTCAGACGAGCTTCTCGACCGCCTCGACGAGTCGCGGGTCGTCGGGCTCGACGCCCGGGCTGAAGCGAGCGACCACCGAGCCGGACCCGTCGACGAGGAACTTCTCGAAGTTCCACTGGATGTCGCCGGAGCGCCCCTGCTCGTCGGCGGTCCCCACGAGCGAGGCGTAGAGCGGGTGGCGGCTCTCCCCGTTGACCTCGACCTTCTCGGTCATCGGGAACGTCACGCCGTACGTCGTCGAGCAGAACTCCTCGATCTCCTCCGACGTGCCGGGCTCCTGGCCCCCGAACTGGTTGCACGGGACGCCGACGACCGTGAAGCCCTGGTCGGCGTACTCCTTGTGCAGGTTCTCGAGGCCGGTGTACTGGGGGGTCAGCCCGCACTTGGAGGCGACGTTCACCACGAGCGCGGGTCGGCCGCCGGTGATCGCGCCGAGGGTCGACGGGGTGCCGTCGAGGCGGGCGATGGGGGTGTCGAGAAGGCTCATGCCGAGAGACTAGCGAGAGGTCGGAAAGGCTCCGGCTCGTGCTCCGCGCGGCGCCCGTGCTCGGCTCACCCGCCCAGGGTCGCCTGAACCCTCGCGAGGACCAGGGCCAGCGGCGGCCAGGTCGAGCGGCCGCGCCGCACAACGGCGTAGGCCCGGAGCCGCACCTCCGGGTCGGCGAGCGGCAGCGTCACCACGTCAGGTCGCGTCGGCTGGTCGGCGGGCAGCAGCCCCACCCCGAGACCGGCCGCGATCAGCTCCTGCACCAGGTCCAGGCTGTCCACACGGTGGCTGACCCTCGGCTCGAACCCGGCCATCGACGCGATCGTCCGGACCACGTCCGCGTCGGCGGTGTTGCGGGAGTTGACGATCCAGTCCCGGTCGGCGAAGTGGGCGAAGACGCGCCGGGCGTCGCCGGTGACTCCCGCCGCGTCCGACGGCACCCCGAGTCCCCATCGTGTGGTCCACAGGGGTGTCGACTCCAGGGTCAGGTCGAAGTCGGCCGGCGCCAGGTCGTAGTCGTAGGTGAGCGCGAGGTCGACGTCGTCTGTCCGCAAGAGCGCGAACGCCTCGGCGGGTTCGTGCTCGTGGATCAGCAGCCGGACCCGGGGGTGCGCCCGCGCCATGTCGTGGAGCACAGGCACCAGCGACGAGCGCACAGCCGTCGCGAAGCCTGCCACGCGGACGGTCCCCGCGGGCTCGGAGTGCGGGTCGAGGTCGAGCCGAGCGGCCTCGACCGCGGCGAGGATCGTCACCGCGTGCTCGGCCAGCCTGCGTCCGGCCGGGGTCAGACGAACACGACGGCCGTCGGGCTCCACCAGCGGCGTCCCCGCCTCGCGTGCGAGTGCGGCGATCTGCTGGGAGACCGTCGAGGTCGTCGTCCCCATCTCCTCCGCCACCTCGCGCATCGACCCGAGCCGAGACAGCTCGAGCAGCACGGCGAGGCGGCGGGTCTCCATCCACAGGATTGTCCACCATCTGTGGACAATCCGTCCACGACTCTCACGTGGACGTGGATGATCGAGTCGTGGCTCAATCGAGCGCATGAGTACGACGCAGGAAGTCGCCGGCCCCATGACCGCCGTCCCCACCGACCCGCACGCCGGCGCACGCACGGGCACGTACATGGCGCTGGGATCGATGCTCGCCGTCCAGCTGGGGATCGCCACGGCAGTGGGCCTCTTCGACGAGGTCGGGCCCCTGGGTGCCGCCTGGCTCCGGCTGGCCTGGGCGGGCCTGATCATGCTGGTGGTCCTTCGCCCGCGGCCGTCCAACTTCACCCGGGCGTCCTTCGCGGCCAGCGCCGCGCTCGGGGTCGTCACGGCCGGCGTCACGATCCTGTTCATGGAGGCCGTGGAGCGGCTGCCGATGGGCACCGCCAGCGCCCTGGAGTTCCTCGGCCCGCTCGGCGTCGCCGTCCTGCGCAGCCACGGCCGGGGGCGCCTCTTCGCGGCGGTGGCCGCTGCCGGCGTACTGCTGCTCACCGAGCCCTGGCGTGGCGAGACCGACCTGGTGGGCGTGGCGTTCGCCCTCGCGGCCGCGGCGTGCTGGGCGGCGTACATCCTGCTCACGCAGCAGGTGGGCGACCAGGTCGCAGGCGTCCAGGGACTCGCGGTCTCGATGCCCGTCGCCGGCCTGGTGGCGACCGCCGTCGCCGGCCCGAGCGTGGCCCCGTTGCTGACCTGGGAGGTCGTGCTCGCCGGGCTCGGGCTGGCGATCCTGCTCCCGGTCATCCCGTTCACGCTCGAGCTGCTCGCGCTCCGCCGGCTCACAGCGGGTGCTTTCGGCACCCTGATGGCGCTCGAGCCGGCATTCGCGGTGGCCATCGGCCTGGTCGCGCTGGGACAGGTGCCGGGCGCGCTCCCGCTCGTCGGCATCGCGTGCGTCGTCGTGGCCGGCATCGGTGCGGAGCGCACCGGAGCACGACATCGGGCCCCGGCGGAGGCGGCCGAAGCAGGCGCGTGACGCTCATCGTCCTCACCGCCTAGGGTCGGGCCATGAGCGACGAACTACTCGACAAGCTGGTCGGGGCACTCCCCGACGGGGTCGTGACCACCGACGAGGCAGTCCTCGAGAACTACCGCCACGACCGGGCCCGCGACCCCTCCGCGGGCACGCCGATGGCCGTGGTCCGCCCCACCGACGCCGAGCAGGTCCAGGTCGCGGTGCGCTGGGCGGCCGAGCACCGGGTGCCGGTGGTGCCGCGCGGGGCAGGCAGCGGTCTCTCCGGCGGCTCGTCGGCGCTCGACGGCGGGATCGTGCTGAGCCTGGAGCGGATGCGGGCGGTCGAGATCGACGTGGCCACCCGCACCGCCGTGGTCGAGCCGGGCGCCTTCACCGCGGAGGTCAAGGCGGCGGCCGCCGGGCACGGGCTGTGGTACCCGCCGGACCCTGCCTCCTTCGAGATCTGCTCCATCGGCGGCAACGTCGCCACCAACGCCGGCGGCCTGTGCTGCGTGAAGTACGGCGTGACCACCGACTACGTCCTCGGCCTCGACGTCGTGCTCGCCGACGGCACCAAGGTCGTCCTCGGAGGCAAGCGCATCAAGGACGTGGCGGGCCTGTCCCTGCTCAAGCTGTTCGTCGGGAGCGAGGGCACGCTCGGCATCGTGACCCGGGCGATCCTGCGCCTGATCCCGGCCGCCGGCGCGAACTCCACACTGGTCGCGACGTTCCCCACCGCCGAGTCCGCCGCGCACGCGGTCGTCGACATCGGTACGACGATCCGGCCGTCGATGATGGAGCTGATGGACGCGGCCTCGATCAACGCCGTCGAGGACTACAAGCCGATGGGCCTCGACCGGTCCGCCGGTGCGCTGCTGATCGCGCAGTCCGACGCCCCGGCCACCGCCCGGACGACCGAGATCGAGACCATGCAGGCGGCCTGTGAGAGGGCCGGTGCCACGGAGGTCTTCGTCACCGACGACCCCGAGGAGGGCGAGCTGTTCGTGGCCGCCCGACGGATGGTGGTGCCGGCCGTCGAGGCCCGCGGCACGCTGCTGCTCGAGGACGTCGGAGCGCCGATACCGCAGCTGCCCGAGCTGATCGCGCAGGTGGCCGCGATAGCCGAGGAGTACGACGTGGAGATCGCGGTCATCGCCCACGCAGGCGACGGCAACACCCACCCGCTGATCGTCTTCGACCCCACCGACCCCTCGGCGGAGCGACGGGCGCAGGACGCCTTCACCGAGGTGATGCGGCGCACCATCGCCCTCGGCGGCACGATCACCGGCGAGCACGGGGTCGGCCGGACCAAGAAGCCGGCGCTCCCGGACCAGCTCGGTCCCGAGGTGATGGCGCTGTCCCGGCGGGTCAAGGACGCGCTCGACCCGGACGGGATCATGAACCCTGGGGCGGTCTTATAGGTTCGGGGCCATGTCCTTCCCCGCCACTCCCGTGTACGAACGACGTCTCTTCGGCCCCGGCCCGTCCAACCCCTATCCGGAGGCGACCGCCGCGCTCGGGCTCCCGCTGCTCGGCCACCTCGACCCGGCCTTCCTCGAGGTCATGGACGCCACCTGCCGGTCGACCCGCAGCGGGTGGCCGACGCGCACCCGAACCCCGCGGTGATCGCCGCGGTCCACGCCGAGACCTCCACCGGCGTCCGCTCCGACATCGCCGCGCTCGGCGAGATCAAGGGCGACGCCCTGCTCATCGTGGACGCGGTCACCTTGCTCGGCGGCTACGCCGGCGGTGGCCAGAGCGGCGGCGCCGGTGCGCGCACCTACCACCACACCGCCCCGGTCGCCATGGTGGCGAGCCTGCACGCCGCCCTGCGACGCATCCTCGACGAGGGCCTCGAGCAGGTGTGGGCCCGGCATGCCGAGGCGGGGCGGATCCTCCAGACCGGCCTCCAGGAGCTCGGACTCGAGCTGTTCGCCGAGGAGGGCCACCGGCTGCCCGAGCTGACCACGGTCCGCGTGCCCGACGGGGTGGACTCGGCCGCAGTGCGTCGGTACCTGCTGGAGCGTCACAACCTGGAGATCGGCGCCGGCGCCGGCCAGTTCGCGAGCTCGGTCTGGCGCATCGGCCTGATGGGCCACAACGCGCGTCCGGACGCCGCGCTCCTGGTGCTCGCCGCCCTCGAGGACGCGATCAAGGCCGCCGGCTGACCCCTGCCACGCGACAGGGTGACGCCGTTCACATTTCCTGGGCTCGAACCCTTGTGCCGTCTTTACCTTCGGTCCTAGTGTGCTCGGACGGAAGACCGATTCCGCATCGCGGAAGATCAGGTCCGCTGCCTGACGAGGGGAGACGCACATGGGAATGCCGGAGGGCATCGAGATCACCGGCCCGATGCAGGACAGGTTCGACGAGATCCTGACACCGCAGGCGCTGGAGCTGGTCGGCCTCCTGCACCGCGAGCTCGACGCCCGGCGGCTGGAGCTGCTGGACCGGCGTCACCAGCGGATGGCGGAGCTGGCCGCCGGCGGCACGCTGGGCTTCCTCGAGGAGACCAAGGACATCCGCGAGGACGACTCGTGGCGCGTCGCGGACCCGGCGCCCGGCCTGGTCGACCGTCGCGCGGAGATCACCGGGCCCACCGACCGCAAGATGACCATCAACGCGCTCAACTCCGGCGCGAAGGTCTGGCTGGCCGACCACGAGGACGCCAACACCCCGCTGTGGGAGAACGTCGTCGGCGGCCAGCTCAACCTGCTGGACGCGATCACCGGGAACATCGACTTCACGAGCCCCGAGGGCAAGACCTACGCCCTCAACGAGGGCGAGCTCGCCACGATCGTGGTCCGCCCCCGCGGCTGGCACCTCCCGGAGAAGCACCTCCGCGTCGACGGGCAGGTCCCCTCGGGCGGCCTCGTCGACTTCGCGCTCTACCTCACCGCCAGCGGCCAGAAGCAGATCGACCGTGGGCTCGGCCCGTACTTCTACCTGCCGAAGATGGAGTCCCACCTCGAGGCGCGGCTGTGGAACGACGCGTTCAACCTGGCCCAGGACTTCCTCGGCATGCCGCGCGGCACGATCCGCGCGACCGTGCTCATCGAGACCTACCCGGCGGCCTTCGAGATGGAGGAGATCCTCTACGAGCTGCGTGAGCACTCGTCGGGCCTCAACGCCGGCCGCTGGGACTACATGTTCAGCGTGATCAAGTGCTTCCGCACCCGCGGCAAGGAGTTCCTGCTCCCCGACCGGAACTCCGTCACCATGACCGTTCCGTTCATGCGCGCCTACACCGAGCTCCTGGTCCGCACCTGCCACAAGCGCGGCGCGCACGCGATCGGTGGCATGGCGGCCTTCATCCCCAGCAAGGACCCCGAGGTCAACGAGGCGGCCTTCGCCAAGGTGCGCGACGACAAGACCCGGGAGGCGAACGACGGCTTCGACGGGTCGTGGGTGGCGCACCCGGGCATGGTCGAGCTCTGCAAGGAGGTGTTCACCGAGGTGCTCGGGGACCGCCCCAACCAGCTCGACAAGCTGCGCGAGGACGTCCACGTCACCGCCGAGCAGCTGCTCGACGTCGCCTCCACGCCCGGCGAGGTCACCGAGGAGGGCCTGCGCAACAACATCAGCGTCGGCATCCAGTACCTCGAGTCCTGGCTGCGCGGGTCCGGAGCGGTCGGCATCAACAACCTGATGGAGGACGCGGCGACCGCCGAGATCTCCCGGAGCCAGGTGTGGCAGTGGCTGCACAACGACGTCGAGCTCAGCAACGGGCACCGCGTCACCCGTGAGCTCGTGGAGAGCATCATCGAGTCGGAGATGGCCGCCATCCGCGAGCGCGTGGGTGAGGAGGCCTTCTCGGGCGGCCGGTGGGAGGACGCCCGCGCCACCTTCACCGAGATGGCGCTCGCCGACGAGTACCCCGACTTCCTGACGCTGCCGGCCTACGAGCGGATGCCGTGAGCGGTCATGAGCGGGACGCACGGGACGAACATCAGCGCCGGACCCTCTCCCGACCCGGTCCCGCCGGAGGCGACCGCGTCCACCGGTGAGCCGGGGCTCCGCCCGGCGGCCGTGGCCGCGGTGACCGCGGTGGCCCGGCGGATGCTGCCGGCCGACGGCGTGATCACCGACCACGCGCGGCTGCGCACCTACGAGTGCGACGGCCTGGCGCACTACAAGGTCACGCCGGCACTCGTGGTCATGCCCGAGACCACCGAGCAGGTCGCCGCGATCGTCCGCACCTGCGCGGAGCACCGGGTGCCCTTCGTGGCACGCGGCTCGGGCACCGGGCTGTCCGGTGGCGCTCTGCCGCGGGCCGACGGCGTCCTCGTGGTCACCTCCCGGATGCGCACGATCAGGGAGGTACGACGGGAGGACCAGCGGGCCGTCGTGGAGCCGGGCGTGATCAACCTCGACGTGACCCGGGCCGCGGCACCCCACGGCTACTACTACGCACCCGACCCGTCCAGCCAGCAGGTGTGCTCCATCGGCGGGAACCTCGCCGAGAACTCCGGCGGCGCGCACTGCCTGAAGTACGGCTTCACCACCAACCACGTGCTCGGCGCCGAGCTGGTCAGCCCGGACGGCGACGTCGTGCAGCTCGGCGGGCTCGCCCCCGATGCTCCGGGCTACGACCTGCTCGGCACCGTCGTCGGGTCCGAGGGCACGTTGGGCGTCGTGACCTCGGCGGTCGTCCGCCTGGTGCGCGCGCCCGAGGAGGTGCGCACGGCCCTGGCCGGCTTCGAGTCCACCGACCAGGCCGGTGCCGCGACCTCGGCGATCATCGCCGCGGGCATCGTCCCGGCCGCGATCGAGATGATGGACACCCTGGCGATCGAGGCGGCCGAGGCCGCCGTACACCCGAACTACCCCAAGGGCGCCGGGGCCGTGCTCGTCATCGAGCTCGACGGCCCGGCCGTCGAGGTCGAGCACGAGTTCGGCGAGGTCGAGCGGCTGTGCCGTGACGCCGGCGCCTTCGAGCTGCGGGTCGCCACCGACCCCGCCGAGCGTGCGCTGATCTGGAAGGGACGCAAGTCCGCCTTCGCCGCGGTCGGCAGGATCAGCCCCGACTACATCGTGCAGGACGGGGTCATCCCCCGGACCGCGCTGCCGGAGGTCCTGCGCGAGATCGCCCGCCTGTCGGAGTCCTCGGGGGTCCGGGTCGCCAACGTCTTCCACGCCGGCGACGGCAACCTGCACCCGCTGGTGCTCTTCGACGAGGCGGTCCCCGGCGCCGGCGAGGCGGCCGAGAAGGTGAGCGGGGCGATCCTCGACCTGTGCATCACCCACGGCGGCTCCATCACCGGTGAGCACGGTGTCGGGATCGACAAGGCGGCGTACATGCCGCGCATGTTCAACGAGGAGGACCTCGACACCATGCAGCTGGTGCGTTGCGCGTTCGACCCGAACGGGATCTCCAACCCGGGCAAGGTCTTCCCGACTCCGCGTCTGTGCGGCGAGGTGCCCGGGAAGCGCAAGGGGGTCCACCCCTTGCAGGAGGCCGGCCTCGCGGAGGTCTTCTGATGGTGGCGCGGACGGGGGAGGTCGACGAGGCCGCACGCACGGCGATCGGCTCTGCCTGCCGGCAGGTCCGGGACGCCGGCGACGAGGACCACGTCGACGGGGTACGCCCGGCGCTGGTCGCGCTGCCGGCCACCACCGCGGAGACCGCCGAGGTCATGAGGGCGACGGCGGCGCACGGCCTCGCGGTCGTCGCGCGCGGCCGGGGCACCAAGATGACGTGGGGCCGGCCCCCCAGCCGGGCCGACGTGGTCCTCGACCTGAGCGCGATGGACAAGGTCCTCGACCATGCGGCGGGCGACCTCGTCGTCGCCGCGGAGGCGGGCACCCGGCTCGCCGACGTCCAAGCGGTCGTCTCGGCCGCGGGCCAGCGGCTCGCCCTCGACGAGACCGTTCCCGGTGCGAGCATCGGCGGGACGCTGGCCACCTCGACCAGCGGCCCGGGACGGCTCGCGACCGGCACGATGCGTGACCTCCTCATCGGCGTCACCGTCGTCCGCTCCGACGGCGTGGTCGCCAAGGCGGGCGGCCGGGTCGTGAAGAACGTCGCCGGCTACGACCTCGGCAAGCTCGTCATCGGGTCCTACGGCACCCTCGCGGTGGCCACCGAGGCGCTGTTCCGGCTCCACCCGCTACCGGCCTCCCGGAGCTTCGTGACCGTGCCGGTCGCGGAGCCGTCGTCCGCGCACACGCTCGTCCAGTCGGTGGTGCACTCCCAGGTCGTGCCGTCCGCCGTGGAGGTCGACTGGCCCGCGGCCGGAGCGGGCACGCTGACGGTCCTGCTCGCGGGGATCCCCGAAGGGGTTCTGGGGCGCACCTCGGCCACGCTGGGACTCCTGGGGGCGACCGCGCAGGCGCAGGAGTCCGCACCCGAGGGCTGGGCCGCCTACCCCTGGTCGCCGCAGGCCGTCCGGGGACCAGCGCTCGACCGCGCTCAAGCTCACCTTCGCCCTGTCCGGTCTCCCGGACGTGCTGTCGGCCGCCCGCGACGCCGAGGTGCCGGTCCACCTGCGCGGCTCCGCCGGTGCCGGCGTCGTGTACGGCGCGATCGCGCCCGAGCACGAGGTCGACGACGTGACCGCGGCGGTCGACCGGCTGCGTGCGGTGTGCGCGCGGCACGGCGGGAGCCTGGTCGTCCTCGACGCCGCCGACAAGGTCAAGCAGGCCGTCGACACCTGGGGGCCGGTCACCGGGCTCGACCTGATGTGGCGGGTCAAGGACCAGTTCGACCCTGACCACCGGCTCGCGCCGGGACGCTTCGTGGGAGGTATCTGAGATGACGCAGACCGCCGGCCGCGGTCCGGGGGCACCGGACAGCGCGGGACAGGGGCCGGTCAGCCTCGGCATGCCCGCGCCCCAGGGCGCCTTCGACGACCACCGGCCTCCGGACCCGGCCCTCATCGGGGACTGTGTGCACTGCGGGTTCTGCCTGCCGACGTGCCCCACCTACGTGCTGTGGGGAGAGGAGATGGACTCCCCGCGCGGACGCATCTACCTGATGAAGGAGGGTGTCGACGGGGAGCCGATGAGCGACTCGATGGTCGAGCACTGGGACCGGTGCCTGGGCTGCATGGCCTGCGTCACCGCCTGCCCGTCCGGCGTGCAGTACGACAAGCTCATCGAGGCCACCCGTGCCCAGGTCGAGCGCCGTCACGAGCGCACGCGGGCGGACCGGGCCCTGCGCGGCCTCGTGTTCTCCGTGTTCCCGTACCCCAAGCGGCTGCGCCTGCTTCGCGGTCCCCTGCGCGGCTACCAGCGCACGGGGCTCGACCGCCTCGTCCGCCGTACCGGGCTGCTGCAACGGCTCGCACCGCAGCTCGCCGCGATGGAGAGCCTCGCGCCACGGCTCGGCAAGCCGGAGCGGCTGCCCGAGCGGATCCCGGCGTCCGGGCCGCGGCGGGCCGTGGTCGGCCTGCTGACCGGCTGCGTGCAGCGTGAGTTCTTCCCCGGCGTCAACGCCGCGACCGCGAGGGTCCTCCAGGCCGAGGGCTGCGACGTCGTCGTTCCGAAGTCCCAGGGCTGCTGCGGCGCGCTGTCGGTGCACAACGGCCGTGAGCCCGAGGCGCAGGACTTCGCACGCGCGATCGTCGACACCTTCGAGACGGCCGGCGTGGACCGGGTCGTGGTCAACGCGGCCGGGTGCGGCTCGACCATGAAGGAGTACGCCGACCTGCTCGCCGACGACCCTGCCTACGCCGACCGGGCCGGTCCTTCTCGGAGAAGGTCCGCGACGTCTCGGAGATCCTCGTCGAGCTCGGCCCGGTGGCTGTCCGTAACCCGCTCGAGGTGACCGTGGCCTATCACGACGCCTGCCACCTCGGCCACGCGCAAGGTGTCCGCGCCCAGCCCCGCGAGCTCCTCCGCGGCATCCCGGGCCTCGAGGTCCGGGAGATCGCCGAGGCAGAGCTCTGCTGCGGCTCCGCGGGCATCTACAACATCTTGAACCCCGAGCCGGCGCGCGAGCTCGGCGACCGCAAGGCCGCCAACATCGTCGCCACGGGCGCCGACCTCCTGGTCACGGCCAACCCCGGCTGCCTGATGCAGGTCGCGTCGGCGATCGAGCGCTCCGGCCATCCGATGGGCATGGCCCACACGATCGAGGTCCTCGACGCCTCCATCCGGGGGCTGCCGGTGTCCGCGCTCACCGAGCACTCCGGCCTCACCGCACCCGCGAACCACTAGCCGTTCCAACCAGATCAGCAACACACACAGAGAAGCCGAGGTAAACAAGGCATGTTCCAACAGTCGCTCGACCCGGTTGCCGGCTCACTGGCGCTCAGTGCGCTGTGTGCCGCCCTGCCCCTGCTGACACTGTTCGTGCTGCTGGGCGCCCTGCGCGTCAAGGCGTGGATCGCCGGCCTGGTCTCGCTGGGCGTCTCGCTCCTCGTCGCCATCGTGCTGTACGGCATGCCTGCCGGGCAGGCCCTGCTGGCGGCCACCGAGGGCGCGGCGTTCGGCTTCTTCCCGATCCTGTGGATCGTCATCAACGCGATCTGGGTCTACAACCTGACCGTCGAGACCGGGCACTTCGACGTGCTGCGCCGGTCGTTCGAGCGGGTGAGCCCCGACCACCGGATCCAGGCGATCATCATCGCGTTCTGCTTCGGCGCGTTGCTCGAGGCGCTGGCCGGGTTCGGCACGCCGGTGGCGATCACCGTGGTGATGCTGCTCGCGCTCGGCTTCGCCCCGATCAAGGCCGCGGCGGTGGCGCTGATCGCGAACACCGCCCCGGTCGCGTACGGCGCCCTCGCCACCCCGATCGTGACGCTCGCCGAAGTGACCTCGGGCGTCAACAACGACCCCGGCCTCACGGTCGAGAACCTCGGCGCCATGGTGGGCCGGCAGACCCCGATCCTCGCGGTGTTCGTGCCGCTGGTCCTGGTGTTCGTGGTCGACGGCATGCGCGGCGTCGGCAGACGTGGCTCCCGGCGATCGTCGCCGGCGTGTCCTTCGGCGTGGCCCAGTTCGCCGCGTCGAACTACATCTCGGTCCCGCTGACCGACATCGTCGCCGCCCTCGTCGGCGCGGCCGCCGTGGTCCTGCTGCTGAGGGTCTGGCAGCCTGCCGAGGACATCACGACCGCTGACATGGAGCACTCCGCCGAGCACGCGCGGCCTGGTGGCGAGCCGCCGGTCGGCGCCGTCGTCGGTGGCGCACCGGGCGAGCAGCGGGCCGACGTGGAGACCGGCGGGCGGCACGGTGCCGCCGGCGCCGCGGCGGGGACGGGTGCCGGAGGCGGCGACCACAGCAGTGAGGTGGTCAAGGCCTACGCGCCCTACGCGATCATCATCGCGATCTTCTCGGTCTTCAACATCCCCGCCGTCAAGGAAGCGTTCGCCGTCGAGCCCTGGACCTACAAGATCCAGTGGCCCGGCCTCGACGTGACCAACACGGCAGGGGAACCGCTGTCGTCGCTGACGTTCACCCTCAACTGGTTCGCGGCAGCGGGCACGCTGATGATCATCGCCGGCATCCTCACCGCGCTCGTCCTGCGCATCTCGCCGGCCAGGATGCTCAAGACCTACGGCGCGACCTACTACGAGCTGCGCTGGGCGATCGTCACGGTCATGGCCGTCCTCGCACTCGCCTACGTGATGAACACCTCCGGCCAGACGACCTCCCTGGGTGTGTGGCTCGCCGGTGCGGGCGCGTTCTTCGTCGTGCTCTCGCCGATCCTCGGCTGGCTCGGTGTGGCCGTGACCGGTTCCGACACGTCCGCGAACGCGCTGTTCGGTGCCCTCCAGGTCCAGACGGCGGCCGAGGCGGGTCTCGACCCCGTCCTCCTGGCCGCGGCGAACTCCTCCGGTGGTGTGCTCGGCAAGATGGTCAGCCCGCAGAACCTCGCGATCGCGGCGGCGGCGGTGGGTCTCGCCGGCAAGGAGGGCGACATCTTCCGCAAGGTGCTGGGGTGGAGCATGATCCTGCTCGTCCTCATGTGCGTGATCGTCGTACTCCAGGCCACGCCTGTCCTGGGCTGGATGATCCCCTAGCCCGCGTGGGCAGGATCGGGCCGTGACGACGGAGGAGGGTCTCGGGCGGAACCGGGGTGTGGTGCAGTCCGTGGACCGCGCCCTGGAGCTGCTCGAGGCCCTCGCCGCCGCGGAGGTGTCGCTCGGGGTGGGCGAGCTCGCCCGGGCGGTGGGCCTCCCGCAGGGCACCACGCACCGTCTGCTGCGCAGCCTCGAGCAGCGGGGGTACGTCCACCAGGACGCGGCCCGGAAGTACTCCATCGGCACGGCAGCCCTCCGCATCGGCGACGCCGCGCAGCGCTCGCTCGCCCGCGGCGCCAAGCCCTACCTCGCCGAGCTCGTCGAGGCCTCCGGCGAGAGCGCCAACCTGGCCGTGCTCGAGGGCCACGACGTCGTCTATGTCGCGCAGTCGCCGTCGCCGCACAGCCTGCGGATGTTCACCGAGGTCGGCCGGCGCGTCTCGCCCCACGCCACAGCCGTGGGCAAGGTGATGCTTGCCGCGATGCCGCGCGAACGCGCGCTGGCCGTGCTACGGCGCACCGGTCTGCCGAGGCACACCGAGCACACCATCACCGAGCTCGACGAGTTCCTCGCCGAGCTCGACCTGGCCCGCGAGCGCGGGTGGGCCGTCGACGAGGGTGAGCAGGAGCTCGGTGTGCGCTGTCTCGCCGTTCCCGTCCACCAGCGCGGTCAGGTGGTCGCAGCCGTGTCCCTGTCGGGTCCGGCCGCGCGCTTCAAGGGCGCCGCCACCCCGGGCCTGGTGGAGAAGATGACCAGCGTCGCCCACGACCTGTCGGTCCAGGTGCTCGGCGGCGAGCCCACCTAGTCGGCGGCGACGACCACGTGCAGGTTGCGCGGCCCGTGCACGCCCTCGACCCGGTTGAGCTCGATGTCGCTGGTGGCGCTCGGCCCGCTGATCCAGGTCTGCGCACGGTGCGGGTCCAGCGCGGCGACCGCGTCCGGCACGCCGGGCACGATCTGGCTCTCGCGCACGACGCAGACGTGCAGGTCCGGGACCAGGCTCAACGCCCGGCGGCCCTGCCCCGTGCCGTGCTCGAGCACGATCGTCCCGGTGATCGCGATGCCGACCGACGCCTCGGTGACCACGGCGTCGACCTCGTCGAGCTGCAGACGCGCTCTGGCCCTCGTCTGCCACACCGCCGGGGACGTCGTACCCCAGCCCCGGCGCCACCACGACGCGGGTCGCGCCGCCGAGGGCCTCCCGGACCCGGTCAGCGACCTCCTCGGCCGAGCAGCGGGTCACCACCGCCCGGTAGTCCGCGACCCGGTCCACGAACAGGTCGACCATCCCGTCCGGCGCGGAGAGGGAGCGGTAGCCGCGCGGGACCGGGACCTCCGGGTTGCCGGCGGCCGTGCGGTCCGCGAGTGCCCGCCGGATCGAGCCCAGGATCTCGTCGCGTGCGCTCATCGGCCCTCTCGCTTCCACCAGGCTCGGAAGGACTCCGCCGGGGGTCTGGGCAGGTCGCGGGCGTCGCTCCACAGCGACCCCGGCCACGGCAGGCGGCCCAGCGCACGTCGCCCTCCCGGGAGGGAGCGGCCACGACGGCCGATCCGTCCGAAGAGGCCCGAGGCCCGCTCGGCGAGGTCGAGGCGGCGGGCGTCGCTGAACGCCCAGGCCACCGACCTCATCGCGACCGCCTCCGCCTTCGGGGGGCGCTGGTCGCGGTGCGCGTCGACGACCTTCGACCGCAGGTGGACGAGCACCTCGGGGATGTCGATGCGGACGGGGCACACCTCGAAGCAGGCACCGCACAGGCTGGACGCGTACGGCAGGGAGTCGACCTGGGCGTCGTCGCCGACACCCCGCAGCAGCGGGTTGAGGATCGCGCCGATCGGGCCGGGGTAGACCGACCCGTAGGCGTGCCCGCCGGTGCGCTCGTAGACCGGGCAGACGTTCAGGCAGGCCGAGCAGCGGATGCAGCGCAGCGCCTGGCGGCCCACCTCGTCGGCCAGCGCGTTGGTCCGGCCGTTGTCCACGAGGACCACGTGCACCTCCTGCGGCCCGTCGCCGGGGGTCACCCCGGACCACGTGGAGGTGTAGGGGTTCATCCGCTCACCGGTGCTGGACCGGGGTAGCAGCTGGAGGAACACGTCGAGGTCGGACCAGGTCGGCACGACCTTCTCGATGCCCACCACCGAGATCAGGACCTCGGGCAGGGTCAGGCACATCCGGCCGTTGCCCTCGCTCTCCACGACCACGAGCGTGCCGGTGTCGGCGACCGCGAAGTTGGCCCCGGAGATGCCGACCTTCGCGCGCAGGAACTTCTCGCGCAGGTGCAGCCGCGCGGCGCCGGCGAGCTCGGCGGGCACGTCGGTCAGGCCCTCGGGGGCAGGGCGGCCGACCTTGCCCATCTCGCGGCGGAAGATCTCCCGGATCTCGGCGCGGTTGCGGTGGATCGCCGGGACCAGGATGTGGCTCGGCAGGTCGTCGCCGAGCTGGACGATCAGCTCGGCGAGGTCGGTCTCCCAGGCGAGGATGCCCTCCTCCGCCAGTGCCTCGTTGAGGCCGATCTCCTGGGTCGCCATCGACTTGACCTTGACCACCTCGTCCACGTCGTGGCTGCGAACGACCTCGGCCACGATCGCGCAGGCCTCCTCGGCGTCGCGGGCCCAGTGCACGACCGCGCCGCGCTCCTGCAGCGAGGCCTCGAGCCGGACCAGATGCTCGTCGAGGTGGTGGAGCGTGTTGTCCTTGATCGCGGCGCCCGCGAGCCGCAGCTCCTCCCACTCGTCCACCTCGCCGACGACCTTGGCGCGCTTGGCCCGGATCGTGCCGGTGGCGTGCGCCAGGTTCTGCCGCAGCTGCGTGTCGGCGAGGGCGGCGCGGGCGGCAGTGGGGAACGCCGGCATACCTACGAACGTCGCGGTCATGGCACTCACTCCTCCGTGCTGGCGAGCACCTCGGCGAGGTGCATGACGCGTACTCCGGAGCGCTGCCGCGACAGCAGGCCCCCGATCTGGGTGAGGCACGAGTTGTCGCCGGCGACGAGCACCTCGGCGCCGGTCTCGCGGACGTGCCGTGCCTTGTCCGATCCCATCGCCACCGACGTCTCGGCGTTCTTGACCGCGAACGTGCCGCCGAACCCGCAGCACTCCTCGGCCTTGGGCAGGTCCACCAGCGTCAGCCCTCTGACCGCCCGCAGCAGCCTGACCGGCCGGTCGCCGACGCCGAGCATGCGCAGCGAGTGGCAGGTCGGGTGGTAGGTCACCTTGTGTGGGAAGTACGCACCGACGTCCTCCACGCCGAGCACGTCGAGCAGGAACTCGCTGAGCTCGTAGGTCTTCGGTGAGGTCTGCGCCACCGCCTCCTCGAGGCCGCGGTCGCCCGAGCGCCGGGCCACGAGCGCGTGCTGGTGACGGACCGAGCCGGCGCACGATCCGGACGGCGTGACGATCGCGTCGTACCCGTCGAAGGCGCGGACGAAGTTGCGCACGACCGGGACCGCCTCGTCGAGGTAGCCGGTGTTCACCATCGGCTGGGCGCAGCAGGTCTGGGCCGCGGGGAAGTCGACCTCCACACCGAGCCGGCGCAGGAGCTTCACCACCGCCTTGCCGGTGTCCGGGTACATCGCGTCGTTCACACAGGTGACCATCAGCGCAGCCCTCATGCCGGCCACCCTGCCACACCTCTAGACCAGGCGGGAGGGGGTTGTCGCCACCCCTCGGGTGTCCGGGCTCAGGCGCGGTTCTCGGCGGGGAGGCCGAGGGCGGCCAGTGCCATCTGCTCGAGGACGTCGCGCATCTCGGCCTCGGAGAGCAGCGCGCTGTGCGGGGTGGAGTTGAGGAGGCCGAAGGCGGCGTGCGCCATCGCCCTGGCCCGCTCGGCCGGGAGACCTCGGTGGACGGCCTGCAGCTGGTCGACCCAGAGCTCGACGTAGCTGCGCTGCGTCTCCCGCACCTGCTCGCGAGCCTCCTCGGGCAGGGAGGCCCAGTCGCGGTCCTGGACGACGATCAGTGCCTTGTTGGAGAGGGCGAAGTCGATGTGCCAGCCGACCAGCGCGTGCAGCGCCTCACGCGGGTCGTCCGCCTCGCGGACCCGCTCGCGCCCCACCTCGAGGAGCTCCTCGCTGATCGAGACCAGCATCTCGGCGAGCATCGCGTCCTTGGACGGGAAGTGCCGGTACAACGCGGGCCCGGAGATGCCGCAGGCCGCGCCGAGGTCGGCCACCGAGACGCCGTGGAAGCCGCGCTCGGCGAAGAGCTCTGCCGCGGTGGACAGGATCTGCTCCCGGCGTGAGGCTGCCATGTGCCCCACGATAGAGCAGCGGTTAACGGTTGTTCACGCGTTCGCTCCGCCTGACGATCGATTACCAAGGTATGCAGGCTGTCGCTTCCCTCGGTGAACCGACCATGGGGAGGAACAACTTTCCTACATACCCTGGTAAACCGTCCGGGTGGACGCTGAGGTTAACGATCGCTAACATCTCAGGCGAGGTCGACGACGGAGGTGCCCATGGGCGACAGCAGGATGCGCGAGCTCGTCGAGGAGCTCGACGCCCGCCACGCACGGGTGAGCCAGGGCGGGTCCGAGGCGGCGCGCGCCAAGCACCTCGAGCGCGGCAAGCTCCTCGCCCGCGACCGGGTGGGCCGGCTGCTCGACCCGGGCAGCCCGTTCCTCGAGCTCAGCCCGCTCGCGGCGACGGGGATGTACGACGACGCGGTGCCCGCCGCGGGCATCGTCACCGGCATCGGCCGGGTCTCGGGGCGCGAGTGCGTGATCGTCGCGAACGACGCCACCGTCAAGGGCGGCACCTACTACCCGGTCACGGTCAAGAAGCACCTCCGCGCGCAGGAGGTGGCCCGGGCCAACCGCCTGCCGTGCGTCTACCTCGTCGACTCCGGCGGAGCGTTCCTCCCGATGCAGGACGAGGTCTTCCCCGACAAGGAGCACTTCGGCCGGATCTTCTTCAACCAGGCCAACCTCTCCGCGCAGGGCATCCCCCAGGTCGCGGCGGTGATGGGCTCGTGCACGGCGGGCGGGGCGTACGTCCCCGCGATGTCCGACGAGACCGTGATCGTGAGGGAGCAGGGGACGATCTTCCTCGGCGGCCCGCCGTTGGTGAAGGCGGCGACCGGCGAGGTCGTGACCGCGGAGGAGCTCGGCGGCGGCGACGTCCACGCGCGCAAGTCCGGCGTGGTCGACCACCTCGCCGCCGACGACGCGGAGGCGCTCGCGATCGTGCGCTCCATCGTCGCCACCTTCGAGCGTCCCGTCCCGCCCAGCCTCGAGCAGCAGCCGCCGGAGGAGCCGGTCGACGACCCGGAGGGGCTCTACGACGTCGTCCCGACGGACTCGCGGACGCCCTACGACGTGCGCGAGGTGATCACCCGGATCGTCGACGGATCCCGGTTCCACGAGTTCAAGGCGCTGTACGGCGAGACCCTCGTCTGCGGCTTCGCGAGGATCTGGGGCTACCCGGTCGGCATCGTCGCCAACAACGGCATCCTCTTCAGCGAGTCCTCGCTCAAGGGCGCGCACTTCATCGAGCTGTGCAACCAGCGCGGCATCCCGCTGGTCTTCCTGCAGAACATCACCGGCTTCATGGTCGGCCGGGAGTACGAGAGCGGCGGCATCGCCCGCGACGGCGCGAAGCTCGTCACCGCGGTCGCCTGCTCCGTCGTACCGAAGTTCACCGTGGTCATCGGAGGCTCCTTCGGCGCCGGCAACTACGGCATGTGCGGGCGCGCCTACGATCCGCGGTTCCTGTGGATGTGGCCCAACGCGCGGATCTCCGTGATGGGTGGCGAGCAGGCCGCGTCGGTGCTGGCCACCGTGCGCCGCGACGGCATCGAGGCCAAGGGCGGCGAGTGGACGCCTGCGGACGAGGAGGCGTTCAAGGCGCCGATCCGCGACCAGTACGAGGAGCAGGGCTCGCCGTACTACTCCACCGCCCGGCTCTGGGACGACGGCGTGATCGACCCCGTCGACACCCGCCGTGTCCTCGGCATGGGCCTCGCCGCTGCCGCCAACGCCCCGATCCCGACGCCGTCGTACGGCGTCTTCCGGATGTGATCTGACATGCCCATCTCGACCCTGCTCGTCGCCAACCGCGGCGAGATCGCCGTCCGGATCATCAAGGCCGCCCGCGAGCGCGGCCTGCGCACGGTCGCGGTGTACTCCGACGCCGACCGGGGCGCCCCGCACGTGCGCGCCGCCGACGTCGCCGTGCGGATCGGCCCCACCCCGGCCACCGAGTCCTACCTGAGCATCGACGCGATCCTCGACGCGGCACGCCGCACCGGCGCGGACGCGGTCCACCCTGGCTACGGGTTCCTCTCCGAGCGCGCGCCGTTCGCCCGCGCCGTGGCCGAGGCGGGGCTGACCTTCGTCGGCCCGAGCGCCGACGTGATGGACCGGATGGGCCGCAAGGACGTCGCCCGTGACGTCGCGATCGCGGCCGGGGTGCCCGTCGTACCGTCCGCCCAGCTGCGCGGCGACGAGGTCGACGCGGCAGACGTCGGCTTCCCGCTCCTCGTCAAGGCCGCGGCCGGCGGTGGCGGCAAGGGCATGCGCATCGTCCGCGACCCGGCCGACTTCGCGGACTCGCTCGCCGCGGCCCGGCGCGAGGCCGCGAGCGCGTTCGGCGACGACACGATCCTGGTCGAGCGGTACGTCGAGCACGGCCGCCACGTCGAGGTGCAGGTGCTCGCCGACGCCCACGGCAACGTGGTCCACCTCTTCGAACGCGACTGCTCCACCCAGCGCCGCCACCAGAAGGTGCTGGAGGAGGCTCCCGCGCCCACGATCTCCGCGGAGGTACGACGGGTCCTCACCGAGTCGTCGGTGGCCCTCGCCAGGGAGGTCGGCTACGTCAACGCCGGCACCGTCGAGTTCCTCGTCTCCGGCGAGGAGGTGTTCTTCCTGGAGATGAACACCCGCCTCCAGGTCGAGCACCCGGTCACCGAGCTGGTCACCGGGCTGGACCTCGTGCAGCTGCAGCTGATGGTGGCAGCCGGCGAGCCGCTGCCGTTCACCCAGGACGACGTGACGCTGTCCGGCCATGCGATCGAGGCGCGGGTCTACGCCGAGGACGCCTTCAACGGCTTCCTGCCGCAGGCCGGCGTCGCCGAGCTGGTCCGGTGGTCGCCCCGCGCGCGCATCGACGCGGCGCTGGAGTCGGGCCAGGTCGTGAGCTCGTCGTACGACCCGATGCTGGGCAAGGTGATCGTGCACGGGCCGAACCGCGAGGCCGCCCGCAGGGCGCTGGTCACCGCGCTCGACGACTCCGCGATCGTCGGCCTCACCACGAACCTCGGCTTCCTCCGCGGCCTCGCGGACTCCGACGCGTTCCGCGACTGCGAGATCGACACCGCCTACCTCGACACCCACCCCGACGTGGTCCGGCCCGAGGGCGTCACCGAGGCGTCGGTGCTCGCCGCCTGGGCGCTGGCCACCGCGCACCGCCACGAGCCGACCCACCCGTTCGGAGTCGGCGACGGGTGGCGGGCCACCGGTCCCGCGGCCCCCACGCCGGTCGAGCTCGTCGTCGACGGCGAGACGGTCGTGTTCCACGTGAACCCGGCCGGCTCGGTCACCGACGGTGAGCGCACCTGGGCGGTGCACCCGATCGCGGCGGAGGCCGGCGTGCTCCGGCTCGAGGTGGACGGCCTCGTGCACGAGGCAGCAGTCCGGGTCGGCCCGCACCGGGTCGACGTGGCGCACCGCGGCAACACCCACGTCTTCGACCGACCCGACGCGTTCGGCCCGGGCGCCCACCACGCCGTCTCCGACGGCACGGTCGCCGCGCCGATGCCCGGCACCGTGCTCAGCGTGAGCGCCACCGTCGGCCAGCGGGTTGAGGAGGGGGAGACACTCGGAGTCATGGAGGCGATGAAGATGGAGCTCGCGCTCAAGGCGCCCGTCGCCGGCACGGTCACCGAGGTCGGTGCCGCGACCGGTGACCAGGTGGCGCTCGGGGCGACGCTGTTCGTCGTCGAGAGCGGAGCGGGAGAGTGAGCATGCGCGCACCCCAGGTGGTCCGGGACCCGAGCCTTCCCGCACGCGTGCGGATCTACGAGGTCGGTCCCCGCGACGGCCTCCAGAACGAGGCGACCGTCGTACCCGTGGAGACCAAGGCGGAGTTCATCCGCCGGCTCGTCGACGCCGGCCTCCCGGTCGTGGAGGCCACCAGCTTCGTGCACCCGAAGTGGGTGCCCCAGCTCGCCGACGCCGCCGAGCTGCTCGATCTTCTCGGCGACCTCGACGCAGAGGTGCCGATGCCGGTGCTCGTGCCGAACGAGCGCGGCCTCGACCGGGCGATCGAGAAGGGCGTGAAGCACATCGCGATCTTCGGCAGCGCCACCGAGACCTTCGCCCGGCGCAACCTCAACCGCGGCCTCGACGAGCAGTTCGCGATGTTCGAGCCGACCGTGGCCCGCGCCCGCGAGGCCGGCATGGACGTGCGGGCCTACGTCTCGATGTGCTTCGGCGACCCGTGGGAGGGCGACGTCGAGGTCGACCAGGTGGTCGAGGTCGGCAAGAGGCTGTTCGACCTCGGCGCCTCCGAGCTCTCGCTCGGCGACACGATCGGGGTCGGTACGCCGGGCCACGTGACCGCGCTGCTGACCGCGTTCAACGACGCCGGCCTCCCCAACGACAGGCTCGCGATGCACTTCCACGACACCTACGGTCAGGCGCTGTCGAACACGCAGGCAGCGCTGCGCGCGGGTGTCACCACGTTCGACGCCTCCACCGGCGGCCTGGGCGGCTGCCCCTACGCCGAGAGCGCCACCGGCAACCTCGCCACCGAGGACCTGGTCTGGATGCTCGACGGCCTCGGCATCGAGACCGGCGTGGACCTGGAGAGGCTGGTGTCGACGAGCGTGTGGATGGCCGAGCAGCTGGGCCGCCCGAGCCCGTCGCGGGTGGTCGCGGCGCTGGCGGGCGGCTGAGGAAGGCCCTTCGCCGGTAGGGCACAATTCCAGCATGAGCCGTGTCGTCTACCTCCACGTCGGGGCTCCGAAGACCGGTACGACGTACCTCCAGGACCGGCTCGGCGCCAACAGCGAGACGTTGGCCGAGCACGGCATCTACTTCCCGCGCGGCCCGCTCGGCCGCGACCCGGGGCACACCCACTTCCGGGCCGCGCTCGACCTGCTCGGTGAGGACTGGGGCGGCCCGTCGGGGCACGCCGAGGGCTACTGGGACGCGCTGATCCGCAAGGTCCGGCGCAGCCGCGGCACCGTGATCCTCAGCCACGAGATCCTCGCGGCCGCGCCGGCGGAGAAGATCGCCAGGGCGATGGCCGACCTCGAGGGCAGCGAGGTGCACGTGGTCTTCTCCGCGCGTGACATCGCCCGCCAGCTGCCGGCGTTCTGGCAGGAGAGCATCAAGCAGGGCCGGCGCTGGACCTTCCAGAAGTTCCTCGACACCGCGCAGCGCAACGACAACATGTGGTTCTGGCGCTCGCAGTCGCTGCCCAACGTGCTCAGCCGGTGGGGCGCGGGCCTCGAGCCCGACCACGTCCACCTGGTCACCGTGCCGCAGCCGGGCGGACCGCGGGACGTGCTGTGGAAGCGGTTCTGCACGGTGTTCGGGATAGACCCGGCGTGGGCCCCGAAGGAGAGCGAGCGGATCAACCCCTCGATGGGGATCGCGGAGACCGCCCTGATCCGCCGGCTCAACCGCCGTCTCGGGCAGAAGGGCCTGACCGAGCACCACCACCAGACCCTGGTCCGCGAGATGCTCGTGCACCAGAACCTCGCCACCCGCGAGGGCCGCAAGGCCACCCTCCCGCCCCACCTCTACCCGTGGGCGAGCGAGATCGCCGAGTCCTGGATCGAGTGGGCCGAGGGCTCCAAGATCGACGTGGTCGGCGACGTCAACGACCTGCGCCCGGTCGCCTCCGCCCGAAGGCGCCACGTGGAACGACCCCGACAAGCCCAACCAGGGCAAGGTGATCGCCGCCGCCCTCGACGCGCTGGTCGCGATGACCGAGGAGGCCGCGAACCGGCCCGACCCCAACGCCCAGCTCACCTCCCGGATGAGCAGGGCGGCCAAACGCTTCAGGGGCTTCTCGGAGTGACCGACCGCCTCCGCCGGGTCGTGGAGCAGCTGGGGGTCCGTCCGACGACCGGGTCCTCGAGATCGGCGGGGGTCACGGGGTGGCCGCGACGATGGTGTGCGAGCTCCTCGACACAGGCACGTTCACCGGCGTCGACCGGTCCGCACGCATGGTCGCCGCCGCGGCCCGCGCAACGCCGGTCCCGTGACCGCGGGTCGGGCGGAGTTCCTCGTGGGCGACGTCGAGGCGCTCGATCTGGGGGACCGGAGGTTCGACCTGGTGTTCGCCGTACGCGTGGCGGCCCTCCATCGCGACCCGGCGCGGTCGCATCGCCTGCTCCGGCCGTGGTTGGCGGACGGTGCGCGGGTGCTGTCCTTCTTCGACGCCCCCGGCGGGGAGGTCGAGGTGCGGCGGATCGTCCCGGCCGGTTGAGCCGCTAGCGCCGTGGTCGGAGCAGCAGCTCGCGGTCGGCGTACCGGCCGATCTTCCAGGTGGTGAAGCCGTCGGCGCCGGCGCCGAAGAGCCCGCCGACGACGGGAATCCGGCGACCGACGGTCGTGGCGACCCGCTTGCCCGCGACCTTGGTGAGCAGCTCGGAGGTCACCTCCGCCGCGATCAGCTGGTCGAGGTGGGGGTCGTGCGTCGGCGCGGTGGCGATCGCCATCGGCGGCGCGGGCAGCTTCTTCTTCCGGACCAGCGACGTCACCACGTCCTCGCCGAGCATGCAGGCCAGGACGGCGTTCTTCACCCGGGGGTCGTCGAGGGCGTAGCCGCGCAGGTGGGCGATGCCCGCCACCATCCGGGCCTGCAGCATGGCCAGACCGGCGATGTTCGCCGGGATCGTCACCGCCGCCGTCACCAGGCCGCCGATGTTCGTCGCGAAGCCCTGCGCTCCGGCGTAGCGGACGTGGTTCTCGATCACCTCGTGGATGGCGGAGTCCACGTCACCACGCTGCTCCTGCAGCTGCTTGTCCGCCGCGTGGGCCGCTCCCGGGAACGGGCCGACGCCGTCGATCGCCCGCGACAGCGCCTCGCGCACGAAGTTCGTCGTCAGCTCGGGCGCCATCCGCTGCACCTGGGGTGCGAGGGCCTTGCCGAGCGAGCCTCCGATGCCCATCTGTCCTCCTGTGCGCCGGCGTGGTGGAGCCGGCTGTCCATCTGAACCCTACGACCCGGGTACCCGCGCACAACACCGACGAACGTGGTCCTCGGCACAGCGACCCTGTCGCGGTGACACCATGGCCTCGTGCCGATCGAACCGCCGCCGACGGGCTGGGAGTTCCCCGACGCCCTCCACGACATCGACGACGACGTGGTCGGCATGGGCGCCGACCTCGAGCCCGCCACCCTGCTCTCGGCCTACCGGCACGGCCTGTTCCCGATGCCCGGCGACCGCGGCATGCCGATGCTGTGGTGGTCGCCCGACCCGCGCGGCGTCCTCCCCCTCGACGGCCTCAAGGTGTCCCGGTCGCTGCGTGCGTCGGTACGCCGGATGGAGGTCCGCGTCGACACGGCCTTCGACGCGGTGATCCGCGCCTGCGGCGACCCCTCGCGCGACTCGGGCTGGATCGACGACGAGATCGTCGACGCCTACACCGAGCTCCACGAGCTCGGCTGGGCGCACTCGGTGGAGACCTGGCAGGACGGCCGGCTCGTCGGCGGGCTCTACGGGGTCGCCATCGGAGGGCTGTTCGCGGGCGAGTCGATGTTCCACCGGGTCACGGACGCGTCGAAGGTGGCGCTGGTCGGGCTCGTGGACCTGCTCCGTGACGAGCACGCCGACCGGCGGCTGCTCGACGTGCAGTGGTCCACCCCTCACCTCGCGTCCCTCGGCGTCGTGGAGATCCGGAGATCGACGTACCTCGACCTGCTGAAAGACGCGCTCGAGGTGCCGCTCCCGCGCGCGTTCGTCTGAAGCCGCGACCTACTTCAGCAGGCGCGAGAGCCGGCGGTCGGCCAGGGGCTTCCCCCCGGTCTGACAGGTCGGGCAGTACTGCAGCGACGAGTCCGCGAACGACACCTCACGCACCGTGTCCCCGCAGACCGGGCACTTCTCGCCGGTGCGGCCGTGGACCGCGAGGTGCGACTTCTTCTCGCCCTTGAGCTCCGACGCAGCGAGCCCCCGCGACCGCTCGACCGCGTCGCCGAGCACGGTCCGGATCGCGTCGTACAAGATCTCGAGCTCGTCGTCGTCGAGGCTGGACGCCGGCTTGAACGGCGACATCCGCGCCGCATGCAGCAGCTCGTCGGAGTAGGCGTTGCCGATGCCGGCGATCACGCTCTGGCTGCGCAGCACGCCCTTGAGCTGGGCGCGACCGGCGTCGGTGAGGATCCGGCGCAGCACGTCGCGGGTGAAGTCGTCCGACAGCGGGTCGGGGCCGAGCCGGGCGATGCCGGGCACGTCGGCGGGGTCGTTCACCACGTAGATCGCGAGCCGCTTCTGCGTGCCGGCCTCGGTGATGTCGAGCCCCGCGCCGTTGTCGAGCGCCACCCGCGCGGCCAGCGGTGACTTGTTGCTCGGCTTCGGCGGCACCGTGGGCACCTCGTCCCGCCAGCGGATCCAGCCCGCTCGCGACAGGTGGATGACCAGGTGAAGCCCCGAGGCGTCGATGTCGAGGAACTTCCCGTGCCTCGTGACGTCGTCGACGAGCATCCCGTTCAACGCCGACAGCGGCGGGTCGAACGTCTTCAGCGCGCTGAACGCGGCGATGTCGACGCGGACGATCGCCCGGTCCTTGAGCCGGGTGCGCAGGTCGAGGGCGAGAGCCTCGACCTCGGGAAGCTCGGGCACGCGGTCAGTCTAGGCACCCGCGGACGGCACGCGCTTGGCAAAGCCCGTACCGAATGCTGCTGACACGGCGACCACAACTGCGCACAATGACCCCATGCACACCGCAACGCACCTGCCCGCCACGGGCGAGGTCTTCCTCGACGCGCGCGGCGACCGCCGCACGCTGCGTGTCTCCTGGCACCGCGAGGCAGGTGTGGTGGTGCTGTCGTTGTGGCGCGAGGGCGTGTGCGCGGGGACCTTCCGGCTCGCCGTCGACGAGGTGCCGGCGCTGATCGAGATGCTGCGGGCGGGTCTCGACGAGGCGTACGACGGGGCGCGGGAGTCGTTCCTCGCCGGGTTCGGGGTGCCCGTGGAGGATGCCGCCGGCTGAGGCCGGAGCCGTGCCGGTCACCAGGGGCGGTCGTCCGTCACCAGGAACCACCCGGTCAGCGCGAGGAACACCACGAGGGCCGCGCCGCCGACGCCGAGCGCCATCCGGGCCACGGCACGCATCGTCGGCGTGTGGTCGACCTCCCCGGAGAGGTAGGCCAGCATCCGGAACGCTCCGACGGGCAGGAGCAGGAAGGCGATGATTCCGCAGACCGCCCACAGCGTCTGTGCGGTGGTCATGAAGCCCAGTCTAATTCGCGCTAGGACTCGCTAGCGAAATCTAAGGTTTCCACTAGAGACCTGGATACAGTCCCATCGTGGACCCAGTGCGGAACCCTTACGCGCCCGGAGCAGGCCAGCGGCCGCCCGAGCTCGCCGGCCGCGACCGTGAGCTGCAGCAGTTCGAGGTGACCCTCGAGCGTGTCGCCGCCGGTCGCCCCGAACGCTCGATGGTGCTCTCCGGGCTCCGCGGCGTCGGCAAGACCGTCCTCCTCAACGCCCTGCGCAGCCTCGCGGTCAAGCGGGCCTGGGGGACCGGCAAGTTCGAGGCGCGCCCCGACCAGTCGCTGCGGCTACCCCTCGCGCAGTCCGTGCACGCCGCCGTCCGCGAGGTCGCCCACCGCCACCGCGACCCCGAACGCGTCGACGCGGTCGCGGGTGTCCTGAAGTCCTTCGCGCTGCGCACCAAGCTCGACGACCGCAAGGGCGTGCGCTGGCAGCCCGCCTCGATCGGCGCGGACGTGCCCGCCGCGAAGGGCCGTGCCGACTCCGGTGACCTCGAGCTCGACCTGATCGAGCTGTTCACCGACGTCGCCGAGCTCGCCCGGGACCTCGGTGTCGGCATCGGGATCTTCATCGACGAGATGCAGGACATCTCCCCGGCCGAGCTCGCCGCGCTCTGCGGAGCGGTCCACGAGATCGGCCAGCAGGGGGCGCCGCTCGTCGTGGTCGGCGCCGGCCTGCCGCACCTGCCGGTGCTGCTGTCGGCGAGCAAGTCCTACGCCGAGCGGCTCTTCCGGTACGTCGTCGTGGACCGCCTGCCGCGGGAGATGGCCGACCGGGCGCTGCTCGTCCCGGCGGGCACCGAGGACGTCGACTACGAGGACGACGCGCTCGACGAGCTGTACCGGCTCACCGACGGCTACCCCTACTTCGTCCAGGCGTACGGCAAGGTGACCTGGGACGTGTCCGTCGAGTCCCCGATCCGGGTCACCGACGTCGCCGAGGCCGCGCCCGAGGCCGAGGGCGAGCTGGCGGTCGGGTTCTTCGGCGCCCGCTACGACCGGGCCACGCCGGCCGAGCGCGACTACATGCGCGCGATGGCCGAGCTCGGCGCGGACAGCAACGACAAGGCGGTGACCACCGCCCAGGTCGCCGAGAACCTCGGCCGGAAGCCGCAGAGCCTGTCCCCGGCCCGCGACGGGCTGATCAAGAAGGGCCTCGTGTACTCCTCCGAGCGCGGCACGGTGGCGTTCACGGTGCCGCACTTCGGCAAGTTCCTCCGCGCCCAGCACGCCTGAGCGCTCGAGGGTCCGCGTCGAGGGAGCCACGCGCCGTTACCGGGCACGTGTCGAGGCAGGTGCCACGATGGGGCCATGAGCAGCACCGGTCGTCCGCAGGTGGTGGCCCACCGTGGTTCGAGCAAGGCCAACGCCGAGCACACCCTGGGGGCGTACATCGCAGCGCTCGACGAGGGGGCCGAGGGTCTGGAGTGCGACGTGCGCCTGACCGCCGACGGCCACCTGGTCTGCGTGCACGACCGCCGGACCGACCGCACGGCGACCACCCGCGGCGTGGTCTCGACCATGGAGCTCGCCGAGCTCGAGGAGCTCGACTTCGCCTCCTGGAAGAACCCGTGGGCCGACCTCGACGACGAGGCGCCGGAGGTCGAGCGGGAGGCGCGTTCCGTGCTCACCCTGAAGCGCCTCCTCGACGCGGTCGCCGACTACGACCGGCCGATCGAGGTCGCCATCGAGACCAAGCACCCGACCAGGTACGCCGGCCTCGTCGAGCGCCGGGTGGTGGAGCTGCTCGACGGCTACGGATGGGCGGGGAAGAACTCGCCTGCGCGCGTCATGAGCTTCTCCTACGTGGCGCTGAACCGGGTCAAGAAGCTCGCTCCCGAGCTCGACGTGGTGATGCTGGTCGACCGGCTCTACAGCTGGCAGCTGACCAAGAACCTCGCCCGGGGCGACTGGATCGCCGGACCCGGCATCGATCTGCTCCGGGAAAACCCCCGCTTCGCCCGGGATGTGCAGCGCAGCGGCCGCAGGGTCCACGTGTGGACCGTGAACTCGCTCCAGGACATCGACCTCTGTGTCGACCTCGGGGCCGAGGCGATCATCACCGACACTCCCGCGGTCGCCCTCCGCCACCTCAGGGGTCGTGTGTAGACCAGAAGCCGGTTGTGTTTGGGTAGTGCGCAAAACGGGGAGCCTGACCCGGAGGAGTGGCAGAGAAGGGGTGGCAGCGTGGCGACGCGCTCCGTGCGTTCAGGGCACGCGCCGGTAACGGTGCGTGTGCCCTTTGCTGCCTCCTCGGTGGCCTCCGCACGCCAGCAGCTCAGGACCTGGATGCGCGAGCAGGGCTTCAACCGCGACACGATCGAGGACGGCCGCGTGGTCATCTCCGAGCTCGTCGGGAACTCCGTGCGCCACGCCGAGCCGCTGTCCGACGGCACGATCCTGATCACCTGGTGCCGCGACGGCGAGGGGGTCCGGCTGTCGGTCACCGACGGCGGCAGCATCTCGAAGCCTCGCACGGTCAAGGCGCCGGCCTCGGCCCTGTCGGGGCGCGGCATGGCGATCGTCGAGGCCCTCGCCGCCGACTGGTGGTCCGAGCAGACCCGCAACCGGTCCACGATCCACGCGCTCCTCACCAACTGAGCGGACGGCCCCCCGGGCGCCGGAACAGGCGACGGCCCCGCTCCAGTAGCCTTCCCGCCATGGGAAAGAAGTCGCGCGTCAAAGCCAGGTCCGAGGCCCCCGCCGCCACCGGTGAGGTCGGCCCACGCCAGCCGTGCCCCTGTGGCTCGGGCAAGCGGTACAAGGCCTGCCACGGCAGCCCCTCCGGCACCCCCCAGACCTTCGTCAGCCGACCCTTCGAGGGCCTGGCCAGCGAGTGCGACATCATCGCGCTCCGCGAGCTCGTGCCGGCGGCGACCGCGCCGCTGAAGCTTGCCGACAGCGTCAAGACGGACCGTTCGGTCCTCCTGTGCACGCTGCTGCCGATGGCGGCGCCGGCACTGGTCCGTGAGGACGGCACGGTGTGGCTAGCGCTCCAGGTGCAGCACCAGTTCGGTGACCCGAGCCGTGACCTCGGTGCGGTGCTCACCAAGGCGCTCGAAGCAGAGCCCGGCTCGATGGTCGGCCTCACCGACCCGCCGGGTGAGGGCCCGCGCCTGCAGGACATGGTCGTCGACGAGGCGCTCGACATCACCGTGCACGAGGGCTTCGACTTCTGGATCGCCGATGTCGACGACAGCGAGGGCACACTGAGCGCCTCGCTCGAGAGCGCGAACTCGGCGGCGAACCCGACCGAGCGGCTGGAGTCCGTCGAGGCGGCCTACTGGACGAACGTCGGCACCAAGGAGCACCTGCGCTGGGCCATGCCGCACGACGAGGAGAAGCTGCTCTCGGCGCTCGCCCGGCTGCACGTGGCCGGCAAGGACGTGATCGCCGAGGGCTCCCGTCTCGTCGGCATGTTCCGCGTCCACGGCGTCCTGGTCCCGGTGTGGGACCTCCCCGTCGGAACGGGTGCCGAGGTGCTCGAGAAGCCGGCGGCGAAGTTCGCCAAGGACCTCGACGCCGCCCTGGCCGACGAGAGCCCGTTGAGCACCGAGGAAAGGGCCGCGCGCTCAGGTCTGGCGAACCGCCAACTGACGATTCGGTGACCCTGACTAGACAGTTTCGGACCGATCCGCTGTGATGTGGCACATATTCCGCGGATCGAGTTGTCCTCCGGCTTGAGTCCACGTATCTTTAGATCTGCCCGGTCGTTGTTGTATCCCCCGTCAGCAACGGCCGGGCTTTTCTATGCCCGCACGCGGTTTCGCAGGTCAGAGCGGGTCGCGGCTGACCGGGCACGACATGCACCGCGGACCGCCCCGGCCGGAGCCGAGCTCGGAGCCGGCGATCGCGACCACCTCGATGCCCGCCTCCTCGAGGCGCGCGTTCGTCTCGACGTTGCGCTCGTAGGCCACCGCGACCCGCGGGGCGAGGGCGAGGGTGTTGTTGCCGTCGTCCCACTGCTCGCGCTCGGCGGTGACCGGGTCGAGGCCGGTGTCGATCTGGTGGAGGGTGTCGATGCTCATCGCCTTGGCCGCCGCCACCAGGAACGGCTCGGGCGGGGTCACCTCGAGCACCAGGTCGCGGTCGGTGTCGCCGGTGCGGTCCTTCACGGTCACCGTGTAGGCCTGCAGGTGGTCGGCGACGTTGGGGTACATCACGATCTTGTCGACGTCGACCATCGTGCAGACGGTGTCGAGGTGCATGGTCGCCCGCTCCTGGGCGATCGGTACGGCGAGCACGGTGTGTGCGAGGTCGTAGCAGAACATCTGCCGCGCCAGCCGCTCCGCCCCAGCGGGAGTGGTGCGCTCCCCGACACCGATCGCGACGACGCCGGGAGCGAGCAGGAGCACGTCGCCGCCCTCCACGTGCTCGTGGTGCCACCCGTGGATCTTCTCGGTGCCCTGGAAACGGGGGTGGTCGCGGTAGATCAGCTCGGTCAGCTGGGTCTCCCGCTCACGGGCCGGCATCGCCAGCGACGTGATCGCGACCCGGTCCCGCACCCAGACGCTGGAGTCGCGGGTGAACAGCAGGTTGGGCAGGGGGTCGATCAGGAAGTCGTCGTGGGCGAGGAGGCTGGTGACGAGCCCGAAACCGCCGCGTATCTCGTCGTTCCGCACGCCGGCGGTGAGGAACGCCGCCAGCTCCTCGGGACTCTGGTCGTGCAGGGCCTCCCTGAGGTAGGCCCGGAGGGTGTCCCCGAGGTGCAGGCTCGACATCGCCCCGGCGATCGCGTGCTCCCGGGCCTCGGGCGCCTGCAGCGTCTCGACCAGCAGCTCGGTCAGGTAGAGCACCTCGACATCGCGGTCCCGAAGCGCCTGGGCGAACGCATCGTGCTCGTCCTGCGCGCGGCTGACCCAGGGGATGCCGTCGAACAGCAGCTTGTCGTTGTTGCGCGGCGTCAAGCGCTTCAGCTCCGGGCCGGGACGGTGCAGCATCACCGTGCGCAGCCGGCCGACCTCGCTGTCGGCGCCGAGGGTCTTCTCCTGGGTCATGGGCCGAAGCGTAACGCCGGACCAGACGGTGCGGCTGGGCTAGGCAGTGAGCAGCTCGTAGAGGGTCAGGCCCGCGAGCAGGAGGCACACGCCGGCGGCGACGTACTGGAGCACCGAGAGCTTCATGTAGCGCAGGAGGACACGACCGGCGAGGACCGCGAGCCCGGAGACGGTCAGCAAGGCGCCCCAGGCACCCACGAACACGCTCAGCGGGTCCCCGTACTTCGCCACCAGGCTGACCGTGAACAGCTGCGAGAGGTCGCCCCACTCGGCCGCGAAGAGCACCAGGAACGACGCCCCCACCGCCTTGAGGCCGCTCTTGGCCTCGGTGGTCTTGCCGGCGTACTCCTCCTCCGTCTCCTTCTCATGGGCGTCCGCGTTCGGTGCCGACCGGAACAGCAGGACGGCGCCGAGCAGGAAGATCGCCGCCGCCACACCCTTGACCAGGGCGTCCGGCAGGAGGGTCGCGAGCTGGCCCGCGGTCACCGCGATGAGGACCTGCAGGAAGAACGCGAGCCCGACCCCGATCCACACCAGCAGCGGCCGGTACCTCGTGGACAGCACGAGCGCGGCGATGAAGGTCTTGTCCGGAAGCTCGACGACGAAGATCGTGCCGAAGGTGAGCGCGACGAGTGCGAGATCCACGGGCGCGAACCTACCTCCCCTAGAGTTGTCGGGTGCCGCCACCACCGCCCGGAGTGCCTCCCGCCCGCTACGCCTACCTCGGCCCGGAGGGGACGTTCACCGAGCAGGCGCTGCGGTCGCTGCCTGCGGCGGCGAGGGCGGAGCTGCAGCCCTGCGCGACGGTGACCCTGGCGCTCGACGCGGTGCGCAACGGCGAGGCGGACGGGGCCGTGGTGCCGATCGAGAACTCCGTCGAGGGCTCGGTCCCGGTCACGCTCGACGAGCTCGCCACGGGTGAGCCGCTGATGATCACCCGGGAGATGACGGTCCCGATCGCGTTCTCCCTGCTGGCCCGGCCGGGCACGGCGCCCTCGGACATCAAGGTCGTCGCGACCCACCCGCACGCCGCGGCGCAGACCCGCCGCTGGGTCGCGCTGCACCTGCCGCAGGCGCACGTCGTGCACGCGACCTCGACGGCCGCCGCCGCGGCGGCCGTCGCCGACCCTGCCTCGGACTGGGACGCCGCGATCTCGGCGCCCCTCGCCGCGCAGCACTACCGCCTGGCCGTCCTCGCCGAGGGGATCGGGGACAACGCCGACGCGATCACCCGCTTCGTGCTCGTCTCCCGGCCCGGCGTCCCGGCGCCGCGCACCGGCCGTGACAAGACCTCGCTGGTGGCGTTCATGCGCGATGACCACCCCGGTGCCCTGCTGGAGATCCTCGAGCAGCTCACCATGCGGGGCGTGAACATGACCCGCATCGAGTCCCGCCCGACGGGTGCCGCGCTCGGCAACTACTGCTTCTCCATCGACTGTGAGGGCCACGTCGACGACGCCCGCGTGGGCGAGGCGCTGATGGGGCTTCGTCGCGTGTGCGCCGACGTCCGCTTCCTCGGCTCCTACGAGCGACACGACGGGATCGAGCCGGACGTGCGCCGCGGCACCAGCGACGCGGAGTTCCAGGAGGCGGCGGCCTGGCTCGCGCGCCTTCGTCACGGAGGCTGACCGCGCGGATAGCCTCGGGCGCGATGAACGACACCGTCCTCCTGATCCTGGTCATCGCGCTGCTCGTGACCTCCCTCGCCGCCCTGGCCGTCGCGCTGGTGGCGCTGCGCCGCTCACAGGCCGGCCACGCCCGTCGTACGACGAACCGCCGCCGCGTCGAGGACCTGCCGACCGATGTCGAGGGACTCCGCGCCGAGGTGCACGCCCTGCGGATGGAGGCGTCCGAGGCGCTGCGGCACCTCGCGGTCGTGAGGTACGACGCCTTCGGAGACATGGGCGGCCACCTGTCGTGGTCGATGGCCCTTCTCGACGACGGCGGCGACGGGGTCCTGCTGACCTCCATCCACGGTCGCAGCGAGGCCCGCACCTACGCCAAGAACATCCGGGGCTGGTCCTGCGAGCAGCAGCTCTCGCCGGAGGAGGAAGAGGCAGTCAAGTTCGCCAAGAACGCCTGACCCCCGGCGCAACCTCCGCGACGCCCGGGCGTCTTCAGAGGTAGGAGATGCCGCCAGCGGACCGGGGGAAGTCGATGTCAGTGACGCAGCTGCGGGGCCAGGGCCCGCCGTACGTCGACGAGGCTGTCGCCCTCTACGCCGCTCACCGGCTCTCGCTGGTCCGGCTCGCGGTCCTGCTCGTCGACGACCTGCAGACCGCGGAGGACGTGGTCCAGGACGCCTTCGCGTCGTTCCTCCACCGGCGCTCGGGCATCGAGGACGGCGGCAAGGCCCTGGCCTACCTGCGTACTTCGGTGGTCAACGGCGCCCGGTCGAAGCTCCGCCGCCGGCGCACGGCGCGTGCGTACGTGCCGCCGCACGAGGTGCCGCGTGACGGTACGACGGACGGAGTGCTTCTCGCCGAGGAGCACCGCGAGGTGATCGCCGCCCTGCAGCAGCTCGCGCCTCGCCAGCATGAGGTTCTCGTGCTGCGCTACTGGTCCGGTCTCAACGAGGCCGAGATCGCCGAGGCCCTGGGCATCTCCCGCGGCGCCGTGAAGTCCACCGCGAGCCGAGCGCTCCGCGCGCTCGAGAAGATCATGGAGGTGTCGCGATGAGCCGCACGCTCGACGAACGCCTCGCATCCGCGCTCGAGGCACGAGCCGACCTCGTGACCGCGGAGCACCTGCGGCCGTTGGAGATCCCGCCCGCGCGACGCCGCCGGCCGACGGCGGTGCTGGTCGCGGCCGCGGCCGCGGCCTCGCTGGCTGTGGTGGCCGCGCCCTTCCTCATCGACCAGATGACCGGGACCGCGCCCGCGCCGAGGCCGGCCGGGTCACCGTCCCCGATGACCACGGCATCCGATGAGCCGTCACAGTCTCCGACGGCACCCGCGACGCCGCGGTCGGAGAAGGAGCCGGAGGACTCTTCGACCCCGCCGACCGTCCCCACCCAGGGGATCGGGCCGTTCAGGGTCGTGGTCACCGCACATGCCGACCTCGACGGCGACGGGCGCGCCGACCGCATCCAGATCAAGGTGCGCGAGACCGTCGCTCCGGTGGCGGGCTCGATGATCGACATCGACCTGGCCGGCGATGGGGGTCTGGAGGCGTACATGGACACCGAGCACGCGCCCGAGCAGCTGCTCGAGCCACCGGTCCGGCTCGGCGACGGCGGTCGCGAGCAGCTCCTGGCCACCCGCTCGGAGGGCGGCTCCACCGAGCTGCTCGTCATCGGTTGGGACGGTTTCTCCGACAGTCCGGGAGTCATCCACCCCGACACCCGGCTCCGGCCGGCCGCTGGGCTCGACGGGCAGGGCAGGATGACCGGCTTCTACGTGGATGCCGACGGGCTGCACTCCTGGCGGACCCTGGAGCCGGTCGACCCCGCGGGCAGCACCGAGGTGGAGGTCGAGGAGTGGTCCTGGTCGATCCGCTACGACCTGCCGGTCGAGGTGGCGCAGGGCGAGGGCAGGAACGCGCCATACAAGACGGAGTACATCCGCACCGGTCTCGAGCCGACATCGGAAGGCACTCGCTGCGCGGACATCTCGACCGACACCGCGGAGTCCTGCTGAGCGCGGCACACCGGACGGGCTACCGGCGACGGCCCCCCGGGTCGGGCGTCCGGTCGGCCTCGGCGATCGCGGCCTGGAGGCTCCTGTGCACGCCGGCGTTGGTCGCCAGCAGGTCACCCTCGTCACGGAACTCCAGGTGCCAGCCGGTGCGCACCTCGGTGATCCGCCAGCTGCGGCCACCAAGACCCATGCCGATGTAGGCCTCTCCGCGCTGGTCGAAGGCGATCATGTCTCGTCCCGGTAGGAGGGTGGGACGGGGTGCGGAGCCCACCAGGAGTCACCGTCGTCGTTCCACTGGTCCCTGTCGGCCTCGGGCGCTGCGTCAGCCGACTCGCTGTCGCTGTCGGCAGGGGTTGGCCGGCTCCGGGTGCTGCAGTACGACGTCGTCATGACGTCCGCCTCTCCCCGGCTCGACGGAGCCTCCGGTGTAGAGGCTCCCGCGTGGGCTCTCCCCACACTACTCCGCCCGGCCTGAGGTGAACCCGGATTGATGCGACGAAGCCGTGGGACCGTCCGGACTACCCCTCGGCGTACGCCCGCTCCAGCTCGGCGATGTCGAGCTTCCTCATCCCGAGCATCGCCTTCATCGCGGCGTTCACCTTGGCCGGGTCGTCGCCGGTGACCAGGTCGGCCCACCGCGCAGGCACGATCTGCCACGACAGGCCGTACCTGTCCTTGAGCCAGCCGCACTGGACCTCCTCGCCTCCGGCGGTGAGGGCGTCCCAGAGCCGGTCGACTTCCTCCTGGGTGTCGCAGCGGACCTCGAAGGAGACCGCTTCGGTGAACGGGAACTGCGGGCCACCGTTGATCGCGACGTACTCCTGGCCCAGAAGCTCGAAGCTCACCACCATCGTGGAGCCCGGCTCGCCCGGCCCGGCCTCGCCGTACGGGACCACGCTCACGATCCGGGAGCCCTCGAACAGCGAGGTGTAGAACTCGGCGGCCTCCTCGGCCTCGGCGTCGAACCACAGGTTCGGGACGATCTTCTGCATGGCCTGCTCCTTGTCTCGTGTCTCCGTCCTCAGTTGAGACCCCGCCGGCCGGGAGAACTCATCGCGCGCAAGGCCCCCCGGCGGTGACGTCCAGGGACCGGCCGACGACGTCGATCGCGACGGTGGCCAGGGTCGCGTGCCTCAGCAGCGGGTCCATGGACTCGTCCGGGTGGGCACACACGCCGCCGATCTCCCGGTGGTCGTGCATGGCGGCGACGACCTCGCCGGCCGCGGTCGGCACCGCGGCCTCGAACGCGTCGAGAAGCGTCGTACGACGGACGCCACTGCCGGGCCCGATCGACGAGGCCAGGCACCCGGGCGCGCCCTCCTCGGAGACGAAGTGGTTCGTGCGGACGAGCACCCCGTCGCGGGGGCGCAGCAGCCCCGGCCCGCCGGGGAAGAGCTCGACCGACCCGGCGCGACCGGCCTCGTCGAGCACGGTCAGCGAGGTGGAGGCGGAGGTGCCCACGGCACCGGCGATCGCCACCGCCTCGTCGGCGTCCCGCGCGGTGTCGAGGATCCGGCGGCTCAGCAGGTGGACGGGAAACCCGAGCCCCTTCTCCTCCGCGAGCGCGTCGTCGCGGTGCCGAAGCATGTTGAACATGACCCCGACGCCACGGGAGCTCACGCCGATCTTGCCGAGCACGCCGTACTCCGTGACCGTCTGCACCACGCGTCCGTCCGGGTGCGGGATCGTCCAGACGAACCAGTCGTCGGCCATCGCGTCGTACCAGTCCCACGTCTGGACCGCGACCGGCCGGCCGCCCTCCGGCAGCGCGACGACGGTCGAGCACTCGTCCACGACGCCGGTCGGGTCGGCCACCGCGAGCAGCTCGGTCCGTGCGTTGAGCATCGCCACCTCGCGCACCGGCACGCGGGCGCCCTCGGCGATGCCGGCGATCTCGACCGCGGCCTCCGGTGCCAGCTCGCAGATCGTCGCCCAGGCCCGGTCGGCCCACAGGTCCACGTCGAACGGCCGGGTCGCCCGGGCCGCGAAGAGCCGGCGGTAGGCGGCGACGGTGCGGGCGACGGCCTCGCTGTGCCGCTCGCCGAGCTCGAGACCGCGGTCAGCAGGCTCGAGGACGGAGGAGGTGAACGTCCGCACTGTCGTCATCGAGCCACGGTAACGCCGCGGCTCACTACGATGCGCACTCATGAGCTTCCTGACCCCGGTGGCGATCCGCGTGGGCCGCCTGAGCTGGCTGCCGAAGTACCTCGGGTACATCGTCGCGGTCGACAAGACGATCCACCGCCTCACCCGGGGCCGGTTCGGGCTGCTCGTGATCGCCGGGCTGCCGCAGCTGTACCTGACGGTGCGGGGCCGCAAGAGCGGGATCCCGCGCACCACGCCCCTGCTGTGTGTCCCGCACGAGGGGACGTTCCTGGTAGCCGGCTCCAACTGGGGCGCACCGGAGCTCCCGGTCTGGGTGCTCAACCTCAGGGCGAACCCGGACGCGTCGATCAGCCACCGCGGCCGCGACCTCGCCGTCCACGCGCGCGAGGTGACCGGCGAGGAGCGGGAGCGGCTGTGGCAGGTGATGAACCGCACCTGGCCGAACTTCGACAAGTACGCCGAGCGCACCGACCGGCTGATCCCCGTCTTCGAGCTGACGCCCACCGGCTGAGCACGGCGCCCTCCGGTACGACGCAGCGCCCGCCCGGTCGCGGTGACCGGACGGGCGCTGTGGTGTCTCGGGACCCCGGACGGGCTACCTGTTCGCGCCCTTGCCGCGGCCGCGGCGCCCGTGCTGCGTCGGCCGGCCGAGACGGCGGCCAGCGCGGCGGGAACGTCGACGAGCCCGTGGCCGCTGGCGTCGGAGTCCCAGCTGACGTCGGCGAAGTCACCGGTGTTCGGGTCGAAGACCGTGCGCGTCCCGGCGCCCAGCGGGATCGCGGTGCTCTCGAGCACCGACTCCACCTCGGCCTGGCCGAGGCCCGGCTCGCGCTCGGCCATCAGAGCGACAGCTCCCGCGACGTGCGGCGAGGCCATCGACGTACCTCCGAGGAAGTACCAGCCGAACTGCGAGTTCGTCTGGTACGGACCGACCACCCAGGAGCCGGGGGCGGCGACGTCGAGGTCCTGGCCGGCCAGCTCGCGCGAGGAGAAGTCGGTGATGTAGGCGTCCTCGGCGACCGTCTCCTCGTCCACGTCGGAGCTCCACCACCAGGAGCGGTTCATGCGGCCCTCGGTGATCGGCAGCCACTCCCCGGTCCAGCCGGTGGCGGCGACGGAGATGACGGGGGCGTAGGCACCCGGGTAGCCCATACCCGTCTCACCCTCGTTGCCGGCCGACGCCACGATCAGCACGCCGGCGTCGATCGCGCGCTGGATCGCGGCCTCGCTCGAGTGCGTCGGAGGTGGGGCCGCCGAGGCTCATGTTGATGACGACCGGTGAGTCGCCGAGTGCGCCGGACTCCTTCAGGTCGGTGACGTAGTCGATGCCGGCGGCGGTCATCGAGGACCAGCCGGAGCCGTTCTGGTTGAGCACCTTGACCGGGATGATCGTGGCCCGGGGGGCCACGCCGGCCACGTGGTCGCCGTCGCCGAAGTTGTAGCCGATGATCGTGCTGGTGACGTGGGTGCCGTGCCCGTTCTGGTCCACGCCCCACTTGTTCGGCTGGTAGGAGATGCTGCCCTTCTCCCCGCCGCCACCGCCGATCGCGATGCCGTACTCCTCGGCGATCCGCTCGTGGCCGAAGTAGAACGGCCATGAGCTGTGGAGGCCGGTGTCGAGCACCGCGACGTACACACCCTCACCGGTCTCCGCGACCCCGCGGCTGCCGTCCGCGACGTCGTACACGTCGATCTGGTCGGTGCTCCAGGTGGCCCAGCCGTCGAGGGTGTCCTCGTAGGGGCTCTCGGCGACCGGCTTGCCGACGACGGGCACGTCCTGGTTGGCCGAGGCGACGTAGGGCAGCTTGCTGATCCGGCTGACGTCCGAGGTCGCCACCCGCATGGTGAGGCCGTCGATCTCGGGGTACTGCTCGTTGACCGTGCCGTAGCCGGAGAGCTCGGTGACGATGGCGGGCGTGATGTCGGTGTTCAGCACGACGTTGAGCCCGACCTGGCTGCCTGCGCCGGTCGCCTGGGTGACCGGGAGTGCGGTGAGGGCCAACGCGGCGACGCCGGCCAGAGCCGGTGGCTGCAAGGCGCATGAGGGTTCCTCTCAGGGTGCGCGGCCGAGCCCGCTCGAGGGGTTCGCCGCTCGTGGGGGTGCACTCAGGGGTGAGGGTGCCTCACGATCGTAAAGACGACCCGCCCGCTTTGTGGCTTTATCGAGGAACCTCCCGCATGCCCCGCCGTGTCGATGCGGCTAGGACGTCGGGCTGGGCTCGGCTGTCGGCGACGACTCTGTCGTCGGGCTGGGCTCAGCGGTGGACGTCGTCTCCGTCGGGCTCGGGTCGCTGGTGGAGGTGGGCGTGCCCGTCGGGGACGGCTCGCTCGTCTCCGCCGCAGTGGGCTCCGAAGTCGGGCTCGGCTCCCCGGCCGGCGTCGCGCTGGGCTCCCCGGTCGGCGTGGCGCTCGGCTCCGCGGTCGGCGTGGCGCTGGGCTCCCCGGTCGGCGTGGCGCTGGGCTCCAGGGTGCCGGGGTCGGCCGCTCACCGCGAGGGAGTCCTCCGCGTCCGTCAGCGTCACGTCGGGAATCACCCCGTCGTTCTCGAGGATCGCGATGATCTCCGCCTGCGTCGCCTGGAGCACGTAGTAGATCTGGCCGCTGCTGAGCTCGTCGAGGTCGGCCTCGAGGGACCTCAGGCGGCGCATCGCGTCCTCGATGAGCTGCTGTGCCTCCGGGCTGGGCATGCCGGTCAGCGATATCACCAGCTGGGTGGCGATCGCCTCGGTCGTGCACCTGGTGCACTCGTAGTTGGCCGCGACGGCCGAGTTGACGGGCGTGACGACGTCGAAGTCGCCGACCAGGAGCAGCAGCTGGAACGCCACCGCTCGGGTCACGCAGTCCTCGCAGGAGGCGAGGGCCCAGGCCTCGTTGCGGTCGTCGACCTCTCCGGCGGTCACGATCGCCCAGGACGCCGCGAGGTCGGTGACGACGGAGTCGTCGACGGTGTTGATCGACTCGGCCCGGTTGTCACCCTCGCCGAGCGCCCCGGGCGGCTGCCACGGGAACGGCCAGACGGTCTCGACGGTCTCGGCCACGACCAGCTGCTCGAGGGTGTCCGTGTCTTCGGCTGTGAGGCCCTCGAGGGCCGCCAGCCCGGTGCTGCCTCCGGCCGTCGCGGCGCGCTCTCCGGCCGAGACCGTGCCGCTGCCCGGACCGACCGGGGTCGTCCCCGTCGGGGGTACGACGGGGGCGGCGGGCGCGACCTCCGCCGTGCCGACGGCGGGCCGCATGAGGACCGTGCTCTCGAGCAGGGGGAGGAAGATCCGACGGTCCTCGATCCGCACCAGGTCGGAGAGCGTCCCGTCGTCGTCGGCGTCGACCGGCTGGTACTGGCCCGACGGCCACCACGCCCACGCCACGGCGGCCAGGACGGCGACGCCGGCCAGGGCAGCCGCCCCGCGTGCACGGGGGTTGTCCTCGGAGCTGCGCCAGGCCCACAGCGCTGCTCGCCGCCCGATCCGGAACAGCATGTAGACCAGGCCGAGCACCGGAAGCAGGACGATCACCGAGGAGAGGCCGCGGACGGCGACCCCCAGGATGTCCCCGTCGCTCCAGTAGTGGCCGACGGCGTCCCACTGGACGTGCATGCTGTCCCAGGCGGTGGCCGCCAGCCGGGGCAGCAGCATCGTGCCGAGCGCGATGAGGCCGATCAGGACCGGGACCATGGTGAACACCCAGGTCACCACCACCGCCCGCGCCCAGCGCTTGAGCGCCGGGGGCTGGGCAGGTCGCCAGCGCCGCGGGAGCAGGCCCTGCAGCGTCGGCTTGATGTGGGCGAAGAGGTCGGGGACGCCCGTGAGGTCCGCGACGATGTGGTACCCGTCCGCGCGGATGAACGGCGCGAGCTGACGCACCATCTGGAGGTGCTGCGCGGCCGCGACCAGGAGGAGCGCGTCCCACCGGGTCGCGGCCCAGGCGCCGAGGGTGAGCAGCGCGAAGATCGCGTTGAAGTACAGCCCGCCGAGGTCCACCCGGAGCCGTCCGGCCCGGCCGAGGCGGTAGGAGTCGGTGACCTCGGTGTAGAACGCGGGCCAGATCAGGTAGAGGCCGACGCCCATGCCCCCGGGCGTGGCGCCGCCGTACCGGCAGGCGGCCGCGTGCCCGAACTCGTGGAACGCCGCCGACCCGATGATCAGCACCCACAGGGCCAGGATCATGCCGGGCTCGTAGAACGCCTGGTGGACCGCGGAGCCGAAGCCCTTCTCGACCAGGAGCCACCACGTGAAGCCGGCGAAGCCGGCGACCAGGGCGACCACGAGCAGGGGGGTGAAGAGGCCGGCGAACGGGGCGGTGAGCCGTCTCGTCCACCGGGTGTCGGTCACGACGAGCTTGAACCGCAGTGCCAGCAGCGGGTTCACCTTGCTCGTCTGTGGCTGCGACCCGTCCGTGCCGGTGAGCAACCCGAGTGGCCGGAGCTTGCGCTCCGTCAGGTAGCTGATGTCGTCCGGTACGACGTGCCTCCCCGTCGCGTCCGAAACGGCGCGCGCGATGTCGCCGTATCCGCGCCGCCCGTCCATCGCCGCGAGCGTCAGGTACAGCAGCGGCGAGAGCGTGATCGTCTGGCCGTCGGCACGCCGGACGAGGGCGGGCGGGCGGCGGTAGCCGGAGCCTGCCATCTCGCCGAGGAGCTGGACCCCTTCGGCTCGGGTCGGGACGGGCACGGCGGCACCGCCCAGCTGCCCTCCGGCGGACGCCTCTCCCTGCGTCGTGGTCACCCCGTCTCCTTACTGGGTGATCTCGGCGTCCTGGTCGGCGGTCGCCGTGGCGTTGCCCTCGATCGTCTGGTTGATGAGGGTGGTCTGGTTCGCGACCGAGATGGCGGTCGAGTCGACCGACGCGATGTTGGCCGCGACCGAGGCGTCGATCGGTGCCGCGACGTTCGCCTGGGCGGCGACGGCGCCCGCGACCGGGGCAGCGAGGTCCGCGTCGAGCGCGACGTCGACGTTGACGTTGAGCAGGCCGTCCTCGAGCAGCCCGCTCTGGGTGACGCTGTCGATGATGCCGGACGTGTCGCCGGTGACGTCGCCCACGGTGTCGCCGACGGTGCCGGTCGTGCCGTCGACCACGTCGCCCACGGTGCCGGTCGTGCCGTCGACCACGTCGCCCACGGTGCCGGTCGTGCCGTCCACGGTGTCGGTCACGTCACCGACCGTGCCGTCGACGGTGTCCACGACGTCACCGATCGGCTCGGTCGTGACGCCCACGACCTCCTCCTCGGGGTCAGGGAGGTGAGGAGGCGGTCTCGGTCGGCGTCGTGCTCGATCCGTCGTCCACCACGTCGTTGGACTGGTCGATGGTCGCGGTCTGCGGCGCGATCGCCTCGGTGTCACCGGTGATCGTCTGCGTGACGCCCGCCACCTGCTCGGAGAAGGCGCCGGCCTCGGACCCGACCGAGAGCACGTTGGCGCTGACGGCACCCTCGATCGGCAGGGCGGCGTTGGCCTGGCCGCGACCGCCAGGTCGATCGGCGCGGCGAGGTCGAGCGCGAGGTCCGCGTTCACGAACAGGTCGAGCAGCGACACGACCTCCTTGTCGGGCAGCTGGCCCGCGTGCTCGGCGTCGAGCTCCTCGAGCGAAAGGCGCTTCCGGTTCTCGGTCATGACAACTCCCTCTCTCAGCCCTCGGTGGGCTCGCGTGACGGCCTTGTGGGCCCCGAAAATCGACGGGTCTCGGTGCCCCGAAGCAGGAGTTGTCAAACGGGAGGGTCGCAAAAAGCGGAAGAAATCAGTCTTTGATGAGGCGTTCTACCGCGGGACGCGGACCAGCAGCCGGCCGTGGATGCACTCCGCGCGGATCTCGCGGCCCGGTCCGATCGGGTCGCCGTCGAGCTGGCGTGCGGTGTCGTGGGTGGTGCGGACGACGACCCTGCGGCCGGTCATCCGGTTCAGCTCGTCGTCGACGCGCTTGCCCTTGCTGAACACCCGCCACAGCAGCGGGAACCAGCTGACGAACCGCCGCGGCGACACGATCACCACGTCGAGCTCGCCGTCGTCGATCGTGGCGTCGGGCAGCAGCGGGATTCCGGCGGTGAGGTAGCCGACATTGCCGACCACGACGGTCAGCGCCCGGTGCTTGGTGAACGGCTCGTCGTCGACCGAGATCTCGACCTTGAAGGTGGGGGAGCGCAGCTGCCGGAGGCCGGAGACGAAGTACGCCAGCCAGCCGATCTTGGCCTTGATGGCGTCGTCGGCGCCCTCCATGATCGCGGCGTCGAAGCCCATGCCGCCCATGACCATGAAGTGCTCGTCGTCGCCGATCCCGTCACCGGCGACCGAGACCAGGTCGATCGCCCGGTCCTGGCCGTTGAGGGCGACGTCGACGGCGGCGGAGAGGTACAGCGGGATGCCCAGGTTGCGCGCGAGCAGGTTGCCGGTGCCGGCCGGGACCACGCCGACGGGGACGCCGGTGCCGGCGAGCTCCGCGCAGACGGTGCGCACGGTGCCGTCGCCGCCGCAGACGAGGACCAGCTCCGCGCCGTTGATCGCGGCGGCCTCCGCCATCGCGCGGCCGGGGTCCTCGACGGTGGTCTCGTACCACGCCGGCTGCCCCCAGCCGGACTCCCGCGCGTGCTCCTCGACCATCTCCTTGAAGGCGTCGACGTCGTCGACCTTGATCGGGTTCAGCACCACGGCCAGCTGCTTGGTCTGGGGGACCGCGCTGGTGAAGCTCTCGAGGACCCGCCGACGCGGCGCGGGGTGGTAGAGGATCAGTCCGACCAGCACCCAGAAGAACCCGACGGCGTAGCCGGCGATGACGTCGGAGAAGTTGTGCACCCCGAGGAAGATCCGGTCCAGGCCGACCAGGACGACCAGGGAGACCCAGAAGCCGATCAGCCCCCGACGCAGGGACCGGCGCCGGACGAACATCAGCGTCAGCACGATCGCCACACCCATCGCCGAGGCGATGCCGGAGGCGTGCCCGGACGGGAAGGAGAAGCTGTCCAGCGAGTGGATCGGGTCCTCCCAGACCGGACGCTCCCGCGCGAAGAAGCGCTTGAGGAGGTACGTCGTCATCGAGGCGGCGACCATCACGGCCGCCGTCCACACCGCCGCGCGGAAGTGCCGGCGGACGAGCAGCGCGACCACCACGACCGTCGTCGCGATGGTCAGGGCGACCGTCCCGAAGGCCACCTCGATGGCGTGGAGCACGTCGTAGGCTCCCGGGCTGGACGCGGTCCATCCGTACGGCCCCGAGCCGAAGCGCCGGTCGGCGGCGAAGAGGGTCCGCCACTCCAGCCTGACCAGCGCCGACAGGACCCCCAGCACGAGCAGGCACAGGCCCGCGCCGAGTAGGAGGCGCGTGTTGGTGAGGGTGCGGAGGGGCAAGATGGTCCTGCTTCGTGGTCGAATGGGCGTTTCGGTCGACAAGTATGACCGCCGGAGACCTCGTACCCTCACCCAGCGTGAGCGAAGCCCCGCAAGGCAGTGATCTCCGCCTCGAACGCCGCGACCAGCCGCTCCGGGTCCGGGCCGCGAACGGGCCCTCCACGCTCAGCGGCAACTCGAGCAGGACGTCGACCGGGCCGATCAACCGTCTGCTCATGCTCGAAGCGTCCCAAGGTGGTCGACCGAGGCGGCAGGGCCGCAGGTCCCGTGTGCAGGAGCCAGATATCCTCGTGAGGTGATTGATCCTCGTCTGCTCCGTGAAGACCCCGACCGCGTGCGCGAAGGGCAGGTCAAGCGCGGCCTGTCCCAGGACGTGGTCGACGAGGCCGTCTCCGCGGACGAGCGACGCCGGTCGGCCATCGCCGACTTCGAGCGGCTCCGGGCCGAGCAGAAGTCCCTCGGCAAGCAGATCCCGCAGGCCCAGGGCGACGAGAAGCAGGAGCTGCTCGCGCGCACCAAGACCCTCTCGGCCGCGGTGAAGGAGGCTGAGGCGGCGCAGACCGAGGCCGAGCAGGCCTATCGCGCGCTGGTCCTGTCGATCCCGAACGTCGCCGCCCCCGAGGCCCCGGCCGGCGGCGAGGACGACTACGTCGTGCTCGAGCACGTCGGCAAGCCGCGTGACTTCGAGGCCGAGGGCTTCGAGCCCCGCGACCACGTCGAGCTCGGCCGGATGCTCGGCGCCATCGACATCGACCGCGGCGCGAAGGTGTCGGGCGCCCGTTTCTACTACCTCACCGGCATCGGTGCCGACCTGGAGTTCGCGCTGGTCAACATGGCGATGGACCAGGCCCGCGCCGCCGGGTTCACCACGATGGTCCCGCCGGCCCTGGTGAAGCCGCGGGCGATGGAGGGCACCGGCTTCCTCGGCCAGGCCGCCGACGACGTGTACCGGATCGAGGGTGACGACCTGTACCTCGTCGGGACCTCCGAGGTGCCGCTGGCGGCGTACCACTCCGACGAGATTCTCGACGGCCCCTCGTTGCCGTTGCGCTACGCCGCGTTCAGCCCCTGCTACCGGAAGGAGGCAGGCTCGTACGGCAAGGACACCCGCGGCATCATCCGCGTGCACTGGTTCGACAAGGTGGAGATGTTCTCCTACACGTCCCTGGAGGACTCCTACGACGAGCACAAGCGGCTGCTCGGCTGGGAGCAGGAGTTCTTCGGCAAGCTCGAGCTGGCCTACCGCGTCATCGACGTCGCCGCCGGCGACCTCGGCCTGTCTGCGCAGCGGAAGTTCGACATCGAGGCGTGGATCCCGACCCAGGCGAAGTACCGCGAGGTCACCTCGACCTCCAACTGCACCGACTTCCAGGCCCGCCGCCTCGACGTGCGCGGCCGGTTCGAGGACGGTGTGAAGCCGGTCGCGACCCTCAACGGGACGCTCGTGTCCATCCCTCGCGCGATCGTGGCGATCCTCGAGACCCACCAGCAGGCCGACGGCTCGGTCCGCGTTCCCGAGGCGCTGCAGCCCTACCTGCAGGGCCGCGAGGTCCTGGAGCCGGTCGGTGGCTGAGTCCTCTGGGGAACGGCTGGAAACCGAAGCTGATCGCGCTCGACATCGACGGCACGATCCTCGTGCCGCACCCGGAGAACGGGTTCAGCTCCGAGACCGTGACACGCGCGGTGCGCGAGGCGATCGACCTCGCGTACGACGCGGGCGCCGACATCGTGCTGGCCAGCGGCCGGGCGCCGCTGAGCATGAGCCAGGTGCTCCGCCACCTCGACATGCCCCGTGAGCACGGGTCGCACGTCCTCGGCGTGGCCTCGAACGGCGCGGTGACCTTCTCCTTCCCGCCGCTGAAGGTGGTCAGCGAGGTCACCTTCGACGCCCGCGAGGCGGTGAAGGCGGTCCTCGAGCACGTCCCCGACGCGGCGGTCGCGGTGGAGGAGCACGGCGTCGGCTACCGCGTGAACCGGCACTTCCCGGAGGGCGAGCTCGACGGCGAGATGATCCTCACCCCGATCGAGGAGATGATCGCCAGCGAGGTCAGCCGTGTGATCATCCGCGACCCCGACTCCACCTCGGAGGACTTCGTCAGCCTGGCCGACAAGCTCGGCCTCCAGGGCACGAACTACTTCATCGGCTGGACCGCCTGGCTCGACCTCGCACCCGAGGGCATCTCCAAGGCGAGCGGCCTGGCCGAGATCGCCGACCGCCTCGGCGTCGACCGCGCCGACGTGCTCGCGATCGGTGACGGCCGCAACGACATCGAGATGCTCGAGTGGGCCGGCCGCGGCGTCGCCATGGGTCAGGCCCCCGACGAGGTCAAGGCGATCGCCGACGACGTCGCGCCGTCCGTGTACGACGACGGCTGCGCACACGAGATCGGTCGCTGGTTCTGACCATGTCCCCGCGCGACCGCAGCCCCCGCCCTCGACTGGTCGCGACCGACCTCGACGGGACGCTGCTGCACACCGACGGGACCGTCACCGCGCGCACCCGCGAGGTGCTGACCGCGGTCGAGGACCTCGGGGTCACGGTGGTCTTCGTGACCGGCCGGCCGATCCGGTGGATGGATGCGCTGTGGGAGCACGTCGGCGGCCACGGCCTCGCGGTGGTCTCCAACGGCGGGATCCTGTACGACGTGCACGCCCGCGCGGTGAGGAAGGCCAGGACGATCCCCGTCGAGGTCGGGCACAAGGTCGCCGGGATCCTCCGCGACGCGGTGCCCGGCACGACCTTCGCCATGGAGCGGATCGAGGGCTTCGCGAGGGAGCCCGGGTTCATGCCGCGGGTTCCGCCGCCGACGGACCTGCGCGTCGGCCCCGTCGAGGAGGTCTTCGACGAGCACGTCGTGAAGCTGCTCGCCCGCCACGAGGACCTGGAGCCCGAGCCGTTCTGGGCCGAGGTCGAGTCTCACGTCGGCCACCTGCTCACCACGACCTGGTCGTCGCTGGGCGCGCTGGTCGAGATGAGCGCCGTCGGCGTGACCAAGGCCAGCACGCTCGAGATGGTCTGCCGTGACCTCGGCATCGACGCGTCCGAGGTGGTCGCGTTCGGGGACATGCCCAACGACCTGCCGATGCTCGACTGGGCGGGCACGTCCTACGCGATGAGCAACGCCCACCCGACCGTCCGCGAGCTCGCCGACCGCGTCGCGCCCTCCAACGAGGACGACGGCGTCGCCGCGGTGCTCGAGGAGATCTTCGACCTGTGACCGCCCGGAGCTGCCGTCCTCGCCGAGGTGGCCGGGCGGATACCGCGTCCGGACCGTCCGGTGCTCGTCGCAGTCGACGGCGTGGACGGCGCGGGCAAGACCTGGTTCGGCGACGAGCTCGCTGCGGCCTGCTGCCTCCTGGCCGGGCCGGTGGTCCGCGCCTCCGTCGACGGGTTCCACCACCCGGCGTCGCTACCGCCATGCGCTCGGGCGCACCGGAGAGACCTTCTGGTCCCGGAGCTTCGACTACGCCGCCTTCCTGTCGCAGCTCGTGCTGCCGTGGCGCTCCGCCCCGGGTCGGTGTACCGCTCGGCGGTGCACGACGTCGAGTCGGACCGCTCCCTCGACCTGCCGCCGTCCGTCGTACCGGAGCGGGGGCTGCTCATCGTGGACGGGATCTTCCTGCAGCGCGACGAGCTGCGCTCGACTTCTGGGACCTCGCGGTGTTCCTCGACGTGCCCTTCGAGGTGTCCGTTGCCCGGATGGCGGTCCGCGACGGGAGCGACCCGGACCCGACGCATCCGTCCCAGGCGAGGTACGTCGAGGGCCAGCGCATCTACCTCCGCACCTGCGACCCGCGGGAGCGGGCCGACGTCGTCGTCGACAACGCCGACCTCGCGTGGCCCCGCGCCGTCTGATGCACCCGGTCGACGGTCGCGCGCGTCGCAACGGCTGAACGACTCGCAGGTAGCCAAGGCGCGCCCCCTTCCCCAAACGCCCGAACCGCGCCAGACTCAGGCAGACAAAACGTGATCCGGATCACGGAGGATGCCATGACAGAGCTGGACTCGGTGGCCGCCACCCGCGCGGCCCTCACCTCACTGGCGGCAGCCGTGCTGCGTCTGCGCAGCGAGTACGGCGACACTCTCGGCGTCCGGAGGCTGACCTCGGACATAGACCGGCTGAACGCGGATCTCGACGAGCTCGGCGCTCCCGCACCGGGCGCCCGCCCGCCGGTCGCGCCGGCGGAGATGATCCCGATCCCTGACGAGCCCTACGACGAGAGCATGTGGCACGACGCCCAGTCCGAGGCACAGCACGCGCAGTAAGGGGACTCATGTCAACCGGGGTGAGAGGCACTGGGCGCGCCCAGATCGCGGAGCGCACGCTCCGCCAGGACAACTGGTGGCTCTCGCCTCTGGTGACGTTCGTGGTCTTCGCCGCGTTCGTGGTCTACGCGACCTGGCGCGCGTTCTCCGGTGAGCACTACTACGCGTCGCCGTACCTGTCGCCGTTCTACTCGCCCTGCATGGGGGCGCAGTGCGTCGAGGGGTCGGCCGACTTCGGCAGGCCGTTCGGGTTCTGGCCGTACTCCCCGGCGCTGATCATCCTGATCATCCCGCTGGGCTTCCGGATGACCTGCTACTACTACCGCAAGGCCTACTACCGGGCGTTCTGGCTCTCCCCGCCCGCGTGCGGTGTCGCGGAGCCGCACACCAAGTACACCGGTGAGCGCCGCTTCCCGCTGATCCTCCAGAACGCCCACCGCTGGGCCCTGATCCTCTCCGCGCTCATCGCCATCGTCCTCACCTACGACGTGGTCCTCGCGTTCCGCAACGCCGACCACGAGTGGGGGCACATGGGGCTCGGCACGGTGGTGCTCGCCGTCAACGCGGCGCTCATCTGGCTCTACACGCTGTCGTGCCACTCCTGCCGGCACCTGATCGGCGGTCGGCTGCGCAACTTCTCCAAGCACCCGGTCCGCTACCGGCTGTGGACCTGGGTGTCCCGGATGAACCGGGACCACCCCAAGTACGCCTGGCTCTCGCTCTTCTCGGTCGCTCTCGCGGACCTGTACGTCTACCTGCTGGCGACCGGCACGATCACCGACGTGAGGTTCTTCTGAATGGTCTCGACCAACGGCCCTGAGCGTCACCCGATGACGGGCAACCGGATGGACCCCGGCTCCGACACCGGCTTCGAGACCCACGAGTACGACGTCGTGGTCGTCGGCGCGGGCGGCGCGGGTCTCCGGGCCGCGATCGCCGCGCACGACGCCGGAGCCCGCGTGGCCGTCGTCTGCAAGTCGCTGCTGGGCAAGGCGCACACGGTGATGGCCGAGGGCGGGATCGCCGCGGCGATGGGCAACGTGTACGACGAGGACGGCTGGCGGGTCCACTTCCGCGACACGATGCGCGGCGGGAAGATGCTCAACAACTGGCGGATGGCACAGCTGCACGCCCAGGAGGCCCCGGAGCGTGTCCTCGAGCTCGAGGAGTGGGGGGCACTCTTCGACCGCACCCCGGACGGGCTGATCTCGCAGCGTGACTTCGGCGGCCACCGCTACGCCCGCCTGGCGCACGTCGGCGACCGCACCGGGCTCGAGATGATCCGGACCCTGCAGCAGCGCGCGGTGTCCCTCGGGATCGACGTGTTCATGGAGTGCACGGTCACCGAGATCTTCACCGAGCGCCGCAGGGGCGAGTCGCCGCGGGTCAGCGGAGCCTTCGCGTACTGGCGGGAGACCGGCCGGTTCGTGGTCTTCAGGACCCCGTCGGTCGTCCTCGCCACCGGCGGGATCGGGAAGTCCTACCAGGTGACCTCGAACTCCTGGGAGTACACCGGCGACGGGCACGCGCTGGCGCTCCGCGCGGGCGCGACGCTGATCAACATGGAGTTCGTGCAGTTCCACCCGACGGGCATGGTGTGGCCGCCGTCCGTGCGCGGCATCCTCGTCACCGAGTCGGTGCGCGGCGACGGCGGCGTCCTGAAGAACTCCGAGGGCAAGCGGTTCATGTTCGACTACATCCCGGAGTACTTCCGCAGCGAGACCGCGGACACGGTCGAGGAGGCCGAGGGCTGGTACACCGACAAGAAGAACCACCGCCGGCCCCCCGAGCTGCTGCCCCGTGACGAGGTGGCGCGCGCGATCAACTCCGAGATCAAGGCCGGCCGCGGGTCACCGCACGGCGGCGTGTTCCTCGACATCGCCTCCCGTCGGGACGCCGAGTTCATCCGCCGGCGGCTCCCTTCCATGTACCACCAGTTCAAGGAGCTCGCCGACGTCGACATCACCAAGGAGCCGATGGAGGTCGGACCGACCTGCCACTACGTGATGGGAGGTGTCGAGGTCGACGCCGACACCGAGCAGTCGCTCGTCGAGGGCCTCTACGCCGCCGGCGAGGTCGCCGGAGGGATGCACGGCTCCAACCGGCTCGGTGGCAACTCGCTCTCGGACCTGCTCGTGTTCGGGCGGCGCGCGGGACACAACGCCGCCTACCTCGCGATGCAGGGGCGGCGGGCCCGGCCCGCGCTACCGGACGACGAGGTCAAGGCGGCCGCCGCGCGAGCCCTCGCTCCCTTCGCGGAGGAGGGCGGCGAGAACCCGTACACCATCCAGAAGGACCTGCAGGACGTCATGCAGCGGCTCGTCGGCATCATCCGGAAGCGGGAGGAGCTCGAGGAGTCGCTGGCCGAGATCGCGAGGCTGAAGGAACGCGCCCAGCGGCTCACCGTCGAGGGCCACCGCCAGTACAACCCGGGGTGGCACCTCGCGCTGGACCTGAAGAACATGCTCGTCGTCTCCGAGTGCATCGCCAAGGCCGCGCTCGAGCGGGAGGAGTCCCGGGGAGGGCACACGCGCGACGACTTTCCCGGCCCCGACCCGGAGTGGGGCTCGAAGAACCTCGTGCTGACGCTTCCCGGGGACGCGCTCGACAGCGCCGTGGAGCTCAGCCACCAGCCGTTGCCGGTGATGCCGGAGGAGCTGAGGAGTCTCTTCGAGGAACCAGCGGCCCAACAGAGCGGAGCGAGCTCATGAGCTACGAGCTCAGGATGCGGGTGTGGCGCGGGGACGCCGACGGCGGCGCTCTCGGGGACTACACCGTCGAGGTCGAGGACGGCGAGGTGGTCCTCGACGCGATCCACCGGCTGCAGGCCACCCAGGTCGGCGACCTCGCGGTGCGGTGGAACTGCAAGGCCGGCAAGTGCGGCTCGTGCAGCGCGGAGGTGAACGGCCGCCCCCGGTTGATGTGCATGACCCGGCTGGCCGACTTCGACCGGGCCGAGACGATCACGGTCACGCCGCTGCGGACGTTCCCGGTGATCCGCGACCTGGTGACCGACGTGTCGTTCAACTACGAGAAGGCCAAGCAGGTGCCCGCCTTCGCGCCGACGCCGCGCGACCCCGACGGCAAGCGCAGGATGATGCAGGCCGACGTGGAGCGTGGCCAGGAGTTCCGCAAGTGCATCGAGTGCTTCCTCTGCCAGACCGTCTGCCATGTGGTCCGGGACCACGAGGAGAACAAGGAGGCGTTCGCCGGGCCTCGGTTCTTCCTCCGGTACGCCGAGCTCGACATGCACCCGCTGGACACCAACGACCGTCGCAAGCTCGCTCAGGAGGCAGCGGGGCTGGGGATGTGCAACATCACCAAGTGCTGCACCGAGGTGTGCCCGGAGAACATCAAGATCACCGACAACGCGATCATCCCGATGAAGGAGCGTGTCGTCGACCGGAAGTACGACCCGGTCGTCTGGCTGGGGTCGAAGATCCTCCGTCGCGACCAGCGCAAGGAGGTGTGAGGTGGCAGAGCTGCTCACCCAGGAGGAGATCGACAGGGCGCTCGAGCGCGAGCTGCCTCGGTGGACCCAGGACGGTGACGCGATCACGCGCTCGGTGAAGGCCCCGTCGTTCATGGACGGGATCCGGCTGGTGCAGCAGGTCGCGGAGGTCGCCGAGGACCTCGACCATCACCCCGACATCGACATCCGCTGGCGGACGGTGACGTTCCGGCTCTCCACACACTCGGCGGGTGGGCTGACCGCGAAGGACCTCCGCCTCGCCACCGACATCGACCGTCTCGCCGACTAGCGCCGGGCTGCCGACGGAGCTCGCCACAACGACGCAACTGAGCCGTTCCGGCGAGCGAACCGCGCGCGAGCTCGCTCTACGAGCGCATCTGAGCGGTTCGGGCGACCCCGCGGGCGTGGACATCCCGACGGGCTGCGTGTCACCGTGGAAGCACGTCCTCTCGAGGAGGTGAACCACGTGGAACAGGGAAACCAGCCAACGGCTCTCGGCCAGTCCTGCCCGGACTGCCACGCTCTCGTAGCGGATCTCGACGCGCACGAGCGGTGGCACTCGCGACTGGTGGCCGACATCGCCAACGCGGTCGAGAACGAGATCAAGCGCAGCATCGCGGCCCGAGCCTGACCAGCGGACCCGAGTGAACGCTGACTACAGGTACATGCCTCCGCCGCGGCCCGGGTGCTGCTCGTCGGCGGCCTGGTCGGCTGCCGCCTGCTGTGCGGCGCGGGCCGCAGCCTGCATCGCCTCCTCGGGCATCATCCCGGGGGGCAGGGCCCGGCGCATCTGCTCGAGCTGGGCGCGCGCGGCGACCTGCTGGGCGTAGATCGCCGTCTGGATGCCGTGGAAGAGTCCCTCGAGCCAGCCGACCAGCTGGGCCTGCGCGATCCGCAGCTCCGCCTCCGACGGCGTCGCCTCGGTGAACGGCAGCGACAGCCGCTCGAGCTCGTCGATCAGCTCGGGCGCGAGACCGGCCTCGAGCTCCTTGATCGAGGACTGGTGGATCTCCTTCAGGCGCTGGCGGCTCGCCTCGTCGAGCGGGGCCGACTTCACCTCTTCGAGGAGCTGGCGGATCATGCTGCCGATCCGCATCACCTTGGCCGGCTGCTCGACGAGCTCGGTGATGTGACGAGTCTCCTCGTCATCGTCCCCGTCGGGGGACGGGCCGGCCTCGGACGACGCCATCCCGTCGGGCCCGATCACGACGACCCTCGGCTCCTCGTCGGGGCCGGCGGCTTCAGGGTTCTCCTCGCTCATGGCCTCACCTTACGCAGTCAGCACGATCTTTCCGACGTGGTCCCCGGACTCCATCAGCTCGTGAGCGCGGGCCGCCTCCGCAAGGGGGACGGTGGTGTGCACGATCGTGCGGACCGCCCCGTCGGCGACCAACGGCCACACGTGCTCCACGACGGCGGAGCAGATCGCAGCCTTCTCCTCGACGGGACGCGAGCGCAGGGAGGTGGCGATGACCGCGCCGCGCTTGGCGAGCAGCTTGCCGATGTTCAGCTCGCCCTTCACCCCGCCCTGCATGCCGATGATGACCAGACGTCCCTCGGTGGCCAGCGCGGAGACGTTGCGGTCGAGGTACTTCGCGCCCATGTTGTCGAGGATGACGTCGGCGCCGTGCCCGTCGGTGGCCGCCTTCACCTCCTCGACGAAGTCCTGCTCGCGGTAGTTCACCGCGACGTCGGCGCCGAGCTCGCGGCACAGGTCGAGCTTCTCCGGAGTGCCGGCGGTCGTGATCACCCTGGCGCCGAGCGCCTTGCCGAGCTGGATGGCCATGTTGCCGATGCCGCCCGCCCCGCCGTGCACCAGCAGCGTCTCGCCCGGCTGGAGGCCGGCCACCATGAACACGTTGGACCACACGGTGCACGCGACCTCGGGGAGCGCGCCGGCCGTCACGAGGTCCACGCCCTGCGGCACGGGCATGACCTGGCCGGCCGGGACGAGCACCTTTTCGGCGTACCCCCCGCCCGCCAGCAGCGCGCACACCTCGTCGCCCACCTTCAGGTCGGTGACGTCAGCGCCGACGGCGGAGATGGTGCCGGAGCACTCGAGGCCGAGTACGTCGGACGCGCCCGGCGGCGGTGGGTAGTTCCCCCGACGCTGCAGGGTGTCGGCGCGGTTGACCGCGGTCGCGGCCACGTCGATGACGACCTCACCGGCATCGGGGACGGGGTCGGGCAGCTCGGTCAGGGTGAGGACCTCCGGCCCTCCGGGCTCGGACGCGATGACGGCACGCATGCGCCCCAGGTTAGGACCCGGCCGGGGCTGAGGCGCTACTCGGTGCCGATCAGGTCCTCGGCCTTGAAGTCGTCGGGGCTCACGTCGTCGCCGCCCCACTTCATGGCGAGTGCCTGCGCACGCCCGGCGAGCTCCTCGACATCGGCGGTCGAGCCTCCACGCAGGGCGGCGGCGTAGCCGACGAGGAAGGTCGTGATCGGTGCGGCGGGACGCTCGACCTCATGGGCGGCATCGCGAGCGAGGTCGAGGATCAGTCCCTCGTCGATTTCGGCGTCCTCCAGCTCGAGGACGTCGCAGAGCTCGTCGATCCAGTCATGAAGGTTCACGAACCCAGCGTCATACGCCCTCGTCGAATTCGCAAGAGAATCAGGCAAGACGGACCGAGAGTCCTGTCTCACCCCATGAGCGCCCCGCGCACCAGGTCGATCACGGCGGCCCGCGCCTCCTGGACGATCGTGCCCGTCCGGCGTCGGGTCGTCACGAGCCGCTCGGGCAGGAGCTCAATCGTCCGTCTCCCGCAGGTCACGCAGGTCGGCCCACGTGTCCACGTCACGCGCCTCGCCCTCGACGGCCGGCACGCCGACGATCCGCAGCGGCATGAGCATCTTCCGCGTCGAGAGCCCGTGCTCGTCCTCCCGGTCGGCCGGGCGCGCACCCGCCAGTGCGTCGTACCGGTAGACGCCCGCGAGCCACTGCTTCTGGTCCTCCTCGTCGACCAGGCACGCCGCGTCCGCCTCGTCGGAGGACACGCAGTACGTCGACCAGCCGGGCCACCGTCCCGGCGGAGAACCGCGGCATGTCCACCGCGAGGACGCACACGAGCTCGGGCCGGAACGCGAGCGCGTCGAGGCCGGCGAGCAGCCCGGCGGCCGGCCCGCCGCTGGGTGGGTCCTCGCGGGTCCAGGTCACCGGCCGGCTGGTCGGCACCTGCGCCCCCACCACGACCACCTCGTCGGCGACAGCCGTGGCGGTGAGGGCGTGCTCGAGGAGCGTCTGCCCGGCGATCTCGATCGAGGCCTTGTCGACGCCGCCGAGCCGCACTCCGGTGCCGCCGGTCAGGATCACCGCGGCGAGGCGTGGGGGAGAGGCGGGCATGGGCGAAGTCTTGCGCAGGACCGCGGGGGTGGCACGCTTGGGGCGTGTCCGTTCTGAACGTCGCCGTCGTCCAGGTCGCCTCGTCGCTCGACCCCGCCGAGAACCGTGAGGCCCTCGGTGTGGTCGCCGAGCTCTGCGCCCAGGAGCCGAAGCCCGACCTCGTGGTCTTCCCCGAGGTGATGATGCGCGACTTCGGCGGCTCCGGGTCGGACGTGGCGGAGTTCGCGGAGGACCTCGACGGGCCGTTCGTGAAGCGGCTCACCGAGCTGGCCGGAGTCCACGGCGTGACGATCGTGGCCGGCATGTTCGAGCGCAGCGAGGACCCGTCGCGTCCGTACAACACGCTCGCCGTCGTCGACGCGGACGGCCTGCGTGCGTCGTACCGCAAGATCCACCTCTACGACTCCTTCGGCTACAAGGAGTCCGAACGGCTGCTCGCCGGAGACATCGAGCCGGTCGTGGTCGAGATCGGCGGTTTCCAGGTCGGTCTCATGACCTGCTACGACCTGCGCTTCCCCGAGCTCGCCCGCGCGCTCGTCGACCGCGGCGCCGAGCTGCTCGTCGTACCGGCAGCCTGGGTCGCCGGCCCCGGCAAGGTCGACCACTGGCGCACCCTGCTCAAGGCGCGCGCGATCGAGAACACGGTGTACGTCGCTGCGGCCGGCCAGCCGGGACCCCGCTACACCGGCCACTCCATGGTCGTCTCCCCTCGTGGGGAGACCGTCGAGGCCGCGGACGAGGACGTGTTCGTGCGGTCGACGGTGGAGCGGGCGTACCTCGACGAGGTGCGCGCCGAGAACCCTTCCCTGGCCAACCGTCGCTTCTGACCCGCACCGGTCCCGGGCCACCGGTTGATAGTGTCAGCAGGTCAGAGGGGGTCTGGGAAGTCGACGTTCGTGTGAGGTTCTGACGTGGTGCGTGCCGAGCAGAGGCCGGGTCGGCGGCGCGCCGAACCGCCGCCGCGACGCCTTCGCCGATCCTCCGACCGCGGGCGCAACAACGACCCCGCGCCGAAGAGCGACCCCCCAGCCGATCGTCCGGCGCCGCCTCCCGAGCCGGCTCGACCCGCCAGGTCCGCTCGACCTGCCGAGCGCGCTCGACCCTCCAAGCCGACGAAGTCCCCGCGCCCGAAGCGTTCCTCGAGGCTGCTCTTCGCCGCGAGCACGACGCTGTGGCTCGCCCTTCTCGCCACCGGCCTGGTGGCCGTCGTGGTCCCGTGGACCCCCATCGACGTTCCCGACTTCGTCCCGCTCGCCGGCGCGGTCACGATCACGACCCTGTTCACCCACGGGCTGGCGGTCCGCTCCGGGGGACGTGCCCTCGTGTCCGGGGTCATGGCCCTCGTCCTTGCGGGGGGAGCCGCCTTCAGCCAGAACGAGATCCTGCTGGCCGGTGCCACGGTCGGCACCGCGGTCGTGTCCGCACTGCTCGCCGTCCTGTCCACGACCCCGGCCGCGAAGTTCTCCGGAGTGGTCCGCGAGGTGACGGTCGCGGCCGTGGTCGCCGTCATCGGTGCCTTCGCGGTCCGTGCCTACGGCGCGGAGGTGTCCCTCGAGCGCACCGGCTACCTGGCGATCGGGTTCTCCCTCATCGCGGCGCTCGCCCTCGTCTACCGGCTCGGCGCCGGCCTCACCGGCCTCGGCCGGCGGGGGCTCGTGATGATCATCAGCGGCGTGGCGCTGCTGACGATCACCCTCGCCTACACCGAGGCGCTCGCCGCGTGGGGTTCGCCGGCGATGATCGAGACGATCGACGACACCTTCGCGAGGCTCAGCGAGCTCCTGGGTGCCGTGCCCCGACCGATCGAGGTGCTGCTCGGCTTCCCGGCCCTCGCCTGGGGTGTCTCCACCCGTGCTCGCCGTCGACAGGGCTGGTGGGTCTGCGCCTTCGGGGCCCCCGGGATGTCGGTGATCGCCGTCTCCCTGCTCGATCCGGACGTCGCGCTCGTCGAGGCGGGCCTGTCGGTGCTCTACAGCCTCGGGCTCGGCCTGGTCGTCGGCTACGGCATCATCCGCGCCGACCTCTTCCTCACCGGCGCCCGCGGACGCCGCGCCCGGCAGCTCGAGGAGCTCGCCGCGCACCGTCCCGAGCCCGGCCGCCTGCAGCCCCTCCTCTGACGTCGGACGGCTCTCCACGGAGGGCACGGCACGGGCCTGCGCTCCTCGCGGACTAGGGAGGTCCGCCGTACCTGCGGGTAACGGATCACCGCGTGTACCGTCCGCCGCATGCCCCGTGACCCCAAGACCGCAGACATCGTCGCCGAGATGGTGGCGAACGTGATGAAGGTCGTCGTCTCTCCCGGCGACAAGCTCGCCGCCGGCGACACCGTCGTGCTCCTCGAGTCGATGAAGATGGAGATCCCGGTCCTCACCGAGGCGGCCGGCACGGTCCGCGCGGTGACGGTCGCCGAGGGAGACGTCGTTCAGGAGGGCGACGTGCTCGTGACCCTCGAGGTCTGACGCCACCCGGTCCCGCGCGCAGGACGCTCCCCTAGACTCTGCTGCGTGGTCGGCCGTGTCAGCACGGTCCAGCCACGGAGGGGTGCCGGAGTGGCCGATCGGAACCGCCTTGAAAGCGGTCGCTGGCAGAGATGTCAGCCGCGGGTTCGAATCCCGCCCCCTCTGCTGCTTGTCTCTCGGGGCTACTCGGAGCCGCCGAGCTCCAGTGCCACGCCGTCATAGACGAGGTCGTTGAGCTTCTGGCGGTGTCGTTCGAGCTCGGCGACCAGCCTCTTGAGCTCGCTGTGCACCGGCTCCACGTCAGGAGAGTCGGCAACCTGTCCGCGGAGCCGGGTGAGCTTGTGGAGCAGCGCCTCCCGCTCGCGAGCCAGCGACGTCTGCCGGGGAGCCAGCCAGGCGTCTGTCGCGCGGCCCTGCTCACTGACGAGCGCGTCGTGGACGCTGGAGACACGGTGGCCGACCAGCCACCGCCACATCTGATGCCGTCGTGGCCTGTCGAGTGCCTGCTCGAGACCAACGATTGCGCGATCCAGACCAGCCATGGAGCCACCTCCCTGCCGTCGCCCGAATGAAGGGGTGGAGGACTCAGTGTGACCCCGGTCACAGACCTGTGACAAGAGCCATGACCCTCGCATTTGGTCGCCAGGCGTGGGGTTCGGTGTAATCGAGCCCGTGGCATCCGACTACCGACTCTCCCGCCCCCTCGCCGCCCGGATGTTGGGCGTGCTCCTCGTCGGCCTCGGCGTCGTCGTGGTCCTGCTGACCCTCGCGGTCTGGCTCGTCGACCTCCCCACGGGGGTGCTCAGTGCGGGCGTCCTCCTCGGTGCGGTCGCCGTCCTCGCCGCGGCGGTGCTGCTCACCCGTCGTACCACCGTCGTCCGCCTCGACGAGACCGGCTACCGCGTGCGCCTGGTGCGCGGCGCCGGCGCCACCGAGGCGCGCTGGACCGATGTCGAGGACGTGGTCACCGCGACCGTCTCCGGCGAGCGGTGCGTCGTGCTGCGGCTTCGCGACGGCCGTACGACGACCATCCCGGTGCGCATGCTGGAGGGCGACCCGGACGACTTCGTGAGGGACCTGCGGGAGCACCTCGACAGGGGCCATGGCTACCGCCGGCTCACCTAGGCGGCGCCCCGATTGGCTCCCGCCAGGGAGCCACGGGTAACCTGTCCTTCGCTGTCTGGAGGTGTCGCCTAGTCCGGTCTATGGCGCCCGCCTGCTAAGCGGGTTGAGGGCAAACCCCTCTCGCGGGTTCAAATCCCGCCACCTCCGCCAGACCTGATGAACGGCCTCTACGGTGACTCGTCGCCGTAGAGGCCGTTCGTCGTCTCACCCACCGGTGGGTCGAGCTCGAGGTAGGGGCTGACCGCGAAGTCGCCCACGGTCCGCACGGTCACCGGCTGGATCCCGACCGGGCGCCCGTCGCGGTAGGTGATGAGGGTGACCATCGCGTTGCGGCGCGGCTTGCTGCCGACCGCGATCGCGTACGCCGCGCCGCCGGCGGTGCCGGTCGTGTAGGAGTAGCCGACCTGGCCGTTCTCCCCGACGAACTCGGTGGGCCCGAGCTGCTCGTGCACGTGCCCGCCGACCACGAGGTCGACGCAACCGCGCTCGAGGGCGTACCGGCCGGTGTTCGCGTCGTGCACGAGCAGCGTCGCGATCCGTTCGCCCTGCTCGTCGTACTCGCACGCCTGGTCGGCGACCCGCTCGGCGTGCTCGCTGAACGACAGCCCGGTCTCGTCCCGCCAGGCGCCGAGGCCGCTGCTGCGGGGGTCGTCGGCGCCGAGGAACCGGATGTCGTCGGGCCCTTCGACCGCCTCCCCGTGGAAGCGCTCGAAGCCGCGCTCCTCGAGGTAGTCGCCGACGAACTCACCGTGGTCGTGGTTGCCGGTGACCGCGAACCTGGGGTCGTAGTCGGCGAACACGCGGTCCAACGAGTCGAGGCTGAACGCCTCCCACGACGAGCCGGTGGAGGTGTCGTCGCCGGCGTCGAGCAGGATCGTGGCGCCCGCCGCGTCGCCGATCGCGCGGGCGACCTTGTCCATGCCGACGTTGTCGTGCCGGTCGCTGACCAGGAGCGCGACCGTCTCGCCCTCCTCGGGCACACGCAGCTGGTCCTCGATGTCTGGGACGCTCTCGGCGACCTCGTTGTAGAACGCGAAGCCCTTGCTGTAGGTGGCCATCAGGCTTTCGGCGATGCGCTTGGTGCCGGTGGTGAAGAGCCCGGCCTCGACCTCGAGCGCCTGCGCCTGCTCGGGGATGGGTACGTCGGGCACCTCCTCGGCGATGGGACGCCACTCGGCGCCCTGCTCGACGGCCTCGTTCCGGGCGGTCCCAGGGCTGGAACACGGCAGCGGCCAGTACGACGACGCTCAGGCCCGCGACCCCGGTACGACCGATCGTCACGTGCTCGAACAGCTCCGCGCGACGTCGCGGGCCGAGCAGGAGCCAGAGCGCGGGACCCGCGAGGCCCGCGAGCGCTCCGCTGACCGCGCTGTCCACGGCGAGACCGCGGATCGCCGAGATGACCTTGGCGATCTCGCCCTCGGGCTGGGCGCCCAGGAGCGCGTACCGCTCGACCAGCGCTTCGTAGGAGGTGAGCGTGGTCTTCCCGAAGTCGATGTGCGCCCCGAGCCGGCGGTCGGTCGGGTAGCGCAGGCTCGGGAGGTACGGGCCCAGGTCGAGCGTGGCGTAGCCGTCGAACGTCGGGGAGACCACGGCGTCGTGACCGGCGATCGCGGTCTGCTTCTCGCTGTGGACGAAGACGAGTGCGGCGACCGGCACGGCGACGAGGAGCCAGGCGGTCACGAGTGCCCCGGTCTGTCTCAGTCGGCGGCGTTTCATCCACCCCAGCCTAGGGTGCTGCAGGTTCATGCAAAGCCCCCGGTTGCCCCTGACGAGGCATGCCGCAAGGACACGCTCCGGGTCAAGAGCAACACGCCGCGATCCATCAGCTGGAGGCGTCTCGGGCTCGCGGATTGGTGCTTGCGGGGGAGCGTCATCTAGGTAAAGATGTCGGCAGTCGGGTCGCAGAGTTCCGTAAAGCGGACATTTCGACTCGATTTTGTGACCGCACCGGATGAGCCGCCGCATTATCCACCCTCCTGCAGACTGTCGTGCAGGAAAACAAGACTTCTGCAGAAAACTGCACTGCAAACCTATGAGGGTGGGTTTGGTAGCGGATGGTCCCCCGCGTGCCCGACACTGGATACCAAGCCACTCGACGTGGTCCAGCACCGAAAACGAAGAGGTTGACCGATGAAGAAGACGCGCATTGTCGGCAGGATCATTGCCGGAGCCGTGGCCTCGGCCCTCCTCCTGGGCGGAACGCTCGCCGCGCCGGCCCAGGCGGACAGCGGTTGGGGCAAGGTCAAGACCGCGCCCGTCGAGACGGACGACAGCGGCTGGGGCAAGGTCAAGTAGCAGCTCACTGACGCTGACAAACGCGTCGGTCCAGCCGACGCCACAGAGTTTGAGACGAGGACGAACTCAAGCCATCCCCCCCGGCTGTTCGATCCCAGTGCCACCCCCCCGGCCCGTCTCAACCTGCGAGGGCAGACATGTACCCACATGTTCTGCCCTCGCCTATTTGTGTCGGCGACCGTCGGCGGTCGGCCGCCGGCGCCAGCCGAGAGTCAGGCGCGCTCGCCCCTGAAGGGCTCAGTCTCGCCTGCCGAGTCGTCTTCCTCTGCCCCATGGCGTGGCCGAGCTGGAAGCGGGTCTGGACGCCGTACTCGTCCTTGAGGGCGGCGATGTAGCCGGCGTACGTACGCGTGCTGACCCCGAGTCGCTTGGCGCTGGCTGGGTCGCTGTGGCCCTCGACCAGCAAGCGGATCGTCATGGCTCGGACGTCGTCCGCGATCGCCTTCTCGTTGCGCGCCTCGTGTCCGGTGAAGGGCCGAGCGCGCTCCCACGAACGGTCGAAGATGTCGACGAGGTAAGCGACGACGGACCTGTCGCGCAGTGCGAGCGCGACCTCATGGTCCTCGGAACCGGGAATCACCGCCACCTCACGGTCGACGATGATCAGGCGCTTGAAGAACTCGTCGAGAGTCCGGACTTCGCCCCCGTGCGCGGTCAGCTCCGCGACGTAGTCACGTGTGGCTGGGCTCTGCCGAGCTGAGTGCTGGTAGAGCGTCCGCATCCTGACGCCGCGGTCCAGGGCGCGGAGGTCGCGGTTCTCCGCCGCAGCCAGTGCGTCGGCGGGGCGGCGGCCGTACGGCTGAGCGGTCAGGAGCTCGGTGCGTGCGTCGCTGATCATCGCCTGCAGGAAGTTGTCGATCTGGGGGATGCCGCGGAGCTCAGTGATCGGCTCCACGTCCGAACGCGTCGCTCGCCGGAAGGTCTGTCCGAGCGCCGCGAACGCCTCAGCCCAGTCCGCTGACTCGTTCAGGAGGTCCGCGCCCCGCCGGCTCATCGGCACGACGACGCGCGGCTGGACCGTCGAGGGGTCGACGGCGATGTACTCCGTTCCAGGACCGCTCGGCACCAAGAGGCCGATGTCGAGCAGGAGGTCGAGCGCCTCGCGGAACTCCCCGTCCTTCTCGAACCTGGGGTCGTCCGCCTTCAGCCGACCGTTCGCCGCAGCCATGCTGAAGAGACGCCCAGCGGTGCTCTCCAGGAGCCTGCGTTCTTCGGGTCCATACCTGACCGACAAGTGGACGAGTCCTCCCTCTCCCCCAAAAGCAAAGTATGCCCCAGGGCCTTGCACAGGGCTATCAGCAGCCCCACGTGTCCCTGAACGGACGAAGGCCCCATCCGGTAGCGGATGGGGCCTTCGCGGCGGGCTGAGCGAGGGCTACTTGGTGACGCCCAGGCGGGCCTTGAGGCTGTCGAGCTCGGTCCAGAGGACGGCCGGCAGGTCGTCGCCGAACTTCTCGAACCACTCGGTGATCTGCGGGATCTCGGCCTTCCACTCCTCGACGTCGACCGTGAGGGCCTGCTCGAGGTCCTCGGCGCTCATGTCGAGGCCCTCGGTGTCGAGAGCGTCCGGGGTCGGCACGTGGCCGATCGGCGTCTCGACCGCCTCGGCCTGGCCGTCGATGCGCTCGACGATCCACTTGAGGACCCGGCTGTTCTCGCCGAAGCCCGGCCAGAGGAAGTTGCCCTCGTCGTCGCGGCGGAACCAGTTGACGTAGAAGATCCGCGGGAGCTTGGCGGCGTCGTTGTCCTTGCCGACCGTGATCCAGTGGTTGAAGTAGTCGCCGGCGTTGTAGCCGATGAACGGCAGCATCGCCATCGGGTCGCGGCGGACGACGCCGACCGCTCCGGTGGCGGCGGCCGTCGTCTCGCTCGACAGCGTGGCGCCCATGAACGTGCCGTGGGTCCAGTCGCGGGCCTCGGTCACCAGCGGGATCGTGGTCTTGCGACGTCCGCCGAAGAGGATGGCGTCGATCGGCACGCCGCGCGGGTCGTCGTACTCGGGCGCCAGGATCGGGCACTGCTTGATCGGGGTGCAGTAGCGCGAGTTCGGGTGGCTGGAGAGCTCGCCGGAGTCCGGCGTCCACTCCTCGCCCTTCCAGGAGGTGGCGTGGGCCGGGGTGTTCTCGAGGCCCTCCCACCAGATGTCGCCGTCGTCGGTGAGCGCGACGTTGGTGAACACCGAGTTGCCCAGGTTGATGGTGCGCATCGCGTTGGGGTTCGTGTGCTCGTTGGTGCCGGGGGCGACGCCGAAGAACCCGAACTCAGGGTTCACGGCGTACAGGCGGCCGTCCTCACCGATGCGCATCCAGGCGATGTCGTCGCCGAGCGTCTCGACCTTCCAGCCGGGGACGGTCGGCGCGAGCATGGCGAGGTTGGTCTTGCCGCAGGCGCTCGGGAACGCGGCGGCGACGTACTTGGTCACGCCCTCGGGGCTGGTGAGCTTGAGGATGAGCATGTGCTCGGCCATCCAGCCCTCGTCGCGGGCCATGACGGACGCGATACGGAGGGCGTAGCACTTCTTGCCGAGCAGGGCGTTGCCGCCGTAGCCGGAGCCGTAGGACCAGATCGCGCGCTCCTCGGGGAACTGCACGATGTACTTGGTGTCGTTGCAGGGCCAGGCGACGTCCTGCTGGCCCGGCTCGAGCGGCATGCCGACCGAGTGGAGGGCCGGGACGAACTTGGCGTCGACCTCTTCCATCCGCCGCAGGACGTTGGTGCCCATGCGCGCCATGACACGCATCGAGGCGACGACGTAGGCGGAGTCGGTGATCTCGACGCCGAACATCGGGCTCTCGGCCTCGAGGTGGCCCATCACGAACGGGATCACGTACATCGTGCGGCCACGCATCGACCCGCGGTACAGGTCGGTCATGATGGCCTTCATCTCGTTCGGGTCCATCCAGTTGTTGGTGGGCCCGGCGTCGCGCTCGTCGACGGAGCAGATGTAGGTACGGTCCTCGACGCGCGCCACGTCAGTGGGGTCGGAGGCGGCCCAGAAAGAGTTGGGCTTCTTCTCCTCGTTCAGACGGACGAAGGTGCCGGTCTCGACGAGAGCGTCGGTCAGCTGGACCCACTCCTCGTCGGAGCCGGTGCACCAGTGGATGTTGTCCGGCTGGGTGAGCTCGGCGACCTCGCTGACCCAGCTCAGGATTCCCTGGTGGGTCGTGGGCGCACTCTGGTTGATCTCGCTGCTAGTCGACGCAGTGTCGGCGGTCATGGCCTACCGTTCCCTCTCGCGCATCCGGTGTGCGGAAATGCAAACCGGCCATCGAGCGTGTCGATGGCTTGTCGTGGAGTTGTTTTGGTGCTGATCGCCGCTTCGTTGCAGCGATCTTTCTGTTGTTTGGCAACCTACGCCGGACGCCTGCCCAGCGCATCAGGGGTGCTAGTGAATGTACTCACATGCGCCTCGAGGGGGCTATTGGATCGATCAACGATGAGCACTTTGACGGTTGGCGACCGGATCGGGCCCTGCCGCCTCTCGATCGTCGGCCGGTTCCGGTGGCCAAATGACCCGCTCGCACTAGTGCATGACCGTCGCCCGCGGAGTTGACTGGGTCGCTGGGGGTACGTCGGACGCCCCCGCGGCCCCTCGCACCCGACGGCAACTTGCCCCCTCGGAGGCGGGTCATGCGCATTCCCATGCAACGCACGGGCGGCTCAGCCACCGCTACACCGGTTCGCGGCGACCACGCCGTGGTGCTCGGCGCCAGCATGGCCGGGCTGCTGGCCGCTCGGGTCCTCGCCGACCACTTCGCCCAGGTCACCATCGTCGAGCGGGACCAGCTGCCTCAGCGCGCGACGCCGCGTCCCGGCGTGCCCCAGGGACGGCACATTCACCTGGTCCTCCCACGCGGCTCGATGGCGATGGAGGAGCTCTTCCCCGGCCTGCTCAGGCGAGCTCGTCGAGGCCGGCGCCCCGGTGCTCGAACTCCCTGGCGCAGGTCCACTTCGAGACCAATGGGCATGTGCTCTTCCACGATCCCGACGCGCCGGGCGTGACACGGCCGGCCGCCGACGGAATGGCGTACGAGCCGAGCAGGCCCCTCCTCGAAGCCACAGTGCGCGCACGGGTCCTCGCCCTGCCGAACGTCGACCTCCTCGAGGAGTCCGACGTAGCGGGGCTGACCACGAACCCGTCGCAGACCCGGGTGACCGGGGCGGTGGTGGCGTCTCGGGGCCGCGGGAGCGTCGGAGCGGAAGCTCGAGGCTGACCTCGTCGTGGCAGCGACGGGACGAAGCGGCCGAGTCTCGGCCTGGCTCAAGAAGATGAACTACCCCACCGCCCCCGAGGAGGAGCTCCGGATCGATCTGAAGTACGTCACCCAGCGGGTCAGGTTCCCGGCGGGCAGCATGGATCACCTGCGGGCAGTGGTCGTCAGTCCCGTCGCCGACCGTCCTACCGGCGCTGGTGCCATCGCCCAGGAGGGCGGCAGCTGGATCGTCACGCTCTATGGGTATGGAGGGCACCACCCGCCTCTCGACCGCGAGGCGTGGCTGTCAGCGGCGGACGGGATCCTGCCCCGCCACGTGGCGGAGGGCTTGCGGGCGGCGGAGCCTCTCGAGGACCTGCACCAGCATCGCTTCCCGGCCAACCTGCGGCGGCGGTACGAGCAGCTCGACCGGTTTCCCGAGGGTCTGCTGGTCAGCGGCGACGCGCTGTGCAGCTTCAACCCGATCTACGGGCAAGGCATGACGGTGGCGGCACTCGAGGCGCTGGCCCTGCGCGACGCGCTGTGCGGCGGTGGAGACCTGCTGGCCCCGCGGTACTTCAAGGCGGCGGCCAAGCCCATCGCCAGCGCCTGGGCGTCCGCGACCGGCGCCGACCTGGGCATGCCGGCCGAGATCGTTCCCGGCCCCCGCCCCCTTCCGCTCAGGGCGGTGAACCGGTACGTGGATCGCTTCCAGGCGGCGGCGGAGCACGATCCGGTCATGGCATGGCGCTTCCTCGACGTGACAGGTCTGACCGTGCCAGAGTCTGCTCTCTTCGCACCCGACAGCCTTCGTCGGATCGCGTCATCCGTACGGCACCACAGACGCGGAGGCTCTCTCGCCGTGGCCGGTGCCGGTTCCAAGTCGCAGGAGAGGTGGCCATGACATCGCTCGTGACCGAGTCCGTGCTCGAGGTCGGTGGCATTCGTACCCAACTGCGCAGCGCCGGTGACCCGGCCGCGACGGAGGCGGTCGTCTTCGTCCACGGCAACCCGGGGTCGAGCCGGGACTGGACCGGCCTGTTGGAGGCCGTCGGTCCAGTGGCGCGCGGCCTTGCCTGGGACGCCCCGGGGTTCGGGCATGCCGACAAGCCGGCGTCGTTCGACTACACCGTCGACGGGTACGCGCGGTTCATCGCCGAGGCTCTCGAGACCTTGGGCGTCGAGCGGGTGCACCTGGTGGTGCACGACTTCGGAGGACCGTGGGGCCTGCGCTGGGCCGTCGACCACCCGGACCAGTTCGCGAGCGTCGTACTGATCAACACCGGAGTGCTGCTGAACTACTCGTGGCACGCGCTCGCGAAGATCTGGCGCACGCCGCTCGTCGGGGAGCTCTTCATGGCCACGGCCACCCGTCCGGCGTTCCGCATGCTGATGAAGATCGGGAATCCCCGGGGGCTGCCACCGGACTTCGTCGACCGGATGTACGACGACTTCGACACGCCGACCCGGAAGGCGGTGCTCAAGCTGTACCGGGCGAGTCCGTCGTCGGCGATGGAGCAGCTGTCCGCAGGCCTGCGCGCGCTCGACCGGCCGGCCCTCGTGGTGTGGGGCGCCAAGGACCCGTACATCCCGGTGGAGCAGGCGGACCTGCAGCTGCGGACGTTCCCGTCCGCCGAGGTGCACGTGCTCGACGACAGCGGGCACTGGCCCTTCATCGACAACCCGGAGCGGACCCGGGAGCTCGTCGTGCCGTTCCTCCGCCGCGTCGTGGGCAGCTGAACTGGCGCCCTGACCGTGTCCGAGGCCACCTCGGGCCGATTTCGTGATGCCGAGCGCGGCACGCTAAACTCTCCGAGGCCCAGCGCTCGTAGCTCAACGGATAGAGCATTTGACTACGGATCAAAAGGTTGGGGGTTCGAATCCCTCCGAGCGCGCTCACGCAAAACCCCAGGTTCATCCCCCGTGACCTGGGGTTTTGTGCTTCCCAGACCGGGAGCGGCGACCCGGCGTGTGCGGCACTCAGGCCGCTGACACCAACGCGTGACACCAACCGGCTCATTTCCGCCCCTCCTCGAAGAGGTCGCTGAGCTTGTCAGGAGCTGGCGCTTGTCGTCCAGCGCCACGTGGGCGTAGACGTTCATCGTCATCTCGAGCGGGGTACGCCTCAGCCGGCGCCGAAGAACTGAGCCTCTCCGTCTCCCCCATTGACGACACCGCCCCCCGCCAGTCACCTGGCGCGGGGCGGTCCTGTCCGTGGCTGCGACGTTCCTGTCGGCGCCGGTCAGATCCGCTTCTTGTACGACCAGCTCGCGGACACCGACTTCACCACGTACGCGCGCCAGCCGGAGACCTGCACGGTGACCACCAGCGTGGTCTTGTCCGGCTGGCTGCTGACCTTGGTGATCTTCCCGTCGCAGCAGATGTCGCTGTCCGGCTTGTACCCGGCGACCGTGACGCTGCTGTCGAAGGTGGTGGCCGGCACCGTGAACCGGTACTTCGCGCGGGCGTACCGGCCGCCCCAGCAGTCGAGCTCGACGGTGGAGTCGTAGCCGGACCGGGTGGCTGAGCAGCCGCTGGAGGCGGACCGGGCGCCGTAGTAGCCGCTGATCTTGCCGCTGCCGGTGCGGGTGACGAGCTTGCTGGCGACCGTGGTCTTGGTGGTGGCGGTTCGGACGGTGCCAAGGTCGTCGCGGCCGGTCAGCCGGATCGTGTAGCTGCCGAGCGGCACCTTCGCGCCGTTGTTGTCGCGGCCGTTCCACGCCCAGCTCATCAGCCCGGCCCGGTACCCGTTGCGGAACGAGCGGACGGTCTTGCCGTCGCTGTTGGTCACGGTGACCTCCACGGTGGCGGGCGCGTTGAGCCGGAACCCGGTGGTCGTGGTGTCCCGGTAGCCGTCGCGGACGCGGGGGTAGAAGGTGGCCGGCGTCTGTGTCACGTCGGTGAGCTTCAACGGCGGGTAGTCGACGGCGAAGGTGACCTTGCCGTACGGCACCGGTGACCCGTCGGTCTGCTGCCTGGCGACGACGAAGTAGCAGTTGTCGTGCGGGGCCGCGAGCTTGCCGGTGAGCGTGAAGGTGTGGACCGGGTCGGTGCTGCCGTCCCAGCTGATCGTGGGGAAGTCCTCGGCGAAGTCGATGCGCGTGTGCGGCACCTCGCACGCCACCGTCGGCCGGTAGCTACCCGCCGGGGCAGGCGTCAGGTCCACGGTGAACGGGCCGGTGTAGCCAGCCGGAACGATGTCCCCGTCGGTGGGGCTGAGAATCACCGGGTCGGTGCTTGGGGCGACGGTGAACCCGGCGTAGGCGGCCAAGGTGTAGCCGGCGCGGTTGTACACCTGGACGCTGCAGCGGGCCGCGTCCTTGGGCAGCTCCGGGCCGGTGTAGGAGCGAACCGGGTCGGTGGCGCCGTCCCACGACGGGACGCCGACGCTGATCGCGTACACCTGCTCGGAGGCGGTGTTTGCGCAGAACACATCCACGATGTAGTTGCCGGCCGGGGACCCGGTGAAGTCCACGGTGTACGGGCCGGTGGACCGGTAGGGCACCTGCGCCCCGTCGGTGGGCGCCACGATCGTCGGCTTCCCGGTGGTGACCGCGGTCGCCGGGACGGCGGCCACGGTCAGCCCGGCGATGGTGCCCAGACACGTGAGCAGGGTGGCGACGAGCGTGGTGCCCGGTCGCTGCGAGCGCAGATGCATGAAGAGATCCCCCGAGAGAAAGGTGCGGACGGTCTCACCAGTGTAGGTGCCAACCATCGCAAACCGGGACGTACCGGCACTATTCCGGCGTCACCGGTGCCATCAAGATCACGGGCAAGACGACATCGACCCGCAGGGCTACGCGCATCTCGCCAACGCTGTGTGGATGCTCTTGCGCAACACGCCCTGGAACTTCGATGTGACGCCCGACGACAAGGCAGACCCGGCGCAGCTCAATGCCGCCTGGGAGCAGTACGCGGACGCTTCTTGGTAGCGGCTCCTCTCTGTAGGGGCACCCTCTGCTCGACTCTTCTTAGGGCTACAGACGGAAGTCAGGCACGCTGATTGCAGTTCTGACGGCAACGGGCCAGATCGGGCCATACGAGTCAGGTGCCGAATGGTGGTCGCTAAGCGTGAGCTCGAGCGCCCAGGGCGGCAAGCCCGCCGTTCTGATGCTTCTTCGTGCGCTTCACCTTGGCGACCACGACCCGCGGTAGTGGCACCGTCGGACGCGACCTCCTTGGCGCCGTTGTTGACGAGGACCTCCTCACGCATCGCGTCCTCGAGGGTCACCCGGCCGTAGGAAGGGAGCGTGAGCATGAGGAACATGCTCGCCCGGCTGACAGGGAAGGGCCCGCGGCGACGGGGCCGCCATACTGGTCGATCGGCCGGCCCTGCTGAGCAACAACCCAAACGGATCAGCCGCCGGGGTCCGTTGCCCCGCGGGGCGCCGGGTGCGGCGGAATGGGGCACCGTCGGGAATGAGCGGAACGCGGCTGGGTTCGCTTCACTTCGCAAGGCAGCCGCGTCGAGCACCCTCCGGATCAGCTGTGTGCCACCAGTTGGTGTAGACGGTCACAGCACCGTGTTCGTCGTCGACCTCTAGCTCCGCGCGTCGCTGCAGTCCGATCTTTGCCGCGGTGCGCTGTGAAGGGAGATTTGCAGGCCTGGTCCGGGCCAGCACAGGCAAGTCGGGTGCCACACGGGCAGCCGTCTCGAGAGCTCGTTGGCCGGCGGCAGTCGCGATCCCTTTGCCCCACGCCTCCGGCGCCAATCGGTAGTAGAGGTTCAGCACCGGCACATCCAACCAGCGCTCATGGCGGACCCCCGCCATCCCCAGGACCGCGCCGCTTCCATCCTCGATCACTTCATAGCCGAACCCGTACCGCTGCCAGTGATCGATCCATCCGGCCAGTCGAGCCCGGCTCGCCTCCTCGTTGTCCGGACCGGCAGGGTTGTAGGTGTTGGTCCGCGGATCGCCATGGACCCTGAACACCTGGCTGAAATCGTCAGAGGCTGGTGGACGGAAGCGCAGCGAGAGTGTCATACCCAAACTATATCCAAGCCCATTACTCGTGGGGACAACCGCGAGTGCCCATACGGCCAGGTGGCGACCTCCTCCAACCCCTGCCGGGCTGCGACCCGAGGCGATCACAGTGTGGCGCCGCGCATCGGCGGGCCGGGGCGGGCGTCCCGCCCCCTGCTCGGTGGTGGGTCAGGGCTGCGTGACGGAGGCCCAGAACGCGCAGTGCGACTCGACGGCGACGTCCACCGGTCCAACACCGCCGGCGCGTTCGAGGTCGAGGCCCTGCACGGCGCCGCCGGCACGGTAACGGTGCCACTTCGGGACGCCGCGGTCGTTCGGTTTGCCCGTCGCGGCGAAGGTGGTCAGGTAGCGGACCATCGTCGCCGACAGCTCCTGCTGTTGCGGCGTCAGCTGTGCGCCCATCTCGAACAGGTACGGCAGCTCGGAGCCGTGCTGGGCGCCTTCCGGGTAGCCCGGGAACGGGAAGTCGGCCAGGGGGGACGCCGTCCGGTCGCGGAACTGGTAGGTGTAGACCCGCGCCCGTCGCGGCACCGCCGACAGTGCCTCGTAGGCATCGACGTGCGCACACGTGGCAAGCATGGTCGGCGGGCCCGCGTCGCTGAAGACCGCCGCCAGGGCCCGCAGCGGCGAGGGGTACGCGTCGGCGGGGTAGCGGGCGAGGACCTCGTCCGCTCGGTCCCCGTAGCGTGCGGCGAGCTCCGCTGCGTACTCCTCCGCGGTGAGCGTCGGGGACGGCGGGGCGCCGGTCGAGACCAGCGCCTCGGTCGGGGTGAAGTACGTGTTCTCGTCGCGGGTGTTGCCGTGCATGACCGGAACCCGGGCGCGCTCGCCCGCGGCGATGGCGTCTGCCGGCTGGACCGGTAGGGCCGAACCACCGACGACGAAGGCCCCGCCCGGCGACAACGCGCCGAGCCAGGCGCGTAGCAGCTCCTCGACCCCCACCTCCCGCAGGCAGGCCGCCACGGCGGTCTTCCCGCGCAGCCAACCGCGGCGGCGACCTGGTCGCCCCTCGCCTCAGCGGTGGCCAGGTCGTCGTAGCGCTCGGAGCAGCTGAAGCTCATTGCGATCGCGCGGTCGAACAGCCCACGCGCCGTCGGGGAGGCCAGCTGAGCGCAGACGGAGCCGCCGCCGGCGGACTCGCCGGACACCGTCACGGTGTCCGGGTTGCCGCCGAAAGCGGCGATGTTGCGCTTCACCCAGCGTAGGGCGGCCTGCTGGTCGAGCAGCGCGGCGCTGCCCGAGGCGACGTCGCCGTTCTGGGCGGACAGGTTTCGCTGCGCCAGGAAGCCCAGCGGCCCGAGCCGGTAGTTGATCGTCACGACCACCACGTCGCCGTCGACGGCGAGCGTGCGTGCGTCGTACTGCGAGCCGGTGCCGACGAGGAAGAAGCCCCCGTGGATCCACACCATGACGGGCAGGTCCCCGCGCCGACCCTCCAGGCCGGCCGGCGTCGTCACGTTCAGGGACAGGCAGTCCTCGTCCACCCACGGGATGGTGCTGAAGTCGGGCGGCTGCGGCTGGGGGCAGGGGCTGCCCGGCTCGGTCGCGTCGCGGACGCCGTCCCACGGCTCGACCGGGGCCGGTGGCCGGAACCGGAGGTCGCCGACTGGTGGCGCGGCGAACGGGATGCCCTGGAAGAGGCGATAGCCCTCCTCCATGGTGCCCCGCACCGCGCCGTCTTCGGTATGCACGACGAGCGAGGGCGTCCCACCGTCGGGCTTGGCTGCGGTGGAGGCCGGTCCGCTCCCGGCCACGAGGGCGGCACCGAGGCCGAGGGCGAGGAGTGCCCGGCCCAACCTACCTGGCGGGAGGGGAGCTGCGGTCGCATGAGTGGCCATCGTTGCCTCCTGGTGTCACAAGCTCACCGAACAACTCTCAGCCGCGGACCCGACCGATCGCTTCACCCGCGGAGGATGGGACCGTTCGCCGCGCGGGCGGACTGATGAGTGTTCGAATTGCGATGCGGTGAGTCCTTTACTTCGCCTTTACCTCTCTGGTAGGAACGTCCCTTGTGTTTTCGGGGGCTTACTGAAGTCGGGAGGGACTCAGATGGTCACGCACGAACAGAACGCTGAGGGAGCGCAGAGCGACTACGAGCGGGTTGGCGGTGGAGCGTCGATCCGCATCGTCGTCGACCGTTTCTACGAGCTGGTGCTCGCAGATCCACGGCTCGCTGCCTACTTCACCGACACCGACCTGCCGCGTCTGAAGCGGCACCAGGTGCTGTTGATCTCGCAGGTTCTGGGAGGGCCTGCGGAGTACGACGGACGGGATCTCCGGCATGCGCATGCAGGGCTGGACGTCAGCCGCGAGGACTTCCGGCTCGTGGTCGCGTACCTGGCGCAGGCGCTCAGCGAGGCCGGGGTCGACCACGAGATCATCGCCCGAGTGGGCGCCACCCTGGCTGCGACAGAGGACGACGTCGTTGCCGCAGCTGCCGGCTGAGGTCGCATGGACACCGCTGCTCTGAAGGGCAGCTGGGAACGAGTCGCCAAGCATGGCGACGACGTCCCGCTGTTCTTCTACTCGCACCTGTTCCTGTCCCATCCGGAAGTGCGCTCGATGTTCCCGATCTCGATGTCGGGGCAGCGCGACAAGCTGGTCGGCGCCCTCGGGCGGATCGTCAGCAACGTCGACGAGCTGCCGGAGGTGACGCCGTTCATCCAGCAGCTCGGGCGCGACCATCGCCGCTTCTCCGTTGTGCCCAGCCACTACACCGCGGTCGGTTCGTCGCTGCTGGTCACGCTGAAGCACTTTCTCGGTGCCGAGTGGACCGACGAGCTCGCCTCGGACTGGGCTGCCGCGTACGGCGTCATCGCGCGCGTCATGGTCGAGGCCGCCGAGGACTCGGAGGACACCAGCCCGGCCTGGTGGGACGCCGAGGTCGTCAGCGCCGACCGCCGCACGATGGACGTGACGGTCCTGCAGATCCGGACCGAACAGCCCTACAGCTACCTGCCGGGTCAGTCGTTCGCGATGGAAATTCCGCAACGACCCCGGCTGTGGCGCTACTACACGCCGGCGAACGCGCCGCGTGAGGACGGCACGATCGAGCTTCACGTGCAGCGGATCGACGGCGGCCAGGTGAGCGGTCCCTCTGATCCGGTCGGTCAACGCCGGGGACACCCTCAAGCTCGGCGCTCCGGTCGGTGAGCGGCTCACCCTTCCCGAGGACGAAGACCGTGACCTGGTGATGGTGGCCGGCGGAACGGGTCTCGCTCCGTTGAGCGCCGTGGTCGAGCAGGTCGACCGGACGTGGCAGGACCGCGGCGAAGGGCCGAAGGTGCATCTGTTCCACGGGGTCACGGTTCCCTGGAACCTGTACGACCGTGCGCGGATGAACCATCTCTCCGAAACCAGGCCGTGGTTCGAGTACACGGAGGTGGTCTCCGGCGATCCGTCGTACCCGGGCGCCCGAGGCCTCGTCGGCTCGGTGGCGGCAAGTCGGCCGTGGTCGGACCGCGCAGCCATGGTTTGCGGGGGTCCGCAGATGGTTACCCACACGGTCAACGAACTGACGAAGGCGGGTCTGAACGCCGACGACGTCAGATACGAAGAGTTCAACCACGTCGGCGCTGGTGATCTCGCCAACGATGGCACCAGGACAGGTGAAATCGAGTGACTCAGCAACAAGACCAGACCTTCCCCTACTACCGCTCGCCCGAGGCGATCCGTAACGAGGTCTTCTCCCATCGGGTGCGGGGCCTCGACGAGGCAGAGGTCCGCGAGTACCTCGACCTGCTCGCCGACCAGGTGCAGGCGGCCAACCTCGAGCGAGAGGAGTACCGGTCCGAGAACCAGCGTCTTCGTGCGGAGCTCGAGAGCGCGCGTTCGCGGTCGGAGCCGACTCCCGACGAGATCAACCCGCAGGCGGTCATCCTCTTCAGCCAGGCGCAGCAGGTCGCCGACCAGCTGGTGGAGGAGGCGGTGATCCACGCCCGGGACCTCATGACCTCCGCCCGGAACCAGCAGCGGGAGATCCTGGAGCAGGCGCACAAGGCCGCCGAGGCAGCCGCCCGGCAGGCGGCGGCAGTGGCAGGCCACGACATGGTGACGACCGCGGCAGCGGCACCCACGGGCTACTCCCAGCCGGTTCCGGAGATCGAGTACGTCCGGACCTTCGCCCGCGTGGCGCAGGTGCAGCTGCGGTCGGTGCTCGACGCCCTGACCGAACAGGTGGAAAGGCTCGGAGAGGTCCCCGACCTTCCTCCCGCGAGCAGGTCGTTGCCGTCAGAGCAGTCCACGGGACGGGTGATCACTCCGGACAGCTGGCGGGTGGAACCCCGGCCACCGAAGGCGAGCGACGAGGACCGTTACTGACCCGCCGGCGTGAGCTCCTTCGACCAGAGGACCGCGCCGGACAGGTCCCGCAGGCTGACCGCGAGGACGTCGTCGGCGGCGATCTCGACGTGGCCGAAGAACTGGTTGCCGCCGCGCGGCGACTGGTTCGGGTAGTCCGCGACCTTGCTGAAGACCACCTCGGGCCCGAACGTCATGTCCAGCTGGTTCGGTCCGAAGGTGCCCGCCGCGATAGGACCCGCGACGATCTCCCAGAACGGGTCGAAGTCGGTGAACGCCGCGCGTGAAGGGTCGTAGTGGTGGGCGGCGCAGTAGTGCACGTCCGCGGTGATCCAGAGGACGTTCTTCACGTCGTTGCGCTTGAACGCCGCCAGCACGGCCGCGATCTCCAGCTCCCGGCCGAGCGGCTCGCCCGGGTGCCGGTTCGCGACGCTCTCCTGGTTCACCTCGCCGTCGGGTACGACGAGGCCGAGGGGCATGTCGGCCGAGATCACCTTCCAGGTCGCCGTGGACTCCGTGACGCCCTCGATGAGCCAGTCCACCTGCTCCTGGCCGAGGATGCTGGTGCGCTCCGCCTCGAGACCCGCGGTGTTGGGGTCCTTGAACGTGCGCATGTCCAGGGCGAAGACGTCGAGCTGCGGACCTCGAGGGATCTTGCGGTAGATCCGGGCCGGCTCGAACCCGGAGCCCTTGCGGTTGGCTCGCGGGTCGGCGATCGGCATGTACTCCTGCCACGCCTGGCGTGCACGCGCAGCGAGTACGTCGACGCGACGCTCGGTGTAGCGGGAGTCCTCGAGGATCTCGCCGGGGTACCAGTTGTTCGTGGTCTCGTGGTCGTCCCACTGCCCGATGACCGGGACCTCGGCGTACATCGCACGGACGTTGTCGTCCATGAGGTTGTAGCGGTGGCGGCCCCGGAACTCGTTCAGGGACTCGGCCACCTTGGTCACCTCGGGGATGACCAGGTTGCGCCAGACCTGCCCGTCGCGCTCGACGACCTCGGCGCTGATCGGCCCGTCGGCGTAGACCGTGTCGCCGGCGTGGACGAAGAAGTCCGGGTGGGTGTCGTGCATGGCCCGGTAGCCGAGCAGTCCGCCGATCTCCTCGTTGATGCCCCAGCCCTGCCCGCAGGTGTCCCCGGTCCAGACGAAGCTGGTCGAGGCCGGGTGGACCGACGCGGTGCGGAAGCTTCCGTAGGCCGGTTCGCTGCGTCGCCCCTCGTCGTCCTCGAACTCGATGCGTACGTCGTACTCCCGTCCGGGTGCGAGCCCCGGGAGCAGCAGCTTGGCGGTGTGGTCGGTCGCCTCGGTGGCCCACGAGCCGAACGCCTCGCGGGTCTTCGATCCGCTCGTGACCGTCGCGACGAGCCGGCCTCGGCCGCTGGCCCGGGACCACAGCACGGCAGAGCTGGTGGTGACGTCGCCGGTCTGGATGCCGGAGGGGAGGGTCAGCCGCGAGGAGACGAGTGCGGCGCCGGAACGGCGGACGGCGGCATGGGCCGGGAGGCTGCCGAGAGCGAGGGTGCCGGCGCCTGCGGCGGCACCGGCCAGGAAGGTACGACGGTCGAGGGAGGTCATGGACCACAACGTGGTGGCGCGAGGTGACCGCGACATGTCGGCCGCCTGACGTGGGCATGTCGAACCGGAGGCGGGCGGCGTACGTCGTCACCCGGCGCCCCACGAGGGCGCCGAAGGGCCCTTCCGGTCTCCCGCCACCGCAGCTCATCCTGGAGGGAGATGCCGAGAGCATCAGGGGAGGCACGATGACGCAGCCCGGCCCACTGCCCGAGCGCGAGGCGATGATCGGAGTCGCGAAGTGTGTCGGGCGAAGTCTCGAGATGCTCGCCAGACGTGACATCCACCAACCACGCGAACACGTCGGCCGCAGGATCTCCTTCGGCGACGGCACCACCGGTCGGGTCTACCGCGAGACGCGCGTGGACCAGCCGTGCTCGGACCCGTGTGTCCTCGTCGTGGCGTTCAGGCTCCGGGCCGTTCGCGGCTGGGGCCACCTGGCGTTCGAGCGGGAGAGCATCCTGCACACCCCGCTGTTCGTGGGGTTCCCGGGTTTCGGTTCCAAGCTCTGGCTCGCGCACGACGACCATGACGTCTACCGCGGCCTCTACGAGTGGGACGGGCCGATCGCAGCGGAGCACTACGCGCGCTCGCTGTGGCGAGTCCTCGAGCTGGTCAGCGCGAAGGGCTCGATCGACTACCGCGTGATCCCCGACCTCAGGCGCGACGACCTGCTCGCCGACCCCAGCCGACTTTCTCGGCACGAGGGATCCGAGGCGGCGTGGTGGCGCGTGGTGCACGCGGCATGACCCCGGACACGGACCTGCTCGTGGTCGGAGCCGGACCGACCGGTCTGACGACCGCGCTGCAGGCACACGCCCACGGTGCGAGCGTCCGGGTGGTGGAGCGCAGGACCGACCCCTTCCGGCCGTCGCGGGCGATGATCCTGCACCCGCGCACACTCGAGAGCCTGCGGCCGTTGGGAGTCGCCGACGACCTTCTCGACAGGGGTGACACCGCTCCGTCGGCGGAGCTGCATCTCGGCCGGCACACGGTGAGGGCCCAGCTGGCCGAGCTGAACATGCCCGAGACCGCTTTCCCGCACCTGACGATGCTGCGCCAGATGGACGTCGAGGAGGTCCTGGCCCAGGCGCTGGAGAAGCGCGGTGTCCCGGTCGAGCGCGGCACGGAGCTGGTCGACGCCGCCTCGGAGGTCGAGGGCGCACGAGCCGCGCTCCACACCGACGGCCGCGCCGAGGAGGTCACGGCTCGCTTCGTCGCCGGCTGCGACGGCCCGGCGAGCACGGTGCGCGGCATCGCCGGGATCGGCTGGCGGGGTGGGCCCTACCGGGAGGAGGTCGTGCTCGCCGACCTCGAGATCGAGGGCCTGACGCCCGGCCGCCTCCACGTCGTGGCGGGCAGAGAGGGGCTCGTGTTCGTGTTCGCGCTCGGCGAGGGCGCCACGTGGCGGTTGCTGGCCACACGCCCGCGCCGCGACAGCGACGTGCCGTTCGGCCAGCCGGGGGAGGAGGTGCCCGCGTCCGACGTACGCGCGCTCGTGGAGAACGCCGGGCTCGGCGCCCGCGTCACCGACGTGACCTGGTCGGCGGCCGTGCGTCTCCAGCACCGGCTCGCCGACGCGTTCCGCGCGGACCGGCTGTTCCTTGCCGGCGACGCCGCACACGCCCATTCGCCGGCCGCCGCGCAGGGGATGAACACCGGGATCCTGGACGGCGTGAACCTGGGCTGGAAGCTGGCCTTCGCGGCGGCCCACGCGGACCGTGCGCCGGCCGACCTGCTGGCGTCGTACGAGCAGGAGCGCCGGCCGGTCGCCCGCCAGGTGCTCGCGTTGACTCACCTCGTCTTCTTCGCCGAGGCGTCCACGAACCCGCTGCCGGCGTTCCTGCGCGGGACGCTGGTGCCGCTGGCCGCACCGGCGATGCCCCTGATGCTCAAGCAGCGCTGGCTCCTGGCGCAGGTCGTGCGGGTGCTCTCCCAGGGTTGGGTGAGGTACCGCCACAGCGCCCTGTCGGTGGACGGGACGCCCGCGCTGAGCGGTTGGCCGCGGCCGGGAGATCGACTGCCCGACCAGCAGATCGAGTACGACGGGCACGCCGGCCGGCTCCACGACCTGACCGCCCGGCCGGGAGTGCACGTGCTGCTCGAACGCGACGCCGACCTCCTCGATGTCCGCCTGCTCGGGGACCGCGTGACGGTGCACCGGCTCGAGGACCGACCGGGACGGGGGATCGTCGCGGTCAGGCCGGACGGACACGTCGGCTTCCGCTGCGGCGAGGCCGACCCGGCTCAGCTCGGAGCGTGGCTCGACCTCATCGCGGCGCGCTGAGAAGGCGGAAGGTGAATCAGCCCTCGGCAGGCGCCGACGTGCGGATCAGGTGGTCGAACGCGGAGAGCGCCGCGGTCGAGCCCATGCCCATCGCGGTGACGATCTGCTTGTACGGACACGGTCGTGCAGTCCCCGGCGGCGAAGATGCCGGGCACCGAGGTCGCGCCGCGGTCGTCGACGACCACCTCGCCGCGGTCGGTGAGCGCGACTGCGTCCGCCAGCCACTCGGTGTTCGGGAGCAGGCCGATCTGGACGAAGACGCCCTCGAGGTCCAGATCGTGAGACGACCCGGAGGAGCGGTCCGAGTAGCGCAGCCCCGTGACCCGGGAGCCGTCACCGAGCACCTCGGTGGTGTCGGCGCCGAGGACCACGTCCACGTTGGGCAGGCTGCGGACCTTGCGCTGCAGCACCTCGTCGGCGCGGAGCCTGTCGTCGTACTCGATCAGGGTGACGTGGGAGACGACACCGGCGAGGTCGATCGCGGCCTCGACACCGGAGTTGCCGCCGCCGATGACCGCGACGCGCTTGCCGCGGAAGAGCGGGCCGTCGCAGTGCGGGCAGTAGGTGACGCCCTTGTTGCGGTACTCCTCCTCGCCCGGCACGCCGATGTGGCGCCAGCGGGCGCCGGAGGCGAGCACGACGGTGCGGCCCTGGAGGGCGGCGCCGTTCGAGAGCTCGACGGTGTGCAGCTCGCCGCGGGCACCCGGCACGAGCCGGCTGACCGTCTGGAGGTCCATCAGGTCGACGTCGTACTCCATCACGTGGCGCTCGAGCTCGGCGGCGAGCTTCGGTCCCTCGGTGTAGGGGACGGAGACGAGGTTCTCGATCGCCATCGTGTCGAGCACCTGGCCGCCGATGCGCTCGGCGACCATGCCGGTGCGGATGCCCTTGCGCGCGGCGTAGATCGCCGACGACACTCCGGCCGGGCCCGCGCCGACCACGAGCACGTCGAAAGGCTCCTTGCCGGCGATCTCCTCGGCGGCACGCTCGGTGGCGGAGGAGTCGAGCTTGTTCACGATCTGCTCGAGCGTCATCCGGCCCTGGTCGAAGACCTCGCCGTTGAGGAACACGGTCGGCACGGCCATCACGCCGCGGGACTCGACCTCGTCCTGGAACAGCGCGCCGTCGATCGCGACGTGGGAGACGTTCGGGTTGAGGACGCTCATCACGTTGAGCGCCTGGACGACGTCGGGGCAGTTCTGGCAGGACAGCGACAGGAACGTCTCGAAGCGGTACTCGCCGTCGAGGGACTGGATCTGTGCGGCGACCTCGTCGGAGACGTTCGGCTTGTGGCCGCCGACCTGGAGGAGCGCGAGCACGAACGAGGTCAGCTCGTGACCGAGCGGGAGCCCCGCGAAGGTCACCGAGACCTCGGTGCCGGCCCGCACGATCGCGAAGGAGGGACGGCGCTCGTCGTCGCCGTCACGTCGGACGGTGATCTGGTCCGAGAGGGCGGCCACCTCGTCCAGCAGGGAGGCGAGCTGGCCCGACTTCTCGCTGTCGTCGAGCGAGGCGACCAGCTCGATCGGGCGCTGGACGAGCTGGAGGTGGGATTCGAGCTGCTTGGTCAGAGCCGAGTCGAGCACGGGCACAGGGGTCTCCAGGGATCAGAGGAGGTCAGGGGACGAGAGCCGGCGCGGGGCGGGACGAGAGCCCGCCCCGCGCCGTGGCTGCGGACGAGGGTTCGTCAGATCTTGCCGACGAGGTCGAGCGACGGGTTGAGGGTGTCGTCGCCCTCCTCCCACTTCGCGGGGCAGACCTCGTTGGGGTGCTTGCGGACGTACTGCGCGGCGCGCGCCTTGCGGAGCAGCTCCACCGCGTTGCGGCCGACGCCCTCGGAGCTGATCTCCATGAACTGGATGACCCCGTCGGGGTCGATCAGGAAGGTCGCGCGGTCGGCCAGGCCCTGGCCCTCACGCATGACCTCGAAGTTGTTCGTGATCGTGCCGGTCGGGTCCCCGACCATCGGGTACTGGACCTTGCCGATCGTGTCGGAGGTCTCGTGCCAGGCCTTGTGCGTGAAGTGCGTGTCGGTCGAGACCGAGTAGATCTCCACGCCGAGGCTCTTGAAGTCCTCGTAGGCCTCGGCCAGGTCGCCGAGCTCGGTCGGGCACACGAACGTGAAGTCGGCCGGGTAGAAGAAGACCACCGACCACTTGCCGCGCAGGTCCTCGTCGCTCACCTCCACGAACGAGCCGTTGTGGTACGCAGTTGCCTGGAACGGCTTGATCTCCGTGTTGATCAGCGCCATCAGGGGAGAACCTCCATAGGTCGATTGCTGGGTGGGTCGTGCTTTTCTGGAACGATACCAATCTAGGTACGTCGTTCCTACGTGGGGATGGACACACCCTCCGTCACGTTTTGGTGGCCTTTGCCCGGGTCGACCAAGGGCAGTCTTCTCTCGCTGACGGGACCTCGGTCACTTCCCTCCCGCGCCCGCCGGAGAGACGCTTGGACTGTCTCTGAGGAGAGGAGCTCCCATGTCACAGACAGCTCAACCGGCAAGCGGCGTAGTCCCTGAACAGCGTGCGCCTGCCGGAACACGCAAGGTGGAAGAGGAGACCGGCTGGGTCGGCATGGTCGCCTTCGGCGGCATGATGATGATCATGCTCGGTGCCTTCCACGCGATGGCCGGGTTCGTGGCCCTGTTCCAGGATGACTACTTCCTGGTCGGAGCGAACGGGCTGGTCGTCAACGTCGACTACACCGCGTGGGGCTGGACGCACCTGATCCTCGGCGCGCTCGTCCTCGGTGCCGGGATCGCGCTCCTCGTGGGGCAGATGTGGGCGCGCGTGGTCGCCGTCGTGGTGGCCATGGCCAGCGCGATCGTCAACCTCGCGTTCCTTGCGGCGCACCCCGTCTGGTCGATGCTGATGATCGCCCTCGACGTGCTGGTCATCTGGGCGGTGACGGTCCACGGGTCCGAGATGAAGACCGCCAGTCGCCGTTGACAGCGGGCCGCCTCGGGCGGCCCGGTAACCGACGAAGCCTCGTGCCCCCGGGCACGGGGCTTCACTCGTACGTCGACGTGGAGGACGCCAGTCAGTCCCGCGTGGTCTCGAAGGTGCGCGTGAAGAGCACCTCGTCCTGCCAGTCCCGGGCCTCGATCGTGACCCGGACGGTCCGGCCGTCGTCGTCGACCCGGACCAGGCCGAAGTGACCTCCCCCGGCAGGACCGGACCCGTGTAGGGGCCACCCTTGACGCTGCCCTTGCGGTCCAGGGCCGCCGCCTGGAACAGCGGGAAGCCGGCGCCGCCGGAGTCGGAGTAGTCGGTGTGCGTGCCGTCGTCGTACGCGAGCATGTGCGCGTCGCCGCTGAGCATCAGCAGGTTGTCGACGTCGTTCTCGGCGATCGCGTTGGAGATGGCGCGGCGCTCCTCGGCGAAGCCGGCCCAGGTGTCGCTGCCTGACTCGGCCGCGCCGACCCACGGAGAGCCGTTCACCCAGACGACGAGCCCGTACTCGGAGGCGGAGGCGAGCTGGTCGACCAGCCACTGCCGCTGCTCCTCACCCAGCATGGTCCCGGCCGACTGGTCCCGCGCCGACCGGGGGTCGGTCATGACGAACCGCACGTCCCCGACCGTGAACGCCTGGTAGATGGGCGCCTCGGGGCCGTCGGTGAGTGCGTAGTGGGGCACGTACTGCCGGTAGATCTCCATGACGGCGGGCCAGCTCGCCATCGTGCGGTCGGCGTCGTTGCCTGTGGAGTCGTGGTCGTCCCAGACATAGGCGAACGCGGTCGAGGCGTAGAGCGCGGCCTGGGACGGGGAGGTCAGGTTGGCCTCGTACTGGCGGCGGAACAGCTCGATGTCGTCGACTCCCACGTCGCCGTAGAACCAGTCACCGACGTTGATGTAGAGCAGCGGCTCCGCGCCCCGGATCGCGTCGTACACGACACCGTTCGACCCGGTTCGCGAGCAGGACGAGACAGCGAACGTGAAGGACGACGGCCCGCGCGGGAAGGTGGAGAAGCTGCCCATCCGGCTCGTCTCGACCTCGCCGTCGACCTCCAGCGCGTAGTGGTACTTCTCAGCCGGGCGGAGCCCGTCGACTGTCAGCGAGACCACGTTCGTGGACGCGGACTCCGACCGCACCGGCTCCGAGTACGTCGGGGACCGCAGGTCGCTGTCGGTGCTGACGACCAGGCGAACCCGGTCGTGGTCCTCCTCGGTGCGCGCCTTCACCGTCACCGAGGTGTCGGTGACCGCGCCCGACCACATCCACTCGACCACGTCCGCCTCCGGCGCCGGCGTCACCGACATCGGGTGGGTGGGTCCCCAGAACGCGCTGTAGGTGGCGGTGGCGACGTAGATCATCACGCCCATCGCGGCGGCGAGCGCGGTCGCGACGGTCAGCGAGGCGCGCACGCTGGCCGCCCGGTGCCACTGCAGCCACAGGAGCAGCGCCGGGACGAAGCCGGCCGTCGCGATCAGGACTGCGATCCAGGGCGCGTACTGGACGGAGGAGAAGTAGCCGAGGAGCACCGCGAAGAAGGCGATCATCACCGCACCCGTCAGGTGCCATCGGCCGGCGACCAGGACGCCGACCACGATGAGCACCACCAACCCGATGTTGAGCGGCGCCTCGAGGCCGGTGCCCATCACGCCCGACTCCGGCAGGCGGGGGATACCCGCCCGATAGGCGAGGAAGCCGATCCCCACGGCCATCAACAGGCTCCAGCCGAGCGCCAGACGGTAGAGCAGGTGAGAGCGTCCACCGAGCTCGGCCACCGAACGCTCGGCCACCGCCTCGCCGCGCTGCCACGGGCAGTCGGCACAGTGGGCGTGGAACCTCGACGGCTGGCTCACCGCGGTCAGGGTCGCCACCGCCGCGGTCGCCCCGATGAGCACGCCGCCCACGACGTCGAACGGCCAGCGCAGCGCGGCGTACACCTCCTGCAGCCCTGCCACCACGATCACCGCCCACAGGAGCACCGACGCGACGACCGACAGCGCCCGGCTGCGTCCCGCCACCCGGATGCCGACCGGCACCAGGATCGCCAGCACGGCCAGGACGGCGAACGCGGGGCTCGGGAAGCTGTCGCTCACCGGTCAGGTCTGAGTACGACGGCCAGGCCGAACGAGCCCGCCAGCGACAGGGCCGTGCCCGCGAGCAGTGCCCGGCACCGCAGGCCCACGAGGCCCAGCAGAGCGAGGGCGCCGACGACGGGCGCGCTGCGCAAGACATCGAAGGGATCGAGCGCGGAGAGCCACCCGAAGCCGCGCAGCTGGAGGTGGAACCACTCGTCCGCCGGAGGGATCGCGAAGACGGCGAGCGTGCAGACCACGGTGGTGAGGAGGATCAGCACGCCGAGCGTGAAGGCGTAACGCCGCCGCGAACTTCCCCCGCGCAGGGCCATGCCGACTCACCTCACCCGGCGCGAGCGCGTGCCAGCCCGACTGAGGCTCTCAGTCCCGCTTCGACCAGCGGAAGGTCCGCGCTGCGACCACGCCCATCCCGACCAGCCAGGCCACCATCACGCCGAGGGCCGCCCAGCTGAACGACACACCGGCCGGGTCGAGCGCCATCGACACCGAGTTCGCCATGTGCTTGAGGGGCATGAGAGAGCCCACCGTGCTCATCCAGTCGGGGATCCCGCCGCCGAACATGAACACGTCGGAGAAGAAGCCGAGCGGCAGCAGCACCGCGAGACCGACCGCGGTGACCGCCTTGGCCGACGGCAGCAGGCCGACCAGGGCGAAACCGCAGGCGGCGAGGCTCATCGTGCCCAGCAGCAGCATCACCGCGGCCAGCGGCAGACCGGCCCAGGAGATCTCGAGCCCGAAGGCGACCAGCCCGACCAGCAGCACCAGGGCGCCCGTGGCCAGGCCGATGGCCAGTGCGGAGACGGTCCTGCCGGCGAGGTAGAGCGCGGGGCTCAGCGGAGTGCCACGCAACCGCTTCAGGGCGCCGCGGTCGCGGGCCTGGGCGACCGCCTCCGGCATGTTGACGAAGCCGGTCACCGCCGCGCCCCAGGCGATCATGCCCGCGGCGATCTCCAGGCCGATGGGCGCACCGACCGCGCCGGTGCCTTCGGCCGGGACCGCGGAGGCGATGTAGGCGTAGAGGCCGACGGGCATCGCGATCGCGAAGAACACCCAGCCCGGGTCACGCAGCGCGGCGCGGGTGGCCCAGCGGACCTCGGAGAGCAGCAGCCCGGCCCAGGACGGCTCCGCCTGTACGACGGTCGGGGCGGCCGTCGTACGCACCGGGGACGTCGCCGGCTCCGACGGGACCGGGGGCGCGACCGTGCGGGACCGACGGGCCGGACCCGCCGGACCCACCGGGTCCCACCGGAAGCGCCGCACCGCGACGGCCCCGGCACCGACACCCCAGACGGCCAGCAGCGCGAGCGCGCCGAGGTCCCACCCGGCGCCGGAGGCGAACGGGTCGAACTGACCCTGCACCGCGTCGTTGAACGCCTTGAGCGGGAACACCGACGCCACCCGGTCCGCCCACGTCGGCATGTCGCCGACCACGAGGACACCGGAGAGGAAACCGAGCACGACCGCGACCGCGATCGAGGCGGCCTGCGCCACGTTGGCGGAGCGGAAGAGCGTCGCCATCGCCAGGCCGCACGCCGACAGCGACGCGATCGCGACGACCATCGTCACCAGCGTCGCGGGCATCGTGCGCCAGATGACCTGCACGTCGTAGGCGACCACGCCGACCAGCACCATGGTGACCAGCGAGCCGAGAGCGAAGACGACGCTCGCTCCGATCCGGCCGGCGAGGTACACCCAGGCGGGCAGCGGGGTCCCGCGCACGCGCTTCAGCACTCCGTTCTCCCGGGCTGCGGCGAGCGAGCTCGCCATCGTGGGCAGGGTCGCGTAGAGCACGCCCATGACAGCCGCGGTCGGGGTGATGAACTGCATCATCCGCACGCCGTCGTGGAGCGTGGCGTTGCCGATCACCAGACCCAGCACCACCAGCCAGGTCAGCGGGAAGAGGAAGGTGAAGACGAAGACGATCCGGGTGCGCCACAGGTCGCGCAGGGCGTAGCCGAGCTGGTCGACCAGCAGTCGCCAGACGCCCGGCCGGCTGGGTCGCCGGGCCTGGCGGACCGGCAGGGACACCGTCGCCATCACGCCACCACCCCGGCCTCGGCCGCCTCCGTGGTCGAGATGAGGTCGAGGTACACGTCCTCGAGGGAGGGCCGAGCGACCCGCAGGTCGGCGAGCTCGATCCCGCGCTGGTCGGCCCAGGCCGTCAGTCGGTGGAGGACGACGGTGGGCTGCGAGGTCCGCAGCTGCCAGTCGGCGCCTCGCCGGACGAGCGGCTCACCGAGGTCGGGCAGCCCGTCGGGGGCGGCGCCCTCGGGGAGCCGGAACGTCAGCTCGGTCCTGCGCCGGTCGTCGCCGCCGATCTCGGCCGGCGTGCCCGTCGCGACGAGCCGGCCGGAGACGATGACGGCCACGCGGTCGGCGAGGTGCTCGGCCTCGTCCATGTAGTGCGTGGTCAGCAGCACGGTCTTGCCGAGCGACCGGAGGTTCTCGACCAGGACCCAGGCCCGTCGCCGGGCCGAGGGGTCGAAGCCGGTGGTCGGCTCGTCGAGGAACAGCAGGTCGGGGTCGCCGACGAGCCCGAGCGCCAGGTCGAGCCGCCTCCTCTGCCCGCCCGAGAGCGTCTTGACCCGGGCGTCGGCCTTCTCGACGAGGCCCACCAGCTCCACCACGTCGTCGACGCCGAGCCGGCGCGGGTACATCCCGCGGTAGTGGGCCACCAGCTCGCGCACCGTGAAGTCCTCGTCGAAGCCGGCCTCCTGCAGGACGATCCCGATCCGCTCGCGGTACTCACGGCCTCCCCGCTCCGGGTCGAACCCGAGCACGTCCACCGTGCCCGACGTACGCCTGCGGTGGCCCTCCAGGATCTCCACCGCGGTGGTCTTCCCGGCGCCGTTGGGGCCGAGCAGGGCGAAGACCTCGCCGCTCTCGACCGTGAAGGAGACCCCGTCGACCGCGTGCACGGAGCCGTAGTCCTTGCGCAGGTCGGTGACTGTGATGGCGGGCATCGGCATACGTCCAGTCGACATCGGACCCGTGAGGGTCGATAAGGGGCAAAGGTCCTTCGCCCCTGGTCGGCGGCGTCAGGACCGGCGACGCTTGGTCCGAAGGGGGCCGAGATGCGCATCCTCGTCGCATATGCGAGCAGGCACGGTGCGACCCAGGTGATCGCGACCGTGGTGGGCCACACCCTCGAGGGCTACGGGCACACGGTCGACATCCGCCCGGTCGAGGACGTGGGCGGGGTCGAGGAGTACGACGCGGTGGTGTCGGCAGCGCGGTCTACCGAGGCCACTGGCTGCCCGCGGCCACCGGCTTCATCAGGCGCAACGCGGACGTCCTGGCCGGCAGGCCGGTGTGGCTGTTCGCCAGCGGACCGCTCGGGACCGGCACGCTCTCCGGGGCAAGGACCCGAGCGGCCTGGTGGGAGCCGTCGCCCCGCGGGGGCAGGTCGTCTTCCCGGGCGCCCTCGACCCGGCCGAGCTGACCGTCCGCGAGCGCGCGCTGCGGTGGACGCCCGCGGGCCGGGCGAGGCTGCCGGCCGGCGACTACCGGGACTGGGACGAGATCCGGGCCTGGGCCGGGTCGGTCGGTGAGACGCTGCGAGCGACACGTGTCTGATTCGTCCGGAAACGGCTGCGTCCCCCGGAATCGTTACGTACCGTTTGTCCGGTGGACCTGGGGATGCTTTACCGCGACATCGTCGAGACGTCGCGCGACGGCATCTGGGTGATCGACGCCCAGGGCCGCACCCTCTACGCCAACGCGCGGATCGCCGAGCTGCTCGGCCGCTCACCCGACGAGCTCGAGCAGCTGACCGTCTTCGACGCCCTCGACGAGACCGGCCGCGCCCAGTTCGCCGAGCACCTCCGCGACCTCTCCCGCGGGCAGGTCCACCAGGCCGAGGTCGAGTGCCTCTGGGTGCGCAAGGACCTCAGCGACCTGTGGGTGCTGGTCAGCGAGAGCGTGCTGTACGACGAGCACGGCAACGTGCAGGGCTACCTCCACCGGGTCACCGACTACTCCGAGCGCCGCCGTCTCTTCGACGAGCTGACCAGCAGCCAGGAGATGCTGAGGGAGGCCCAGCGCATCGCCCGCGTCGGCAGCTACGAGTGGGATGTCGTCAACGACGTGATCACCCCGTCCGAGGCGCTGTACGCGTTGTACGGCGTCGATCCGGAGGACTTCGGCGGCGGCTACGCCGACTTCCTCAAGCTCGTGCACTCGGCGGACCACCACGTCGTCGACGACGCGGTGGCGGCCGCCCTCGACGGCGCCGACGAGTTCGACTTCACGGTCCGCCTGGTGGGCGAGAGCTCGCCGGCCTGGGTGCGCGGCCGCGGCGAGGTGTTCCGCGACAAGGACGGCAACCCGGTCCGCGCCCGCGGCACGCACCAGGACGTCTCGGACGCCAAGGAGTCCGAGCTCGCCCTCGAGGACCTGCTGTACCTCAACACGCTCATGCAGGAGATGGCCAGCGCCGCCAACGAGGCGGAGACGCTGACCGACGTGCTCGGAGTCGCGAAGTACCAGCTGCTGCGCCGCGACGACTGGGTCCGCGGCCGGGGCTACGTCCCCGACCCCGACGAGCCGGACGGCCTCCGGCCGCTCTACCTGAACCGGCAGGAGCGCGAGCTCGACGCCCGGCACCCCGTGACGTCGGCCTTCGACCGCTCCCTCGCCCGCCTCGCCCTCGCCCAGCGCGCGCAGGTGTGGGACGAGGAGACCCACCCCGACCAGCCTGGCATCGCGTTCCCGGTCATGGTCGGCCACGACATCGCCGCGGTCATCGTGATCACGGGCAGCGAGCCCTACGTGCGGCACGACATGGTCCGCCGGATGATCGACCAGGTCGCCGTCCAGCTCGGCCGGGTCGCCGAGCGCGAGCGGGCCGCTCAGGAGCTCGCCGCCGCCCGCGACGCCGCGATGGAGGCGTCCCGGCAGAAGTCAGAGTTCCTGGCGACCATGAGCCACGAGATCCGGACCCCGCTCAACGGCGTGATCGGCCTCAACGACCTGCTGCTGCGCACCGACCTCGACCCGCACCAGCAGCGGCTCGCCTCGGGCGCCCAGATCGCCAGCCGTGCCCTGCTCGGCGTCATCAACGACATCCTCGACTTCTCCAAGATCGAGGCCGGGAAGCTGGAGATCGAGAACGTCGACTTCGAGGTGCGCCAGGTCTTCGACCAGGTGGCCAGCGTCCTCGCGGAGAGCGCCCGCGCGAAGGGACTGGAGCTGATCGTCTCCTGCCACCCCGACGTGCCGGAGTTCCTCAACGGCGACCCGACCCGGCTCGCGCAGGTGCTGACCAACCTCGGCTCCAACGCGGTGAAGTTCACCGACACCGGTGAGGTCTTCATCCGCGCGACCCTGGGGGACGCCGGGACGCTGCTGCGGGTCGAGGTCGTCGACACCGGCATCGGCGTCGACCCCGCGGTCCGCGAGCACATCTTCGACCCGTTCTCGCAGGCGGACGCCTCGACGACTCGGCAGTACGGCGGCACCGGGCTCGGCCTGGCCATCTCCAGCGAGATCGTCGCCGCCCTCGACGGGGAGATCGGGCTCGAGAGCACCCCCGGAGAGGGAGCGACGTTCTGGTTCACGGCCAGGTTCGCCCCGGCCGGAGCGCGCTCGGGCCCGGACAGCCGGCTCGAGGCTCTCGCGGGCCGCCGCGTGCTGGTCGTCGACGACAACGCCAACAACCGCCTCATCCTCAGCGAGCACCTCAGCCGCTGGGACGCGCACCCGACGACCGCGGCCGGGACCGTGCGGGCGCTCGACCTGATGCGTGAGGCGGCCGCGGCCGGGACGCCGTTCGACGCCGTGCTCCTCGACATGGCCATGCCGGAGTACGACGGCATGCACCTCGCGACGACGGCCCACGCCGACGAGGCGCTGGCCTCCACGCCGTTGATCATGCTCACCTCGTCGGTGCAGCCCTCGGAGGACCAGCTGTGCACGGCCGGGATCACCGAGTGCCTCACCAAGCCGGTGCTGGCCGACCAGGTGCTCGACGCGTTGCTGCGTGCCCTCGACGGTGGGCAGCCGGCCGCCCGTCGTACCCCTGCGCCGGCGGTGCCGCGGACGCGGGTCCCGCTGGGGGACCGGCCCCGGCTGCTGGTGGTGGAGGACAACCCGGTCAACCAGCTGGTCGCCCTCGGCATCCTGGAGACGCTCGGCTACGCGGCCGACACCGCCGACGACGGCGTGGAGGCCGTGGAGATGTGGCAGCGCGGGTCGTACGCCGCGGTGCTCATGGACGTGCAGATGCCCCGGATGGACGGCTACGCCGCGACGCGCGCGATCCGCGCCCTCGAGGTCGACGGCGACCGGATGCCGGTGCTCGCGATGACGGCGGCCGCGGTCGAGGGCGAGCGCGAGAAGTGCCTGGCCGCCGGGATGGACGACTTCCTGACCAAGCCGGTCAACCCCGAGGTGCTCGGCACGATGCTGGGCCGCTGGGTGCACGGCGACGCCGCCGTCGTCGGCCAGTCGCCGGCGCGGGCCGCGGCCGAGGGCGTCCTGGACCTCGACCGGCTGGAGATGCTGCTCGACCTCGACCCGGGCAACACGAGCTACCTGGACAAGGCCATCGGCAACTTCGTCGCCAGGGCCCCGGAGGCCGTGCACACGATCCGCACCGCCGTGGCCGCCCGGGACCACGAGACGCTCACCCAGTCGGCGCACAAGCTCAAGGGAAGCGCGCTGAACCTCGGCCTCCCGGCGGTCGGGCACCTCGCCCACGAGCTCGAGATGCTCGGCGACTCCGCGAGTACGACGGGCGCGCCGAGCCTCGTCGGGGACCTCGAGGAGGCACTGTCCCAGGCGGTCACCGACGTGCTCGGGTACCAACGCGCCTACCAGCGCGCGGCCGAGCTACCCGGGTCCACGACCGCGACGACCCCGACGACGACAGAGGCTAGAGCTTCGTCATCTTGGCGAACGGGCTCGTGATCCGGACCTGGTGCGAGCCGAAGTCCACGGTCACCGCCGCGTCCTCCTGCCCGACGACGCGGCCCAGGCCGTAGGTGTCGTGCGAGACGCGGTCGCCCACTTCGAACTGCTCGATCTCCGGAACGGGCTGGGGCTTGAAGGGGCTGCTGGCGAGGTGTCGCCGCGAGGCGGCGGAACGTGACTTCATCACCCCCTAGTATGCGCCCTCGTGGGCCGGATGGACTGGTCCACTTACGCCTGCTTTGACCCAGGCGCGGATTGCCGCTCCTGGAGCTCGTCCTTCACCTGACGGTGCAGGATCTTGCCGATCACCGTGCGGGGCAGCTCGTCGATCTCGAAGACCCGCTTCGGCACCTTGTAGGGGGTCAGCCGCTCACGCGCGGCCTCACGGACCGCGGCCTCGTCGAAGCTCGCGCCGGGCTTCATCACCACAGCCGCCATGACCTCCTCACCGCTGTGCCCGGACGGCACCCCGACCACGGCCGCGTCGGCGACACCCGGGATCTGGCGCATGGCCGCCTCGACCTCACTCGGGTAGACGTTGAAACCGCCGGTGATGATCAGGTCCTTGATGCGGTCGACGATGGTGAAGTAGCCGTCGTCGTCCATCACGACGACGTCGCCGGTCCGGATCCAGCCGTCGTCGAGGACCATGACCGCCGACTCCTCCGGGCGGTGCCAGTACTCACGGAAGACCTGAGGACCCCGCAGCAAGAGCTCGCCGGGCTCGGCCCGGCGCGACCTCCTTGGTGGGGTCGTCGCGGTCCACGACCCTGGCCTCGGTGGACGGCAGCGGGACCCCGATGGTCCCGGGACGGTTCGCGTCGACCGGGTTGCCCGTCGCGACCGGCGAGGTCTCGGTCAGCCCGTAGCCCTCCACCAGCACCCCTCCGGTTGCGGACTCCCAGAGCTCGGCGGTCTCCCGCGGCAGCGCCATGGCTCCGGAGAAGGCGTAGCGGATCGAGGTGAGGTCGACGTCGTTCTCCCGCGCGGCCTCGGCCAGCGTCGCGTAGATCGGCGGCACCGCGGGCAGGAACGTGGCGGGCCGCCGCTTCTGGGCGTCCAGCATCAGGTCGACGTCGAACCGCGGGAAGAGCACCAGGGTGGCGCCCGCGGCGATCGCGAAGGTCAGACAGAGCGTCAGCCCGTAGGCGTGGAACAGCGGAAGCACCCCGTAGACGACCTCCTCGCCCCGGCGGATGCCGGGGAGCCAGACGAGCCCCTGCTCCGCGTTGGCCCGGAGGTTGCGGTGGGTGAGCACCGCGCCCTTGGGGCGCCCCGTCGTACCCCCGGTGTACTGCAGCAGCGCTGTGTCCTCCGCGGTCGGCCGTGGGTAGTCGTAGCGGAGCGCGGGAGTGTGGGCGACCAGCTGGTCCCACTTCCACAGCCCCGGCGCGGGCGCGGTCAGCGCGGCGCGTGACTCGCGCGCCTTGGGCACCGGGAGGCGCAGCAGCAGCCGCATCTTCAACGGCATAGCCGTCGGCAGGCTCACCGCGAGCACCGAGCCGACACCGATCTGGTTCCCGATCTCGTGGGCCATCGGGGCGACCTTGTCCCAGGCGATGACCACCCGCGGCAGGTGGTTGCCGAGCTGGAACTCGAGCTCGTCGTGCGTGTACAGCGGGTTGTGCTCGACGACGACGGCGCCGAGACGCAGCACGGCGTAGAACGCGACGACGTGCTGGGGGCAGTTGGGCAGGATGATCGCGACCCGGTCCCCGGGGCCCACCCCGAGCCGTCTGAGCACCTCGGCGCCGCGGGCGACCTGGTCGCCGAGGTGGCTGTAGGTGGTCGTGGCGCCGAAGAAGTCGAGGGCCACCTTGGGGCCGTAGCGTCGTACGGACGTCTCGAAGAGGTCGACCAGCGACTCGTCGGGGATGTCGATGTCCAGCGGGACGCCGGGCGGGTAGCTCGCGGCCCACGGCCGCTCGTCGCGAACGTTCATGGGGATGCCTCTCGTCTTCTCTCGACCGTAGGCGGCCGGCCGCCCGGGCGTCACGGGGCGAAGGTCCCCGGGTCGGGTCGTCGGGACCATCGGCTCTGGGCGGCGCGGCCCGGCCGAGGAAGTCTTGAGGGACCGGCTATCCCAGGGTTGGAGCGAGCCATGACCAACGGCGACCGGACCCACGACATCGACGGCATCGTCGACACGGCCACCGAGGCGGCGACGGCGTTCCGCCGGCTCGACCAGGAGCAGGTGGACCGCATCGTCGACGCGATGGTCACCGCGGGGGTGAGAGCGGCGACCGAGCTCGCGGAGCTCGCCATCGCCGAGACCGGCTTCGGCGTCTTCGAGGACAAGGTGGTCAAGAACTACGTCGCCACCGAGTTCCTGTCCGACTACCTGCGGGACAAACGGTCGGTCGGCGTCATCGACGAGGACGTGGAGCGCAACATCGTCCACGTGGCCGAGCCGATCGGGGTGGTGCTCGCGATCACGCCGGTCACCAACCCGACCTCGACCGTGCTCTACAAGGCGATCGTGGCCGCCAAGACCCGCAACGCCGTCCTGTTCCGGCCCTCGCCGTACGCCGTCCGGTGCTGCGAGCGCGCGGTGGAGATCCTCCGCGAGGCCGCCGAGTCCGCGGGCATGCCGCCCGGGGCGCTCCAGGTCATCCCGGACGCGGCCCACGAGGTCACCCACTACCTGTTCAAGCACCCGAAGGTCGACTTCATCTGGGTCACCGGCGGGCCGAAGATCGTCGCCCTGGCCAACGCCGCCGGCAAGCCGGCCCTGAGCGTGGGGCCGGGCAACGCCCCGATCTACATCCACCGCACCGCGGACGTGGAGGGCGCGGTCGTCGACATCTTGATCTCCAAGACCTTCGACGCCTCCGTGATCTGCCCGGCCGAGCAGACCTGCATCGTCGACGACGAGGTGTACGACGAGATGGTCGCCGAGTTCACGCGGATGGGCGCGCACCTGCTGACCGCCGAGGAGGCGGACGCGCTCGCGGAGTTCGCGTTCGGCTGCACGGACAAGGTGAACATGGAGGCCCTCGGCCAGCAGGCCCCCGACCTGGCGAGGCGAGCCGGCTTCGAGGTCCCTGCGACGACCAAGATCCTCCTCGCCCCGCTGCCCGCCGACCTCGAGGAGCTCGCCGCCCATCCGCTGGTGCAGGAGAAGCTCATGCCGGTCCTCGGGCTGGTGCGCAGCCCGAGCACCGAGCACGCCATCGACACGGCCGTCCTGGTCACCGAGCACGGCGGTCTCGGCCACACCTCGGCGATCTACGCCAACGACGACGCGGTGGTGGACGCCTACGCGCGCGCCGTCCGCACCGGACGGATCCTGGTCAACGCACCCACCGCGGTCGGTGCGCTGGGCGGCGTCTACAACAACCTGACCCCGACCTTCTCGCTCGGGTGTGGCACGTGGGGCGGCTCCACGACCACCGAGAACGTCAACTACCGGCAGCTGCTCAACGTCAAGACCGTGTCCCGCCGGCGCACGCCGCCGCAGTGGTTCCGGGTGCCGGCCAACACCTTCTTCAACGCCGGCGCGCTCGAGAACCTCCGGGACATCGACTGCCGCTCGGTCGTGGTGGTCACCGACGCCCTCACCGAGCAGCGGGGCGTGGTCGACCAGCTGCGGAGCAAGCTCCAGGCCGCCCACGTCCAGGTGTTCAACGAGGTCGAGCCTGAGCCCGACGAGTCGATCATCCGGCGCGGTGTCGACCTGCTCGACCGCGCCCGCCCGGACCTCGTCGTCGCCGTCGGCGGCGGCTCGGTGATCGACGCGGCGAAGGCGATGCGGCTCTTCCACGAGCACCCGGACCTGTCCCTGGAGGCCCTGACGCTGCCCTTCCTCGACCCCCGCAAGCGCGTCGCGGACTACCCGCGGGACCCGCACACCGTCCGGCTGGTGGCCATCCCGACCACGTCGGGCACCGGGTCGGAGGTGTCGCCCGCCGCGGTGGTGACCGTCGGCCCCCACAAGGAGACGCTGGTCGACTACAGCCTGGTCCCCGAGGTCGCGATCGTCGACCCGCTGCTGACCCTGAGCATGCCGCGGTCGGTCACGGTCGACAGCGGGGTCGACGCGCTGACCCACGCGCTCGAGGCGGCCGTGTCGATCTTCGCCTCGCCGTACACCGACGCGTTCTGCGTGCAGGCGGCCCGGCTGATCTTCGACGCCCTGCCCAAGGCGTACGACGACCCGGCGGACCTCGCCGCGAGGACGGACATGGCCAACGCCGCGACCCTGGCCGGGCTGGCGTTCTCCAACGCCTTCGTCGGAGTCAACCACGCCCTGGCGCACGCGACGGGGGCGAGGTTCGGCATCGCCCACGGCCGCGCGAACGGGATCTTCCTCCCGCACGTGCTGCTCTACAACGCAGCCCTGCCGAGCAAGTTCATGCCGGCTCCCGGCTACTCCGCCTACGTCGCACCCGACAAGTACGCCCAGCTCGGCCGGGTCGTGTTCGGCGGGCACGGGCCCGACGAGAACCGTCGTCGCCTGTTCGAGGGCGTCTCCGAGCTGCTCGACCGGCTGCACATGCCGCGGACCCTCAAGGACGTCGGGGTCACCGAGGACGAGTTCCTCGAGGCGCTGCCGGAGCTTGCGATGACCGCGTTCTCAGACCTCAGCAACCGCACCAACCCCCGCATGCCGCTCGTCAGCGAGATCACCGAGCTGCTGCGGCTCGGCTACTACGGGTCGGCTCAGAGCGCGAGCCCGGCGTAGAGGAGTACGGCGATCAGCGCTGCGAGGCCGAGCCAGATGACGATGTCCGCCCTCGCCTCGACCAGCAGCCGCAGCTGACGGCCGACACCGCCGGTGCCCAGTGCGCCGGTGGCGTCGGCCACCCGGGTCACACCGATCCCGATCGTGACCACGCTGACGGCGCACACCGTGCAGTAGATGCAGAGCACGCCGATCGCGAACGCCGACTGCTGCATGTACCAGGTCAGGAAGAGGGCCATGAAGACCGTGAGCCCGAGCAGGGTCGCGGCGAAGGCGCGCGACAGCCGGGTGCCGAGCAGCCCGGCCAGGCCGCCGGCGGCGAGGATCGCGAACACCGGCATGCTGATCAGGGAGTTCGGGATGCCGAGGGCGGAGGACTGCCAGTGCGAGAACACGCTGTTGCAGGAGAGCACCGCGTTGATCTCGCAGATCGCGTCGGCGTTGCCGCCTGAGGCGTAGGCGATCCGCTCCACGGTCTGCCACGCGCCGGAGACGACGCCGAGCAGGCCGCCCACGAGCATGAGCACGAACCACACCGACCCCGGCCGCCGCTCTGTCGGCACCTGATTCGGTGTCGTCTCCCTGACCCGGGTCTGGGTGGCCATCATGTCCCCTCTCGCAGGCCGTCCGGCCCCTCCCCTCGATGCTCCGGGGCGGCGGGCAGCCGCCGTAGGGGCTTCGGTCCCGAGTAGACCGGGCCGATCGGCGCAAACAGGTCAAGTAACGGCATATGTCGGCCGATAGGGGACGTGACAGATCCCATCGGACGAAGCGGACCCATGCCACCATCCCTGCGTCACACCACCCCGAGAAGGGGTCCTGGTCGCCGTGGTCGCCGCCGGGCTCCTCACCGCCACGCCGGTGCCTGGACGCCCGCCACGTCTGCTGCTCCCGCACCGGTGGTCCACGTCGACTGGTCCGACACCCGTCCGCTGGTGGGCCAGCGCACCCTGGTCGCCGGCGTGGTCGGGCCCGCGGAGGAGGGTCAGGTCGTCCACCTCGACCGGTTCCTCCCGGACGAGCGGCGGTGGGTCACCGAGGCGCGGCAGCAGGCGAGCGTCGACGGGCACGTCGGCTCGTTCAGCTTCCCGCTGACCCACGACACCGTGGGTGCGGCGAGGTACCGCGTCCACAGCGCTACCGGCGACACGACGGTGTACTCGTCCACGACCGACGTCCTGGTCTCCGCCCAGCGCCGGGGCCTCAGCGCCCACTGGAGCGAGGGTGTCGCCGACCGCGGCGCCGCCGTCACGGTGCGGGGCCGGGTCGCCCGGGGTGGCGCGCGGACCGTGCTGCTCCAGGAGCGCGCGGCCGGCCGCTGGCGGACCCGGTCCCGGGTCACGAGCCGCGTGGGCCGGTACCGGATGCCGGTGCCGACATCGACGTACGGCACCTTCACGTACCGACTGGTCGCACCGGTCACCGACGGTCAGCGGCGAGAGGGCCTCTCGCGTGCGGTCAGCGCGACGAAGACCTTCCGGGTGGCACGACGCTGGGAGCCGGGCCCGATCCCCGAGCCGCAGTCGGACCCGGTGGTCGCCGAACGACCCACCGCCGCGCTCGGTGACCCGAACGACTTCACCTACATCACGACCAGGCGGCCCGCTGGAACCCGTGCAGCACGATCACCTACCGCGTGAACACCGCCAACGGCCCGGCGTCCGCGCTGGAGGACACCCAGGGCGCGGTCGCCCGGATCGAGCAGGCCACCGGCCTGGACCTCGAGTACGTGGGAGCCACGAAGCTGGTGCCTCAGGACAGCTCCGCGGAGAGCTACCCGGCCGGCACCCAGATCGTGATCGCGTGGGCCAGCGCGGCGCAGTCACCGCTGATCACCGGCGAGAGCGTGGCCGGCGTCGGCGGCCCGATGGGCTGGGGCGGCACGGTCGACGAGGACGGCGCCGACATCCTGACCTGGCGGCGCGGGACCGTGGTCCTCAACAGCGCCTTCAACGGGGTGCTCGACAGCGGGTTCGGGACCGGTACGACGGTCGGCAAGCTGCTCATGCACGAGATCGGGCACGTGGTCGGACTCGGGCACGCGGCCGGCGAGACCCAGGTGATGTTCCCGAGCCTCCAGCGGGAGTACCCGAGCGACTGGGGAGCCGGCGACCTGTCCGGGCTCCGGAGCCAGGGCGCCGACAGGGGCTGCATCTACGAGGCGGACGGGTCGGTGCCGTCGTACCGCAAGGGCCGGGTCTCGGTGGTCTCGGAGGTCACCGCCGACACCCTCGTCGAGATCGGCTGAGGCTGGGTCGCAGCGGAGGCTCACACCTTCTGGGCGTCCCCGAAGCTCATCGCGAGGTTGGCGATGCTGGTGCTGAAGACCGCACGCCGCGGCAGCCCGAGCGCGGCCAGCTCGCGCCCGATCGGGTGAGCGCCGAGCCCGAGGTCCGCGCCACCCGGGCGGGTCCGGACGCCGCTCGGGTCCATCTCCCACGAGGTGTACCGGGTGACCCCGTCGAGGTGGGAGTACGCCGTCAGCGCCAGGTTGCTGCCCGGCGCCGGCAGCCGCAGGCCCGGTCGCACCCGCAAGGTCGGCGACGAGCTCGCCGTCCTGGCTCAGCCGGACGTGCTTGGCCGCCCCCTCGAGGTCGGCGTCGAAGCTCGCGATCGTCTTCGGGAAGCCCCAGATGCCGCGCCCGGCGGCCAGGGTGAACTCCCCGTCGACGGGCAGCCGGTGGATCAGCACGCCCGCGTCGCCGGCGGCGAGGGAGCGCAGGTTCGCCCACGTCGTACGACGGGCGGGGGAGTCGTGCCTGCGGACCAGGACGCACACCCCGAACTCGTCGTACGGGCCGAGGTCGCCGTCGACGTACCGGACGAACACGAGACCGACCAGGCTGCGACCGGGCCGGTGTGGGAGCACCTCCAGGCCCGACTCGTCGATCATCGCCTGGGCCCGGCCGGCCGGGACCGAGAACATCGCGGTGGCCGCGCGCGCCGTGCGCACCTCGACCGGCATCCGCACCGCGCGACCGAGCACCTCGTGCGTCGTCATCCCCGACCTCCCGAGACTGGAACAGGTTCCAGGGAGCACTCTGTCGCGCCGGAGGTGGGGAGCGCAACGTCCCCGGGAGCTCAGCCGGCCTTGAAGCGGCGCAGCCGGAGGCTGTTGGTCACCACGAAGACCGAGCTGAACGCCATCGCGGCTCCCGCGATCAACGGGTTGAGGAAGCCGAGGGCTGCCAGCGGGATCGCCGCCACGTTGTAGGCGAACGCCCAGAACAGGTTGCCCTTGATCGTCCTCAGCGTGGCCCGGGCCAGCCGGATCGCGTCCGGGGCGGCCTTGAGGTCGCCGCGGACCAGGGTCAGGTCGCTGGCCTCGATGGCGACGTCGGTGCCGGTGCCCATCGCCAGGCCGAGGTCGGCCTGGGCCAGGGCGGCGGCGTCGTTGACGCCGTCGCCGACCATGGCGACGACCGCGCCCTCGGACTGGAGCCGCTTGACCACGTCGACCTTGTCGGCGGGCAGCACCTCGGCGACCACGTCGTCGATGCCGACCTGTGCGGCGACCGCGCGGGCGGCGCGCTCGTTGTCGCCGGTGAGCAGCACCGGCCGCAGCCCGAGCTCGCGCAGCTGGGTGATCGCCTCGGCGGAGCTCTCCTTGATGCTGTCGGAGACCACGAGGACGGCTCGGACCCGGCCGTCCCAGCCGACCCACACCGGGGTCCGACCCTCCGCCTCGGCCGCCGCCGCGCTGCTCTCCAGCGAGGTGGGGATCTGCATCGCCCACTCGCCGCGCAGCCACGAGGCGCGGCCGACGACGACCGCGTGGCCGTCGACGACGCCGGAGACGCCGAGGCCGCCGTGGTTGGTGAAGCCCTCCACCTCGGGGAGGTCGCCGACCTGCTCGTTGGCGTAGGCGGCGATCGCCTGGGCGATCGGGTGCTCGGAGGCGTCCTCGAGAGCCCCGGTCACCCGGAGCACCTCGTCGGCGGACTCGCCCTCGGCGGGGTGCACGGAGGCGACGCTCATCTTGCCGGTGGTCACGGTGCCGGTCTTGTCGAGCACGATCGTGTCGACGACGCGGGTGCTCTCCAGGATCTGGGGGCCCTTGATCAGGATGCCGAGCTGGGCGCCGCGGCCGGTGCCGACCATGAGCGCGGTCGGCGTGGCCAGGCCCAGCGCGCACGGGCAGGCGATGATCAGGACGGCCACGGCGGCGCTGAAGGAGGCGGTCGTCGGGTTGCCGGTCAGCAGCCAGACGGTGAGCGTCAGCAGCGCCAGGCCGATGACGATCGGCACGAAGATGCCCGACACGCGGTCGGCGAGGCGCTGGACCTCGGCCTTGCCGGTCTGGGCCTCCTCGACGAGGCGGGCCATCTGGGCGAGCTGGGTGTCCGCGCCGACGCGGGTGGCGCGTACGACGAGCCGCCCGCCCGCGTTGACCGTGGCGCCCACGACGTCGTCGCCGGGGCCGACCTCGACGGGGACCGGCTCGCCGGTCAGCATCGACGCGTCGACGGCCGACGTACCGGACTCCACCACGCCGTCGGTGGCGATCTTCTCGCCGGGACGGACCACGAAGGTGTCACCGACGGCGAGCTGTCCGACCGGGATCCGCACCTCGGCGCCGTCGCGCAGCACCGCCACGTCCTTGGCGCCCATGTCGAGCAGCGCCCGCAGTGCCGCGCCCGAGGACTTCTTGGCCCGCGCCTCGAGGTAGCGGCCGAGCACGATGAACGTCGTCACCGCGGCGGCGACCTCGAGGTAGATGTGCGCGCCGCCCTCGTCGGAGGTCGGCAGGAGCGTGAACTCCATCTTCATGCCGGGCATGCCGGCGTGGGTGAAGAACAGCGCCCACAGCGACCAGACGTAGGCCGCGATCACGCCGACCGACACGAGCGTGTCCATCGTGGTGGCGCCGTGGCGGGCGTTGGTCCAGGCCGCGCGGTGGAAGGGCAGCGCACCCCACACGACCACCGGCGAGGCGAGGGTCAGCGAGAGCCACTGCCAGTTGTCGAACTGCAGCCACGGGATCATCGACATCGCGACGACCGGCACGGTGAGCACCGCCGAGACGACGAGGCGCTGCCACCAGCGGGCGGCCTCGTCGTCCCGGTCGGATGCCTCCGCCGGGCCACCGGGCTCCCCTGCGGGAGCCGGTGGCGCGGGCAGGGTGGCGCCGTACCCGGTCGCCTCCACCGTGGCGACCAGGTCCTCGGGCTTGACGTCACCGCTGAAGGTCACCTTCGCCTTCTCGGTGGCGTAGTTGACCGTGGCGCTGACGCCCTCGAGCTTGTTGAGCTTCTTCTCGATCCGGTTCGCGCACGAGGAGCAGGTCATGCCGCTGATCTCGAGCTCGAGGTCGGTGGTCTTGCCCTCGGTCTGGATCGGTTGCGTGGTCATGTGCTGTCTCCTCTGTGCGTGCCCGTCACGGGGCGGATGGGTGCTTGCTGCTCGCCGGGTCAGGCGAGCTTGTAGTCGCCTGCCTCTTCGAGGGCGCCGACGACCTTGGCCTCCTCGATCGGGGCCTCGCTGGTCACGGTGACCGTGGACGTGCCGCCGGCTACCAGGTCGACGTTGACGTCGTTGACGCCGTCGAGGGCCTTGAGCTCGCTGGTCACGGCCCCGGCGCAGTGGCCGCAGGTCATCCCGGTGACGTTGAAGGTCTGCGTCGTCATGCTGACTCCTTTGTGGGTGGTGGTGTGCCGGTCTCAGGACCGGACGAGACGCGCGATGGCCGCGGACGCCTCGGTGATCTTGTCGTCCGCCTCGGTGCCCCCGACGCGGACCGCGTCGCTGACACAGTGGCGCAGGTGCTCGTCGAGGAGGGACAGGGCGACGGTCTCCAGCGCCTTCGTCACGGCCGAGATCTGCGTGAGGATGTCGATGCAGTAGGTGTCCTCGTCGACCATCCGCTGGATGCCTCGCACCTGGCCCTCGATGCGCTTGAGCCGGTTGAGGTGCGCGGGCTTCTCGGCGATGTAGCCGGGCTGGGTGTGTGCCATGTCGGTCCTCCTCGTCGTACCCCCTGGGGGTATCTGGAGCCTATACCTCTAGGGGGTATCGCGCAAGGGTCGTCAGACCCCGTCGACGAGGTGCCAGGTGGCGCCCTGGTCGGTCGAGGAGTACAGGCCGTGGTCGCTCGCGGCGTACCACCCGTCCTCGGTGGCCGTGAGCGCCTGCGGAGAGCCGGGTACGACGCCCGCCTGGTCCCACCGGCTGCCGCCGTCTCGGCTCAGCCAGACCTCGCCCTCGGCGCCGAGCCCGACGAGGAGGTCGGAGGCCGGCCAGTCGAGGACGCCCACCCGGGGGCTGTCGGGGAGGGGCTCGGGGCGGCCGCCGACCTCGAGCGACATGAGCTCGCCTCGGGGGTCGGACAGCACGAGCCGGTCGGGGTCGCCGGGGTCGGACTCGGCGTCGAGCACCGGCGCGGTGAGCACGTCCGACCAGGTCGTGCGGTCCTCGGTGACCATCAGCGTCTGGCTCGTCGAGTCGTAGCCGTAGAGACGGTCGCCGGCGAGCTCGAGCACGTGGAAGTCGGCCTCCCCCTCGAGCGAGAGCGGCTCCCAGGTCTTCGCGGCATCGGTCGACTCCACCAGTCCGAGGTGGGCTGGCTTGTCCTCGCGCAGGTCGGGGTGACCGCTGCCGAGGAAGTGGTCGGGACCGGCGACGGTGAAGCCCATCGTGTCCTGCCAGCGGTCGGCGATCCGCTCGAACCCGCCGTCGGTCTGCTCGAAGACCCCCATGTGCGAGGCGACGTAGAGCCGGCCGTCGGCCGGGTTCACCCCGAGCCCGTGCACGTGGCCGAACGGGTTCTCCTCGGCCCCCGGCGGGTGGGCGCCGCTGTCCTGCTCCGTGCCGGCCGACGAGCAGCCGACCGGCAGGAGCAGGAGCAGCGCGACCCAGCCGGCCCGGCGGATGCGGGACGCGTGGGTCATCGAAATCAGCCCTTCAGCATTTCCTGCATCTGGGAGATCTCGTCCTCCTGGGCGCTGATGATCTCCTCGGCGAGCCCGGTCGCCTTGGCGCTCTCGCCCTCGTCCAGCTCGATCTCGGCCATCTCGACGGCGCCCTGGTGGTGCTCGATCATCATCTGGAGCCAGAGCTCCTCGAAGTCGGCGTCCGGCGCGTTCTCGAGCGCGGTCATCTCCTCCGCGCTCATCATCCCGGGCATGTCGGCGTCCATCGCGCCGCCTGCGCCGTGGTCCTCCGCGTGGGCGTTGGCGTGGTCGCGGCTGGTCTCCGGGACCGGCTGGTCCCACTCCTCCAGCCAGTCGACCATCTTCTCGATCTCCGGCGCCTGGGCCGCCCGGATCTGCTCGGTCAGCTCGACCATCTCGGGGTCGAGCTCGCGGCCCATGGTCAGGTCCACCATCGACAGCGCCTGGGCGTGGTGCTGGATCATGTCGGTGGTGAAGTCGACGTCGGCGTCGTTGAACCCCTCGCCGCCGGCCGACGACTCCGTCGACGAGCAGCCGGCCAGGGTCAGGGTGAGTGCAGCGGCCGTCGCCGCGAGTGCGCGCGTGTAGCGCATGGTTTCTCCTTGTGTACTCGGGTGTCTGCAAGTTCGGTCGACCTCGGGACTCGATGTGTCCCCGGGGACCTGTCAGCAGCGCATCACCGTGAACCGGGGCACCGGCGTCCGGTCCCGCAGCAGGGGCGCCTCAGGGAGCGCCTGCCGCGGCGACAGCCGGTCGAGGAGCGAGACCCAGGTGGTACGACGGGCGCCGGCCAGAGCGACGACGAACGCCAGCAGCAGGGCCATGCAGAGAGCGATGGCAGAAGCCGCGTCCTCGTCGCCCCCGCCGTCCGGCATCGTCGTCGCCTCGGTGGTCGTCGACGTCGGCACGGGCCAGGAATGGTGGGCCATCTCGTCGACCGCGGCGGTCGCGGCAGGTACCGCCGCCGGGAGACCGTGGTGGGTGGCCGTCGTACCGGCGCCGAGAACCAGGCCGTGCATGCCGACGATGCCGAGCACCAGCAGCCCGAGCAGCCACGGCTTCCAGGCGGCCTGCGGCCGTCCGGTGAGCGCGCGGATCGTCGTCTGCATCGCCCACAGTGTAGGCAGTCGCGTGGATTGGGCTCGACGGTCAGCCGGGAGAGGCCTCGACGACGCCCATCATCCCGCGGTCCTCGTGGTCGAGGATGTGGCAGTGGTACACCGTCCGTCCGTCGAAGTCGTCGAAGGCGACGCGGACCCGCACGCTGCCTCGGGCGGGCACGTTCACGACGTCCTGCCACACCGGTGCCTCGTGGGCCGTGCCGTTCTCCTCGAGGACCTGCATCGGCCAGACGTGCAGGTGGAACGGATGGTCCATCGGGCTGTCGTTGCGGATCGTCCACTCCTCGACGGTCCCGGCGCGCACCTCCTGGTCCACCCGGTCGTGCGCGAACTCGCGACCGTCGATGGTGAAGCTCATCATGTCGCCCATGGCCCGGCCGGCGCCCATGCCCATGCCGCCCATGCCCATGCCCCCCATGCCCGTGGCGAACACGAGCTCGCGGCGCCCTGCCACGTCCTCCTCGCGCAGGTCGCGCGGCGGGTCGAAGGCAGGCAGCGGCCCGGTGTCGGCGGTCCCATCCGTGGTCACGGCGACCGTGGCCAGGTGGACCGGCCCGGTGCCCCGGGAGCGCATGCCGCCCATCATCCCCATGCCGCCGCGGTCGTAGGGGAGGGCGCGCAGCACCCCGCCCCCGCGACCCGCGGTGACCAGGAGGTCGGCGCGGTTGCCGGGCAGCAGCAGGACGTGGTCGGTGGCGCGGGGCTCGGCGAACCGCCCGCTGTCCATGCCGAGCAGGTGCATCGCGTGGCCGTCGAGACGTAGGGAGAGGAACCGGGCGCTGCACGCGTTCACGACCCGCCAGCGTTCCCGGCTGCCGGCGACCATCTCGATCCGGGGGGCGACCTGGCCGTTCACCAGCACGAGCTCGCCCTCGCGGCCCATCATCTGCTCCATCTGCGACGGCGCCACGACCTGACCGGAGGCGTCCAGGCTGAGGTCCGAGACGACCAGCAGCCGCTCGCGCGCGACGTCGACCGGGTCGGGGTCCTCGACCACGATCGCGCCGTAGAGACCGCCGTACACCTGGTCGGCGACCAGGCCGTGGAGGTGCGGGTGGTACCAGTAGACGCCGGGCGGGTGGTCGTCCGGCAGCTGGTAGTCGTAGTCGAAGGAGTCACCCGGTGCGATGGAGACGAACACGTTGTCACCGTTGCCCCTCGGCGACACGTGCAGGCCGTGGACGTGCAGGTTCGTGTCCTCGGTCGAGCCCGTTGACCAGGTGCACCTGCAGCCGGTCGCCGGCGCGGAGCGTGAGGGTCGGTCCGGGCAGACCGCCGTTGTAGCCCAGCGTCGTCACCTCGCGACCGGCCACCTCGTGCGTGCCGGCCGCCGCCTCGAGCGTCACCCGGAGCACGCCAGCCTCGCCGCGGAGCATCTCCGGCTCACGCAGGGCGACCCCGGTCACCGGGTCGAGCGCCGGTCCGTCGTCACCGGACCTCTCGCCGAACATCCCGCAGCCGCCGAGCGTGGTGCCCGCAACGGCCGCCGCGCCGGCGGACAGGAGCGTGCGACGGCTGATCGGCCGGCTGCTGCCATGGTCCATGTCTGCTGCCTCCCACCTCATCTCTCCCAGCCCGGCATCCAGATGTCCGTGCCGCCGAAAACACCACGGCCGGCCGACCCGAAGGTCGACCGGCCGCGGCATCACCAGGAAGGTTGCTCCGCTCAGACAACCGCGAGCGGGAGCGACCGACCGACCAGGCTCCGTCGTACGACGGGCAGCTCGGCTGCGATGCGGCGCAGCTCGGCCACGGAGTGCGCCTCGGGGTGGGAGATCATCGCCGGCACGCCGGCGTCGCCTCCCTCTCGGAGCTCGATGTCGAGCGGGACCTGTCCGAGGAGCGGTGCGTCGATGGCCTCGGCGAGGCGCTGGCCGCCGCCGGTGCCGAACAACGCGGTGCTCTCGTGGCAGGACCCGCAGACCAGTGCGGACATGTTCTCGATGACGCCGGCCACGGGCATCCGGGCGTTGCGGGCCATCCGGCCGACCCGTTCGGCGACGGTCTGGGCCGCGGGTTGCGGGGTGGTGACCGCGATGAGCGCGGCGTCGGGGACGAGCTCGAGCAGCGACATGGTGATGTCGCCGGTGCCCGGGGGGAGGTCGATGAGCAGGACGTCGAGCTCGCCCCAGTGGACGTCGCCGAGGAACTGCTCGAGTGCCTTGTGCAGCATCGGGCCGCGCCAGACGACCGGCTCCTCGTCGGCGACGAAGAAGCCGACCGACATGAGTGAGACGCCGTGTGCCTCGACGGGGAGCATCAGGCCCTTGATCGCGATCGGCGCCCGTCGTACCCCGAAGAGGTGGGGGATGGAGTAGCCCCACACGTCGGCGTCGAGGATGCCGACCCGCTGGCCCTGCTGCGCGAGCGCGACCGCGAGGTTGGCGGTGACCGTCGACTTGCCGACGCCGCCCTTGCCGCTGGCGACGGCGTACACCTTCGTCGTGGAGTCGAGACCGAACTTGTGCGTGCCCTCGGGGGTGTCCCCGCGCAGGCGCGCGGCGAGCCGCATCCGTTCGTTCTCGCTCATGGCGGCGAAGGAGACCTCGACGCGCATCACCCCGGCGACCTGGCTGACCGCGGCGGTGACGTCGGCGCCGAGGGTCTCCTTCATCGGGCACGCGGGCGTGGTCAGCCGGACCGACACCTTGACGGTGCCGGCTCCGGTCGATCTCGACGTCCCCGAGCATCCCGGCCTCGGGCAGAGGCAGGTGCAGCTCGGGGTCGATGACCGTGCCGAGTGCCTCGTGCACGGCGGCAAGGTCGACCTCCACCGCGGGGCGGCGGCGGGAGAGAAGGTTCATCGGTCGTTTCCTCCAGCAGGAGCGGAGGCGAGGTATGCCTTCCGCTTGGGGGTGACGTGGCGCATCATGAACTCCGGCCGGCGCAGGCCGCCGGGGCCGGGGCCGGGGCGGGTCATGGTCAGCCAGCGTTGGTAGGCCTCGCGGGACTTGTTCACGTCGACCTCGACGTCGCCGTACTGGTCGTCGGGGTGTGCCTTCTCGATGCGCACCTTCTGGTGCCAGCAGTGCATGCCCGAGACCGGGTCGGGCTGGACCGGGAACGCGAGGTTCTGGTGCACGCCCGGGTCGTCCCAGTAGATCCGCTCGGAGTCGGGGTCCTCGCTCTTGAAGGGCTTGACGCCCTCGGTGTAGCGGAGCTTCCAGATCCCGTCCGGGGACTTGTTCAGCTTGACCTTGCCCATCACCCAGCGGCTTCCGGGGTGACCCTCCTGCATCCACCGGCCCATGTGGTGGGAGAGGCCGGTGACGCCGGGGCGGATCGCCTCGGTGGACCAGACCCGGGCGACGAAGTGCCCGATCTCGGTGGTGATCCGGACCAGGTCGCCGGTCGCCAGCCCCATCGCGGTCGCGTCGCCCTTGTTCATCCACAACGGGTGGGTGTTCGCGATCTCGTTGAGGAACTTCGCGTTGCCCGAGCGGGTGTGGATCAGCGTGGGCAGGCGGAAGTTCGGCATCAGGACGAACTCGTTGTCCTCACGGTTGATCCGCTTCGCGGACACGTGCGACTCGATGTAGCCCGGCGTCGCCTGCTCCGGCCAGCCCCAGTCGGCCAGCGTGGTGGAGAAGATCTCCATCTTGCGCGAGGGCGAGAGCCAACCGGCGACCTTGGTGCCGTCTGCCTGGACGACACCCACGGCGCCGGCCTCACCGACCAGCGGCGGCTGGGACTCCAGGGTGACCGGCTTGCGCAGCACGCCCCTCTCGTCGGGGGTGGCCCCGTCGAGCTCGGCCTCGGTGAGCGGACGCTCGTCGAGCCGGTAGACGTCCTTGGCGACCTCGAAGACGCCGTACTTGCGCATGTATGCCAGCGGCGTCATCTCCTGCGCCTTCGCGGCCTCGGGCAGGCCGGGGACGCTCTGGGCGAAGAGGGTGTCGTAGTACTCGTCCTGGGTCATCTTCTGACCGGGGTGTTCCTTGGACTCGAAGTACCTCCGGATGCCCAGCGAGCCGTCGGGGTCGATCTTCCACGAGAGGTCGAACCAGAACTCGTTCTCCTCCCAGACCTCACCGGGGTTCGCGTCGCGGGTGTCGGAGTAGGGGATGCCCTTCTTCTCCATGGCGACCCGGCCGACCGGCTGGCGGAAGGCGATCCACTTCGACGCGTGCGTCTCGAACGACATCGTGTCGTGCCGCTCCGAGGCGTGACCCATCGGCAGGACGTAGTCGGCGAACGTCGCCGACTCGCTCCAGGTCGGGGTGAGCGCGACGTGGAGGCCGATCTTGGACTCGTCGGTGAGCACGTCGATCCAGGTGAACCCGTCGGGGTTGACCCACAGCGGGTTGTAGACCCGGCTGAAGTAGACCTCGAGCTTCCCCCGGCCGTCCTTGAGCAGGTGCGGCAGCAGGATCGACATCTCGTTGGTGGTGAGCGGGTACTCCTGGGGCCAGAGGAACTCGCTCCAGGCCTCGTTCGCCTCCGGCATGTCGGGGAAGTGGGCGATGAACTTGTCCCAGCCGTTGGGGTGGGTGCCACCGACCGTGCCGACGCTGCCGGTGAGCACGTTGAGGAAGAACAGGCTCCGGGTGATCTGCCAGCCCCCGAGGTTGCCGGCCGCGGCCGACCGCCAGGTGTGCGTGGCCAGCCGGGTGCCTGCCTCGCCGACCAGCCGCGCGAGCTCGGCGACCTGGGCGACCGGCACGTGCGCCTCGGCCGCGGCGTACTCGAAGGTGTACTTCGCGTAGTCCTCGGTCAGCCGCTCCAGGAAGAGCTCGAAGCTGTCGTTGGGGTCCTCGGGGTGCAGACGCTCCATGTAGACGTCCCAGTTCACCCAGCGGCGGAGGTACTCCTTGTCGATCTTGCGGGTGCGCAGCAGGTAGGAGGCGACCGCGAGGAACATCGCGGCCTCGCTGCCCGGCCACGGCGCGATCCACAGGTCCGCGTGCGAGGCGGTGTTGGACAGCCGCAGGTCGATCGAGACGAGCTTGGCGCCGTTCTGCTTGGCCTCCATGATCCGCTGCGCGTGCGGGTTGAAGTAGTGACCGGTCTCCAGGTGGGAGGACAGCAAGATGATCGTCTTGGCGTTGGCGTAGTCCGGCGAGGGCCGGTCATAACCCATCCAGTGCGTGTAGCCGGTGCGGCCACCCGACGAGCACACGTTGGTGTGGCTGTTGTGCCCGTCGACGCCCCAGGCCTGCAGGACCCGCTCGACGAAGCCGTCCTCACCGGGACGCCCGACGTGGTACATCACCTCGTCCATGCGTTCCTCGACGATCGCGGAGCGGATCCGGGCGCCGATGTCGGTCAGCGCCTCCTCCCACGACACGCGCTCGAACTGGCCCGAGCCGCGCTCGCCGACCCGCTTGAGCGGGTAGAGGATCCGCTCCGGGTCGTGGATCTGGCTGATCGTGGCGGGGCCCTTGGCGCAGTTGCGGCCACGGGAGCCGGGGTGGGCCGGGTTCCCCTCGAACTTCTTGACCGACAGGTCCTCGTGGTCGACATAGGCCAGCAGGCCGCACGAGGACTCGCAGTTGAAGCAGATCGTGGGGATCAGCGAGTAGTTGCGGGCCACCTTCTTCGGGTGCGACCGCGAGTCGTACTCCACGACGTTGTCCCACGTGTCGGCCGGCGGGTAGTTCCGCAGCCGCTCATGCGTGCGCGCGCCGGGCATGGGGACCCCGGTCCCCTCGCGCTCCAGCTCAGCTGTCATGACAGTTCCTTCCAAGAAGTCGGGTGCGTGAGTGCGGTAGAGACGGTCACGACAGCGGCATGTCCTGTCCTGCACGGACGAACGCGCTCTCGTAGGCCAGCAGCGCGGGCTGGACGATGAGACCGGCGACGGCGACCAGCGCGGCCGACGTCGTGTCCAGACCCATCAGCCACGCGACCACACCGATCGCCGCGGCCACGACGGTCGGGACGACGCTGCCCATCCAGAACAGCTTGGAGTACCGGCCGCTGGTGATCACGTGCGCAGCGGTGGCGGCCTGACGGCTCGCGTGCTTGCCGGCGTACTCCACGAGCAGGATCACCAGGTGCGCGACCGTCGCGATCACGAACGAGCCCATGATCAGCGTCCACGCGGCGTCGTCGAGGTCCGAGGAACAGCCCGAAGACCGCGAGCGCCCCGCTGCCGACCATCACCGCCTGCGCCTGCAGGTGCCAGAACAGCACCGGCGACTGCCACAGGTCACGGCCCTCGGCCTGGCCGAACAGGAACGCGGTGTAGCCGGCCATCATCGCGGCGGCCGGGATGGCCAGCCAGGCCAGTGCCGTCATCGCCCAGCCGACGTCGAAGAACGCGGCGAGCAGCCACAGCACCGAACCACCGGAGAACAACGTCAGGACATACGCGCCGAGCACCAGCCACGAGGTGAAGTTCGACTTCAAGAAGATGTACAGGAACCGCTCGGGACGCTTGAGGTCCCACACCAGCAGCCCACCGGTGGTCGCCGCCCCGAACAGCGCGAGCGCCGGAGCCACGTAGTCGCCCAGGACACCGAAGTCGACGCCGAGGATGACCGCCAGAGCCGCGACCGCCAGCGCCCCGGCACCGATGCCCTTGGTCCACAGGTAGGTGACGACCTTCCAGCCCCACGGCCGCGGGTGCGCGGTGTTGAGCGTGGTGCGCGAACCCTTGCGCGGGTTGCCCGGCAGGTCACCGGCGGTCTCCAGACGGTGCGCGTCCGGCTTGGCCCAGATGTAGGTGTCGTCCACCGGCGCCGCCAGCGGGTCGAGCACCGCCTGGTCAGCACCGAGGTAGAAGACGTTCGGGCCGGTGTTCTGCTCCGGCGTGCGGACCGCCGTCTGGTTCGTGTTGACCAGCTTGGAGATCCCGCTGGTCGGGTCGTCGAGGTCACCCACCCAGATCGAGTGGGTCGGGCAGACCACGACACAGGCCGGCTCCAGGTCGTTGTCGACCCGGTGCGCGCACAGGTTGCACTTCGCCGCCGTGTGCGTCTCCGCGTCGATGTAGATCGCGTCGTACGGACACGCCTGCATGCACGACTTGCAGCCGATGCACCGACTGTTGTCGAAATCGACGATCCCGTCCTCACGCTTGAACAAAGCCTGCGTGGGACAGATCTTCACGCACGGCGCGTCGGTGCAGTGGTTGCACCGCATCACCCCGAACGAGCGCGTGGTGTCGGGGAACTCCCCGCTGTCGACGTACTTCACCCACGTGCGGAACTGCCCGATCGGTACGTCGTTCTCCGTCTTGCAAGCGACCGTGCACGCATGGCAACCGATACAGGTGCGCTGGTCGATCGCGAATCCGAGCTGCACGAAAGTCTCACTTCTTCCGGATGAGGTAACGGAAGACGCCGTCCCCGGAGCTGGTCTCGACCAGCTCGTTGCCGGTGTCCTTGGCCCAGGAGGGAATGTCGCTCTGCGACCCGCCGTCGGTGGCCTCGACGAGCATCAGCTGGCCCGGCTCGATCTTCTTGATCCCACGAGAGGTGAGCAGCACGGGCATGGGGCACTTCTGGCCCTTGGCGTCGACAGTCAGGTCAGGCTGGAGGTCCATCGGAAAATCGCTCCTTGTTTCAAAAGTAGGTCGGCTTGGCCGCTGGCGGTCGGGGAATCAGATGAAGAGGTTGATCTGCGACTTGTTCATCTCGGAGAGCGCGGTGGCTGCGCCGACCGGCTCGCCGACGCCCTCGATGAGCTGGTCGCGGCGGAGGCCGAGGAGGTCCATCGTCATCTCGCAGGGCCACAGGTTGACGCCGAGCTCGACGCACATCTCGACCAGCTCCTTGGGGCTGGCCACCTTCTGGTCCTTGGCGAGCTTCTGCATCATCCAGGAGCCGGCGCCGCCCATGTTGAGCTTGGAGAGCTTCATCCGTCCCATTCCGGGTGGGTTCATCCCGGAGAGCATCTTCGTCATCGCGTTGTTGCCGGTGATCCGGACGTCGTCGCGGACGAGGGGGAAGAGCCCCCAGAAGGTGAAGAAGATCGTGGTCTGCATGCCGTAGGCCGCACCGGTCGAGCCGAGGATCAGCGTCGGCCACATCTTGTCGAGGTCGCCGCTCCAGGCGACGATCGTCATGCTGTCGGGTACGTCCTCAGCTGGGCTGTCTGCCATGGGTCGAGGTCCCTTCCTGGTGAAAGAAAGCGTTGCCATCTGTGAGCCAGGACACTACATTCGTGATTGCGCATATAACAAGACCCCTTCCGAGATCTTCGCCGGCGTCCGTGCGCGCGCCGGCCTCTTCACACCCTGCGAGGGAGAGACCGTGGCACAGACCATCACCCCGATCGAGCTGTTCTGGGAGATCGCCGAGGGCCGCGTGCCCGAGATCCTCGACGTACGCAACATCGACGAGTTCGAGGCAAGCAAGGTGGAGGGCAGCCGCCCCGTGCCGACCCGCAACGTCCCGGTGTACCGGGTCATGGAGGAGCTCGAGGACGAGGCGGAACGCACGCTCGACGGTGCGGTCGTGATCTGCGGTCAGGGCAACGGGTCGCTGCTCGTGACCGAGGAGTTCGAGGAGCTCGGCAAGAACACGCGCTCCATGGAGGGCGGCACGGACGCCTGGAACCGGCTGCTCGTGCCCTTCGAGATCGAGAACCTTCCGGGCGAGGTACGCGTGTGGCAGTTCCAGCGTCCGGCCAAGGCCTGCCTGTCGTACCTGATCGGTGTGCCCGGCGGTAACGCGGTCATCGTCGACCCGACCCGCGACCCGCAGCCGTACCTGGACATGGCCAAGGAACACGGCATGACCGTCACCCACGTGGTCGACACGCACGTGCACGCCGACCACATCAGCGGCGGCCCCGCCCTGGCGCAGGAGCTCGGGGTCGAGTACCACCTGCCGCCGGAGGACGCGGGCGGTGTCGTGCCGTTCCCGAACGTGCCGCTCAAGGACGGCGACGTCCTCGACCTCGGCTCCGCCGAGGTGAAGGTGATGAGCATGCACCTGCCCGGCCACACGCCCGGCACCATCGCCCTGCTCGTCAGCGACAAGGTCCTCCTCGTGGGTGACACCGTCTTCGTCCGAGGTCTCGGTCGCCCCGACCTCACCGGTCAGGCCGAGCAGCTCGCCGAGGACCTGTTCCGCAGCGTCCACGAGCGCCTCGAGCCGCTCGACCCCGAGACGATCGTCGCCCCGGCCCACTGGTCCACCGCGGAGGAGATCAACGCGGAGGGTCGCGTGGTCACCACGATCGCGGACGTCTTCACCGCCACGCTGCTCAACGAGAAGGCGATGAGCGCGTTCGTCCACGAGATCGTGACCTCTCTGCCCGCGGCGCCGGACTTCTACGACACGATCCGCCAGGTCAACGCCGGGCAGCTGACCCCGCCGGAGGAGGAGATCGACGTGCTCGACGTCGGCAAGAACCAGTGCGCGGCGTCGACGTCGCTCGGCTGAGCTGATGCCGGGTATCCGTGGGTCCGGGCAACCGCCGCTCCGCGAGGTCGGCGAGAGCCCGGACTACCGGTTCACCCTCGCCAACGAGCGGACGTTCCTGGCCTGGGTGCGTACCTCCTTGGCGTTGATGGCGTCAGGGGTCGCGGTCGTGCAGTTCGTGCCGGGCCTCTCGGTGGTCCGGCACCTGCTCGGCTTCGTGCTGGTGGGCCTCGGTGGAGTGGTGGCTGCGATCGCCTACACCCACTGGGAGCGCAACGAACGGGCGATGCGGCTCGGTGAGCAGCTCCCGCACTCCCCGGTGCCGAGGATCGTGGCCTCGGTGCTCGGGCTCGCGGCTGTCTCCGCGCTCGGCCTCGTCGTCTACGACTTCCTGGTCTAGCGATGCGTGGCGTCAGGGAGCTTCTCGCGCATCGGCGGCGACCCGAGCCCGCGCTCGACGTGGGGCTCGCCGCGGAGCGTACGGCGATGGCATGGCAGCGGACCGGGTTGGCGGTCGCGGCGTTCTCGACGCTGCTGGTCCGCGTCGCCGACCGAGACCTGGTGCTGACCGTGCCGGGACTGCTCGGGCTGGTGCTGGCACTCGGGCTCGTCGTGGTGGGGGAGCGCCGGTACTCGAACATCGTCGAGCGGGTACAGACCGAGCGGACGCCCCTGGCGGACCGACCTCGCGTCGATCCTCGCGCTCGGGGTTTTCGTGCTCTCGGCGGCGTCGCTGGTCTTCGTGGTGACCGCCGAGATCTGAACGACACCCGGCCGAACGGCCCGGGCGCACTACAATGACGACTCAGAAGGCGAGGGGAGGACGCATGGACCCGGATGTCGCAGCGCAGCTGCAGGAGCTCCACGCGCGTGTCTGCAAGGCCATCGCTGACCCCAAGCGACTACTCATCATCAACGAGCTGCGGGATCGCGAGCTGAGCGTGGGTGACCTGTGCGACGCGCTCGGCATCAGCCAGTCCAACGCCAGCCAGCACCTCGCCGTCCTGCGTGAGCGCGGGATCGTCTCCGCCCGGCGCTCGGGCAGCAACGTCTTCTACTCCTTGCGGAGCCAGAAGATCGTTCAGGCGGTCGACCTGCTGCGCCAGTTCCTCGCCGAGGACCTCGCCGACCGGGGCGCGCTCAGCGGAGCGATCACCCTCTGAGCGGTCTCCCGGTCATCGACGGAGCTGCGGCGGAACGGGTGGCTGTCGTCGTAGTCGAGCTGCTTGACCATGTGCACGACCGCCCCGACCTTGGGCTCGCTGACGAAGTTCAGGTTGTCCACGAGCGCGCGCATGAGGCTCAGCCCGCGACCGCTCTCGGCGTCCACGTCCTCCTGGTCCCGCATCTCGGCCTCGAAGCCCTCACCCCGGTCGAGGACGGTGATCGCGCAGCGGTCCGCGGCGAGCTCGATGCTCACCTCGTAGCCCTCGCTGTCGACGGCGTGCTGGATGACGTTGGCGCAGGCCTCGGAGATCGCCAGCTCCACGTCGTGGATGCTGTCGGCGGCCACGCCGAACGCGCGCAGGATCTGCGCGGCGAGGCGGCGGATCACCGGCACGCTGTGGCTCTGGCGCGGTAGGGAGACGGTCATCTCCAGGCGCGGCGACGGGTCGGACTGGTCGTGCGTTCCGGCCGGCGGCCACCTGTAGGTGCTCCCGAGAAACTCGTCGTCGACGTCGCCGATGAAGATCTGGAGCCGGTCTGCCGGGTCCCCCTGGCCGATGCTCTCGTCGTGGACGACGGTGGCCCGGCCGGTGACGCGGGCGGCGAGCCGTCCGGCGATCGCCTCGGTGAGCCGGGAGAGCGACGGGATCTGGCAGATCGCCGGCCCGAAGGGACTCCTGTCGACGTGCAGCTCGATGCGCTTGTCGTCTGCGTGGACGGTGCGGACCGAGCCGCCGAGCGCGTCGTGCAGTCGGCCGAACGCCGAGATCACGTCGTCGGAGGAGCCGATCTCCTGGCCTTCCCCGAGAGAGGCGTCGGCCAGCATCGCACCGGCAGCGGCGGCCACCTGGTCCGGAGTGGCGACCGGGTGCGACTCGGAGGCCGCGGCAAGTGCCACGGTGGCCGAGGACGGACCGAGCCGAAATCGGGTCAAGGTCGACGAGGACTGCTACGTCCGGATCGAAGTTCATCACGACCTCCCTGGGCACCGTGAGGTTGGTCGTGCGCGGATCGCCAGTGGTGGCGTCGGACAGTGCAGGTCGTTCGGTCGCGCTGACGGGTGCGAACCCCGATGCGGGGGCGGTGACGGCGTCGCGCGACACCGCGCGGACCGTCAGCTCGGGAAACACCTTGCTCCAGTCGAGGTGCAGCCAGAGCAGCTCGCTGTCCGTCCTGGGGTCGAAGGACGTCTGGGCAGCCTGCACGGCCTCGCCGACGAACGACTCGTCGCTCGTGTGGCGCAGGAGGTGGTCCTCCAGCGACTTCACGGCGGTTGCCGTCGCGTCACCTCGTCGTGTGTCGAGTAGCCAGTCCACGTCCTCGGAACCCTTCCACCGGTTGGCGGGGCCGTCTGTCTACGGCCGGTCACCGAGAGGTATACCCAGGACCCCCGATCACCACACTGGTAGTACGTCACACGGAGGGGCGGGTTTGGAACGGCTCAGCGAAGCTTGAGCGTCTCGAGGAGCAGCCGGGCAGCGGACCCGCCGGCCTCCGTGGCGACCGTCACAGCCCGCGGCACGTCGAGGTCGTCGAGCAGGGCCCGGATCACCTGCTCGGTGTCCTCGGTGTCGTCGTGCGGCCGACCGGCCGCCTCGTAGAGGGCGTCGAGCGCGCTCTCCGCAGCAGCGATCTCCTGCTCGTCGTACTCCCACGCCTTGTGCCACACGCGGTTGAGGATCATCAACCGCACGGCAGCGGGGCGGTGGTCGCCGAGGAGGTCGCGGACGAGCGTCATGTTGCCGGTGGACTTGGCCATCTTGCGGCCGTCCTTGTGCACCGCGCCGACGTGGAACTGACGGCGGGCGAAGGGGGCGACGCCGCTGGCGGCCTCGACCATGGCGCACTGGTAGGCGTGGTGCGGGTAGGTCAGGTCCTCGCCACCGACGATCACGTCGACGCTGGTGCCGAACGCCGCCCAGGCCATCGCCGCGCACTCCGCGTGCCAGCCGGGCCGTCCCCACCCCCAGGGGCTCGGCCAGGCCGGCTCGTCCTCGGGCGAGGGCCGCCACACGGGTACGTCGAACGGCGAGCTGCGATGGGTGTCGTCGGGGTCGTCGCCGAAGTCGCGCGAACGCTCGAGCGCCTCCTTCTCGCTCAGGCCGCTGCGGGTCGCGACGCCGTCTCCGCGGAAGTACACGAACCCGTCGTGCTCGTAGGCGTGCCCCGACGCGAGGAGGGCTGCGGCCAGCTGGGTCACGTGCGCGACGTGGAGCCGGGCATGCGGGGTGTGGTCGGGCATGCGGTTGCCGAGCGCCCGCATGTCGCGGTCGAACAGGAACTCCTGCGTGAGCGCGAACTCGTCGTAGGGGCGGCCGTGCTCGACCGCCGCGGCCGTCAGCACGTCGTCGACGTCGGTGACGTTGCGGCAGGTCTCGGTCTCGACGCCGGCGAGCCGGGCGACGTCGACGAGGACGTCGGCCCACACGAACGTCGCCGCGTGACCGAGGTGCGTGACGAGGTACGGCGTGATGCCGCAGACGTAGATCCGTGCGGTCGCGGTCAGCGGGAGCCGACGCCCGGCCAGGATCAGGTCGCTGGTGCGGAGGGGCTCGGTGTCGACGAGCGGGACCCGTCCCGCCGAGCCGAGGATGCCTGAGGCCGAGAGGTTGCTGTGCACACGCCGATCATGCCTCCTGCCGCGTCCGCGTGAAAGCCGATCTCGGCCGGACGGCCCAACCTGCCCGTTACGTGACCTGGGACACAGTCCGTCGTTGGACACGGCATGTCTCGGCCATCCCGTCCGGCGGTCCTCGCGGGGACCGCCCTGTCCGCCGTACTCGCGCTCACGTCCCTCATCGGCCCGGCCACGGTCTGGGCCGACCCGACCGACCTCGACCCCGAGGACTACGTCAACGAGATCCCCGGCATGGCGGAGTCGATCCTCGCCGACCGGCCGGACATGGCCCGGTGCCCGGAGCTGGCCGGCGGCACGGCCGGCACGCGGGAGGTCGAGGGGGCGCCGCCGCGCGAGCCGGACCACGGCAACCCGCTCGAGGCGGGTGACGACTCGGAGGCGCCGTGGCGCCTCCCTGACCGGGTGGACCTTCGCGGGCCCAGGCAGACGTTCAACAGGCGCTACGAGTTCGTGGTCGCGCGCGGGACGGTCTGGTACCGCTCCAACGCCGAGCTCACCGGCATCGAGGAGCCGTGGGCCAAGCTCGAGGTGCCCGAGTGCCTCGACGGCACGGTGACCGCGATCTCCGCCGACGACGACGAGATGGTCGTGATCGACGACGATCGCTGGATCTACACCCTCGACGGGATCCTCGCCGATCCGACGTACTTCACCTGGACGCTACGGTGGGGACCGCCGTTCTGGACCGGCTCCGGCCACCGGCTGCCGGTGGGCATCAAGGACTGGTCGTGGTCGGTGATCTCCCAGCTCGAGGACCGGACCTGGCGCGACGACGCCGGCAACGACCACCCCGTCGGTGACTTCAAGGTCTCCCACATCTGGACCCTCGGGCGGGACGGGCGCCGGCTGACCTACATCGACCCGTGGCTGCCTCGCGACATGAGCTTCGAGATGTGCTCGCCGCACGAGGGGCGCTTCCGGTCCGCCGGGATGTCGGCGAGCGGCTCGACGGTGTTCGTGATCGGCGAGCACGGCGACATGTTCACCCGCCTCTACGACTTCGACATCTCCGGCGCCGACTCGGTGTTCTTCGACTACTCCTACGACGACCAGCGCGGCGCCGAGGACCCGGTCATCCAGCTCCCGTCGCCCGGTTGGGTGGAGCAGCCGAAGATCCCCGGCGTCGTCACCGACCGGGTCTCGATCCACAAGGTCGGCGCCAGGGCACTGCACCGGACCCTGCGGGTCGAGGGTCGGCGCGACGGCCGGACCGGCTTCTGGCACAAGGACGTCACCGCGCGCCGGTGGCGCTTCACCGCGACCGGTGAGCGCCTGCGCGGCAAGGTCCTGCGCAACCCCTCGGCCGACAGCTCCGACCGCGGTCTGCTGCGCAGCGAGGGGCGGCGGTACGACGGGGCGCTGGGATCGGCCGAGATCACGATCCCGCGGTTCAACGTCTACTGCTCGCCGGCGCGGGTCGACGTCTTCCTCGCCACCGAGGAGCGGTTCTCGCTGCGGCTGCACACCGTGGACGCGATCCGGCAGGACACCCGCGCGCGGGGCCTCGACGGTGAGCCGCGGCTGGTGCAGGGGACGCTCGAGGTGCCCGCCCGGCTGCGGCGGAGCAAGGACCCGGACATCCGCGAGTTCCTGGCCACGCTCGGGCCGGCCGGCCGGTTCGTGGACGCCGACATCGACGCCACGGTGAGCCGGCTGGAGTTCCGCGACCAGGGCTGGGTTCTGCGACGTCCCTGACAGGGACCCGGATCTCCGCTTTCCTGGACGCATGCGCCTCTTACGGACCGCGCTCGGGGGGATGATCGTCGTACTGCTGAGCGGCTGCGCGCCGTACCTCGTGTACAAAGCCACGGAGCCGGAGCCGGAGCCGAGCCCACCCCGCGACCTGCTCGTGCCCGAGGGCATCCGGCCCGACGACCTGTTCCCACCCGGCCCGGCCGTCAACGGCTGGGAAGTCGGGACGAACGACGTCGTGCTGCGGGTCGACGTGCAGGAGGGGTACGACGGACGCGACGACCTCGTCTCCTTCGACAGCCACGGCTGGGTCGTCCGGGCGGCCGACACGTCGGTGTTCGGCACCAAGGAGGACTACACGACCTGGCGCATCGACAGGGCGGGCCTGGCCGCGGTCCTCGACGCGTTCGACCGGCTCGGGGTGCGGGAGCCGGGCGCAGACTTCGGCGACGACGCGGTCGGACCCAGCGTCCGCCACGCGCGTGTCCAGTGGACCGACCGCGTCGTCGAGCGAAGCGTTTCGGGGTCGTTGCCCTTGTGGGACGACGACGCCGACCACCCCGGGCAGCCGCTGTGGGACCTGGCGAGCCAGGTCGTCGACCCGGCCTGGCACGCGGGCCACGTCCTCGTGGAACCCAGGCCGTGGGTGCCGACCGCGATCGGCTTGCGGGCCCAACGGCCGGGCGGCACCGGGACGCCGAACACGGACGAACCCTTCGCCCGCTGGCCCCTCCGTCGGGGCATCCGCGAGCTGAGCCACGGCGTGGCCGCCGGCCCCTACGGGGAGCCGGAGCAGCTGCTCTGCCTTCGCGGCCGGGACGCCGCCCGGGTGTTCGACCTGCTCGACCCCGGCGTCAACACCGCCTGGCTCCGCGTCGACGACGGCCGGAGGTGGGAGGTCAACGTCGAGGTCGTGCTCCCCGCCTACGTGACCCTCGGCAACCCCTGCGGAGGCGGGTAGCCCCTTGCGGGTCGCTGTCATAGTGACGGCATGGAGTCTGCTGACGTCGTGGTCGTCGGTGCCGGTCTCGCGGGTCTCACCTGCGCCCGGGAGGTGGAGCGCGCCGGCTACGACGTCATCGTCCTGGAGAAGGCCGACGACGTGGGCGGGCGGGTGCGTACCGACGAGATCGACGGCTTCCGCTGCGACCGCGGTTTCCAGCTCCTCAACCCGGCCTACCCGGCCGTCCGCCAGCTCGTCGACATCGACGCGCTCGACCTGCGCTCGTTCGCCGCGGGCGCCGCACTCTCCGGGCCGAGGGGTTTCGCGATCGTCGCCGACCCCCGGCGCAACCCGGGCTACCTCCCGCACACCATGCGCAGCGGCTACGTCCGCCCCGGCGAGCTCACGAAGCTCGGGGCGTGGGCGGCGCCCGCGATCGGCAGCATCCGCAAGCTGCTCGAGACGGTGGACGAGCCGCTGGCCGCCTCCCTCGACAACGCCGGGGTCCGGGGAAGGGTGCGCGACGAGATCCTCGAGCCGTTCCTCGCCGGTGTCCTGGCCGAGGACCGCGGGGAGACGTCGGCGAAGTTCACGCGCCTGCTGATCCGGTCCTTCGCGCAGGGCACACCGGGCGTCCCCGCCCTGGGCATGTCGGCGCTGCCGCGGCAGATCGCCAACGAGCTGAAGCGCGACGTCGTGCTGTCTGCCGAGGTGGTCTCCCTCGAGCGGATGGGGTCGCACTGGCGGGTGGTCACCGACGGCGAGCAGTACGACGCACGCGCGGTCGTCGTGGCCACGGACCCCACGGGCGCCGTCGACCTCGCCGGCCTGGAACAGACGCCGATGAAGGGCCTCGTCACGTACTGGTTCGCGACCGACGAGGCGCCCACCGACCTCGACCTGATCGTGCTCGACCCCGCTCGCAACGGGCCGGTCGTGAACACCGCCGTGATGACGAACGTCGCGCCGGACTACGCCCCGCCCGGCCGGCACGTCGTCGAGGCGACCACGCTCGAGCAGCGGATGCCGGCCACGGAGGCGGAGGTGCGGGAGCACCTGTCCCGGATGTACCGCACCGAGACCGCGCACTGGGACCTGATCGTCGTCCACCACGTCACCGACGCGCTCCCGCAGCAGAGGCCGGGAGTGTCGATCCGGCAGCAGGTCGACCTCGGCGACCGGCTGTTCGTCGCCGGAGACCACCGAGACACCGCCTCGATCCAGGGGGCCCTCGTCTCGGGGCGCCGCACGGCCGTCGCGGTGCGCGAGGCGCTCGGCTGAAAGCTACCTCCGCGGCCGCGGGTCGCACGCGAGGCTTACCGTGAGGCCATGCGGATGTTCGTCGCGTTGGTCCCGCCCGAGAACGCCCTGGAGGACTTGGGGGAGTTCCTTGTCCCACGGCAGGAGGCCGGAAGCGGCTTCCGGTGGACCGCCCCCGAGCAGTGGCACGTCACCCTGGCGTTCATGCCCCAGGTGGTCGACCGCTCCCTCGACGACCTCCTCGCTCGCCTGGGACGTGCTGCTGCCCGTCGTACCCCCTTCAGCGTGAGCGTCGCCGGCGGTGGTGCTTTTCCCAACGCAGGCAGGGCAAAGGTGCTCTTCGCCGGGCTCGACGTGAGCGACGCCGAGGAGCTGCGGCGGCTGGCCACGGGCGCGCGGGCCGCGGCGAACAAGGCCGGCGCCGAGGTCGAGGGCGCCCGCTTCCACCCGCACCTCACGCTCGCCCGGATCGGCCGCCCGATCGACGCGACCAAGTGGATCCGCGTGCTCGACGCCTATCGGGGGCCGACGTGGGACGCCCTCGAGATCAGCCTGATCGAGTCGCACCTCGGCGAGGGGCCCCGCAGGCGCCCTCGGTATGAGGTGATCGAGTCATTCCCGCTGGGTCGACCCGGGTCGTAGCCTCTGCGCCATGAGGATCGCCGTGGTGGGCACGGGCATGGTCGGCCGCACGCTCGCGCCGGCGTTCGCGGCTCTTGGGCACGACGTCGTCATCGGCACCCGCCACCCCGGTGCGACGGCCGCGCGGGACGACTGGACGCTCGAGCTGCCGCTCCGGGCGTACCCCGACGTGGCCGAGGGCGCGGACCTCGTCGTCAACGCCACCAACGGCCGCGCCTCCTTGGCCGCGCTCGCGGCCGTCGGCGCCGCCGCGCTGGACGGCAGGGTGCTCCTCGACGTGGCGAACCCCCTCGACGCCTCGGCCGGCTTCCCGCCCACCCTCGCGGTGAAGGACACCGACTCGCTCGCCGAGCAGATCCAGCGCGCGTTCCCGGGGGCGCGGGTCGTGAAGTCGCTCAACACCGTCAACTGCAACGTGATGGTCGACCCCACTCGTGTGGGGGACGGCGGGACGACGATGTTCGTGGCCGGTGACGACGCCGAGGCCCGGGGCGTCGTGGTGTCACTCCTGCAGACGCTCGGGTGGCGCGACGTGATCGAGTTCGAGGAGCTGTCCGCGGCACGCGGCATGGAGATGTGGTTGCCGCTGTGGATCCGGCTGATGGGCCGGCTGGGCACCGCGGACTTCAACATCCGCGTCGTGCGCTGAGCGGTCTGGACAGGGAAACACACACGAAACGACCACATGCCACCCTTGGGCACGCCCGTGGCGGCTGCCCCTGATGTGATGGCTGCGGGATATCGTCGGGAGAGTAAAGCGCCCGGGGCGGCGTTGACTCATCGCAGACCTGAGAGGGGCTGAACGGCTGATGCCGTACCTGCTGCGCGTCGAGCTTCCGGACGTCCCCGGCTCGTTGGGCCGGGTCGCGACGGCGATCGGTGAGGCCGGCGGCGACATCGAGGCGATCGAGATCGTGCAGAAGAACAACGAGACCGCGACGGCCGTCGATGACGTGCTGCTCGAGACGGCGCCGGGTGTCATGCCGGACTCCATCGTCTCCGCCTGCCAGAAGCTCGAGGGCGTCTCGGTGCTGTGGATCTCGCGGTACGGCGCCGGCGGCAACATCTTCCTCGACCTGGAGGCCGTGGAGGCGCTGACGGGCACTCCTCACTCCGCGGTGGACGAGCTCGTCGACCTGCTGCCCATCACGTTCCGTGCCGACTGGGGGATCCGCGTGCGTCGTACCGATGCGGGCCCGGAGATCACCCACCGCACCTCCGCGGCACCCGAGCAGGTGGAGGGCGAGGCCGACTGGTTCCCGCTCAGCCGGCCCGCGCGGCTCGAAGTACCCGAGGATTGGGAGAGCTGGCGGTCCACGATCGTGGCTGCCGCCCCCTTGGGCGACAAGGACGAGATCGTGCTGTTCGGGCGGCGCGGCGGACCGGCGATCCTGGACTCCGAGCTCGCCCGGCTCGGCCACCTCGCGGCGCTCGCCGTCTCCATCGCCAAGGTGGGCTGACGCGCTTTGCTCAGTCGGTGACGGGCTCGAGGACGAAGACCGGGATCTCGCGGTCGGTCCTCTCCTGGTACTCCGCGTAGTGCGGCCAGACCGCGACCGCCCGCTCCCACCAGGTGGCTTTCTCCTCGCCGCTGACCTGGCGGGCGACGTACGGCTTCCTGACCGCGCCGTCCTGGACCTCGACCCGGGGGTGGGCGACGAAGTTGAAGTACCAGCTCGGGTGCTCGGGAGCGCCGCCCTGCGAGGCGACCGCCGCGTAGCTGCCGTCGTGCTCCACGCGCATCACCGGGTTCTTGCGGAGCCTGCCGCTCTTGGCGCCGACCGAGGTGATCACCACGATCGGCACGCCGCGCAACGTGTTGCCCTCGGCGCCGTCGGTCGCCTCGAACAGCGCGACCTGGTCGCGGACCCACTGCTCCGGGCTCGGAACGTACTCCCCCTGAAGTGTCATGTCGCAAGAACACCACATCGGGCCGCTCTCTGCCCGCGAGATAGCCTGCCCCATGTCTGACGCCCCCGTCTCCGAGATCTTCGACCCCTCCGCGTGGAAGCCCGTCCCGGGCTTCGAGGACCTGACCGACCTGACCTACCACCGGGCGGTCGAGCACGGCACCGTGCGTATCGCGTTCAACCGTCCGGAGGTCCGCAACGCGTTCCGCCCGCACACGGTCGACGAGCTGCTGCGCGTCCTGGAGCACGCCCGGATCTCCAGCGACGTGGGCTGCGTGCTGCTCACCGGCAACGGTCCCTCGCCGCGCGACGGCGGTTGGGCGTTCTGCTCCGGTGGCGACCAGCGGATCCGTGGCCGGGCGGGGTACCAGTACGCGTCGGGTGAGACCGCCGAGACCGTCGACAAGGCGAAGCTCGGCCGGCTGCACATCCTCGAGTGCCAGCGGCTGATCCGGTTCATGCCCAAGGTGGTCATCGCGGTCGTTCCCGGCTGGGCGGCCGGCGGTGGTCACTCCCTGCACGTGGTGTCGGACCTGACCCTGGCCAGCCGCGAGCACGCGCGCTTCAAGCAGACCGACGCCGACGTCGGCTCCTTCGACGGCGGCTACGGCTCGGCGTACCTCGCCCGCCAGGTCGGGCAGAAGTTCGCCCGCGAGATCTTCTTCCTCGGCGACGAGTACTCCGCCGAGGACGCGCACCGGATGGGCATGGTCAACGCGGTCGTCCCGCACGCGGAGCTGGAGAAGGTCGCGCTGGAGTGGGGCCGCAAGATCAACGGCAAGTCGCCCACGGCGCAGCGGATGCTGAAGTACTCCTTCAACCTCATCGACGACGGGCTCGTCGGTCAGCAGATCTTCGCCGGGGAGACCACGCGTCTGGCGTACATGACCGACGAGGCCGTCGAGGGTCGCGACGCCTTCCTGGAGAAGCGCGAGCCGGACTGGTCCGAGTTCCCCCACTACTACTGAGGCGTGACATGACGGACGAGTCGGAGGAGACCCGCTGGTCGCGGATCGGTGGGCTCAGCGGGGACGAGTACGCCGAGCACTTCGCCACGCTTGCGAGGTCCGGCAAGGACATGCACGGCGAGGCGAGCTTCTGTGCGGCGATCCTGGCGCCGGGGGCACGAGTGCTCGATGCCGGCTGCGGCACCGGCCGGGTCGGCATCCGCCTCGCAGAGCTCGGGTTCGCCGTGGTCGGCGCCGACCTCGACGAGTCGATGCTCGCGGTCGCCCGTCGTACCGCTCCTCGAGGTCCCGTGGCACCAGGCCGACGTCTCGCGGCTGAGTGCGGCCGACCTCGACGGCGCGTCCGACTTCGACCTCGTGGTGATGGCCGGCAACGTCGTACCCCTGCTCGCCGAGGGCACGCTGCCGCGCGCCATGTCGTCCATCGCCTCGCTCCTGCGACCCGGCGGCGTCGTGGTCGCGGGCTTCGGCCTCGACCCGGCGCACCTGCCGCCGCGCTGCCCGGTGACGCCGATCGGGGAGTACGACGAGGCCTGCCGCGCTGCCGGACTGTCGTTGCGGGCGCGGTACTCGACCTGGGACGCCGCGCCGTTCGACGAGGTCGAGGGGTACGCCGTCAGCGTGCACGCGCTGGGCTGATCGCATGCTGACCATCGGGATGATCGGCGGCATGAGCTGGGAGAGCAGCGCGGAGTACTACCGGCTGGCCAACGAGCTCGTCCGGGAACGGCTCGGCGGCTTCCACAGCGCCGAGTGCCTGCTCTACTCGGTGGACTTCGCCGAGATCGAGGCGATGCAGGCCGAGGCCCGGTGGGACGAGGCGGGCGACGCGGCTGGCTGCTGCCGCGGCGGCGTTGGAGGCCGGTGGCGCCGACCTTCTCCTGCTCTGCACCAACACCATGCACAAGGTGGCGGACCGGATCGAGCGGTCCGTCTCGATCCCGTTCCTGCACCTGGCCGATGCGACGGCGGCTGCTGTTCTTGCGGCGGGCGTCGGCACGGTCGGTCTGCTGGGCACCGCGTTCACCATGGAGCAGGACTTCTACCGTGACCGGCTGGCCTCCCACGGCCTGACCGTTCTCGTCCCTGAGGACGACGACCGCGCGGTCGTGCACCGCGTCATCTACGACGAGCTGGTACTCGGCGTCGTCTCCGACTCGTCGAGATCGGCGTACCGCGAGGTGATGGCCCGGCTCGTCTCACGGGGAGCCGAGGGGATCATCCTGGGCTGCACCGAGATCGAGCTGCTCGTGGGTGGCGGACGACACCAGCGTGCCGGTCTTCCCCACGACCCGGCTGCACGTCGAGGCCGCAGTGGAGCGGGCGCTCGCGGGGCCGCGTCCCGCCTAGCGCTTCGCGGCGTCCTTGACGCACAGGACTGCCCAGGGAAGCGCCTCCAGCCGTTCCTCGTCGATCGGCTCGGCGCACACGTCGCACCGGCCGTAGCTGCCTTCCTCCAGTTTCGCGAGGGCGCGCTCCACGTCCGCGAGGGTGGCCTGTAGCCGGTCGTGGACCGCCACCTGGGAAAGCCGGTCCACGGCCATGGAGGTGCCCTCGCCGACGCGCTTGCCGAACGAGATCGAACCGTGGTCGGTCGGCTTCTCCTCGAGCAGGCCCATCTTCTCGAGGATCTCGGCGCGCTTGGCCTGCAGCCTGTCGGCGGTGGTGTCCATGTCTCCATGGTGCCCCTGCGTGCGGCTGGCATGTCCCCGAGGCGTGGCCCGGCCCGACTGCCCGGTGCGCACCCGTTGCTGTCCCGGCACCTGGATCCGCTGCGTCTCGCGAGGTGGGTCTTGGCTCTACTTGCCGAGTGCGCATCCTTGGTGCCGGCCACTCCTCGCGGAGGACCCTGCACGAAGTCTTGTCGCACGAGTCTTGACGCACGAGAACTGCGGCGTTTGCGGTCGACTTGGTGTTGGTCGCGGACGATCTGGCGGCCCTCGGTGCCGGTGATGACGCGGCCGGCGGTGTCCCGCAGCACGTAGTGCTCGCCGTTGCGCCAGCAGGCGATGATCCGGGTCAGCAGTTGGGTGGCGATGTGGCAGACCGCGGAGTCGTGGTGCCGGTCGGTGTCCATCAGCCGTTTGTACTTCGCGGCGAGTTGCGGATCGGTGCGGCGGGCCTGGTCGGCGGCGGTCCAGATCGCCTCGCGAAGCGCGGCGTCACCAGCCTTGGTGATGCCGCTGTGGTGTTCGGCGAGCCCGGACTGGCTTACCTTGGGCACCAGCCCGGAGTAGGCGCGCACCGCGGCCAGGGAGTGGAACCGGTGCGGGTTCCCGATCCGGCCGGCGATGATCCCGGCTGTGACCGGGCCGATGCCTGGGGCGGAGGCGATGATGCCGCTGGGGTCTGCCTCCTCGTACAGGTTGGCTATGCGTTCGTCGAGGTCCTCGATCTGCTCGCTGAGCACCTGGGCCTGCTCAGCCTCGATGGCGATGTCCGCAGCGAGCTCGGCGAAGTCCAACCCTTGCTCCCCCCACAGCTCTAGCGACTCGCGTGCTGCTGCGAGTAGTGCGGCAGCGTGGTCCTCACGCCACGCACCGCGGGAGTGACGGATCAGAAACCGGGTCAGCCGCGCCTGTCCGAGCCGGATCAGGCTGGAAGGGTCGGCGTAGCGGGTCAGCACCGCGAGCGCGCACTTGCCGTAGTTCGACCCCAGCGCGTCGTACCAGGCAGGGCCGAGCAGCTCGAGCTGGGCATCGAGCCGCTGGTAGATCGCGGTCCTGCGCTTGACGACCGAGGACCGCTGCTTGACCACCCGATGCAACGGGACCGACGGGCCGTGACCGGTGTGCTCGCGCAGCCCCTCGGGGTGCAGCAACGGCAGCCGGGCCAGCAGTCGAGAATCGAGCCGGTCGTTCTTGGTGTGCTTGGAGTAGTAGGCCCGCAGGTCCGCGGACTGTCGGTGCTCGAAGGTATGTTCGAACCATGATCGAGCTGGGTGCGTTGTCCGACCTGGATGCCGAGGGTGTCCTGGTCGAGGCCGAGCGTGCCCAGGACGCGATGGTGGCCGCGGAGACGGCCCGGTTCTTCCTGGCCGCGCACTGGGTGGACCTGCACTCGGGGGAGGCGTTGGCCGAGGAGCGGCGCCGGACGCGGTCGGCGGGTGTTGCCGGGGATGGAGCGGTCCAAGCGGGCGGGGGCGGACGGGACGCCGCTGGTGGCGGAGTTCGCGGCGATGGAGCTCGGTGCGGTGCTGGGGATGGGGCCGGTGGCGGCGGGGTGTTACCTGCGGGATGCGGTGAACACCCGGCACCGGCATCCGGTGTTGTGGGAGGCGCTGGCGGCCGGGGCGGGCGCGGGTGTGGCAGGCCCGGGAGGTCGCCCGGCGGTGCGCGGCGGCGGGGCTGGACCGGGACCAGGCGCGGTGGGTGGATGAGGTGACGACGCCGTATCTGGGGTCGTTGCCGTGGGGCCGGTTCGAGTCGCTGCTGGAGGCCAGGATCGTGGAGGCCGACCCGGCGGCGGCCGAGGAGCGGGCGCGGGCGGCGGCGTTGGACCGGTTCGTGCGCACCGGCCAGTCGAGCGAGTTCGGGTTGAAGACGCTGGTGGCGCGGGCGGCGGCGGGGGATGTGGTGTTCTTCGTGGCGATGGTGGACCGGATCGCGCAGATCCTGCTGCTGAACGGGGACACCGATCGGGTGGATGTGCGGCGGTCGAAGGCGATCGGGATCCTCGCCACCCCGGCGCGGGCGTTGTTGATGCTGCAGCAGGCCGAAGCCGACGCCGCTGCGGCGGCCGACGGCGGCGGCGACCGCGCAGCGAGTCCGACGACGACGTGGCCGGCGTGAGCCGGCGACGCCAGCGGCGACGAGCGCCGAGCGAGGCCGACCGGCGCGGCGCCCGGTTCCGAGCGCGAGACCACCGCGGTCCGACGAAGGCGTGGCCGACGACGCGGCCGAGGACCCGGACCTGATCGGGGAGCTGGACGTGCACCCGGCCGACAACGACGCCGACGACCCCGAGCCCGAGACGGCTCCGTGCCCGACCTGTGCCGGCGAAGGCGTGGTGACGGTTCACCGGTGACCCGACGCCGTTCGTCAAGCCGGGGCTCGGGGCTCCGGGCGGCCGACTCGACCCGAGGCGGCTGCTGCCGAACGCGACGCTCTACATCCACGTCTCCGGCCGAGGCGCTGCGCGCGGGGTCGGGGTGGCCCGGATGGAGGGCGTCGGCCCGATCACGATCGGCCAGGTCCAGGAGTTCCTCGGCCACACCAACGTCCGGCCGGTGCGGGTGGTCGACCTCCCCGGCCAGGTCCCGGTCGACGCCTACGAGGTGCCCGCGACGCATGCGGGAGGCGCTGTACCTGCGCAACCCGGCCTGTGTCGCGCCGTACGCCACGAACCTGTCGCGGCGCAAGGACGCCGACCACGTGGTGCCGTACCTGTCCCCGGACCGGGGCGGGCCACCGGGCCAGACGGCGATGGACAACCTCGGGCTGCTGTCGCGGTTCCCGCACCGGGTGAAGACCCACGGCCGGTGGTCCCTGCGACAACCCTCCCCGGGGGTGTTCGAGTGGCGCTCACCCCACGGCTACTGGTTCCGGGTCGACCACACCGGCACCCACCCGCTGGGGAAGAACCCCGAACAGCACCGCAGGGCCACGAAGCGAGCAGCACGAGTCTGCCCGCAGCCAGGGCCAGGAACGAGCAGAGCACCGTGGAGGTGGACGCTGTGGTACTCGCCCTTCGAGCTCGACCTCTCCGAGCTCGTCACCCACGCCAACTGAGGCCAAGGCAGGCGCTCGAGGACTCAGACCCACCGTCATGTGTGCCTCGAGTACTCCTGCGTACTCACCCCCCGGAGGTAGCGCTGCGCGGGTGCAAGGCATGCGAGCGACCCTCCGATCGAACGCGTCGACCCGCCGCGGCTTCGGTGGCTACCGTGAGTCGGTGACCGCCTTCCTCGCGGTGCTGGTCGTCACGCTGGTGCCGTTCTACCTCCTCGGCAGCAGCGAGGGTTCGTGCGCGCTTCCTCGGCCTCCCACCCAGTGCGCTCATGTTCGTGTGCCCCGCCGTCGCCGCCCTCGTCGTCACGGCCCGTCGCGGGGGAGCGTCTGCCGCGGTCGCCTGGGCGGGCCGGGTGCTGAGGCTCCCGCGGCGCGGATCCAGGATCTGGTTGGTGGGGGCGGTGACGACGATGCCCGCTGTCGTCCTCGTCGCGGGAATCCTTCGGCAGGGCGACTCCGCATGGCTCGGGACCGTGAGTCCGGCCGGCATCGGGCTGTACTCCGCTCTGTTCCTCGTGACCGGCCTCGGCGGAGCAGCTCGGATGGACGGGGTACGCGCGACCCCGGCTCCTCAGGCGCTGGTCGTGGCCACAGTGCGCGATCCTGATCGGCCTCTGCTGGGCGGCGATCCACGTCATCCCGTGGGCCCAGACCGGTCACGACGCGCGCTGGATAGCCGGGCAGAGCCTGTTCACCGTCGCGCTCCGGACGGTGATGGACTTCTACGTGGTGCGGCTCGGCGCCGACGTCGTCACGGCGACCGTGTGCCAGACGTCGTCGAACGTCGCATGGATGAACCTGCTCGACGCGACCGGCGCCTACGACCCGCTGCTGACCGGCGCAGTGGCAACAGTTGTGGCGGCGTTGTTGGTCGGGATCGACCGGCGGTGGCCGAGTCGTCGGGGGAGTTGGGCCGCGAGCGATGCGGGACCTTTGTCCTGATATCGAGACACACCCCGTCGCGTAGGTCACAAACAACGGCGAGACCCAAAGGGTTGCTCTAGTTTCGCAGGGTGAAGATCGCTGTAGCGAAGGAAGTGCGCGAGGGCGAGAGCCGAGTCGCGATGGTTCCGGAGCTGGTCGGGAAGCTGACCGGTCTCGGGTACGAAGTCGCGGTGGAGCCCGGCGCAGGAGATATGGCAGACGCCTACGACGACGACTACGTGGCTGCCGGCGCCGCGGTCTCCCCGGATGCGCTGGCAGGCGCCGACCTCGTGGTCTCGGTGCAGCCGCTGGACCCGATGGTGGTCAGGCGACTACCGGCCGGCACGTCGACGATGTCGTTCCTGCCGCCGAACCAGTCGCTGGACCTGGTCCGCGACCTGCGGGACTGCAGGATCAACTCGTTCGCGATGGAGCTGGTCCCTCGGATCTCTCGTGCGCAGTCGATGGACGCCCTGTCCTCGCAGGCGCTCGTCGCCGGCTATCGCTGCGCGATCGTCGCGGCCGGGATGCTCCGGCGGTTCTTCCCCCTGAACATGACGGCGGCCGGGACGGTGCCGCCCGCCGAGGTCGTCGTCCTCGGCGCCGGTGTCGCGGGCCTCCAGGCGATCGCCACGGCCAAGCGCCTCGGTGCGGTGGTGAAGGCGTACGACGTACGCGCCGCCGCCGCGGAGGAGATCAGGTCGATGGGCGCGCAGAGCATCGACCTCGAGCTCGAGACCCTCGAGGGCTCCGGCGGCTACGCCCGCGAGATGACCGAGGACCGCGCGGCCCGCCAGCGCGAGATGCTCACGCCGTACATCGCCAATGCGGACGCGCTGATCACCACCGCCGCGGTGCCGGGGCGCCAGGCTCCGCTGCTGGTCACCGCCGAGATGGTCGAGCAGATGAAGCCCGGATCCGTCGTCGTCGACCTCGCAGCGGAGTCGGGCGGCAACGTCGAGGGGTCGGCGCCCGGACAGGTCGTGCGCATCGGCCACGCGCAGGTCTGGGGCGGCGCGAACGTCCCGTCGCAGATGCCGGGGCCGGCCTCGAAGCTGTACGCCCAGAACATCGTCAACCTGGTCACGCTCATGACGGTCAAGCACGAGGACGGTACGGCGGACTTCGCGCCCGACTTCGAGGACGAGATCGTCACCGGCTGCTGCGTGACCCGAGACGGGCAGGTGTGGCACGAGCCCACCCGGAACCTCCTGGAAGGAGTGGTCTCGTGAGTGAGGCCGTCGTCTGGCTGACGATCTTCGTCCTCAGCGTCTTCGTCGGCATCGAGGTGATCTCCAAGGTCTCCTCGACGCTGCACACGCCGCTGATGTCGGGCGCGAACGCGATCCACGGCATCATCCTGCTCGGCGCGATCCTGGTCACCGGGTACGCCGACTCGACCATCGAGCTCGTCGTCGGCCTGATCGCCGTCGTGCTCGCCACGGTGAACATGGTCGGCGGTTTCGTGGTCACCGACCGGATGCTGCAGATGTTCACCCGCAAGAAGCCCAAGGTCGTGAAGGCTGACCAGAACGGCGCCGGATCGGGGGCAGGGGCATGATCGAGACCCCGGTCTGGGTGCAGCTGGTCTACCTCGCTGCGGCCGTCTTCTTCATCCTCGCCCTCAAGGGCCTGTCGTCACCCAAGCACGCGCGCACCGGCAACATGCTCGGCGCGATCGGCGCCGTGGTCGCCGTCGCCGTCGTCTTCTTCTACGCCGAGCTGGACCACGTCGTTCCGATCCTGGTCGCGATCGCCCTCGGCTCCGTGGCCGGTGTGGTCGGCGCCCAGCGCGTGCAGATGACCCAGATGCCGCAGCTCGTCGCGCTGTTCAACGGCGTCGGCGGCGGCGCGGCCGCCCTGGTCGCGCTGCTCGAGCTCGGCAACATGACCGAGGCGGCTCACGAGCCGACCGGGTTCGCGCTGTTCGCCACCGCGTTCACCGTCGTCATCGGGTCCGGGTCGTTCTCCGGCTCGGTGATCACCTTCGCCAAGCTGCAGGAGCTGATGACGTCGCGGCCGGTGATCTTCCCCGGCCTGCCGATCCTCTTCGCCCTCGGCCTGGTCGCCGCCGTCGTCCTCTCGGTGCTGACCGTCGCGAACCCCTCGGTGCTCGTCGGCGTGGTGCTCGGCCTGCTCGGCCTGCTGATCGGCGTACTCCTCGTCCTGCCCGTCGGCGGCGCGGACGTGCCGATCGTGATCAGCCTGCTCAACGCCATGACCGGCCTCGCCGTCGCCGCCTCCGGCTACATCCTCGAGAACACCGTGCTGCTGGTCGGCGGCACCCTGGTGGGCGCCTCGGGTACGTTCCTCACCCTGCTCATGGCCTCCGCCATGGGGCGCAGCGTCGCGAACATCCTCTTCGGTGCCCTCAAGGGCGGCTCGACCCTCGGCGCCGGTGAGGCGTCCGACCGTCCCGTCCGGTCCGCCGGGCCCGAGGACATCGCGATCCTGCTCGGGTACGCCAACCGGGTCATCATCGTCCCGGGCTACGGCCTCGCGGTCGCCCAGGCCCAGCACACGCTGCGTGAGCTCGTCGACGTCCTGAGCCAGCGCGGCACCCAGGTCGACTACGCGATCCACCCGGTCGCCGGTCGAATGCCCGGCCACATGAACGTGCTGCTCGCCGAGGCCCAGGTGCCCTACGAGCAGCTCAAGGAGATGGACGACATCAACGGCGACTTCAAGCACACCGACGTGGTGCTCGTCGTCGGCGCCAACGACGTCGTCAACCCCGCCGCCCGCACCACGCCCAGCGCGCCCATCTACGGCATGCCGATCCTCAACGCCGACGAGGCGCAGCAGGTGGTGTTCATGAAGCGGTCCATGCGTCCCGGCTTCGCGGGCATCGAGAACGAGCTGCTCTTCGACCCGAAGACCACGCTCCTCTTCGGCGACGCCAAGGACTCCCTCGGCAAGCTCCTCAGCGCGGTCAAGTCCCTCTGACCACGGGTGCCTGACTAGACCGTCGACGGGACACGAGCCCGGTTCTGTAACTGCGAGTTACAGGATCGGGCGCGTTCTCGCTAGACTGACCGGCGGGGAGGAACCGCAACATTTCACCGTGGATGACTGGAGGTCATTGCCATGGAAAGTGGACGCAAGTACGACGCGCCCGAACCGCCTGAGGAGACCAGCTCCAAGGGGATCAGCTACGCGGTTCTCGGCGTCCTCGTCGTGATCCTCATGGTCCTCATCGCGACCGGAGTGGTCCCGATCTTCGACTACTGATCCAGAACATGCGACCGCCCGCACGTGACACGTGCGGGCGGTTCGTCGTACTCGGGGGAGAACCCGTCAGCCGGCGGCGATCCCGTAGAGCCGGTCGCCCGCGTCGCCGAGGCCGGGCACGATGTAGCCGCGCTCGTTGAGCCGCTCGTCCATGCCGGCCGTGACCACCGTGACCGGGACCTCCAGACCCTGGAGCTCCTTCTCCACGCGATCGCATCCCTCGGGGGCGGTGAGCAGGCAGATGGCGGTGATGTGGTCCGCCCCGCGGTCGACGAGGAAGCGGATCGCCGCAGCGAGCGTGCCGCCCGTCGCGAGCATCGGGTCGAGGATGTAGCACTGGCGGCCGGACAGGTCCTCGGGCAGGCGCTCGGCGTACGTCGATGCCTCGAGCGTCTCCTCGTTGCGCACCATGCCGAGGAAGCCGACCTCGGCCGTCGGCAGCAGCCGCATCATCCCGTCGAGCATGCCGAGTCCGGCGCGCAGGATCGGCACCACGAGCGGCCTCGGGTGCGCGAGCCGCGTGCCCGTGGCCTCCGCGACCGGCGTGCTGACGGTGACCTCCTCGACCCGTACGTCGCGTGTCGCCTCGTAGGCGAGCAGCGTCACGAGCTCGTCGGCGAGCCTGCGGAAGGTCGGGGAGTCGGTGCGCTCGTCGCGAAGTGTCGTGAGCTTGTGAGCGATGAGCGGGTGATCGGCCACGTGGATGCGCATGCGAGAAACCTAGGTCATGCCGTGCGGGTAGTGCCACGGGGGAGGATCTGCGACGATCGGAGTTGCGACTCGACCAGGGAGGCTGCATGTCAGATCAGTCCGAAGCATTCGCCGAGGGCATCGACTTCGCCGTCGTCGCCTACCGCGAGGAGGGCGTCTGGCAGGTCGAGCAACTCGCCGTTGAGAAGATCGAGGACATCGACTCCCTCGCCGGCGAGCTCCGGCGTTACCCGGGCGACGGGGGCGCGCTGGGCATGGTCTCTGTCGACGAGGACTTCTTCATCCTCGTCAAGGTGACCGGCGCCAAGACGAAGGTGCTCCTCTCCGACGTCACGGCCGCCACCGACTGGCCGATCGCACGCTCCGCGGTCGAGTTCCTCGAGATCCCGACTCCCGACGACGAGGACGACCAGGAGCCCGCCGGGGACCTCGGCCTCCTGTCCGACCTCGGCCTGACCGCGATGGACATGGGCGCGCTCCTCGACGACCTCGACCTCTACCCCGACGAGATGCTCGGCGACATCGCCGGCAAGGTCGGGTTCGGTCAGCAGTTCGACGAGGCCGTGGGGGTCCCGGCCTCCTGATGGCCGGGTACGACGCATGGGTCGACCCGATGCGGGAGGCCCTCGCCGAGGCGCGCTCCGCGCCCGACACCGGTGACGTCCCCATCGGCGCCGTGGTCATCGACCCGGACGGCAAGGTCATCGGGCGAGGCCGCAACGAACGTGAGGCGCTCGGCGACCCCACCGCGCACGCCGAGGTCGTCGCGCTGCGCGAGGCCGCCATCTCAGCGCGGCGAGTGGCGCCTCGAGGGCTGCACGCTGGTGGTGACCCTCGAGCCGTGCACGATGTGCGCGGGCGCGACGGTCCTCTCGCGGGTCGACCGACTGGTGTTCGGTGCCTACGACGACAAGGCGGGTGCGGTCGGCTCGCTGTGGGACGTCGTACGCGACCGCCGGCTCAACCACCGCCCGGAGGTGATCTCCGGCGTCCTCGCCGACGAGTGCACGTTGATGCTGCAGGAGTTCTTCGCGAGTCATCGCGTCCGCGACTGACCTGCCCCGGCCCGATTTCGGACGAACCGTCGAGGTCTAGTACCCTCGTCGGCGGTGGCGTGTCCGAGCGGCCTAAGGAGAACGCCTCGAAAGCGTTTGTGGGTGCAAGCCCACCGAGGGTTCAAATCCCTCCGCCACCGCCAGCCAGTCAGCGACGCCGTCTCGTGCCCGAATCCGGGTCACGGGGCGGCGTCGCTGCGTTGAGGTGGCGATGGGCCTCACCAGTCGGCGCCGAAGCAGACGAACGGTGCCGGCGGCGCATCCTCGTCAGCCTCCTGCTGGGCCAATGCCAGCGCCGCGGCCGCGCTCATTCCTTCGGCCATCGCCCGGTGGAGGCGCTTCATGGTCGTAGCGGCCACGTCGTCGCGGACCCGTGCGACCCCTGCGACGACGGAGCGGACGCCGAGGTGCAGCAGCGCGTGCGTCAGGCCGAGCCCCTCGTCGCCGGGGCGGAGCGTGGCCAACCCGGCCTCGCAGGCCGAGAGCGTGACGCACCCGGCCCCTTCGGCCCCCGGGTCGAGCTCGTACGCGTAGAGCGGGCCGTCGTTGAGCCGCAGGGAGCTGAACAGCGGGCTCTCGGCGCGGTGGGTGCCGTGCGCGGCGACGTGGAGCAGGTCGCTCTCGGCCAGCGCCGCGCGAGCGGAGGACGTGACAGCCTCAACGCCCGCCAGCAGCCGGCCGCCCGCCCAGGTAGCGCTGACGTCCCGCGCCTCCTGCTCGGACTCGCGCAGCCCCGGGCCCGCCAACGCCACGACCCGGGGGCGGGCGGGACGCGGGGCGCCGCTCCGTGCCCCCAGCCAGGTCGCGGCCGCGGGCGTGACGACGGTGGGCAGACCCACGCGGGACGGCAGCAGGCTCCAGGGCAGCACCGCCAGCGGGCCGCTGCACGAGGCCACCAGCGACCTCCCGTCCACGGCGAGCGGACGCAGCAGTGCCTCGTCCAGTCGGGCCAGCGACGAGCGGAGACTGCTCCGCACCGCGGCGGTGATCTGCTCGGGGAGGCTCGGGAGCGCCAGCGCGTCGAGGTCGGCACGGATCCGGCGCACCAGCTCGGTGACCTCGCCGGTCGGGGCCAGACGGACCAGGTCGGCGCCGTTCGGGCGCACCACCACAGCCAGCCAGGCACCCCGGTGGCGCGCGAACGTGACGAAGACCGAGCCGCTCTCGCGCACGGACCTGCGGACCTCTGAGAGCCGGGGTGCCTGCTGCGCCGAGCTGCCATCGCCCTCCAGCTCCCATGACCGTGCTCGGACGTCACGCTGGAGCGCCGCGGCGCGGGACCTGAGCCGCGTGACCTGGGGCAGCGACCCGGCGTCGCCCTCCAGCCCGCGGGCCTCCTCCTCGATCTGGCGAAGCTCCCCGAGCAGCCGTGCAGTCAGCTCGTCGGCGGGTGGGCGCACCTGGGGGAGCCGCGTCGAGATGGCCCGCGACCGTTCGACCGTCGACAGCACGGTCGCCGGCGCGCCGTCGTCGACGGCGAGCCCGAGCCCGAGCTGTGCCAGGGCGACGCCGTGCATGGCGACCGCGGTCCGGAGGTCCAGCGATCCCAGACCGCCCTGGTAGGAGCCGAGCTCGTCGAGGCCTCGTCGCACCTCGGCGGCCGCCCGGGCACGATCGCCGGCGCGGATGGCCTCCAGCGCACGAACCTCGCGGACGTGCAGCCTGGTCGGCAGCGGGTCGAGAGACCGCATCCGGGGAGGTGGGCAGCCCGGGTCCTGCCCGGCGCGGAGGCGGCACTCCGCTGCCACCAGCACCGCCGCCCGGGCCAGGTCCGTGCGGTTCTCGCTCCGGCAGGCCTCGGCCAGCGCGTCGGCTCGGACGGCGATGGCCAGGAGTGCCCGCGGTGACCGCCGGGTCGGCGGCTCCGGCAGATCCGCCAGGTCGCACCGGAGCACCAGCAGTTCGGCCTTGCGCTGCCAACGGAGGTTCCCCCGGCGCGCGAAGCGGCGTCGTGCGGAGCCGGCCATCGTGCGCGCCCGTCGGGCGTCACCCTCCGCGAGCGCGCACTCGGCCCGCACCAGCTCGGTCTCACCGAGGTCCTGGAACAACCGCAGCCCACGGGTGCGCTGCATGACCTCGGCCAGCACGGAGTCCGCGTCCGACAGCAGACCTGCCTCGCGGAGGGCGCGGGCATGGTCGAGCTGCATCGCCGGATGGGGCTCGTCCGGCCACGTGCGGGCGGCGCTCTCGTAGGCAGCCAGGGCGCGGGGGATGTGTCCGGCGAGGAAGTCGACGTACCCCAGGTTGTGCCGCGCCATCGACTCGAGGCGCCCGTCGCCCGCGTCTCCTGCGAAGCGAGCCGAGTCCGTGAGGTCTGCCTGGGCGCGTGGGAGGTCGGACCGCTCGAGCCACAGCACCCCCCGGTTGAGCATGACGATGGCTCGGTCGCGGGGCTCCATGTGGTCCACCAGCTCCGCCGCGGTGTCGAAGGCCCGGCGGGCAGCCTCGGTGTCACCCGACCTGAGCAGCACGAGTGCCTTCTGGCCGAGGGCCGAGGCGAGGAGGGCCGAGGCGTCGATCGCATGCGCGAGTGACTCGGCCGCGTCGACCAGCTCCAGCGACCCGGCGTAGTCGCCGGTCATGTCGAGGTGGGCCGACGCCTCCGTGAGGTAGCTGCGCGCGACGATGGCGTCCACCGCGGGGTCCGGCCGGTACGGCGCGGCGTCACGGCGGATCGCAGCGCAGGAGCTGGGCGGCCTCGGCCGGGTGGCCGGTGTGGCAGAGGTCCAGGGCACGCTGGAGACGCAGCTGGAGGTCATCCGCTGCAGAGCTGACCGCAGCTGCTGGCACAGGGGCGGGAGGCGCTAGGCCCACCCGCGTGAACCTACCGGCCGAATCGGCTGTCTACCACCGAAAGTCGTCAGTCCGCGGAGAGCTTGAACAGCGGTGTCACCACCGGCCCGGAGGCGTCCTCGCCGTCGAGCGGGTGGAAGACCAGCTGCACGAACCCTGCACGGAGGTCCTCGACCACGAAGCGCCCGCCGGCATCGACGTGCACCTCCACTGCCGTGCCCTGCATCCTGACGTTGACCCGGCGCTCGCCGGGCGGAGTCACCCAACCGTCGACGCGGACGCGTCCGACGCCCGCGCGTGAGACCGTCACCATCGCAGTCAGCCGCTCCGCGGCGAAGGAGAGCGTGTGGGTATGGACGGCGTCCGCCAGCTCGGTGCGCACCGAGGCGGTGTCGGCGGGCACCCGCGTGAGCTGCGCGACCTCGTCGAACACCTCGTCGAGGGCGAGCGAGAAGCTCACACGATCGACCAGGTCGGCCGGGACCGGGTCCACGGCGTCGTAGAGGGCGGCGACTTCCGCCAGCAGTGCGGAGTCGACGGCGTCGAGCGGCTGGTCGGCCAGGTCGACGCCGGGTGTCGGCCGTTCGTCGGTCATGTCGGCTGTCCTTCCCACTGGGGATCGCGGTCGAGCTGTTGGCGCAGCTTGGCGAGGCAGCGGCCGCGGGTCGGGCCGATGCTGCCCACCGGCATGCCGAGCGACTCGGCGATCACGGCATAGTCGGGACGGTCCGCGAAGGCGATGACGCCGATGAGCTGGCGGCACCGCGCAGGGCAGCCTCTGGACGTGCTCCCACAGGCTGCGCTGACGAGTGGTGCGCAGGACCGTCTCGTCCGGCAGCGACTCGGGCGCGTCGGGCAGCGCGAGCAGCTCCTCGCCGTCGACGCCGAAGACCCCGCCGCTGCGGGCGACCTCCGAACGGTCGCGCTTGGAGAGCCGCCAGGCCTCGCGGCGTGCCGAGGTGAGCAGCCACTTCACCACCGTCCGGGGATCGCGGATGCCCTCGCTGTTCCGCAGCAGAGCCAGCCAGACCGACTGCACGACATCCTCGGCCGTGGCCTCGTCGAGGCCGGCGCCGCGCGCCGTTCGCCACAGCAGCGGGGTGAGAAGCGCGACCAGCTCGTCGAGCCCGGAGCGCTCGCCGTCCCGGTAGCGCGCGAAGGCGGCCGTGGCCCTGTCGACGAGGGTCTCCCCGCTGGAACGGGTGTCGATCATGGCAGCTCCCTCCCTCGGAGCCCGGCCAGCACCGTCCTGACGCGGGCCACTGCGGCCTCGGTGCCGAGGTCGACGCTCCCCGCCCGGTAGACCTTGGCCAGCGCCGCTGCGACCTCGCCGGCCAGGACGGGCGCCGCGAACGACGTCCCGCTCCACACTCCGAACCCGGAGGTGAAGTCGTCGGGGTCGAACGCCGCACGCACCTCGCCGTTGCCCTGGCGGACCTCGTGGCTCGGGTTGGCCGAGGCGTCATAGGTGTCGGGGAAGGTGCTGACCAGCGAGGCGCCGGGGCGCAGGTAGCGCACCCACGGCCCGTCGTTGCTGAAGAGCGCGATGGTCCCGTCCGGGTTGCGCGCGCCCACGGTGCTGACGGGCACGACCGCGGGGTCGTCGGGGACGGTGCCGCCGACGTGCGGGGCGAACGCCGCTGGGTAGCTCGGCCGTCGGGTGGCGTCGTTGCCGGCGGAGACGACGACCGCAACGCCGTACCTCCCGAGCAGCTGCAGCGGACCGAGCAGCAACGGATCGAAGGCCGCGTCGTCGGGCTGCTCGTGGTAGTAGCCGAGTGAGAGGCTCACGACGTCCACGGGGGTGTACCCCTCGACGCCGTTGCGAGCCAGGACCTGGCGCAGTGCCAGGCGCTGCAGGCATCGCAGGAGGTCGGACTCGGCGACCTGGCCGTCGTTGCCGTACGTCGGGATGTCGAGGATGAGCGCCTCCGGGCAGGCCTGCCGGACCAGGCCGGCGATGAAGGTGCCGTGGCCGGAGTCCTGGTCGAGCTCGCCGACCATGTCCTCGCTGACGCCTCGCAGGGCGGCCTGGACCGACACCGGGTCGATGCCGATGTCGAGGCCCATCACGGTGACCCCGTGCTCGACGAACCCCGCGCGCAGCCAGTCGTGCCGTCCGATCCCGGTGTCGAGGACGGCGACCACCGGGCGCGGCGTCCCCGACTCGAGGTCGTACGCCGGCGTGGGCTCGGCGCCGAGCCAGCTGACCGGCTGCCGCCCGCCCCAGCCCGGGGCGGTGTACTGGCCGATCCCGTGGCTGGCGGTGATCGGATGGCTCGCGGTGATCGGGTGGCTGGCGGTGATCGGGTGGCTCGCGGTGATCGGGTGGCTCGCGGTGATGGGATTGCCGGTGATGGCCGCGTCGGCGACTGCCGGGTGGTCCAGGGCCACGTCCCCGTGGCGCGGGGAGCCGCGACCGACCCGGACCCGGTAGGTCTGGAGCAACCGCCAGGTGTCGATCGGCTTGAAGACGGGGTCCCGGGGGTCCGGGACGAGGCGGACGCGGCGTACCCAGACCGCCTCGAGCTCCGCGCGCTGGGTGTCGGAGAGGTCGGCCCGGTCCAGGGCGGCGACCTCCTCCTCCCCGCGGGGATCCCACACCAGGGCGAAGCCGGCCTCCGTGGCCGCGGCCTCGAGCGCCGCCAGGGTCTCCTCGTGAAAGCCGCGGACCAGGAGCGAGTCGGCGACGAAGGCGGTGGGTTGCGTCGTCGGTTGGTCGACGACCTGGTAGGCGGTCAGCGGGTCGAGCACCCGGACGTTGAGGTACTCCCGGCGCGCCTCGCGCAGGTAGCGCGGGTGCGGCGAGAGGGTCGGCGGTCCGGAAGGACGACGCCCGTCGGTGGTGTCCTGCATGCGCCTGCCTGTCTTCTCGTGTCGAGGTCTCCAGCTGCGACTCGCGGTCGGTGTCCGGAGCATATTGACGATCGGCGGCTCCGTCAGCGGCTCGGCCGATGTCCTGCTCGGGTCCGCCGGAGCCCCACCCCCGTGGAGGCTCCGGCGAGCACCCGGGCGGCCACCCCCCACGCCCGGTCCGTTGCCCCCCGGCTGGACCGGTCGTGTTCCGGACACACCAGGGAAGAGACCGGACGTCGCTCCCTGATACATCGGCGCGAAGGTTTTTTCTCCCGGCGCGATAGGGCACGATCGCCTCCACGACCCGTCGCGAGGAGGCAGAGCCATGCGCAGCACCATGCAGGACTTCCCACTGACCGTCACCGCGATCATGCGGCACGCGATGGACGTGCACTCCGATGCCGAGGTCGTCACGGCGACCGCGGACGACATGCGTCGCGAGACGTTCGCCGAGCTCGGCCGCCGCGCCGCCCAGCTGGCCAACGGGCTGCGGGGGCTCGGGATCACCGGTGACCAGCGCGTCGGCACCTTCCAGTGGAACAACGCGGAGCACCTCGAGGCCTACCTCGCGGTCCCGGCGATGGGCGCGGTGCTGCACACGCTGAACATCCGGCTGTTCCCGGAGCAGCTCACCTACATCGCCAACCACGCCGAGGACCAGGTCGTGATCGTGGACGACTCGCTCGTCCCGCTGCTCGCCCCTCTGCTCCCGACGTTCGAGACCGTCCGCCACGTGATCGTGGCAGGGCCCGACGCGGCCTCGGCGGACCTCGAGGCGCTCAGGGCGAGCGGCAAGGAGGTGCTGCTGTACGAGGACGTGCTCGCAGGCCAGCCCGACACCTTCGACTGGCCCGAGATCGACGAGCGTGACGCCGCCGCGATGTGCTACACGAGCGGTACGACGGGCAACCCCAAGGGCGTGGTCTACAGCCACCGCTCGGCGTACCTCCACTCGATGGCCGTCGGCATGGCGGTCACCGCGGGACTGACCTGGGAGGACCGGGTGCTGCCGGTGGTCCCGATGTTCCACGCCAACGCGTGGGGCCTTCCCTACGCGTCCCTGATGGTCGGCGCGTCGCTGGTCATGCCCGACCGCTGGCTGCAGGCGGAGCCGCTGGTGCGCTTCATGACCGAGGCCCGTCCCACCGTGTCGGGTGCGGTGCCGACGGTGTGGAACGACGTGCTGCTCCACCTCGACCAGAACCCGGGCACCGACCTGTCGTCGCTGCGGCTGGTCCTCTGCGGTGGCTCGGCGGTCCCGGTGGCGCTGCAGAAGGCGCTGGAGGAAAGGCACGGGATCCACATGCTCCAGGCGTGGGGGATGACCGAGACCTCGCCGGTCGCATCGGCCGGGCTCCCGCCCCTGGGTGCGGAAGGTGAGGAGATGTGGCGCTACCGCGCGACCCAGGGCCGGCTGCTGCCCGGCGTCGAGGGCCGGATCATGGGTGACGGGGGCCGGCTTCCGAACGACGGAGCGGCGGTCGGCGAGCTCGAGGTCCGCGGACCGTGGGTCACCGGCAGCTACTACAAGGACGACGACCCGGCGAAGTTCCACGACGGCTGGCTCCGCACGGGCGACGTCGGGACCCTCGACGAGAAGGGGTACATCATCCTGACCGACCGGGCCAAGGACGTGATCAAGTCCGGCGGTGAGTGGATCTCCTCGGTCGACCTGGAGAACGCGCTCATGGCGCACCCCGACGTCGTCGAGGCCGCGGTCGTCGGTATCCCCGACGAGAAGTGGCAGGAGCGCCCGCTCGCCTCGGTCGTCCTGCGGGAGGGATCTGAGGTCACGCCCGAGCAGCTCCGCGAGTTCCTCAGCGATCACGTGGCGAAGTGGCAGCTGCCCGACGCGTGGACGTTCATCAAGGCGGTGCCGCGCACGTCGGTCGGCAAGTTCGACAAGAAGGTGCTCCGCCGGCAGTACGGCGAGGGCGAGCTCGACGTACGTCAGGCACGCGGCTGACGAACCCCGCCGGCTGGGGGTGACCGCCGTTGCTGCCCGGCTGCCACGAGTTCCTCGGACAGCCGGGCTGAGCCGGGCTCAGGCGTTCCGGATCGCCGACACGTCGAAGTCGAGCTTGATCTTCTCGCTCACGAGCACGCCGCCGGTCTCGAGCGCGGCGTTCCAGGTCAGTCCCCAGTCCTTGCGGTTGATGGTCGTGCTGCCCTCGAAGCCGACCCGCAGGTTGCCGAACGGGTCCCTCGCGGAGCCCGTGGACTCGAAGTCGATGGAGACCGGCCTGCTGACGCCCTTGATGGTCAGGTCGCCGGTGAGCCGCCAGGTGACGGCGTCCACGCGGGCCACGTCGGTGGCCTCGAACGTGATCTCGGGGTAGGTCTCCACGTCGAAGAAGTCGGCGGAGCGCAGGTGGCCGTCGCGGTCGGCGTTGCCGGTGTCGATGCCGGCAGTCTTGATGACGACCTTGGCGCTGGACGCGGCCGGGTTGGCCGTGTCGACGTGGGCGGTGCCCTCGAACTCGCCGAACTGGCCGCGGACGGTGGTGACCATCGCGTGACGGGCCGAGAAGCCGAGCCGGGTGTGGGTGACGTCGAGCGTGTAGTCGCCGGCGATGTCCTCGACGGCGGTGGTGCCGGCGTCGAAGACGGCGACGGGAGCGGTCGGTCGCGTCAACCGGGATCTGGGCGACGTTGTTCGTGGTCTTGGGGGAGCGGGTGAAGAGGCCCATCGGAGTTCTCCAAAGGTTGAAGGTTCAACGGAAGTATCCAAGGTACGTCGGGAAAGTTGAACTGTCAACTTTCAAGGTCGCTAGCGTTCGGGCATGCGTGCCTTCCGAGAAGCCGTCGAGTCCTGGGACATCGACCAGGTCCTGTCCCTGATGACCGAGGACGTCGAGTTCCGCAGTCCGGTCGTGCACAGGCCGTACCGCGGTCGCGACGCGGTGGGCGTGATCCTGCGCGCCGTCGCCAGGGTCTTCGAGGACTTCCGGTACGAGCGCGAGATCGGCGCCGAGGGTGCGCCCGACCATGCGCTGGTGTTCCGGGCGCGTGTCGGCGACCGCGAGCTCGAGGGCTGCGACTTCGTGCACGTCGACGCAGACGGGCTCATCGACGAGTTCTTCGTGATGGTCCGCCCGATGTCCGGCGCGATGGCGCTCGCCGAGGCGATGCGAGCCCTGCTGGAGGGCGAGAGAGGCTAGGTCGCGTTCGATGGTTGACGTTCGTGGATAGGTAAGCGCACACTTACGGATGTGACCACGGCAGAAGTCTTCGTAGCACTCTCCGACCCGACGCGTCGGACGGTCTTCGAGCGGCTCTCCGCCGGGCCGCGCCCCGTCGCGGAGATCGCACGCGACCTGCCGGTGAGCCGTCCCGCCGTCTCCCAGCACCTCAAGGTGCTCAAGGAGGCCGGCCTCGTGGCCGCGGAGAAGCGGGGCCGCCAGCAGATCTACGGAGTCCGCCGTGAGGGGCTCGCAGAGATGCGCGCCTGGCTCGACGGGTTCTGGGACACCGCACTCCAGTCGTACGCCGGGGCCGTGCAGCAGGCATCGGAGGAGAGGAGAAGACCATGACCAGCACCACCGACCAGGCCACGACCGTCCGCAAGGAGGTCGTCGTGGCCGCGGAGCCCGACCTCGCCTTCGAGGTCTTCACCACCCGGTTCGGCGACTGGTGGCCCGGCCACCACCTCTCCGACGAACCCATCGAGGCCTACGTCCTCGAGCCGGGAGAGGGCGGCCGCTGGTACGAGCGCACCGTTTCGGGCGCCGTCTGCCAGTGGGGCGAGGTGCTCCGCTGGGAGCCGCCGCACCGCCTCGTGCTGAGCTGGGCGATCAGCGCCGAGTGGCACGCCGACCCGTCACTGGCGTCGGAGGTCGCCGTCACCTTCGAGCGCGTCGACGGGGGAACCCGCGTGGTCCTCGAGCATCGCCACCTCGACCGTGCCGGCGAGGGCTGGAGGGCGATGCGCGACGCCGTCGGCGGCGAGGGTGGCTGGGGGATGATCCTGGGACGCTACGCGGCTGTGGTCGACTCGGGTCGCTGAGCTCGGCGCCGGTCGGCGCGGTCGTGGACAATGCACTCGCGTACGCACCGCCCGACCGGGCCCGAGTAGCGGAGGACGCCGTGAGCCACGCGCACCACGATGAGCACGGCCACGGCCACGGCCACGGCACGGTCACGAGCACGGCCACGAGCACGAGCATCGGGGCGGCCTACGCGGCTTCCTCGACGAGCTGTTCCGGCCGCACAGCCACGACGCCGCCGACTCGGTGGACTCGGCGCTGGAGTCGAGCGCCAAGGGCATCCGGGCGGTCAAGATCAGCCTCGTCGCGCTGTTCGTGACCGCGCTCGCCCAGGCGGTCATCGTGGTCCTCACCGGCTCGGTCGCGCTGCTCGCCGACACCATCCACAACTTCTCCGACGCGCTGACCGCGATCCCGTTGTGGATCGCCTTCGTCCTCGGCCGTCGGGCGCCGTCCTCGCGCTACACCTACGGCTACGGCCGCGCCGAGGACCTCGCCGGCGTGCTCATCGTCGTGATGATCGCCCTGTCCGCGGTGCTTGCCGGCTACGAGTCGGTCCGCCGGCTCCTCGACCCGCAGCCGCTCAGCCACGCCTGGGTGGTCGTGCTGGCGGGTCTCATCGGGTTCGCCGGCAACGAGCTCGTCGCCGTCTACCGGATCCGCGTCGGCCGGCAGATCGGCTCGGCCGCGCTGGTCGCCGACGGCCTGCACGCGCGCACCGACGGCTTCACCTCGCTGGCGGTCGTCCTCGGAGCCTTCGGTGTGCTCGCCGGCTTCCCGCTCGCGGACCCGCTGGTCGGCATGCTGATCACCGTCGCGATCCTGTTCGTGCTCAAGGGAGCCGCGGTGGACATGTACCGCCGGCTCATGGACGCCGTCGACCCCGACCTGGTCGAGGCCGCCCGGCACACCCTCGCGCACACGCCGGGCGTCCACGAGGTCGAGAGCGTGCGGCTGCGGTGGATCGGACACCGGGTGTACGCCGAGGTGGGGGTCGTCGTGGACGCCGACCTGACCGTCGTCGAGGCCCACGACATCGCGACCGACGCCCATCACAGGCTGCTGCACGGCGTACCCAAGCTGGCCAAGGCGACCGTGCACGTGAGCCCGGCCGCGGGCGACGGCGAGGACCACCACGCGGTCCTCGCTCACCACCTCAAGAGCTGACGCGCGGGCGCAGGTTCCTCCGCATCACGACCCGCGTCGGCGAGCGGCGGACGACCTCCGCGAACCCGGCTCGCTCGTACAGGCTGCGCGAGCCGAAGAACATGAAGTCGTCGTGGCTGCGCTCCGGCTTGTCGACCGGGTACGCCTCGAGGGTGCGGACGCCCTGCTCGCGGGCGTACCGGATCGCACTGTCGAGCAGCCGGTGCTGGACTCCCTGCCCGCGGTAGGCCTTGGCCACGTAGGTGCACACGACCGACCACACCGGCTTGTCGTCGACCGGCTTCATGACTGGTGAGCGACGGAGCTTCGCGTAGTCCTCCCGGGGACCGAGGCTGATCCACCCTGCCGGCGCGCCGTCGACGTACCCGACGAGCCCGGGGACGACGCCTTGGTCGACCAGCGTGCAGAGCTCCTGCTTGTTGAGCTCGCCGGGGGAGCCGCCGGCGGGCGGCTTGCCGCTTCGGCGGTAGAACATGCACCAGCAGCCCCGGACGATCGACCCGCCCGGCAGCGCGAACAGCGCCTCCAGGTCCGACCAGGTCTGCGGCGTGAGGGGGCGGGTCTCGAACGAGTGGGCCACGGCTCCCACCGTAGGGGTGTCGGTCGTCACTCGGCGAGCCTCACCGGATTCGCCGTCCGGCCGCCCTTTACTTGAGGACCACGCCCACAACGGAGAGAGCTTCCACCGCTCGCGTCCATCGAAAGGACACGAACGATGCCCACCCGTCACGTGGTCGCTGCCGCGACCCTTCTCGTCGCCGTCCCGACGGCCGTACCTCTGACAACCCCCGACGCAACCGCCCGTGAAGGCGACGCCGCGGTCGTGCGCGGCTGGTCGGTCGAGCTCGACCGCAGTGCCACCCGGCTCCGTGGCCAGCAGGTGTCCGGCCGGCGGCCCTTCTCGACCGTCGGTGTCACCTGGGCCCGCGGCGACGACCCCCACGTCGAGCTGCGCACCCGATCCGACGGTCGGTGGTCCCCCTGGCAGGAGGTCCACGACTTCGCCGGTGCCCCCGCCACCGAGCCGATCTGGGTCGACACCTCCGACGCCGTCCGGGTGCGTGTCTCCGAGTGGCGCGAGGACCTGACCGTCGTACTCATCGACCCTGGTGAGAACCCCGAGCCGGACGCGGACCAGGTGGCGGCCCGCCGGTCCGCCGAGACCGCTCCGGTCGCCCCCACCTTCCTGGCGAGGACGGGGAAGCGGGACGCGGCGCACGCTCCGATGCCGCGCCTGCGCCTGAGGGACGACTGGGGCGCCAGGGAGCGGTGGCGGAGCAGCGACCCGGTCTACATGGACAAGATCAAGCACGCCCACATCCACCACACCGCGGGCCAGAACAAGTACTCGCGCGCCGACGTGCCCGGGATCATCCGCAGCATGTACTGGTACCACACCAAGCAGCTCGGCTGGAGCGACCTCGGCTACAACTTCCTCGTCGACAGGTTCGGCCGGATCTGGGTGGGTCGCGCCGGTGGCTTCCGCAAGCGGGTCCGTGGTGCCCACACGCTCGGCTTCAACCACGCGTCGGTCGGCGTCGCCTACATCGGCAACACCGAGAAGGCCCGGCCGAACGAGCGCGCGAAGGGCGCTCTCGTCCGGCTCGTCGCGTGGAAGCTGGACCGCGACGGACGTGCGCCGGGGGCCCGCAAGATCCGCGTGTACTCGAAGGGCAGCGACCTGATCCCCAAGGGTGACCTCGTCCGGCTGCCCGCGATCGTCAGCCACCGTCGCACCAACCAGACCGCGTGCCCGGGGGAGAAGCTCTACGAGTTCATTCCCCGGCTACGGGAGCGGGCCCAGGCGCGGGCCGACAACTGGGGCTGAGCGGCAGCGGAGGGCCGTAGGGTCCTTGTCCTCTGCCCCCTGCGTATCCGCGCGAGGCACGATCAGAGCATCGGAGTGGGGCAGGGTGCCGTCGGAGGAGGCGAGCATGGGGGTCGGACGTTGGGCGGTCGCACTCGCGGCAGCCGTCGCGGTGGTGCTGGTCGTGTCGTACGCGGTGTTTGGCGTGGCCTACCTCGTCGGAGGCGTCGAGGCCACCGAGGACAACTGGGTGGGACTCCTGGGTGCGGTGGCTCTCCTCGGCGGGTTGTTCGTCTCGTTGATCGCGTTCGTTCTCGCGGTCTTCGCCAGGGTCAGGCACCAGCCGCGGACGCTGCTGTGGTTGCCGCTGTCGCTGTTCCCGGTCCTGGTCGCGGTCGTGATGGTCGTCGAGACGTTCTGGATGGAGTAGCGGGTCTCAGCCGGGCCTGACGCCCGTGGCCGGAAGGCTCACCCAGCCCCTGGTGAACGGCGCCCGCACCCGCACGCCCGCGTCGACGTCGACCCCGATGCCCGGCTGCCGGGTGAGCAGCTCCTCGAACGCCACGCGGGCCTGGAGCTTCGCCAGGTGGTTGCCGATGCAGAAGTGCGGCCCGCTGCCGAAGCCGAGGTGCCGCGGCATGTCCCGGGTGATGTCCAGCCGGTCGGCCGTCGGCCCGAACTCGCGCTCGTCGCGGTTGGCGGAGGCGTACATGAGGAGGACCTTCGAGCCCTCGGGGATCTCCACGTCGCGTACGACGGTCGGCGCGGTCGTCGTACGCGCGAGACCCTGGACCGAGCCCTCGAGCCGCAGGAACTCCATCACCGCGTTGGGCACCAGCGACAGGTCCGCGCGCAGCAGGTCGCGCTGGGCGTGGTCGCCGTCGAGGAGCATCACGCCGTGGGAGATCAGGTTGGCCGTGGTGTCGTTGCCCCCGGCCACCATCACGAAGCAGAAGCCGAGGACGTCCCAGTCGCTGAGCCGTTCGCCGTCCACCTCGGCGGTGACCAGTGCGCTGATCAGGTCGTCGCCCGGCTGCGACCGGCGCGCCGCGATCACGTCGCCGAAGTAGCCGAACATCTCGGCCACCGCGTCCGGGGCGCTCGTGATCGACCGGGCGTCGAAACCCTCGTCCTGCAACGTGGTCAGCGCCTTCACCCACGGGTCGAAGCGCGCTCGGTCCGCCTCGGGGACGCCGAGCAGGTTCGCCAGTGCGTAGGTCGGCAACGGCGCGGAGAGCTCGCGATGCAGGTCCACCGGCTCGCCGTCGGCGGTCTTCTGCTCCATCAGCGAGATCCGCCCGCGCACGAACGTCCGCAGGTCCTCCTCGAGCGCGGCGACCCGCCGGGGTGTGAACCCGTGGCTGATCAGTCGCCGCAGCTCGGCCTGCCGCGGCGGGTCGAGCATCACGATCGTCGGAGCGAGGCCGAGCGCCTCGATCTCGTCGGGGTAGAAGGTGAGCCCCTGGGCCGAGGAGAAGACCGCCGGGTCCCGCACCGCCGACCACACGTCCTCGAACCGCGAGAGCGCGTAGAAGTCGGGATCCTCGTGGCGGTGGACCGGGTCCAGGTCGCGCAGCGCCCGGTAGGTGTCGTAGGGGTCGGCGAGGAACGCCTCGTCGAGCGGGTCGTACCTCATCGGCTGATCCTCACCTTCGCCCGCTGCCAGTAGGCGCCCGGCTCCGCCGCCGCGGCACGCTGGGCGGCGGTGTCCTGCTGCACCGTGTGCGACGCGCCCAGGCGTACGTCGATCCGCAGCCGGCCGGTCTCGTCGGCCCGGACGAGCGGGGTGGTGGTCGCGGCGGACGGCCCGTCGACGGTCACCCGGTAACGGCGGCCGGGCTCGTACACCGCGGGCGTCGTGAGGTGCACCGTCCCGCTGCCGACCAGCCTCAGCCCCGAACGGCCGACGTCCCGCAGCCGGAGGAACTCCACGACGTCGCGCGAGGTGCGGACCCGCCAGCCCCAGACCCGGAACGCCGGCTCGGTCGACCTGTACGAGAAGCGACGTGGCCGGTCCGGGGCGTCACCGGCGAAGACCTCCTCGATCTCCGGCCACGCCAACCGTTGCAGGGCCCGCTGCCAGTGCCACCAGTTGTGGCCGCCCCGTGGGTAGGACTGGTACGTGTACGGCAGCCCGGCACGCTCGACCGCGGCGGCGAAGATCTCGTTCAGCTTCCCCACGCCCTGCTCGAGCGCCAGCCCCTGCGCCTCGTCGTCCCGCGGCGCGGGCCCTCCGGGGAGTCCTTGGCCGGTGCGGAACCAGATCTTCGTGTGCCGCAGGTTGTCCACCAGGTCGACCGGGTTGTGGCCCCGGACGCGGACCAGCTGGTCGGCCTCGGTGCCCCACACCTCCGGGAAGACGTGGTCCATGAAGCGGCGCGTGTCGAGCGCACCCGAGAGGCTGAACGCGCCCGCGAAGAGATGCGGGTGCCGTGCGGCGTACGACATCGCGCCGAACCCGCCCATCGACAGCCCGGCCACGACGCGCGAGTCCCGGTCCCGGATCGTGCGGAAGTGGCGGTCGACGTACGGCAGCACGGTGGCGATGTGGAAGGTCTCCCACCGCGGGGACCCGAACGCACCGAAGTTGAACCAGTCGGAGTACCAGCCGGGCCGGTCGGGGGTGCCGCCGTCGGGCATCACCACGATCACGTCCTTGCCGGCGGTGAACTCCTTCAGCGTGACCGGCCACCCGTCCTGGTTGGTCGTCCACCCGTCGTACCGGTCGCCCGCGCCGTGCAGCAGGAAGAGCACCGGGTAGCGGCGGTCGGAGCGGCGGTAGCCACGCGGGACGAGCACCCGCACCTTTGCCCTGGGCAGGACGCTGCTCAGCCCCGAGCCGGCGAAGGTGAGGTCGACCGTGCGCCGGTCGAGCCACTGGGCCTCCACCGCCCGTGCGTCCGGATCCCGGTGGTCGGGGGCCGCCGGTACCGCCCCGGCGGTCCCTGCAGCGACCAGGGAGAGGGCGGCGGCGAGGATCGGCACGAGACGGCGCATAGTCGGTCCAACGACACGCATAGCCCGTTGTTACGTCTGGTGCATCCGCCGGATCAGTCGCACACTGGTGAGGGTCCACATCCCTCGGCCTGGGAGCTGGTCCCATGAAGAACGACAGCCGAATTCCCGATTTCGTGCCGACGCTCTCTCCTGGACGGCACCGCAACCCTCGCAAGGGCGCGTGCTTCATGGAGATGGCCTCTTTCCTCGCCGGCGAACGATGGTCCGACCATCCCAAGTGCACCCAACCGCTCCTCGCGGCGATGGCCCGCGAGATCAACGACCGTGTCGGTGACAGCGCTCGCCAGGACCTGGTGCCGCTCATCCCCTCGGTCGTCGGTCTGAGGGGCGACGACCCGCGCATCGACACGTGGATCGCGCGCGAGGCCGCGCTGACCGCGCTCCCGGTCGTGGCGATGTCGCGCCAGCGAGCGCTCGCGGTCGGGATCCTGCGCTGCGAGACCGTCCTCGCCGAGCTCGACGGGCTACCCGAGAGCCACCTCTCGAACCGGGCGCGCGAGACGCTGGCGCTCGTGCCGGACGCCGAGACGTGGGCTCGCCAGTTCATCGACACGGCGTCGAGCCGTCGGGACGCGTTCGTCTCCCGCGGAGCCCCGGCGGTGGTCCACCAGGCCGTCGCGGGCGTCGCTCAGGCCTGCGTGACCGACCCCGAGCGCGTGCTGGTCACGCTGCTGCGCCGGACCATCGAGACACTGGGTCAGCTCCTCGGCACCGTGGGCAGCCAGGACTCGAGCCGCTCGAGCGCCTCGGAGATCTCGGCCGGAGCGCCCGCGAAGGAGAACCTGAGGAACGAACCCCCGTCGACGGTGTCGAAGTCGATGCCCGGTGCGGTGGCGACCCCGGTGTCCGCGAGCAGCCGGTGGCACAGGGCCATGGAGTCGTCGGTCAAGTGGGACACGTCGGCGTAGACGTAGAACGCACCGTCCGCCGGCGCCAGCCGGTCCAGCCCCAGCCGGGGCAGCCCGTCGAGCAGCAACGCCCGGTTCTCGGCGTACCTCGCGACGTGCCCGTCCACCTCGGCGTACGCCTCGGGCGTGAAGGCCGCGACCGCCGCGTGCTGGGAGAGCACCGGCGGGCAGATCGTGAAGTTGCCGGTGAGTACGTCGACCGCCCGGCGCAACCGCTCGGGCACGAGCATCCACCCGAGCCGCCAGCCGGTCATCGAGAAGTACTTCGAGAAGGAGTGGAACACCACCGCCTCCCGCGAGGTCTGCCAGGCGGTCGCGTGCTGCATCGGGGTGGCGTACTCGATGCCGTGGTAGATCTCGTCGCTGATCAGCTGGACCCCGTGGGCCTCGCACCACGTGGCCAGCCCGGCCAGCTCCTCGGGCGCCAGCATCGTGCCGGTCGGGTTCGCCGGGCTGGCGACCACGAGCCCCTCCACCGGCCGGTCGAGCTCCTCGAGCATCCGAACGGTCGGCTGGAAGCGGGTCTCCGGCCCGGTGGGCAGCTCGACGACCTCGCAGCCGAGTGCCGTCAGCACGTTGCGGTAGCAGGGGTAGCCGGGTCGGGCGATCGCGACCCGGTCGCCGGCCTCGAACGCCGCGAGGAAGGCGAGCAGGAAACCGCCCGACGATCCGGTCGTCACGACGATGTCCTCGACACCGACGTCGAGCCCGTAGACCCGCTGGTGGTGGCCCGCGATCTCCTCGCGCAGCTCGGGGATGCCCAGCGCCACGGTGTAGCCGAGCACGTCCTGGTCCAGGGCCCGCTTCGCCGCCTCGCGCACCGGCCGCGGCGCCGGCGTCGAGGGCTGCCCCGCGACCAGGTTGAGCAGGTCGCCGTGGGTCCGCTGCCGCTCCGCCGCGGCCGCGAGCAGGTCCATCACGTGGAACGGCGGGACGTTGGCCCGCCCGGCGACGGTCAGGCGCTGCTGTAGGTGCGGGTCGGACATGAGGGTCACCGTAGTCGCCCGGGTGAGAGCATGAGCCGCATGTCCACGGTGCCTCTCGACGGCCACGTCTCCGCCGGCTTCGACCCCGTGCGGGAGGTCTTCGCGTCCGTCGTCGCCGCGTCGCCCGGGACCGGTGCGGCCGTCGCGGTCTGGCACGACGGCGAGTGGGTGGTGGACCTGTGGGGCGGCTACGCCGACGCGGCGCGCACGCGGCCGTGGCAGCGCGACAGCATCGTGATGCCCTACTCCGTCACCAAGCCGTTCGCCGCGGTGTGCGTCCTCGTGCTCGTCGACCGTGGCCTCGTCGACCTCGACAGCCCGCTGTCGACGTACTGGCCGGGCTTCACCGCCGGCGCGTCCGTCCGGCAGGTGCTGGCACACCAGGCGGGGGTGGTCGCCCTGGACGAGGACCTGCCGGCCGAGGCGTTGTACGACGCACGCCGGATGCGCGAGGCGCTCGAACGGCAGCCGCCGCTGTGGGAGCCGGGCACCGCGCACGGCGAGGCCGCGCTCGTCTACGGGCACCTGCTCGGCGAGGTGGTGCGGAGCGTGGACGGCCGGACGATCGGCACCTTCCTGCGCGAGGAGATCTGCGAGCCGCGTGGGCTCGACTTCCACGTCGGCCTGCTGCCCGGGGAGCTCGACCGGGTCGTCGACCTGACCGGGTACGACGTGGACTTCCGGCGCGCCTGGGAGGAGTACGGGCCGCTCATGCACCGCGCGCTCGGCAACCCGCCCGGGGCGCTGGACCCCGCCGTCGTGAACTCCGAGGCCTGGCGGCGCGCCGAGATCGCCGCGGTCAACGGCCACGGGACCGCCCGTGCGGTGGCCGGGCTCTACGTCGAGCTCACCCGGGGCGACCTCCTCTCGCCGTCGCTCCTCGGCGAGATGACCCGGCCGCACGCCGTGGGCGTCGATCGCGTGCTTGGCAGCGAGGCGAGCTGGGGCCTCGGTGTCGGGGTCGACCCGGACGGCTTCGGCATGGGCGGGGTCGGTGGCAGCTACGGCTGGTGGTGCGACCCGGGCGAGTACGCCTTCGCCTTCCACACGGGGTGGATCGGCGACCCCGGCCGAGGTGACCGGATCGAGGAGACGGTGCGGTCGGTGCTCGGCCTTCCTCCCGCCTGACCTGCGGCGACGCCCCTAGGATGAGGGCGGTCAGGGCCGTCGACGTCGGAGGTGAGCGTGAGCTTCGACGTGCACCAGCTGGACACCGTTCTGCTGGTGGGCGCCCTCGTCATGCTCGCTGCGATCCTCGCGGTCCGCGCCTCGGTGCGGGTGGGCCTCCCGAGCCTCCTGCTCTACCTCCTGATGGGCGTGCTGCTGGGCGAGACAAGCCCGGTCTTCGACTTCCACGACGCCAGCGTCGCGCACGCGCTCGGCTTCGCCGCCCTCGTCCTGATCCTGGCCGAGGGTGGTCTCACGACCAACTGGCAGGAGATCAAGCCGTCGATGCGGATGGGGGTCGCCCTCGCGACCCTGGGGGTCGGCGTGAGCGTCGCCGTGATGGCGGTCGGCGCGCACTACCTGCTCGGCCTCGACTGGCAGCTCGCGGTGCTCCTCGGCGCGGTCACCTCACCCACCGACGCGGCGGCGGTGTTCTCGGTGCTGCGGCGGGTGCCGCTGCCGAGGCAGATCACCGGCGTGCTCGAGGCGGAGTCCGGCCTCAACGACGCGCCCACGGTGCTGCTCGTGACTCTCGTGAGCACCAACGCCGCCCTCGACCAGGGGCTCCTCGGCTTCGCGGGGATCGTGGTCTACGAGCTGGCCGTGGGCGTCGTCGGCGGGCTGACGGTGGGCTTCGGCGGTGCCTGGGTGATGCGTCGGGTGGCGCTTCCCTCGTCCGGCCTCTACCCGATCGCCGTGCTCGCGCTCACCGTGCTCGCCTACTCCGGCTCGGCCGCCATCCACGCCTCGGGCTTCGCCGCCGTCTACACCGCCGCCCTCGTGCTCGGGAACTCGGAGCTGCCGCACCGGGCGGCCACGCGCTCGTTCTCCGAGGGGGTGGCCTGGCTGGCTCAGATCGGCCTGTTCGTGATGCTCGGCCTGCTCGCGGAGCCGTCCCGGATCTCTCTCGAGCACGTCGCGTACGCCGTCGCCGCCGGCCTGATCCTGACCTTCCTCGCCCGGCCCCTGTCGGTCGTCGCCTGTTCGTGGGCCTGCCGGATGAACTGGCGCGAGGAGACCTTCCTCTCGTGGGCCGGTCTGCGGGGGGCCGTGCCGATCGTGCTCACGACCATCCCGCTCGCCAACGACGTGCCGCGCGCGGCCGAGCTGTTCGACATCGTGTTCGTGATGGTCGTGATCTACACCGTCCTCACGGCGCCGAGCCTGCCCTGGGTGGCCACCAGGCTCGGGGTCGCCTACACCGGTGAGCCTCGCGACCTCGACGTCGAGGCGGCACCGCTCGAGCGGATCGCGGCGGACCTGCTGCAGGTCAACATCACCAAGAAGTCGCGGCTGCACGGCGTCGAGGTCGGCGAGCTCAGGCTCCCGCCGGGTGCGTCGGTGGCGTTGATCGTGCGCGACGGGCAGACCAAGGTGCCGATGGACCGGACCGTGCTGCGGCGCGGTGACGACCTGCTCGTCGTCACCCCGCGCCGGCTCCGAGAGGCGACCGAGGAGCGGCTCCGGAAGGTGTCGCGGTCGGGTCGGCTGGCGCACTGGTGGGCCGACGACGACTGATCAGCCGGCGACGCTCGGTCGGCAGCGACGGACACGCAGAACTCCAGCGGCTCCTGGACCCGTAGCGACGTGGGTGCCGGGGCGAGGCTCCGGTAGCGGTCGCCGACGATCACGTCGACGCCCGGCCCGAGGTCCTCGTCGGAGAAGCGCACCTTCACGGATCTGCCGAACTGGCGGGCGACGAGGCGAGCCTGCGGGTCACCCTTGACGGTCGACCAGACCTGGACCTTCGGGACCTCCAGGTTCGAGGGCGCGTTGCCGACGTCGCCCGGGAGGAAGCCCCGCTCCACGAGCGCGTCGATGGTCTCACCTGCCAGGCCCGAGCGGCCGCCGGCGTTGAACACGCTCACCCGTACCTGGTCCGAGCGGAGCTTCCCGCCCGCGTCGACGCGTTGGGTGTCGCAGGTCGGTGTCGGCTCCTCGCCGCTGAGCGCGTCCTCGGGGAGCGGGGCGAAGAGCGAGTTCCAGCCCCACACGGTGCCGAGCACGAGCAGGCCGATCAGCGCGAGCATGGTCACCGCGGAGGTGAGTGCGCGACGTCCCAAGGGTCAGCCCTCCATCGGGTAGACGCGCGCGTGCAGGACCTGACGCTGCTGGAGGGCGGCGCGAAGCGCGCGGTGCAGGCCGTCCTCCAGGTAGAGGTCGCCCCGCCACTCGACCACGTGGGCGAACAGGTCACCGAAGAACGTCGAGTCCTCGTCGAGCAGCGCGCCGAGGTGCAGCGTGTCCTTGGTGGTGACCAGCTCGTCGAGGCGGACCTGGCGAGGCGGGAGCGCGGCCCAGTCCCGCGGCGAGAGGCCGTGGTCGGGGTAGGGCCGGTGGTCACCCACGCGCTTGAAGATCACAGCGGCCAAGCATAGGTGACGGGTGTGGCTAGGCTGCCCGGGTGAGCAGCGAGACGAACAGCAGCGTGATCACCGAGGCGGTCACCGCCGGGTACACCTTCGAGGGTCCGGCGCTCGAGCTCGGCGCCCTGATGGTGGGACCCGACCAGGTGGTCCAGGCGCCGGTGCGGATCCCGCTGGGCATGGTCAACCGGCATGGCCTGGTCGCGGGGGCGACCGGCACCGGCAAGACCAAGACGCTCCAGCTCCTCGCCGAGCAGCTCTCCTCGAACGGCGTCCCGGTCTTCGCCGCCGACATCAAGGGAGACCTCTCGGGTCTGGCGATGCCCGGCGAGCCCGGGGCGAAGGTCGAGTCCCGGTCGGCGGCGGTCGGGCACGCGTGGGAGGCGCGCGGTTTTCCGGTCGAGCTGTTCGCGATCGGCGGCGAGGGCGACGGCGTGCCGTTGCGCGCCACCATCTCGTCGTTCGGCCCGACGCTGCTGTCGAAGGTGCTCGGCCTCAACGACACGCAGGAGTCCTCGCTCGGGCTGGTGTTCCACTACGCCGACCGGGCCGGTCTGCCGCTCCTCGACCTCGCGGACCTGCGTGCGGTCGTGCAGTTCCTGCTCTCCGACGAGGGCAAGGCCGACCTGAAGAACCTCGGCGGCCTCGCGACCTCGACCGCCGGTGTCATCCTGCGCGAGCTGATCGCGTTCTCCGACCAGGGCGCCGACGCGTTCTTCGGGGAGCCGGAGCTCGACACCGCCGAGCTGCTGCGGGTGGCCGACGACGGCCGCGGCGTGATCTCCCTGGTCGAGCTGCCCCGGCTCCAGGACCGCCCGGCCGTGTTCTCCACCTTCCTGATGTGGCTGCTCGCGGACCTTTTCAACGATCTGCCCGAGGTCGGCGACATCGAGAAGCCCAAGCTGGTCTTCTTCTTCGACGAGGCGCACCTGCTGTTCAAGGACGCGTCGAAGGCGTTCCTCGACGCGATCGCCCAGACGGTCCGCCTGATCCGGTCCAAGGGCGTGGGCGTCTTCTTCGTGACGCAGAGCCCCACCGACGTACCCGACGAGGTGCTCGCCCAGCTCGGTTCCCGTGTGCAGCACCAGCTCCGGGCGCACACGCCCAACGACGCGAAGGCGCTCAAGGCGACCGTCAACACCTACCCGACCTCGGAGTACGACGACCTCGGTGAGGTGATCACCTCCCTCGGGATCGGCGAGGCCGTGGTGACGGTGATGAACGAGCGCGGCGCACCCACCCCGGTGGCCTGGACGATGCTGCGAGCGCCGGAGTCCCGGATGAGCCCGGCGGACCAGGCGGTCCTGGACCGGATCGTGGCGGCCTCACCGCTCGGGGCGAAGTACGCCGAGGCGCTCGACCGGGACTCCGCCCACGAGATGCTCGCGCGGAAGCTCGAGGCCGGTGCTGCGGCGGAGGCCGAAGAGGCGGCGCGTGCGAAGGCGGAGAAAGCGCCGGCGGACAGGGTGAGCTACCCGAAGAAGTCGTCGCCGGCGCCGCAGGAGCAGGGCAGCATCGTGCACGACATCCTCACCTCGCCGATCGCCAAGGACCTCGCCCGCACCGCGGCCCGCGAGATCTTCCGCGGCGTGTTCGGGACCGCCCGCCGCCGCTGACCCGGACTTCGGGCTGCACCCGGTGATTGTCGCGCAGCCCATTGACTCGGCCTCGGGAACAGGTCTAGTTTCCGCTGAAAACTAGAACCTGTTCCAGGAGGTCCGATGGCGGTGGCGAAGTGAGCGACCTGCTCCACGCGATCGAGGAGATCAAGCAGCTGAAGTACCGCTACCTGCGCGCCCTCGACCTCAAGCGGTGGGACGAGTTCGCCGCGGTGTTCGTGTCGTCCGCGACGGGTGACTACGGCGCGGGGCTGTCGTTCTCCAACCGCGACGACCTCGTGAGGTTCATGCGCGACTCGCTCGGGCCGGAGATGGTCACGCTCCACCAGTGCCACCACCCCGAGATCGTCGTCGAGGGCGACCGGGCCACCGGCGTCTGGTACCTCGAGGACAAGGTGCTGATGCCCGAGCACCGGATGGTGCTGGAGGGTGCGGCCTTCTACGAGGACCGCTACGTGCGGACCGACGACGGCTGGCGGATCGAGCACACCGGCTACCGCCGGACCTACGAGGCGACCATGTCGATGGACGACCTGCCTGGTTACCGGCTCAGGATCGGGACCGCCTACGAGCGGGGCCGGGCACAGGTGAACTAGTACGTCGTGACCACCGGGAACGGTCTTGGTCTTGCCCGGCACCCACTGTGGCGGCCGTCGCGCCGACCGGCGTGGTGGTCCGTACAAGAACGCTGATTCGCATGCGAACGGCTACATTTCGGCGTGCGCACATTCTTCGACCCGTTCGGGTCCCTGGCCGAGTCCTACCGTGAGGTCGACTGGGCAAGCACCCCACTCGGCGACGTCACGTCCTGGAGCGAGGCGTTGCTCAACGCCGTCGACCTGATGACGCACACCCGCTTTCCCGTGACGCTCCTGTGGGGGCCGGAGTTCGTCATGGTCTACAACGAGGCGTATGTCCCGTTGATCGCCGACAAGCACCCCAAGGCTCTGGGCTCTCCCGCGCGTGAGGTGTTTCCGGAGGTGTGGCACCAGATCGGTCCCATGATGCAGGGCGTGTCGGGTGGGGAGGGGGCGACCTGGGTCGAGGACGAGTACGTCCCGCTCCACCGGCGGGGCTTCCTCGAGGAGTGCTACTTCACGTTCTCCTACTCTCCGGTGCATGGGCGCGACGGTCTCGTCGAAGGGGTCATGGACATCGCGACGGAGACCACCTCGCAGGTGATATCCCGCCGCCGCCTCCAGCTCCTGACCGAGCTCAACGCCCGGCTGGCAGACGCCCAGGAAGCCACCGACGTCCTGCGCGGCGCGCTGCCGCTTCTCCGCGGCGCCGTCCGAGACTTCCCGGCGGTCGACATCCGCCTGCACGGTCTCCCGACGAGGCGGGACGCGGCACTTCCCAGCAGCCCGCTCAGTGCCACCGACGGCGGAGTCGAGGCCGTGGAGAAGCACGGTGACCTTCTGGTGGCTCGGCTTCCGCTCAGCTCGAGCGAGTCGCCGGCGCCGTCACACCTCGTGGTGGCGCTCAGCCCCCAGCTGGCTCCGGACGAGGAGTATCTCGGGTTCCTCCGGCTGGTCGCTTCCTCGCTGCGGCAGGCGCTCGACCGCATGCAGGCCAGGACGGCCGAACGTCGTGCCGCCGACGGCCCAGCGCAGCATGTCCGAGGCGTTCCAGCGCAGCCTGCTCCCCCTGCCCATGGCATCGGGCCGACCTCAGGTCGCCGTGCGCTACCAGCCGGCAGCGGAGCTGGCCCAGGTCGGTGGGGACTGGTACGACTGGTTCGAGCTGCCGGACGGGTCGCTCACCGTGGTGGTCGGCGACGTCGCCGGACACGACCAGCAGGCTGCGGCGGCCATGGCACAGGTGCGCAACCTCGCCCGTGGAGTCGCCTACACGCTGCATCCCGCTGCGCCAGGTCGTGTGCTGCACGGGCTCGACCAGGCCATGCGCGGCAGCGCCCGGGACATCGTCGCCACAGGAGTGCTGGCCCAGGTCGAGGAGGGCGACACACCCGGGCTGAGCCTGACGTGGTCCAACGCGGGCCATCCCCCGCCCGTCCTGATCGAGGCGGACGGCTCCACCCGGTTCCTCGACACCGCCCCGGACCTGCTGCTGGGCCTCGACGACGACGTTCCTCGCGCAGACCACCGGATCCATCTCGAGCCGGGTGTCAGCGTGGTCTTCTACACCGACGGACTCATCGAGCGTCGGGGCACGCCGATCTCCGAGGGGCTGGAGTGGCTCGCACATGCGCTGCGGGGCAAGCAGGGGCTACAGGTCGAGGAGCTCTGCGACTTCCTGCTCGGGGAGGTCGTCGCCGTCGAGGACGACGTAGCCCTGCTCATCCTGCGCGCCTGATGGCCAACGGCCGGGCCCGGTCGACACCGAAGGAGACAGCCCGGGAGGGTCATGGCCCCTGGCCGGGAACGGGCCTAACCTCAAGCGTGGGTGACCACGGGCGACCCCCTCGCTCCGCCGACGCATCGGGCCGCGATCCCGGCCACTTGCCGCCACTCCAAAGCTCTTGGTGTGGAACGCGAAACGATGGGAGACGACCATGGCCTACGGAATCGTGCATCACTTCCCGGGCGGCACGAAGGAGCAGTACGAGGCATCGCTTGCCGCCGTTCACCCGAGCGCTGATCGCTTGCCCGACGGGCAGATCTTCCATGCTGCCGGCCCGTCAGCGGGTGGGTGGACGATCATGGCCGTCCACGACTCCAAGGAGAGCTGGGAGCGCTTCCGCGATGACATCCTTCTTCCGACGATGGAGCGAGGAATCGATGGTGGCTTCCAGACGCCGCCTGAGGAGACGGCCATCGACTTGTACAAGGTCATGCCCTAGCGCTGACGGAACAAGAATCGCGACGGGGCTTGTCGCCGTGCAAAGACCAAACGCCGGGTCGGACTCGATGAGCCCGTCCCGGCGTTTCCGCTGGTCAGCGTGGCGGAGGATAGGGGATTCGAACCCCTGAGGGCGTTAACCCAACCCGCTTTCCAAGCGAGCGCCATAGGCCACTAGGCGAATCCTCCGCGGGAGAGGTTACCGGTCAGGGCGCCGGTGGGAGAAATCAGCCCGAGTTGGGCCGCTCACAGGGGCTGTCCTAGACTTGGGGCCAACCCCCCGTGCGGCGGCATCTCGCCCAACTCCCCCAGGGCCGGAAGGCAGCAAGGGTCAGTGAGCTCTGTCGGGTGCGCGGGGGGCCTTTTCGTTCCCGGACGTCCGCCGGGGCACAGTTTCCCGGTCGCCCTACCAGGTGTCGGCGGCGGTAGTTAGGGTTCAGGGCGTGGAAGCACCCCTCGCCCTCTATCGCCGGTACCGGCCCGAGACGTTCGCCGAGGTCATCGGCCAGGAGCACGTCACGACGCCGCTGCGCACGGCGCTGGCCAACAACCGGGTGAACCACGCCTATCTGTTCTCCGGGCCCCGCGGCTGCGGGAAGACGACCAGCGCCCGGATCCTCGCCCGGGCGCTCAACTGTGAGAAGGGCCCGATCTCCGACCCGTGCGGCGAGTGCCGCTCCTGCACGGACCTCGCCCGCGGCGGTCCGGGCTCGGTCGACGTGATCGAGATCGACGCGGCCAGCCACGGCGGTGTCGACGACGCCCGTGACCTGCGGGAGCGGGCCTTCTTCGCGCCGGTCGCGAGCCGCTACAAGGTCTACATCATCGACGAGGCCCACATGGTCACGACGCAGGGCTTCAACGCCCTGCTCAAGCTGGTCGAGGAGCCCCCGCCGCACCTGAAGTTCATCTTCGCGACGACGGAGCCGGACAAGGTCCTCCCGACCATCAAGTCGCGGACCCACCACTACCCGTTCCGGCTGATCCCGCCGCGGCTGCTCTCCGCCTATCTCTCCGAGATCTGCGACCGGGAGGGGGTCCGCATCGAGCCGGCCGCGCTGCCGCTCGTCGTCCGCGCCGGCGGCAGGCTCGGCACGAGACACGCTGTCCGTGCTCGACCAGCTGCTCGGCGGAGCCGGTGACGACGGGGTCACCTACCAGCTCGCCACCGGCCTGCTCGGCTACACCCCCGACACGTTGCTGGACGAGGTCGTCGACGCGTTCGCCGCCGGCGACGGCGGGACGGTCTTCGGCGTCGTCGACAAGGTGATCGAGACCGGCCAGGACCCGCGACGCTTCACCGAGGACCTCCTGCGCCGGCTGCGTGACCTCGTGATCATCTCCGCGGTCCCCGACGCCCCGGCGACCGGGCTGATCGACGTACCCGAGGACCAGGCCGAGCGGCTCGTCGCCCAGGCGGCGAGGTTCGGGCGCTCCGACCTGACCCGGGCGGCCGACCTGGTCGCCGCCGGGCTCACCGAGATGCGCGGCGCGACCGCTCCCCGGCTGCTGCTCGAGCTGATCTGCGCGCGGGTGCTGCTTCCCGCCGCCGACGACTCGACAGCCGGCGTGCTGGCCCGGCTCGACCGTCTCGAGCGGCGGGTCGCGATCGAGGGCGGTGCCCCGTCGACCGCTCCCGGTCCGCGGCAGGCCCCCGCGCACCACCCGGCCGCTCCGGTGCGGCCGCAGGCAGCACCCGAGCCCGAGCGTGGCCCCGATCTCGGCCGCCGCTCCCGCCCCTGCTGCCCCCGCTACCCCCGCTGAGCCCGAGTGGCCGACGCCGGCCCGGGCGGGCCAGCCGAACCCCGGCTCCGGAGGCGGCGCCCCAGCCGGCGCCCCAGCAGCCGCAGCCGCCGTCACCGGCGGCCGAGCCGCGCGACGCCGAGCCGGTGCGCGCCGACGCCGCGGGGTCGTCTGCCGGTGGGCTGGGTCTGGTCGAGGTACGCCGGCTCTGGCCGGACCTGCTGGAGGCCGTCAAGCGCAAGCGCCGCTACACCTGGATCCTGCTCAGCCAGAACGCCCAGGTCGCCGCGGTCGACGACAAGACGCTGACCATCGCGCTCGTCAACGCCGGTGCGCGGAACTCCTTCGTCAGCGGCGGCAGCGAGGAGATCCTGCGCCAGGCCGCGATCGACGTGATCGGCCACGACTGGCGGATCGACGCGATCGTCGACCCGTCGGCGCAGCCCGGCGCCGAGCCCGAGAACGACCCGCGGGTCGTCCGGCCCGCGGTCCAGCCCGACCCGGCACCCCAGACGGCTGCGCCCGACTCCGGCCCCAGAGGCTGCGCCCGCAGCAGCAGCCCAGCAGGCCCAGCCGCCGCAGCAGCCGAGGGCGCAGGTCAACCCGGAGGCGATCGCCAACGCTCGCGGCGCCATCCAGGGCACCCGTGCCCCGGGCGCGATCCAGCAGGGTGGGCCGAGCGTCTCCGACGACGACGTGGACCGCGACGACCCGGACGCCGACGACGGCCACCTCGCCGGGGCCGAGCTCCTCGAGCGTGAGCTCGGCGCGCGGGTGATCGAGGAGATCAAGCACGAGTGAGCCCCTCCGGCGGAGGAACAGAGGGACACTTGGAGCCGTACCCGAGACTGCAGAAGACAGCGAAGACCCGACACAGCAGAGGACGACAGTGATGACGCAGGACAACCCCTTCGGCGAGGGCGGGTTCGACATGAACGCCCTGCTCCAGCAGGCCCAGCAGATGCAGCAGCAGATGATGGACGCGCAGGAGGAGCTCGCCGGCACCACGGTCACCGGCACCGTCGGGGACGGCCTCGTCTCCGTCACGCTCAGCGGCACCGGCGACCTCGTGGGCGTCTCCATCAAGAAGGGCTCGTTCGACCCCGACGACACCGAGGACCTCGAGGACCTGATCGTCGCCGCCTACCGCGACGCCAAGGGGCAGGCCGACGCCCTCGCCACCGAGAAGCTGGGTCCCCTCGCCGGCGGACTCGGCGGCGAGAACCTGCCTGGCGCGGGTGGGCAGCTCGGCTTCTGATGTACGAAGGGGTCGTCCAGGACCTGATCGACGAGCTCGGCCGGCTGCCGGGCGTGGGTCCGAAGAGCGCTCAGCGCATCGCGTTCCACATCCTGCAGACCGACCCCGTCGACGTACGCCGGCTCGCCGAGGTGCTTCTCGAGGTGAAGGAGAAGGTGACCTTCTGCTCCATCTGCGGGAACGTCGCCGAGGAGGAGACCTGCCGGATCTGCCGTGACCAGCGCCGGGACCCGTCGGTCATCTGCGTGGTCGAGGAGTCCAAGGACGTCGTGGCCATCGAGCGCACCCGGGAGTTCCGGGGCCGCTACCACGTGCTCGGCGGGGCGATCTCGCCGATCGAGGGCGTCGGTCCCGACGACCTCCGGATCCGCGAGCTGATGACCCGCCTCGCCGACGGGGTGGTGACCGAGGTGATCCTCGCGACCGACCCGAACCTCGAGGGCGAGGCGACGGCGACGTACCTCACGCGGCTGTTGCGGCCGATGGGCTTGCGCGTGACGCGACTTGCTAGTGGACTGCCTGTAGGCGGTGATCTCGAGTACGCCGACGAGGTCACCTTGGGAAGGGCGTTCGAAGGGAGGCGAGCCGTCGATGACTGAGGACCAGATCGCGGCCGCGGGGGAGACCGGTCTGCACAGCGACCTGGAGGACTTCGCACAGCAGATCGCCGACCAGGTGGAGAGCTTCCTGCTCGCCATCCAGGCGATCGCCCGCGGCGAGGCCACCGGAGGCCACGCCATCTCCCTGCTGCTCCTCGAGGTGAGCCAGGTCCTCCTCGCCGGGGCGAGGCTCGGCGTGCAGACCGACTTCGAGACCCCGTCGAAGTACGAGCCGGACGCCGGTCCGGACCCCGACCTCGACGACATGCGGCTGCGGCTGGCCGTGCTCCTCGAGGGCGTCGACGCCTACACCGAGGTCTTCGACCCGTACGTCGACCCGCCGGAGCTCGCTCCGTCGCTGCTGTCCGACGACCTGACCAGCATGGCCACCGCGCTCGCCCACGGCCTGAGGCACTTCAAGGCCGGGCGGATCGAGGAGTCCCTGTGGTGGTGGCAGTTCTCCTACGTCTCCTCCTGGGGGCACGAGGCCAGCGGCGCGCTGCGCGCTCTGCAGTCGGTGATCTCCCACGACCGGCTCGACGCGGAGTTCGAGAGCGAGCAGGACCAGGTCGCCGCGGCCGACGAGCTGCTCGAGACCGTAAATCCTTGACGCAGGGCGTGCTCCGGGAGTCCTCGACGGGAAATCTTCCCGTCGGGTCGGCTCCGGGAGTCGTCTTGTGATTCGGCGGCTGGTCGGGGCGGGACGGCTCGCCCGTTAGAATCGCGACGTTCCGAAACAGTCTCTGAGACCACCCCCGAGGGAGAACCGTGGGCATTGTCGTGCAGAAGTACGGGGGATCCTCCGTCGCCGACGCCGAAGGCATCAAGCGGGTGGCCCAGCGCATCGTCGAGGCAAAACGGGCCGGCAACGACGTGGTCGTGGTCGTCTCCGCGATGGGCGACACGACCGACGAGCTGATCGACCTCGCCGAGCAGGTCTCCCCGCTCCCCGCCGGCCGTGAGCTCGACATGCTGCTCACCGCTGGTGAACGGATCTCGATGGCGCTGCTCGCGATGGCGATCGGCAACCTCGGCCAGGAGGCGCAGTCGTTCACCGGCAGCCAGGCCGGAGTGATCACCGACAGCGTGCACGGCAAGGCGAAGATCATCGACGTCACTCCGGGTCGCATCCAGAGAGCGCTCGGGCAGGGCGCGGTCGCGATCGTGGCCGGCTTCCAGGGCGTCAGCCAGGACACCAAGGACATCACCACGCTCGGCCGCGGCGGCTCCGACACCACCGCCGTGGCGCTCGCCGCCGCGTTGAACGCCGACGTGTGCGAGATCTACAGCGACGTCGACGGGGTCTTCACCGCCGACCCGCGGATCGTGGCCACCGCCCGCAAGCGTGACCGGGTCTCCTACGAGGAGATGCTCGAGATGGCCGCGAGCGGCGCCAAGATCCTCCACCTGCGGTGCGTGGAGTACGCCCGCAGGTACCAGATGCCCATCCACGTGCGGTCCTCGTTCAGCAAGAAGACCGGCACCTGGATCGCCGACGACGTAGAGGTGGAGAACATGGAGCAGGCGATCATCGCGGGCGTGGCCCACGACCGCAGCGAGGCGAAGATCACCGTGGTCGGGGTGCCCGACAAGGTCGGCGAGGCCGCACGGATCTTCGAGGGGCTCTCCGAGGCGCAGGTGAACCTCGACATGATCGTGCAGAACGTCTCGGCCGCCTCGACGAACCTGACCGACATCTCCTTCACGCTGCCGCGCGAGGACGGGCAGGTCGCGATGGCGGCGCTCGCCCAGCTCAAGGACGAGGTCGGCTACGACTCCCTGCTGTACGACGACCGCATCGGCAAGGTCTCCCTCATCGGAGCCGGCATGCGCTCCCACCCCGGCGTGACGGCGAAGTTCTTCGCCGCCCTCGCGAGCGCCGGCGTCAACATCGAGATGATCTCCACCTCGGAGATCCGGATCTCGGTCATCGTCGACGAGTCCCAGGTGGACGACGCGGTGGCCGCGACCCACACGGCCTTCGACCTCGACTCCGACGAGGTCGAGGCAGTCGTCTACGGCGGAACCGGACGGTGAACCAGATGAGCAAGAACAAGCCCACCCTCGCCGTCGTCGGTGCCACCGGCGCCGTCGGCACCGTGATGCTCGGGATCCTGTCCCAGCGCGAGGACGTCTGGGGCGAGATCCGGCTCATCGCGTCGCCCCGCTCGGCGGGCAAGAAGCTGCGCGTCCGCGGTCAGGACGTCACCGTGGTCGCCCTGTCGGAGAAGGCGTTCGAGGGGGTCGACGTCGCGATGTTCGACGTACCCGACGAGGTCTCCAAGGAGTGGGCGCCGATCGCCGCCGCCAAGGGCGCCATCGCCGTCGACAACTCCGGGGCGTTCCGGATGGACCCCGACGTGCCCCTCGTCGTACCCGAGGTCAACCCCGACGCGGTCCGCAACCGGCCCCGCGGGATCATCTCGAACCCGAACTGCACGACGCTGACCATGATGGACGCGCTCGGTGCCCTGCACTCGCGCTGGGGCCTGACCGCGCTCGTCGTCGCGTCGTACCAGGCCGCGTCCGGCGCCGGCCAGCCCGGGGTCGACCGGCTGTACGACGAGCTCGAGGTCGTCGCGGGCGACCGGACACTCGGCACCGTCGCGGGCGACGTCCGACGTGCCATCGGCGACAAGCTCGGCGACACCGGCTCGCCGTTCCCGGCGCCGCTGGCCCTCAACGTCGTGCCGTGGGCCGGGTCGGCCCGTGACGGCGGCTGGACCAGCGAGGAGCTGAAGGTCCGCAACGAGTCCCGCAAGATCCTCGGCATCCCCGACCTCAAGGTCTCCGCGACCTGCGTCCGGGTGCCGGTGGTGACCACGCACTCGCTCGCGGTGCACGCCACCTTCTCCAAGGAGGTCAGCGTCGAGGAGGCCCGCCAGGCCCTCGTGCAGGCGCCGTCGGTGGTCGTCATGGACGACGCCGAGACCGGGAACTTCCCGACGCCCGCCGACGTGGTGGGCGCCGACCCGACCTTCGTGGGCCGGATCCGTCAGGCCCTCGACTTCCCGAACACTCTCGAGATGTTCGTCTGCGGCGACAACCTGCGGAAGGGTGCGGCGCTCAACACCGCCCAGATCGCGGAGCTGCTCGCCAGGGAGCTCACCGCCTGACGCCGGACCTCACGTCCAGTCGCGGCGGCCGGTGTCCTCGCTGTCGAACCGCGTGGTCACCCAGTGCGCGAGCAGGTAGGCCGCCGCGGTGAGCGCGGGGATCACGGCGAACATCCAGACCGAGAAGATCGCGTCGAGGAGCAGCAGCATCACCAGCACGGTGACGATGCCGACCGCGAGGAAGCTGGTGCTCCCGGCGTCCTTGACGCCGAACGCCTTCAGCAGCCCGGCGCCGAGCAGCACCATGAGCGCGACGATCGCGACCAGGATGAAGAAGCCGGGCGCGCCGCCGCAGGTGCTCACCCCGCGCACGACCTCGCAGCCCGCCATCGCGCCGTAGGTGCCCGCGGCGCCGGCCGCGCCGACCAGGAGCCCGGTGAGGGCCGCCGCCAGCCATCCGGGCAGCACCGGGCGGGTGCGCTCGGCCTTGGCGCGGCGGGGCCGCTTGGTCGCGGCAGGCTCCGCCGCATGCTCCACAGCGTGCTCTGCGGTCCCGTTCAGCGGTAGGGCCTCGGTGGCGTCCCGGTCCCAGCTCCTGAGCTGCTCGGTCGGTGTCGGGTCCTCCAGGGTCTCGGCGGGAGCAGGCGCCGTACCGACGGTCGCTTCCGACGCCTCGACGGGCGCCTCGACGGGCGCCTCGACGGGCGCCTCTGCCTCTCCTGCCTTGCGTCGGCGCCGGCGGCCGAGGCCCGGCAGCTTCAGGGAGGGGAGCTCGAGCGAGGGCTCGGTCTTGTCGTCACCCGGGGTTTGAGCCATACGCGGAGTTTGCCAGATTCCGGAGGACCCAAAACCTCGCCCCTGGTCCGCGGCGGCTCCGGTCCACCTGGCAGTAGACAGTTCAACGACCACCAATCCGGGGCCCTGCCCGAGCCGAACTGCAGGGTGTGGCGACCGCCACGACGCACCGACCCCGGGGAGGGAAACCCATGAAGGTCCGCACGTTCTCGTCCATCGTTGCCAGCATCGCTCTCGCAGGCACCGCGCTTGCCGTGAGCGCACCCGCGCAGGCCGACGGCCACAAGGCCGGCACCCGCAGTCTCGCCAAGGTCCTGGCGGCCGACGGCAGCGGCTTCGACAAGACGCCTGGCGACTTCGACGTACTGGACAACGCCGTGTCCGCCGTGCTCGAAGCCAAGCCGAAGAGCGCCGTCGCCGTGCTGGCCGACGGCAAGACCGCACTGACCGCCTTCGCGCCCACGGATGCCGCCTTCCGCCGGCTGGTCGAGGACCTGACCGGCAAGCGGTACCACCGCGAGGGCAAGGTGTTCACCGCCCTGGCGGACGCTGCCGGGATCGACACGATCGAGAGCGTGCTGCTCTACCACGTGGTGCCCGGCGCGACGATCACCTACCCGCAGGCGAAGGCCGCCGGCGGCGCGAAGCTCGACACCGCGCTCGAGGACGCGACGCTGCGGGTCCGCGTGCGCGACGGGAAGCGGGTCTTCCTCGCCGACGCCGACAAGGACGACGCCAACGCGCGGGTCGTGTGGCGGCTCAGGAACGTCAACCTGGGCAACCGCCAGATCGCACACGGCATCAACCAGGTGCTGAGGCCGGCCGACCTCTGAGGCTCGGACGAACGACAAGAGCCCCGTCACGCGAGTCGCGTGACGGGGCTCTTGTATTTTTGTCGGGCTGACAGGATTTGAACCTGCGGCCTCGTCGTCCCGAACGACGCGCGCTACCAAACTGCGCCACAGCCCGATTGCCTTGACGGCGGTGGGGAGTCTATCCGACCACCACGGGTGCCACGAAACCGGGACCGGTCAGCGGGCGGTGAGGGTCACCAGCGACGCCTCGGGCCGGCACGCGAAGCGCACCGGGGCGTGCGGAGAGGTGCCCAGGCCGGCCGACACATGGAGCCAGCTGCTTCCCGGGTCGCCGGGTCGCGAGTCGGCCGGATGGCGGTGCAGGCCCTTGGCGCGGGCGGGCTCGAGGTCGCAGTTGGTGACCAGGGCGCCCTTGCCGGGAAGGCACAGCTGGCCGCCGTGGGTGTGGCCGGCGAAGATCGCGTCGTACCCGTCACGCGCGAAGGCGTCGAGGACGCGGAGGTACGGCGCATGGGCGACCGCAACTCGCACGTCGGCGTCCGGGTCGGCCGGGCCGGCGACGGCGTCCAGGTCGTCGTACTCCAGGTGGGGGTCGTCGACGCCGGCGAACGCGAAGCGCAGGCCGTCCACCTCGAGGTCCTGGCGCGTGTTCGTGAGGTCCAGCCAGCCGTGCTGCGTGAAAGAGTCCCGGAGGCTGCGCCAGGGGAGCTTCGGCGTCCACGTGACGCGCCGGCCGTCGTCGGGGAGCAGGTAGCGGACCGGGTTCTTCAAGATCGGCGAGAAGTAGTCGTTCGACCCGGGCACGAACACGCCGGGGACGTCGAGCAGCGGCCCGAAGGAGTCGAGTACGACGGACACCGACTCGCGGTGGGCGAGGTTGTCGCCGGTGTTGACCACGAGGTCGGGCTGGAGCCGGGCGAGGTCGCGGACCCACCGCTGCTTCTTGTGCTGCCACGGCGTCATGTGGATGTCGCTGAGGTGGAGCACCTTGATCGGCCGGCTGCCCGGCGGTAGCACGGGCATCTCCACGCGGCGCAGCATGAACGCGTTGACCTCGTAGATGGACGCGTAGGCGAGCCCGGCGAGCCCGGCGAGCGCCCCGTAGGAAAGGGCGCGGGCGAGGGTGCTCGGCTGAGGTCGCATCCGACAAGGCTGCCACAATGGTGGGCATGAGTGACCTCAAGGACCGCCTGCGCACCGACCTCACCGCCGCCATCAAGGCACGGGACGAGCTGCGCTCCTCCACCCTGCGGATGGTGCTGACCGCGATCACCAACGCCGAGGTCGCCGGCAAGGAGAGCCGGGAGCTGACCGACGAGGACGTCGTCGCGGTCCTCAGCTCGGAGGCGAAGAAGCGCCGCGAGGCCGCCGAGGCCTTCGAGCAGGCCGGGCGCACGGAGATGGCGGCCAAGGAGCGGGCGGAGTCCGAGGTGCTGGCCGACTACCTGCCGACTCCGCTCACCGAGCAGGAGATCGCCGACCTGGTCACCTCGGCCATCGCTCAGACCGGTGCCCGCGAGGAGGGCATGCGCGCCATGGGCAAGGTCATGGGCGCGATCAGCTCGCAGGTGAAGGGCCGGGCCGACGGCGGCGCGGTCGCTGCCGAGGTTCGCCGCCAGCTCGCCTGACCCGAGGGGACGGCTCAGCCGTTCCCGGGGCTGCGGGTGCCGCCACCACCGTCCGTCCGGCCGGCGGTGTCGTTGCCGCCGCCGTCGCCCCCCGTCGTTTCCGCCCCCAGGGTTGGAGGGCTGGGGCTGGGGCTGGGGCTCAGGCTCGGGGGCCGGCGGGACGTACGGCGTGCCGTCGGAGATGTAGATGGTCACCGTGCTGCCCGAGGGGATCTCGTAGCCCGAGCCCGGGTTGAGGTAGGCCACCGTGCCGTAGGAGTTGCTCGAGTCCACCATCGGGCCGATCACCGGGGTCAGGCCCGCCTCGCGCAGGACCTTGGCCGCCTCCTCGGGGGAGTAGCCGTAGACGCTGGGCACGGTCACGGTCTGGCCCTTGATCGTGGTCGGGTCCGGTGAGGTGAAGTCGGTGTCGGCGAGCCACTGCTCGATGACCTTCATCGCGTCGCCCCACATCGGTCCCGCGTTCGTGCTTCCGGCGGCGCGGTCGATGTAGGAGCCGCCGACGACCTGGCCGTTGAGGGTGACCCACTCGCCCTTGCTGTTGGCGCCGGCGATCATGGACGCCGTCGCGAGGTTCGGGGTGTAGCCGAGGAACCAGACCGCCATGTTGGCGTTGATGGTGCCGGTCTTGCCGGCCGACGGCTGGGCCAGGGAGATGCCCGCGCTGTAGCCGAAGCCGCCGGGCTCCTGGACGCCGCGGAGGATGTCGTTGACCGCGTCCGCGACCGGTCGCGGCATCACCTGCTGGCAGGTCTTGGGGTACTCCTTCAGCAGCTTGCCCTTGCTGTTGAGGATCTCGGTCACCGGGCGCGAGTCGCAGTGCAGTCCGCGGCCGCCGAAGGTGGCGTAGGCCTCGGCCATCGACAGCGGGTCGGTGTTGACGATGCCGAGCGTGAACGGCGGGTAGATCTGGTCGTCGGGGACGGTGATCCCCATGTTGCGGGCGAGCTTGACCGGCTCGCAGAGCCCGGTGCGCTGCTCGAGCTGGGCGAAGAAGGTGTTCACCGACTGCTGCGTGCCGGTGTAGAGGTCGAACGTGCCGGAGCCCGTGGAGTTCTCGGGGGACCAGACGTCGGCGCTCTGGATCGGTCCGTCACAGCGCCGGAAGCTGCTCACCGGCAGGCTGATCGTCTGCGGGGCGCTGATCTGGGTCGAGAGCGAGATGCCCTGCTTGATCGCGGCGGCCAGCACGAACGCCTTGAAGGTCGACCCGGCCTGGAACCCGTTCGCGTCGCCGTACTCCGGCGGCACGACGTAGTTCAGGAAGGTCTGGCCCTGCTTCTTGTTGCGGCCCATCGGGCGGGACTGGGCCAGCGCGCGCACCTCGCCGGTGCGGGGCTCGACCATGGCGAGACCGCCGATGGCCTGGTCGGTCGGGTACACGTGCTCGCGGACCGAGGCGTCGGCCGCCTTCTGGAAGCGCGGGTCGATGGTGGTCTTGATGGTGAGGCCGCCGGAGTTGATCAGCTGGGTGCGCGCCTCGACGGTGCGGCCGAGGTCCTCGTCCTGGACGAGGTACTCGCGCACGTAGTCGCAGAAGAACGGTGCGATCGACGAGACGCAGCCGTTGCGCGAGGGCGTGATCTTCATGCCCAGGCCCTGGTCCTTGGCCTTCTCGTACTCGCTGTTGGAGATCACGTTGAGCTCCGCCATCCGGGCCAGCACGACGTCGCGACGCCCCTTGGCGGCGTCGGGGTCGTTGGTCGGGTCGTAGGCGCTCGGGTTCTTCACGATGCCGGCGAGCAGCGCTGCCTGGCGCAGGTTGAGCTTCGAGGCGCTGCGCGAGAAGTAGTGGCGGGAGGCCGCCTCGATGCCGTAGGCGCCGTCGCCGAAGTAGGCGATGTTGAGGTAGCGCTCGAGGATCCAGTCCTTGTCGAACCTCTCCTCGAAGGCGATCGCGTAGCGCAGCTCGTTGAGCTTGCGCTCGTAGGTGCTGGCGGTCGCCGCCTCGGCCTCCTCCTCGGTCTCCGCCTGGGAGAGCAGGGTCATCTTGACCATCTGCTGGGTGATCGAGGAGCCGCCCTGGACGTTGCCGCCCTCGGCCTGGTTGGTGATGAACGCGCGAAGGGTGCCCTTGAGGTCGAGGGCGCCGTGGTTGTAGAAGCGGTAGTCCTCGATCGCGATGATCGCCTTCTGCATGATCGGCGCCACGTCGTCGAGATCGACGTTCACGCGGTTCTCGTCGTAGAAGGTGGCCAGCAGGCTGCCGTCGCGAGCGAGCAGGCGGGTGCGCTCGGCGAGCGGCTCGGCCTCGAGCTCGGCGGGCAGGTGGTCGATGCTCTCGGCCACCGAGCGGGCGCCGAGTCCGGCCACGCCCGCGAAGGGGATGGCGAGGCCCGCGACGAGAAGACCCATCACCGCGGCCACGGCGGCCATGACGCCGAGGTGCGACAGGATGCTGGCGAACCCGAGACCGCTGTCTCTGCTGGAAGACATGGCTCCAAGAGTACGTGACCAGGCCCCGCCACCCTCGCTATCGCATTTTCGCCCGGATTACACGTGTATGAGGCGAGGGCGTGTCGCGACTTCGGCCATGCCGAATGGCCCGAAGGTGCTACCTCCGGACTACAGCGACCCGGGCGGGTGCTGACCATAGGCTCGCTCGGGTCCCGAACCGCGGTCCCACCGGGACGCGAGAGGCCGTTCGGCCTCCGCAGATAGTTAAAAAGGGCTATGCGAAGTTGCTCCCTCTGTGTCTGTTTCGCGAAGCCCGCGTTCTTTAACTTTTAACTCATAGGGGTTGACTCTCCCGCTCGTGGGGAAGCGAGCGGACTTATCTCGGAGGGACGCGACATGACTTGGAACGAGGACTGGGCCACCAAGGCCCTGTGCAACCAGACCCGCCCGGACGAGCTGTTCGTCCGGGGCGCCGCTCAGAACCGTGCCAAGCAGCTGTGCGCCGGGTGCCCCGTGCGCACCGAGTGCCTCGCTGAGGCGCTGGACAACCAGATCGAGTGGGGGGTCTGGGGCGGCATGACCGAGCGCGAGCGCCGCGCCCTGCTTCGCAAGCGCCCCAACGTGACCTCCTGGCGTCTCCTGCTCGAGACCGCGAAGGCCGACCACGTCGCGTCCGTGCAGCGCGTCTCCGCCACCGCCTGAGCCGTACGTCGACCGCCTCGGTCCGCGCTAGCCGGCCAGCAGGTCGCCCACCTGGCGCAGCCCGTCGAGGTCGTGCACGTCCGTCGAGAGTGCCGGCATGACCGCCGTGGGCACGTGCGGGTGCGCGGCGGCGAACCGCTGACGCAGGTGGGTCTCACGCGCGACGATCCGCGTCCTGTCCGCGTGAAGCCGGAGCAGCCCCGCGGTGACCGCCGTCGTCTCGTCCCCGGTGGCGTCGAGCCGCTCGGCGGCGGCCGTGGCCTGTTCGGCCGAGAGCCCCTCGAACCTGACCCGGCTGGCGCGGTTCACCACCAACCCTGCGAGCGGCATGTCCTCCCCCGCGAGCCGCTCGACGAAGAACGCCGCCTCCCTGAGTGCGTCGGCCTCCGGAGCGGCGACCACCACGAACGCCGTGCCGGGCGCCTGGAGCAGCGCGAAGGTCTGCTGGGCGCGGGCGCGGAAGCCGCCGAACATCGTGTCCATGGCGGCCACGAAGGTCTGCAGGTCCCTCAGGATCTGCGCGCCGAGGACCTTGGTGAGCGCGTTGGTCACCACCGACAGGCCCGCGGTCATCAGGCGGGCCGGGCCCCGGGCGGGCGCGAGCATGATCCGGATGAACCGGCCGTCGAGGAAGCTGGAGAGCCGCTCGGGGGCGTCGAGGAAGTCGAGCGCCGACCGTGACGGCGGCGTGTCGACGACGATGAGGTCCCACCGCTGGGTCTTCTGGGCGTCCTTGTGGAGCTGCCCGAGCTTCTCCATCGCCATGTACTCCTGAGTCCCGGCGAACGAGCTCGAGAGCACCTGGTAGAAGGGGTTCGCGAGGATCTGCGCCGCCTTCTCCGGGCTGGCCTGGCCCTCCACCACCTCGTCGAAGGTGCGCTTCATGTCGAGCATCATCGCGTCGAGGGAGCCCGAGCCGTCCACCCCCGGGACGGGGCGTGGGGTGTTGTCCAGCCGCTCGATCCCCATCGACTGCGCCAGCCTCCGCGCCGGGTCGATGGTCAGCACGACGACCTTGCGGCCGCGCTCGGCGGCGCGCAGGGCCAGCGCCGCCGACGTCGTCGTCTTGCCCACGCCCCCCGAGCCGGTGCACACGACGATGCGCGTGTCGGGGTCGTCGAGCAGGGCGTCGACGTCGAGTCGGGGAGCGTCCTCCGGCATGCCGGCCAAGGGGCCGACGCGTCGGGTGGTCCGGCCGCGGCTTCTCATCTGTCCTCCTTGCAGGTGGCGCTCATGCCATCCGCTGTGTGCACAGGTTGGCGGCGAGCTCGTAGAGACCACCGAGGTCGATGCCGTCGGGCAGGCGGGACAGCTCGTACGACGGGACGCCGAGCTCCGCGATGCGCTCGCGCATCTCGTCCTCGAGTGACCGGCGCTCGGCGTGCTCGCGCGCCTCGGCGAGCAGGCCGTCGACCATCTCGGCCGTCGGGGTGACGCCGACCCGGTCGAGGTCCTTCTCGATCTGCTCGCGGGGCAGGTCACCGCTGATCGCCCGCTCGCGCGCCTCGTCGTCGAGCGCCTTGCTGCGGACCATGTTGACGAGGATGCCGCCGACCGGCAGGTCGTTCTCGCGCAGCTCGGCGATGGCGTCGGCGGTCTCCTGGACCGGCATGTCCTCGAGCAGCGTGGTGATGTGCACCGCCGTCTTCGGGGACCGCAGCAGGGTCATGATCGCGTCGGCCTGGGTCCTGATCGGGCCGACCTTCGCCAGCCCCGCGAGCTCGCGGTTGACGTTGAGGAACTGCGCGATCCGGCCGGTGGGCGGAGCGTCGAGCACCACTGCGTCGTACACACGGTCGTTCTTGCCGCGCCGGTTGCGGTAGACCGCCTCGTAGACCTTGCCGGTGAGCAGGACGTCGCGCACCCCGGGTGCGATCGTCGTGGCGAAGTCGATGACGCCGAACCGGTCGAGCGCCTTCCCGGCGCGGCCGAGCCGGTAGTACATGTCGAGGTACTCCAGCAGCGCCGACTCGGGGTCGATCGCGAGCGCGTACAGGTCGCCGCCGTCGTTCGGGCCGCTGGCGACCAGCGTCTCCTCGTAGGGGAGCGGCGGGACGTCGAAGAGCTGGGCGATCCCCTGCCGGCCCTCGACCTCGCACAGGAGGACCGTCTTGCCCCGCGACGCCAGCGCGAGGGCCAGGCTCGCCGCGGCCGTCGTCTTGCCGGTGCCGCCCTTGCCGGTCACGACATGGACGACGACGTCGTCCCAGTCGTTCGTCTCGTTCGCCGGTGTCTCAGCCACGTGTCGAGCCTACGCGGACCCTCGTGCGGCAGGGCAGGGACATGTGGTGACGCGTCATCATCCGGACGTGGTTGTGTGCGCATGCGGCATGCTCCGACGCGTAGCGCGTGGCTAGGATCACAGGCAGTCGAACGACAAGGGAGGACTTGTGGACAAGGTCGTCGCGAGTGCGGCGGAGGCGGTTGCTGACATCAGCAGCGGCTCGACGCTGGCCGTGGGTGGATTCGGGCTGTGTGGAATCCCGTCCGTGCTGATCGACGCGCTGCTCGAGCAGGGCGCCGACGAGCTCGAGGCGGTGTCGAACAACTGCGGCGTCGACGAGTGGGGGCTCGGCCGGCTGCTGTACGCGAAGCGGATCCGCCGGATGATCTCGTCGTACGTGGGGGAGAACAAGGAGTTCGCGCGGCAGTACCTCCACGGGGAGCTCGAGGTCGAGCTGACCCCGCAGGGCACGCTGGCGGAGCGGATGCGCGCCGGAGGCACCGGCATCCCGGCGTTCTTCACCGCGACCGGGGTCGGCACCCAGGTGGCCGAGGGCGGCCTGCCGTGGAAGTACGACGACTCCGGGCAACGTGATCGTCTCCTCGCCCCCGAAGGAGGTGCGGACCTTCTCCACCGCCGAGGGCGACAAGGAGTTCGTGCTCGAGGAGGCGATCGTCGCCGACTTCGGCCTGGTGCGGGCCTGGAAGGGCGACCGGCACGGCAACCTCGTGTACCGGCAGTCGGCGCAGAACTTCAACCCGCTGGCAGCGATGTGCGGCCGGGTCACGATCGCCGAGGTCGAGCACCTCGTGGAGCCGGGCGAGATCGACCCCGCCGAGGTGCACACCCCTGGAGTCTTCGTGCAGCGCGTGGTGGCGCTCACCCCGGACCAGGCGGCCGACAAGAAGATCGAGAAGCGGACCGTGCGGCCGTCGTCGGAGGCGGACGTGACGCAGGTCGAGGTCAAGAAGGGTGACGTGTGATGGCGTGGAGTCGTGAGGAGATGGCGGCGCGTGCGGCTTCGGAGCTGCACGACGGGTCCTACGTGAACCTCGGCATCGGCCTGCCCACGCTGGTGCCGAACTACGTGCCCGACGGCGTCGAGCTGGTGCTGCAGTCGGAGAACGGGATCCTCGGTGTCGGTCCCTACCCGGTGGAGGGCGAGGAGGACGCGGACCTGATCAACGCAGGCAAGGAGACCGTGACCCTGCGTCGCGGTGCGTCGTTCTTCGACTCGGCCACGTCGTTCGGGATGATCCGCGGCGGCAAGATCGACGCCGCGATCCTCGGTGCGATGCAGGTCTCCGCGTCCGGCGACATCGCCAACTGGATGATCCCCGGGAAGATGGTCAAGGGCATGGGTGGCGCGATGGACCTGGTCCACGGCGCCAAGCGGGTGATCGTGCTGATGGAGCACGTCGCCAAGGACGGCACCTACAAGATCGTCAAGGAGTGCTCGCTTCCCTACACCGGCAAGGGCATGGTGCAGCGGATCATCACCGACCTGGCGGTCATCGACGTGACGCCCGACGGGCTCAAGCTGGTCGAGCTCGCCCCCGGCGTGACCGAGGACGAGGTCCGGGAGAAGACCGAGCCCGAGCTCGTCTCGGCCCTTGGCTGACCCCCGTTTACCAGGGTATGTAGGCGATCTGTCCCTTCCCACGGTGATCCCGCCATGGGAAGGGACGATCAGCCGTGGGGAGTGGGTTTGGGTGAGGCTGCGTGCCGCATGAGGTTGCGGATGCGTGCGGCGGTCTCCGCGCCGCGAGAGAGGTCCGACCAGGTCAGCCGGACCATGGAGTAGCCCGTCACCCGGCGAAGTGCGTCCTCCCTGACCTTCTCGCGGAACACCGCGTCGCCGGCCTTCTCGCCAGGCTTCAGGAGCCTGTCGTACTTGATCTTTCCGTCGAACTCCCCGAGCAGCCGGTGCTCGTGCCAGACCATGTCGGTGATGCCGACGAGATTCCCGCGTTCGTCGTACACATGGCACTGCAGCTCGGGCGCTGGCAGGCGATGGGTGTAACACAGGTACCGGGAGCGCGACTCGCCAACTGACTCGGCCCGCCCGTCGGCGAAGCGCACCGCGAACTGCAGGTGGAGGGTGTCCGGCCAGCACTGCATCAGTCCGAGCTGGCCGTCCAGCTGGCGAGCATCGAAGAGCTTCTTGTGCAGACCGTCGTCGAGCAGGACGACAGAACCCTCTGTCGACTGCAACGACGCGGCCTCCAGCGCGGCGCGCGGTGGCCTGGTGACGAGGTACCCGTTCCTTTCCATGAGGTCGGTATCGAGGCAGAACCCTTCGTGGTGAACCACCCCGGCCTCGGTACGACCCGCCCCGCCGTCGAGCCTGGTCACGTGCACGTTCGACAAGTCGGCGTCCCACAAGGTGATGCCGTGGTCGAGGGCCGCACTCGTATGACTCAGGGCAACCCGGCTGCCGAGCCTGCGCATCGCGGCGTGGGCGGTGGCGAGGTGCCGGGCGATCTCGTCCATCCCTGTCCACAGGTCCTTGAAGGTGTAGGCGCCCTGCCGTACGCGTACCCAAAGTCGAGTCTTGACCGCCAGGCGGATCGAGTTGTCGTCGTAGCCGGCCTCGAAGGCCTCGGCCCGAGTGAAGAAACCGTTGGTCTCGGCGAGGATGCGCAGTGGGTCCATTCGGCGAGCGTGCTGGTGGCAGCGGACTGCGGGAAGTCCGCTGCTCCCGCGCTGGGGAAAGAAAGAGGCAAGGACTGCCCTGTGCGTGGCTGATGGCCGGGCCTCGTGGCCGCCGGGTGCCCATAGCAAACTGTTACTCCCCATGGCGGGATCACCATGGGAAGCAACAGTTCCCCTGCATCCCTTGGTAAACCGGAGCTCAGACGTCGGGGTGCTTGGTGGCCAGGCGGTAGCCGCCGGAGTGGAAGACCAGGGGCTCGCCGCCGTCCGCCGCGTAGGACTCCACCTCGCCGAACAGCACGACGTGGTCCCCGGCGTCGACCGTCTCGGTGCGCCGGCAGACGAAGTGCGCCACGACGCCCTCCAGGAGCGGCACGTCGGCCGGCCCGCTGACCAGGTCGACGCCCTCGAACTTCTCCGCGCCCGACGTCGCGAACTGACGTGACAGGTGGTGCTGGTCCGACGCGAGCACGTTCACCGCGAACCGGTCGGTGGCCAGGAACGCCGGCAGCGACGGCGAGCTCTTGGCCGCGGCCCACAGCACCAGAGGCGGGTTCAACGACACCGACGTGAACGAGTTCGCGGTCATCCCCCAGGGCAGGCCGTCGGCGCCCCGCGTGGTCACCACGGTCACCCCGGTGGCGTACTGGCCGAAGGCGCGCCGCAGGTCGCGTACGTCGAACCGCGCCGCCTCCTCCGCAAGCTGCTCGCGCAGGAACCGTCCCGCCTCGGCGGCCTCGAACCACCACGGGACGAACAGCATCGGGTCGTCGAAGCCGGCGACGATCTGCGCGGCCACACCGGGGTGCGCGGCCGCCGCGGCGACCACCTTCTGCTGGTGGGGCGTGGCGGGCTGCAGCCAGGAGTTCGTCCAGGCCGTCGCCCACCGCGCCCAGCCGCGCCAGAAGTTGTCGAAGGTGCGCTGCATCCACCCGGCGTCGAACTCCCCGTCGTGGGCGGTGATCGCCTCGAGGTAGAACGACGCCGACTTGATCGCGTTGTTCGAGCCCTGGCTGGTCAGCGGGTCGTTCAGCACGACGGCGTCGGCCATGCCCAGCACGTGCGCCCCGGACGGCAGGGTGCCGACGGGCCGTCGTACCACCGGGATGAAGGCGCCCCGCAGCACCGCGTTGTCGTCGGCGAGCACCGCGTCGGCCATCCGGGCGCCCTCGCTCGGGAAGTGCTCGGCGAGCACGGCCTTGAGCCGCTCGAGGTGCTCGGCGTCGGAGGTCACGTCGGACCAGCAGTCGAGCGGACCGCCGGGGACGCCCTCGACGACGTAGATCTCGCACGCGCCCCCGACGGTCAGCGCGGGGCAGGTGAAGCACTCGCCGACGCCCTCGATCGCGTGGTACCGCAGGGCGGGCCCGTCGGCGGGTGCGACGCCGCGCAGGTAGGTGAGCGCCACGGTCCGCTGGGGCGAGGAGTACGGCGAACGATCGGGGTCGTCCTCGAACAGGCCCGCGAGCCCACCGCGTCCCGTCGAGACGACGACGAGGTCGTGGGTGGCGGCAAGGTCCTCGAGGTCGTCCATCCCGGCGTTGCGCACGACGACCTTGCCGCCGAGCCGGTCGACCTCCTCGAGCAGCGCGGGGACCTTGATCCGGAGGTCCACCGAACGTGCCGGCGTCTCCAGGGGGACCGAGAACTCGGTCAGCGTCCCGTCGAGTCGCCGGACGTCGTACTCCATCCGGCGCAGCGGCGGCGACACCGGAAGCAGCCGTGTGATGCCGAGGGCGGTCTCCACCTCGAGCGCGGACTCGAACGTGACCTGGCTCGACATCACCGGACCCGAGCGGATCTCCTCGGCGCTGCGGCCGGAGACCAGGGTGACGTCGTAGCCCTCCTGGAGGAGCCCTAGGGCCAGCGTCGTGCCCGCGGGCCCTGCCCCGACGACCGCGATGGCGGGTCTTGTCATGCCCACAAGCCTCTCACCCGGCTCACAGCAGGGCGGCGAGGACGGCCGGCCAGGCGGCGGAGGTCGGGTTCATGACGTCGAAGTGGTCGGCGCCCTCGACCACCCGCAGGTCGACCCAGGGGTACCGCTCCGCGAGGCCCCGGCTGTTGGTGACCGGCACGACGTCGTCGTCGCCGCCGTGCACGATGCGGACCTCGCACGAGGGCCGGGTGCCCAGCCGGACCGCGGGGTCGGCGGCGTCGTACCGCTCCGGCTCGTCCTCGGGCTCGCCGCCGAGCAGGGCCTGGGTCGCGCCGTCGCCGAGCCGCTCGCGTGCCGCCGCGCGCAGGTCGCCGACCGGTGCGACGCCGACGACGCGGTCGATCGGGTGCGGCCGGCCGGCGAGCCACAGCGCGAGGTGCCCGCCGGCGGAGTGGCCCATCACGGTCATCCCCGCGGTGGGGATGCCGAGCCCCTCGAGCAGCCCCGGGAGCGCGGCGACGGCGGCGTCCACGTCGTCGGCCGTCTCGGGCCAGCCGCCGGCGCCTCCGACGCGGCGGTACTCCGGCGTCGCCACCACGAAGCCCTCGGCCGCGAGCGCCGCGGCGACCGCGCGGGTGTGCTTCCGGTCGTACGCCTGCTTCCAGAAGCCGCCGTGCACCAGCACCAGCAGCCGGGCGTCCGCGGGCCGCGGCCCCGCCGGCAGGTGTACGTCGATCAGGCCGTCGTCGTGGGCGGCGTACCGGACGACCGCGTCGGGCAGCGGCTGGGGCAGGTCGTCGAGGGGCAGGGCGTCGACGCGGTCTGGCATGGGGACAAGGTAGCCGGGCCGCTAGCATCGCGGGCATGACGAAATGGGAATACCTGACCGCGCCGGTCCTCGTGCACGCCACCAAGCAGATCCTCGACAACTTCGGCGAGGACGGCTGGGAGCTCGTGCAGATCGTGCCGGGCATGAACCCCGAGAACCTGGTCGCCTACTTCAAGCGGCCCAAGCAGTGAGCGGCGCAGTGAGCACCCCCGAGGAGCGCCTCGCCGAGCTCGGCCTCTCGGTCCCCGAGGTGGCCAAGCCGGTCGCGGCCTACATCCCGGCCGTGCGCAGCGGCAACCACGTCTTCACCTCCGGGCAGCTCCCGATGCGCGAGGGTCAGCTGATCACCACCGGCAAGGTCGGCGGGGAGGTCACCCCCGAGGAGGCCGTCGAGTGCGCGAAGCAGTGCGCGCTCAACGCGATCGCCGCGGTCCGCGCCGAGGTCGGTGAGCTGTCGAAGGTGAAGCGGATCGTGAAGGTCGTCGCCTTCATCGCGTCGACCCCGGACTTCACCGGCCAGCCCGGCGTCGCCAACGGCGCGTCCGAGCTGTTCGGTGAGGTGTTCGGCGACGCCGGGCGTCACGCCCGCTCCGCCGTGGGCGTGCCCGTGCTGCCGCTCGACGCCCCCGTCGAGGTCGAGCTCGTCGTCGAGGTGTGATGGACGCCCTCACCGAGCTCCCGCCGCACCTGGCCGAGCAGATCCGCGGGTACCTCGACGGGACGAGCACGCCCGCCGAGCCGCGGGACGCCGCCACGATCGTGCTGATGCGGGCCGGGGCCTCGGTCGAGCCGGGCGCGCTCGAGGTCTACCTGCTGCGTCGCCACCTGGACATGGCGTTCGCCGGCGGCATGGCGGTGTTCCCCGGCGGCGGGGTCGACCCGCGCGACTTCGACCACGCGGTCGACTGGGTCGGCCCCTCCCCGGAGGAGTGGGCGTCGCTGATGGGTGTGGACGTGCCGATGGCCCGGGCCCTCGTCTGCGCCGCCGTCCGCGAGACCTTCGAGGAGTCCGGTGTGCTCTTCGCCGGGCCCACCGAGGACAGCATCGTCGAGGACACCTCCGCGGCCGACTGGGAGGAGGACCGCCGTCGTCTCGAGGCCCGCGAGCTCTCGTTCACGGACTTCCTCTCGCAGCGGAGCCTCAAGCTGCGCTCGGACCTGCTGCGCGTGTGGGGCGCCTGGCTCACGCCGGTGTTCGAGCCGCGGCGCTACCGCACCTGGTTCTTCGTCGCCGAGCTGCCTGCGGGCCAGGAGACCCGCGACGTCTCCACCGAGTCGGTGGACGTGACCTGGCTGTCGGTGCGGGACGCGATCACGGCCGCCGACGAGCAGCAGATGCTGGTCCTCCCGCCGCAGTACGTCACGTTCCTCGAGCTCTTCGACTGCCCGACCCCGGCGGCCGCCCTGGACGCCGCCGGCGACCGGGACCTCGCCTGCGTCGAGCCGGCAGGCAAGGTCGACGGCGACACCGCCTACCTCGAGCTGCCGGGGCACCTGGTCGAGCTGTCGGAGCACGTCGCCGGGAGGCTCCGGGCATGACCTGGAGCGGTGGCCGGTTCGGGGACCGGGCGCGCTGCGTGCTCGCCCCCAACCCGAACATCATGACCCTCGACGGCACGAACACCTGGGTGCTGCGCGAGCCGGGCGCCCGTCGCTCGGTGGTGGTCGACCCCGGGCCGGAGATCGTCGAGCACCTCGACTCGGTGGCGTCCTATGCCGGCGAGGTGGCCGTCGTACTCCTCACCCACGGGCACGCGGACCACTCCGAGGCCGCGCGGACCTTCGCCGAGCGGATGCACTGCGGCGTCCGCGCGCTCGACCCGCTGCACCGGCTCGGCTCCGAGGGGCTCCGCGACGGCGACGTGGTCGAGGTCGACGGGCTGGAGATCCAGGTCGTGGGAACGCCCGGCCACACCTCGGACTCGCTGTCGTTCGTGCTCCCTGCCGAGCGGGCGGTGCTGACCGGCGACACCGTGCTCGGGCGGGGCACCACGGTCGTGGCGCACCCCGACGGCCGGCTCGGCGCCTACCTCGACTCGCTCCACCGGCTGCACGCGCTCGCCGAGGCGGAGGAGGTGCACGAGGTGTGGCCGGGCCACGGGCCGGTCATCGGCAACGCGCTCGCCGTCCTCGACTACTACCTCGCCCACCGCCAGGAGCGCCTCGAGCAGGTCCGCGAGGCCCTACGGGACCTCGACCCGGCGCGCGAGGACCTCGCCCGCGCCGTCGTGGAGCGGGTGTACGCCGACGTCGACCCGGTGCTGTGGGGAGCCGCGGAGCTGTCGGTGCGGGCGCAGATCGCCTACCTGCGGGGCTGACTAGCGGGCGCGGCGGCCCAGGCGCTCGATGTCCATGATCACGACGGAGCGGGGCTCGAGGCGCAGCCAGCCGCGGGACGCGAAGTCGGCGAGGGCCTTGTTGACGGTCTCGCGGGAGGCGCCGACCAGCTGGGCGAGCTCCTCCTGGGTCAGGTCGTGGTGCACGTGGATGCCGTCGTCGGCGCTGCGGCCGAAGCGGTCGGCGAGGTCGAGCAGCGCCTTCGCCACCCGGCCCGGCACGTCGGAGAACACCAGGTCGGCGACGACGTCGTTGGCCTTGCGGAGCCGGCCGGCGAGCTGGCTGAGCAGGCCGCGCGCCACGGCCGGGCGGCCGTCGAGCCACTTGAGCAGGTCCTCGTGCGAGAGCGAGGAGAAGGTGGTGTCGGTGACCGCGGTGACCGTCGCCGAGCGCGGGCCCGGGTCGAACAGCGACAGCTCGCCGAACATCTGGCCGGGGCCGAGGATCGCGAGGAGGTTCTCGCGGCCGTCGGAGGAGGTGCGGCCCAGCTTCACCTTGCCGTCGGTGACGATGTAGAGCTTGTCGCCCTCGTCGCCCTCACGGAAGAGCACCTCGCCGCGGCGCAGCTTGGTCGTGCCCATCGACGCCCGCAGGGCGGTTGCTGCCTCGTCGTCGAGCGCATTGAACAGAGGTGCGTGACGCAGCACGTCGTTATCCACGAGTTGTCCTCCTCGTCAACGCCTGGGCTCTCTACCCGGCGGTGCTTCAGGTCACAGTCTGACGTATGAGGCAACGATTTCGCGAAATTGCCCACGTCCCAGCCCACGTACGATGAGCAGCGTGCCTGACACCGCCCTCGTCCGCCGTGCCCGGAAGATCGACCGCGTTCTCGCCGAAACATACCCCGAGGCGCGCTGCGAGCTCGACTTCGACGACCCGTTCGAGCTCCTCGTCGTCACCGTGCTGTCCGCGCAGACCACCGACAAGCGGGTCAACGCGGTCCGTCCGGCGCTGTTCGCGGCCTACCCCGACGCGGTCGCCATGGCCGGGGCCGAGCGCGAGAAGCTCGAGGCGCTGATCCAGCCGACCGGGTTCTTCCGGGCCAAGACCGAGTCGCTGCTCAAGCTCTCCCAGGCGCTCGTGGAGAGGTACGACGGGCAGGTCCCCGGGCGGCTCGAGGACCTCGTGACGCTCCCCGGCGTGGGCCGCAAGACCGCCAACGTCGTGCTCGGCAACGCGTTCGGGGTCCCCGGCATCACCGTCGACACCCACTTCGGCCGCCTCGCCCGCCGGTTCGGGTGGACCGAGGAGACCGACCCCGTCAAGGTCGAGCACGAGGTGGGCGCGCTGTTCCCCAAGCGGGACTGGACGATGCTCAGCCACCACCTGATCTGGCACGGCCGCCGGATGTGCCATGCCCGCAACCCCGCCTGCGGCGCCTGCCCCGTCGCGCGCTGGTGCCCGTCGTACGGCGAGGGGCCGACCGACCCGGAGGTCGCCGCGAAGCTCGTGCGGACCGAGGGCCGCGCGTGACCCGGACCCGTCCCCGGACGATGCGCGCCGTCGTCGGCGCAGCCGCCTCGTCCGCCGTACTCCTGCTCGCCTCCTGCGCCGCCGGCACCACCGGGCAGGACACCTCGACCGCCACCGACCCCGGGCGGTTCGCCGTCGACGTCGACGTGGACACCCCCGAGCTGCGCGCCGCGAAGCAGAAGGCCGGCCTCGAGGAGTGCCCCGCGGCGGCGGGGAAGAAGCCCGACGCCGAGAACCCGATGCCCGACGTCACCCTGCCCTGCCTCGGCGGCGGGCCGGACGTCGACCTGGCCTCCTTGCGGGGACCGATGGTGGTCAACCTCTGGGCGCAGTGGTGCCCGCCGTGCCGGGAGGAGCTGCCGTACTACCAGCAGCTCCACGAGGAGGCCCGCGGCGAGGTGGCGGTGCTCGGCGTCGACTACCAGGACACGCGCCCCGACTGGGCGCTGGACCTGCTGGACCAGACCGGAGTGACCTACCCGAGCGTCGCGGACCCGTCCGGCGCGCTGCGCGTGCCGTTCCGGGTGCGGGGGCTGCCCGGGATCGTCTTCGTCGACGAGCAGGGCGAGGTGGTCGCCGTCGAGTACGTCGTGATCGAGTCCTTCGACCAGCTCGCGGAGCTGGTCGACAAGCACCTCGGTGTGGCTGTCGGGGCCGCTGGGTAGGCTCGACGCCGTGTCAGAACCGTCGTCGCAGTTCACCGAGCCGGCCGGGCATCCCGACCTGCCCGAGTGGCTCGAGCCGATCCGGCGCGGGGCGATGGAGATCACCGCCGACGACCTCACCCGCTTCGTCCCGCCGGAGGGCGGGAGTCCCCGGCGCGGCGCGGTTCTCGTGCTGTTCGGCGAGGGCGAGAGCGGCCCCGACCTGCTGCTGACCGAACGCGCCCACGACATGCGGTCCCACCCGGGCCAGGTGTCCTTCCCCGGCGGGTCGATCGATGCCGAGGACCCGACGCCCGAGCACTGCGCGCTGCGCGAGGCCGAGGAGGAGACCGGCCTGGACCCCGACGGCGTCGACATCTTCGGCCAGCTCCCGGAGCTGTGGCTGCCGCCGAGCAACTTCGCGGTCACCCCGGTCCTGGGCTACTGGCGCGAGCCGTCCGAGGTCAGCGCGGTCGACCCCCGCGAGGTGCACGCCGTGCTGCGCGAGCCGATCAAGGAGCTGGTCGACCCGGCCCACCGGGTCCGCGTGCGGCACCCGTCCGGCTGGCTCGGCCCCGGGTTCCTCATCGGCGACGGCAAGGACCTGCTGCTGTGGGGCTTCACCGCCGGCGTCATCGCGAGGCTGTTCGAGTTCGTGGGCTGGTGCGAGCCGGGGGAGCCGGGCCAGGTCAGGGATCTCCCGCCTCATATGCTGGTCGCCCGGCGAGAGGCGGACGGCAGTGACCCGCCGCAGAACACGAACTTCCGAGAGCGCTGAGGGTCCCCCTGTGACTGTTACGTGAACGTCCTCGACTGGATCCTCGTCGTCGTCGTCCTCGCCTACGCCGTCTCCGGCTACTGGCAGGGCTTCATCTCCGGGGCATTCGCAACCGCCGGGCTTCTGCTCGGCGGTTTCGTGAGCGTGCTCTGGCTCGTGCCGCAGCTCCTCGGCGACGCCGACCCCTCGCTGTGGGTGTCGCTCGGTGCGCTGTTCGTGGTGCTGCTGTCCGCGTCGTTCGGCCAGGCGATCTTCCAGTACGTCGGATCGCGGATCCGTGACCGGATCACCTGGCAACCCGTCCGCGCCGTCGACGCCGTGGGCGGTGCGGCCCTGAGCGCGGCCGCAGTGCTCGTGGTGGCCTGGGTCCTCGGTGTGGCCGTCAGCGGATCCGCACTGCCGGGCATCAGCGGCCAGGTCCGCTCCTCGGCGGTGCTGTCCGAGGTCGACGACGTCATGCCGGACGAGGCCGACGAGGCGCTGCGGGCCTTCAACGAGGTGGTCGGCTCCAGCTTCTTCCCGCGCTACCTCGAGCCGTTCGCCCCCGAGCGGATCATCGAGGTCGGCCCGCCGTCGGACAAGGTCGCCCGCGACCCCCAGGTGCGGACCGCGAGGGCCAGCGTCCTGAAGATCCGCGGCGAGAACGACTGCGGCCGCGGCGTCGAGGGCACCGGCTTCGTGTACTCACCGGGCCGGGTCATGACCAACGCGCACGTGGTGGCCGGCGTCGACGACCCCGTCGTGCTCGTCGGCGAGCAGGAGGTGCCGGCCCGGGTCGTGCACTACGACCCCGACCTCGACGTGGCGGTGCTCGCCGTCGACGGCCTCGACCGGCCGTTCCTGCGCTTCGACAAGACGGGTGAGGCGCGCGACGACGCCGCCGTCCTCGGCTACCCCAACGACGGCCCGTACAACGTGCAGGCGGCCCGGATCCGCGGCGAGCAGCGGCTGCGCAGCCCCGACATCTACGGCAGCGGCACGGTGGTGCGCGAGGTGTTCTCGATCCGCTCGCTGGTGCGGCCGGGCAACTCCGGCGGTCCGCTGCTGTCGACCGACGGCGACGTGTACGGCGTGATCTTCGCGGCGTCGGTGACCGACCGGGACACGGGCTACGCGCTGACCGCCGACCAGGTCTCCGAGAGCGCGGCCCAGGGCCTCACGAACAACCGTGAGGTCGGCACCGGCGACTGCGCCTGAGCCCTCAGGCCGGTCGGAGTCCGTCGAGCCAGGGCAGCAGCACGGCCGCGAACGCGTCCGGGTCCTCCTCGTGCGGGAAGTGGCCGGTGCCCGGGACCACGTGGGCCTCGAACGGCGCGTCCACCCGTTCGCGGGACCGCAGGTTCCCCTGCGCCGGTACGACGGGGTCGTCGGCGCCCTGGACCAGGCACACGGGCACCGTGACGGGCGGGTCCATCAGCGCGTTGAACCGGCGGCCGTCGGCGCGGGTCCGGGAGCGGAGGAACCAGCGGTGGTACTCCAGCGCACAGTGCGCAGCGGGCCACAGGCTGATCGCCTCGCTGTAGCGCCGGACGGCCTCCTCGTCGGGGAAGGAGGATCCGGGGCTGCTCCACCCACGCAGGTGGCCGCGGACGTAGCTGCTCGTCGGCTTCGAGAGCCGGCGCTCGGGGACGAACGGCGCCTGCATCGCGAGCAGGTGGCCCAGCATGCCGAGGGACCGCGAGCTCGGGACGTCCGAGACCATCAGCGGAAGCATCACCGACGGATGGGGCGCGGCGACCGCGCAGAGTCCGGTGACCTGGTTGGGGTGCAGGGCGGCGACGGCCCATGCGACGTACCCGCCCCAGCCCTGGCCGACGAGGGCAGCACGACGCGCGCCGAGGGCCTTCACCACCCCGGCGACGTCGCCGGCGAGCGTGACCGGGTCGTAGCCGCGCGGAGGCTTGTCGGAGCCGCCGTACCCGCGCAGGTCCATGGCGACGGCGCGGTAGCCGCGTGCGGCGAGCACCGGCAGCAGGTCCCGCCAGGCCCACCAGAACTCGGGGAACCCGTGCAGCATCAGCACGAGCGGCGCGTCGCGCGGTGCGTTGTCGGGGACAGCCTCGACCACGTGGAACCGGGCCCCGTTGGCAGCGATGTACTTGTGCTGCCAGGGACCCGGTATCTCGACGACTCCGGCCGGATCGGCGGGCAGGGCCACCGAAAGGCTATTTCCGCTGGAAGATGGTCTTGGTCTCCTGGGCCTGGTGGATGGCGCGCTCGGGAGCGCGGACCTTCTTCACCTGCTTGACGCCGATGAAGCCGAGGAGAGCGGCCAGGAGCAGGTAGGCGCCGAAGACGATCAGGAAGCACCAGGCCAGGTCCAGCCCGGTCATGTTGATGAAGTAGGCGATCGCCACCGAGACCATGATGATCGCGAGCACCGCGAGGAAGCCGGCCGCCGCGAACAGCCCGAGGCCCACTCCGCCGAACTTCGCGCTGAGCTTCAGCTCGGACTTGACCAGGGCGATCTCGTTCTGGACCAGGCTCGAGATGTCGCGGCTGGCGTCGGCGACGAGGCGGCCGATCGTCGGCTCCTCGGGCGTGGGCAGGGCGGGGTCGGTGGCCATCGCTGCGTTCCTCGTCATCGTCTCGTCCTTTCGCGGCGGGGCGCCCGCAGATCAGCGGGCGTCCACCACGGGTGCGTGCCCCTGAGACTAGAGGACTAAACGTCGGGCGGGGGAGTGTGGCCCGCCCCACGCGGGCGGGTGTCGTCGGGTCAGGCGCGCTTGTGCTCACGGTTGCGTCGCCCGAGCACGAACGACGCCAGCGCGGCCGCGAGCAGGGACCCGATGAGTACGGCGGTCTTCGCCGACTCGGCCGTGGGGCCGGTGTACGACAGCTCCGCGACGAGCAGGGCGACGGTGAAACCGACGCCGGCGAGGACCGCGACGCCGAACATCTCGCGCCAGGTGATCTCCTCGCCGAGCTCCGCCCTGGTGAACCGCGTGGTGACCCAGGCCCCGCCCAGGACGCCCAGGGGCTTGCCGACGACGAGGCCGAGCACGACGCCGACGACGACCGGGTCGGTGAGGAAGGCGCTGCTCATCTCGATCGCCACACCGGCGGACATCAGCGCGAAGAACGGCACCGCCACCCCCGCCGAGAGCGGGACCAGCCGGTGCTCGAGCCGCTCGGCAGGGGAACGGCGCTCGTCCTCGTCCGGGAGCACCCGCGTGAGCAGGCCGAGCGCGACGCCGGCGATCGTCGCGTGGACGCCGCTCTCGTGCATGAACCACCACGCGATGACCGCCACGGGCAGGTAGATCAGGGACGAGCGCACGCGCAGGTGCTGCATGATCGCGTAGAGCAGGAGGGCGGCGCCCGAGGTGACCAGCGGGACGAGCGCGAGGTCGCTGGTGTAGAAGACCGCGATGATCAAGATGACCACGAGGTCGTCGACGATCGCGAGGGTGAGCAGGAAGGCCCGCAGCTGCTGGGGGAGTGCGGAGCCGACCACGGCCAGCACGGCGAGCGCGAACGCGATGTCGGTCGCGGCCGGGATCGCCCAGCCGGCGAGGTCGCCGCCGCGCAGGTTGGCGATCGTGAAGATGACCGCCGGCACCGCGACGCCGGCCAGGGCCGCGACGATCGGCACCATCGCGTCGGCGGGCCGGCGCAGCGAGCCGACGAGGAACTCGCGCTTGAGCTCGAGCCCGGCGATGAAGAAGAACAGCGTGAGCGCGCCGTCGGCGGCCCAGTGCTCCAGGTCCAGGCCGACCGACTCGAACGGCACGAAGTGGCGGAGGTCGTCGTAGGCGCCGGCGGCCGGAGAGTTCGCCCAGACGACGGCGACGGCCGCCGCGACGAGGACGATCACGCCGCCGATGGCCTCCTTGCGGAGGAAGTCGCCGAGGAAGGTGCTCTCGCCCAGGTCCGGGTCCGGCAGGAACTTCGGGCGGCGGGGAAGGATGGTCATCGGGCTGGTCCTCAGGGGTCGGCGGCTGTCCACACGCCGACCAGACTTCCCGGCACACCTCGTTGATCTGGTCCCAGGCTATCGGGGTGGGCCCCGCGGCGCGAACCCCGGGGAGTCCGTCGTACCGGCCCACCTGCCACGAAGAAGGGGCGCCCACCTCGACGAAATCGTCGTGGTGGGTGCCCCTTCCCCTGGTTCTCCTGGGAAAGTCCAGGGGGAGCTACTCGTCGCCGGACTTGTCCGACGACATGCCCTGGGAGATCAGGTCCATCACCGTCGAGTCGGCGAGGGTGGTGACGTCACCGACCTCGCGCTTCTCGGCGACGTCGCGCAGCAGGCGGCGCATGATCTTGCCCGACCGGGTCTTCGGCAGCTCCTGCACGACCATGATCTGGCGCGGCTTGGCGATCGCGCCGATCTCCTTGGCCACGTGGTTGCGCAGCTCCTGGACGATCTCCGTGCCCCCGTCGCCGGCGGACTCACGCAGGATCACGAACGCGCAGACCGCCTGGCCGGTGGTCTCGTCGGTCGCGCCCACGACGGCCGCCTCGGCGACCTTCGGGTGGGACACCAGCGCCGACTCGATCTCGGTCGTGGAGAGCCGGTGGCCCGAGACGTTCATGACGTCGTCGACGCGGCCGAGCAGCCAGATGTCACCGTCGTCGTCCTTCTTCGCCCCGTCGCCCGCGAAGTAGCGGCCGGGGAAGCGCGACCAGTACGTGTCCTTGAACCGCTGGTCGTCACCCCACAGGGTGCGCAGCATCGCCGGCCACGGCTCGGTCAGCACGAGGTAGCCGCCGGACCCGTTCGGGACCGGCTCGCCGGCGTCGTCGACGACCTCCGCGGAGATGCCCGGGATCGCGGTCATCGCCGAGCCCGGCTTCCCCGCGGTCACGCCCGGGAGCGGCGAGATCATGATCATGCCGGTCTCGGTCTGCCACCAGGTGTCCACGATGGGGCAACGTTCGCCGCCGATGTGCTCGCGGTACCACATGTACGCCTCGGGGTTGATCGACTCACCGACCGAGCCGAGGACACGCAGCGACGACAGGTCGTGCTTCTCCGGGATCTCGTTGCCCCACTTCATGAAGGTCCGGATCGCGGTCGGGGCGGTGTAGAAGATCGTCACCTTGTGCTTCTCGATGATCTCCCACCAGCGGCCCTTGTGCGGGGTGTCGGGGGTGCCTTCGTACATCACCGAGGTGGCGCCGTTGGCGAGCGGGCCGTAGACGCCGTAGCTGTGGCCGGTGACCCAGCCGACGTCCGCGGAGCACCAGTACACGTCGGTCTCCGGCTTGAGGTCGAAGATCGCGTTGTGGGTGTACGACACGCCCACCATGTAGCCGCCGGTGGTGTGCAGGATGCCCTTGGGCTTGCCCGTGGTGCCCGAGGTGTACATGACGTAGAGCGGGTGCTCGGCGTCGAACATCTCGGGCGTGTGCTCCGCGGACTGCTTCTCGACGAGGTCGTGCCACCACACGTCGCGGTCGGCGTCCCAGCCCACGTCCTGTCCGGTGCGTCGTACGACGAGCACGCTGCGGACGTCGGGGCACCGCGAGACCGCCTCGTCGACCGCCGGCTTGAGCGCGGACGGCGCACCGCGTCGGTACCCGCCGTCGGAGGTGATGATGACGCGGGCGTCACAGTCCTGGACCCGGCTGGCGAGCGCGTCCGCGGAGAACCCGCCGAACACCACCGTGTGGGGAGCGCCGATCCGCGCGCAGGCGAGCATCGCCACCGCCGTCTCCGGGATCATCGGCATGTAGATCGCGACCCGGTCCCCGGTCTTGACCCCGAGCTCGACCAGCGCGTTGGCGGCCTTGTTGACCTCGGCCTGGAGGTCGGCGTAGGTGATCGAGCGCTCGTCGTCCTCGGGCTCGCCGACCCAGTGGAAGGCGACCTTGTCGCCGCGGCCGGCCTCGACGTGGCGGTCGACGCAGTTGTAGGCGGCGTTCAGCTTGCCGCCGACGAACCACTTCGCGAAGGGCGGGTTGTCCCAGTCGAGGACGCGGTCCCAGCGCTCGGCCCAGTCGAGCCGGTCAGCCTGCTCCTCCCAGAAGCCGAGGCGGTCCGCCGCGGCACGGTCGTAGGCGTCGGCCTTGAGGTTCGCGTTCTTCGCCAGCTCGGCGGGCGGCTCGAAGCGTCGCTCCTCGGTCATCAGGTTGGACAGCGTCTCGTTGCTCACGGCGTCTCCTCGTCACAGTCTGTGTTTCTGCAGGTCAGGCCTCTCGGCCACGATAGGCGGTACGACACCCGGCGGCGAGGGGTCACACCTAGAGGTGCTCCTCCTCGCCGCCGGGCGGTTCATCGGGTGGTTCCGGGCCTCAGTGCGACGACGCCCCCTCGGCCCCGGCGCCGGACAGCGCGCGGACCTCGAGCTCGACGAACATGACCTCGGACTCGGGCTCACGCGAGGTGATGGTGCCGATGTAGCCGAGCAGGAAGCCCAGCGGGATCGAGATGATGCCCGGGTTGCTGAGCGGGAACCATGCCCAGTCGCTGTTGGGGAACAGCGAGGTCGTCCGCGCCCGACACGACCGGCGAGAAGAACACCAGGCCGACCGCGGCGATCAGGCCGCCGTAGATGCTCCACGTCGCGCCACGGGTGTTGAAGCGCTTCCAGAACATGTTGTAGAGGATCGCCGGGAGGTTCGCCGACGCGGCGACCGCGAAGGCGAGGGCGACCAGGAACGCGATGTTCAGCCGCTGGGCCGGGATGGCCAGCACGATCGAGATCGCGCCGATCACGAAGGCAGCGATCCGGGCCACGAGCCACCTCCTGGCGCTCGGTGACCTCCTGGCCGCGCTTGAAGACACCCTTGTAGAGGTCGTGCGCCACCGAGGACGACGACGCCAGGGTCAGGCCGGCGACCACGGCGAGGATCGTCGCGAACGCCACCGCCGAGATCAGCGCCAGCAGGATCGCGCCGCCCGTGGAGCCGTCGCCGCCACCGACCGCCTCGGCGAGAAGCGGCGAGGCCAGGTTGCCGCTGGTCGCGGCGACCGGGCTGTCCTCGCCGGTGTCGAGCAGGGCCGCGGCACCGAAGCCGAGCACCAGCGTCATCAGGTAGAAGGCGCCGATCAGGCCGATCGCCCAGAGCACCGACTTGCGGGCGTCCTGCGCGGTCGGGACGGTGTAGAAGCGGATCAGGATGTGCGGCAGGCCGGCGGTGCCGAGCACCAGGGCGAGGCCGAGCGAGAGGAAGTCGATCTTCGCGATCAGGTCGCCGCCGTACCTCAGACCCGGCTCGCAGGAACGGCCTCACCCTTGCCGGAGCTCTCGGCAGCCGCGCCGAGCAGGTCAGACAGGTTGAAGTTGAACTGCCACAGCACGAGGATCGTGATCAGCAGCGAGCCGACCATCAGCAGGACGGCCTTGACGATCTGCACCCAGGTGGTGCCCTTCATGCCACCGACCGTGACGTAGAAGATCATCAGCACGCCGACACCGACGATCGTGATGTTCTTGATCGTCTGGCTCGTCGACGCCGAGAAGCAGCGCGACGAGGGTGCCGGCGCCGACCATCTGCGCGAGCAGGTAGAAGATCGACACGACGACCGTCGACAGCGACGCGGCCGTCCGCACCGGGCGCTGGCGCATCCGGTAGGCGAGCTGGTCGGCCATCGTGTAGCGGCCGGCGTTGCGGAGCATCTCCGCGACGAGCAGGAGCGCGACGAGCCAGGCCACGAGGAAGCCGATCGAGTACAGGAACCCGTCGTAGCCGTAGAGCGCGATGGCGCCGGAGATACCGAGGAACGACGCGGCGGACATGTAGTCGCCGCCGATCGCGAGCCCGTTCTGGAAGCCCGAGAACGAGCGCCCGCCGGAGTAGAAGTCGGTGGCCGTCTTGGTCTGCCGGCTCGCCCACATCGTGATGGCGACGGTGAGCAGCACCATGACGATGAAGAGAGCGGAGGTGAGGAACTGCTGGCTCATGAGTGGGTACCCCTGTCGAACTCGGACTTCAGCTTGTTGGCGAGGGGGTCGAGGTGCTTCGCCGAGTGCTTGGCGTAGAGCCACGCGATGAGGAACGTGGTCACGAACTGCAGCAGTCCGAAGACGAGGGCCACGTTGATGTTGCCCCAGAGCTTGATGTTCATGAAGTCCGTCGCGAAGCTCGACATGAGCACGTAGGTCAGGTACCAGACCAGGAACGCCACGGTCCACGGGAACGCGAACGCCCGGTAGCGGCGGCGGAGCTCGTGGAAGTCCTCGGTGGCGTGCATGCGCTCGTAGACCGCATGGGCCAACCGTTCGTCTGTCTGCCGGAAGTTGCTCTCGGCCACGAAGGTTCACCTCTTCTCTCGGATGGGGCGGCCGTCCCGAGCGGCACGGCGGCAGGGGTGTGACGACCGTCACCGTAAGAGCGGGCCTGGCGGCGGCGGGAGACGTGCGCGGCAGCGCTGCGCCGAGCGGCGACCTGCGGTCGATGTACGGCGGGATATGCGCGACGAGCGGTCAGCCCGGACCGGTCACAGCGGGTAGGGCCCCCGGTCGAGGTCGACGGCCTCCGGGGTGTGCAGCCGGACCATGGTCCGCGACAGGTTCACCGGCAGCCGGCGCGGCGTGAGCAGCGAGACGACGACCATCGTCAGGAACGCCGCCGGCACGGTCCACGCGGCAGGGTGCGCGAGCAGGGCCGCGGGCCAGCCGCTGTGCTGGTGCCGCAGCAGCGTGTCGACGACCGCCAGTCCCGACAGGGCGCCGCCGACGAGCATGCCGGCGATCGCGCCCACGTCGGTGAGGCGGCGCCACCAGATCCCGAGCACGAGCAGCGGGCAGAACGTCGACGCCGCGACCGCGAAGGCCAGCCCGACGGCGCGTGCCACCCCCACCCCGTCGGCGAGGACCGCGAGGCCCAGCGGTACGGCGACCGCCACGACCGCAGCCGCCTGGAAGGACCGCACGCCCCGGAACCGGCGGCTGATCACGTCCTGGCTCAGCACCCCGGCGACCGCGATGGTCAGCCCCGAGGACGTGGACAGGAAGGCCGCGAACGCACCCGCCGTGGTCAGCGCCGAGAGCAGGTCGCCACCGATCCCCGGGAGCATCCGGCTCGGCAGCTCGAGCACGACGGTGTCCGCGCGGCCCGAGCCGATCAGGTCCGGGGCGTAGATCCGTCCGAGTGCGCCGTACACCGGCGGGAGGAGGTAGAAGAGGCCGAGCAGGCCGAGCACGACCAGAGTGGTACGACGGGCAGCCCGGCCGTCGGGGTTCGTGTAGAAGCGGACCACCACGTGCGGCAGCCCCATCGTGCCGAGGAAGGTCGCGATGATGATCGAGTAGGTGGTGTACACCGGGTGGTCGCTCGCCGAGGCCAGGGGCGACTCCCAGAGGTCCGCGGCGAGCCCAGCGGTCGCGGCCTCGGCCGGGGAGGCGGCGCCGTCGCCGGCCCACACCACGAGCAGGAACATCACCGGCACCAGCAGGGCCGTGAGCTTGAGCCAGTACTGGAAGGCCTGGACGAAGGTGATGCTGCGCATCCCGCCGGACATCACGTTGACCAGGACCACGACCGCGACGAGCGCGCCGCCGACCCACCGCTCGGTGCCGGCGACCGTGCCCAGGGCCAGCCCGGCGCCCTGGAACTGGGGCATCAGGTAGAGCCAGCCGATGCCCACGACCAGCACCGAGGAGAACCGGCGCACCGGCCGGGACTCGAGCCGGGCCTCGGCGAAGTCGGGCAGCGTGTAGGCGCCCGAGCGCCGCAGCGGCGCCGCGACGAGCACGAGCAGCATGAGGTAGCCCGCGGTCCAGCCGACCGGGTACCACAGCATCTGCGTGCCGAAGGCGAGCACGAGCCCGGCGACCCCGAGGAAGGAGGCCGCCGAGAGGTACTCCCCGCCGATGGCCGAGGCGTTCAGAGCGGGGCGGACCGACCGGGAGGCGACGAAGAAGTCGCTGGTGGTCCGGGAGAACCGCCATCCGTAGGCGCCGATCGCCAGCGTCGCGATGGAGACGAACGCGACGGCGGCGATGCCGTAGGACGAGCTCACGACCGTTCCACGAGGTCGGTGAAGTCCTTCTCGTTGCGCTCGGCCGACCGGACGTAGAGCCAGCCGAGCAGCAGCAGGAGCGGGTAGACCCCGATGCCCAGCAGCAGCCAGGCCAGCGGCACGCCCAGGACGCGCACCTCCCCGAGCGAGGGGAACAGCCCGAAGACGACGGGGATCCCGCCGACGAGCACCACGAGCGCGAGGATCACCCGCGCGGCGAGGCGGAGCTGTGCCCGCAGCAGCGCGCTCATGTAGAGCTCGCCGATCCGGGTCTGCGCGTCGATCTCCGAGGTCACCGCGACCCGGCGCCGACGGCCGGCGGACGTCCGTGGGCTCGTCACCCGGACGCGGCGTGGCGGGCCGCCCTCGGGGGTCACGGCCGTGGGCTGCTTCCGGGCCTGGCCCGCCGCACCAGCAGGTCGCGCAGCTCCCGGGTGTGACGCCGGCTCACCGCGAGCTCGTCTCCGCCGACCAGGACAGTGCAGCGGCCCGCGTCCATGCGGACCTCCTCGACGTGGGCGAGGGCCACCAGCAGCGACCGGTGGATCCGGACGAACCCCGCGTCGCGCCACTGCTCCTCCAGCGACGTCAGCGGGATGCGCAGCAGGTGGCTGCCCTCGTCGGTGTGCAGCCGGGCGTAGTCGCCCTGCGCCTCGACGTACCGGACGTCGCCGCGGGAGATGAACCGGGTGCGCCCGCCGAGCTCCACGGCGATCAGGTCCTTCTTCTCCGGGGAGGACGTCGCGCCGTGGGCGTCCACGACCCGCCGCACCGCCTCGGCGAGCCGGTCGTCGCGCACGGGCTTGAGGACGTAGTCGACGGCGTTGAGGTCGAAGGCGTCCACCGCGTGCTCGTCGTGCGCGGTCACGAAGACGACCGGAGGCGGCTCCTTGAAGCGCGAGAGGACGCGGGCGAGCTCGAGGCCGGTCAGGCCCGGCATCCGGATGTCCATGAAGACCGCGTCGACGCGCTCCTCCTGCAGCACCCGCAGCGCCTCGGCGGCCGAGTCCGTCGTGCGCACGTCGCCCACCCGGGGGTCGCGGCCGAGGAGCCAGGCGAGCTCGTCGAGAGCCGGGCGCTCGTCGTCGACGACCAGGACCCTCAACGGGTCGGACGACGTTGCTGTCATGCGCGCACTCCCGGGGCGAACTTCGGAACCCTGACGATAACCTTCGTGCCGGCTCCGGGGGCGGTCTCCACGACGAGGCCGTAGTCGTCGCCGTAGGCGGACCGGAGCCGCTCGTCCACGTTGCCCAGGCCGACCGAGTCCATCGAGGCGTCACCGGCCAGCGCCCGTCGTACCCGCTCGGGATCCTCCCCGACGCCGTCGTCCTCGACCGTGATCACGCACTCCGTGTCGTGGTCCTCCCCGATGATCGTGATCCGGCCCGGCCCCGCCTTGTCCTCGAGGCCGTGGCGGACGGCGTTCTCCACGAGGGGCTGGAGGCAGAGGAACGGTACGACGACCGGCAGCACCTCCGGGGCCACCCGCAACGTGACCTGGAGCCGGTCGCCGAAGCGCGCCTTCTCCAGCACGAGGTACCGCTCGATCGAGCGCAGCTCCTCGGCGAGCGTCGTGAACTCGCCGTGCCGGCGGAACGAGTACCTCGTGAAGTCGGCGAAGTCGAGGAGCAGCTCACGGGCGCGCTCGGGGTCGGTGCGCACGAAGGAGGCGATCGCGGTGAGCGAGTTGTAGATGAAGTGCGGGCTGATCTGCGCCCGCAGCGCGCGCACCTCGGCCTCCATGAGCCGGGTCCGGGACGCGTCGAGCTCGGCGAGCTCGAGCTGGGTGGACACCCACCGGGCCACCTCGTTGGTCGCGCGGACCAGGCCCGCGGACGCGTTGGGGGCGAAGACCTGGAGCGTGCCGACGACCCGCTCCTCGACGGTGAGCGGGCTGACGATGACGTGGCGCAGCGGGCAGACGGGGTCGTAGCAGGGGATGTCGTCCTTGTCGCCGACGACGGTGCTGCCGCCGGCGACGACCGGCACGGCCAGCGAGGCCGCCTGCTCGGCGTGGTGGCCGGCCCTGCCCTCCCACGCGAGCAGCCGCTGGGTGTCGGTCAGCGCCACGGCGGGCGTGCCGAGGAGGTCGCGGAGATGGCGGATCGCCTTGCCGGCGGCGGCCTCGGTGAGCCCCGAGCGCAGCGGCGGCCCGGCGAGCGAGGCGGTGTGCATGGTGCGGAAGGTTGCCCGGTCGGCCTCGCTGCCGAGGTGTCCCGGCCGGAGCCAGCCCCACCGAGAACGCATCGCGTGCCCCTACCTGAAGTCGATGAGCAGGGCGTCGTCGTCGGGCCCGCCGACGTCGCCGGTCGGCAGGCTGTCCGGGACCTCCTCCTGCGCCTGGGGCACCGCCCAGGGCAGCACCGTCGTGCGGCACACCGTGGTGACGTAGGGAAGCAGCATGCCGTCGTGGCCGCGGCCGTACTCCTCGTACAGCTCGTCGACCTTGCGCAGCAGCCGGTCCCGCTCGATGCCCGGCATCACCGCGACGTTGGACCGGGAGGCGACGAGGTCGCGCAGCGAGTCCTGGTCCAGCGGCTGCCAGAACCGGAAGGTGCTGCGCTCGACCGCCTCGAACATGCCGGTCTCGTCTATCGCCGCGGTCGGGTCGCTGGCCTGCTCCGCGGTGCCGATCAGCCGGCCGAGCCGCCTGACCCAGGGGATCCGCTCGTCACGGGAGCTCCAGACCACCGCGAGCCGGCCGCCGGGCCGGAGCACGCGGGCCACCTCCTGCAGCGCGCGTTCGGCGTCGAACCAGTGGAAGGCCTGTGCCGCGACCACGAGGTCCACCGACCTCGCCCGGAGCGGCACCTGCTCCGCCGTACCGGCCGCGGCGCGTGCGCCCGGCGCCCGCCGGACGAGCCGCGAGAGCATCGCCTCCGAGGGGTCGGTGGCGGTGACGCCGCAGCCACGCGCGAGCAGCTGCTCGGTGAGCTTGCCGGTGCCGGCCGCGAGCTCGAGGACGTCGACGCCGTCGCCGGTACGACGTACGCCCTGGAGGAGCTCGGTGACCGCGTCGTCGGGGTACGACGGACGGCCCCTGTCGTAGGCATCGGCGACGAGGTCGAACGAGCGCGCCGGGTCCACGGCCGGGCGGTGGTGGGGCAGCTCGTTCATCGGTCGTGAGGCTACCGGTTCGACCCCGCTCGCGTCGGTTAGCCTTGACGACCGTGCCTGCCTCCGACCCTCTTGCGCGACTGGCCTCCCTCGAGGGTGTTGCCTCGGCGATGGCCGCAGCGCGCGACGGCATCGACGTCCTGCTCCGCGACCGCGGCCTCCGGCAGAGCCCACCCGAGCTGACCGCGGAGTCGCTGCTGCTCGGTGCGCACGCCAGCGCGGTGCTCGAGGGCTCCGGCAGCGACCTCGAGGCGATGCGGGCCGGCTCGGGGGACGAGGTGGCCCAGGCGGCCCTGCGGGTGAGCGCCGAGGTGCTCTCGCAGGTGCCGGTGCTGGGGAAGGCGCCGCTGCAGGCGTTCGCGCGGCTGCACACGCTGGCCGGCAAGGGCGTGGTCGACGACGCCGCGCTCGGCCGCCCGCGGGACGCCGCCTCCTCCGCCCGCCTGACCGACCTCGCCCGGCTGCTGGTCGCGCCGACCGAGGCGCCCGCGCTGGTGGTCGCGGCGGTCGTGCACGCCGAGCTGGCGACGCTCGCGCCGTTCGAGTCGCACAACGGGATCGTGGCGCGTGCCGCCGAGCGGCTGCTGCTCGTGGCACGCGGCGTGGACCCGAAGTCGCTCGTGGTTCCCGAGGCCGGGCACCTGCGGCTTCGCCGGGAGTACGAGTCGAACCTGCGCGGCTACCGCGACGGCGGGCAGGCGGGGGTGCACGCCTGGCTGCTGTACGCCGCCGAGGGGTACGCCGCGGGCGCCGAGGCCAGCCCGGTGACCCGACGCTGACTCACCTGGGGCGACAGAGTCGGCAGTCCAAGCGGTTCGAACGCGACGTGCGTCAAGATCGTGCTGTGACCACAGAGCCCGGGCGGGCGGCGCCCGCGGAACCTCGTCCACCACGAGGTCCACTCCGCCGCTGGATGCGCGCCCGGCCGGCCGACGTCATCGACGTCTTCGTCTACGTGGTCGTCCTCAACCTCGCGGTCGAGTACGTCCCATCGGTCATCAGCGAGGGCTTCACCCTCTCGCTGCTGACCGCAGTCCTGCTCAAGATCTCCCTGGAGATCGTGATCGTCCTCAAGACCAAGGTCATCGACAGGTTCCGTGCCGCGACGACCCGGCGCGCCAAGGCCGGCGCCGCCCTGGCGTTGTGGATGGTCGCGGCGGGGAGCAAGCTCGTCGTGCTCGAGCTGGTCGACCTCGTCTTCGGCGACGCTGTGACCCTGGGCGGCTTCGTATCGGTGACGTTGCTCGTCGTCGCCCTCCTCGTGTCCCGGGCTGGCGTACGACGCCTCCTCTATGACACAACGGCAGCGATCTGAACCGAGGAGATGCCCGCACATGCGAGCGGCACTCAGACCATCAGGCCGTGAGTGCCGCCGCTGACACGTGAGATCCGGGCTACCAGGCGTGCACCGAAATGTTGCTCCGGGTGAACCCGTGAGACAACGCCCAATAGGAAGGGTAGGTCGCCGCGTGGGTACCTGGCTCACGTGCGGGTCTTGAGTTGTTCTTCGTGTGTCCTTTTCTACGCCCAATGGCCAAACAGGACAAGGGTCACGGGTCTCTTGTCTAGAGTCCGGGCGTGTCGCAGGGGCCCCGGATCGGCCCTGGATCAGCTCGGGCTGACCCGCCGGCGGGCGGCCAGGTAGATGGCTCCGCCGACGCTGACCGCCGTGCCCAGCGCGATCGCCGCGAGGGTGGGCTTGCTCGACGGGAGGCGCATCCGCCGGTGCAGCGCGACCGGCCGGTTGAACCACAGGACCGGCCAGCCGCGGGACGCCGCGATCTTGCGCAGCTCCCGGTCGGGGTTGACCGCGTAGGGGTGGCCGACGATCTCCAGCATGTGCACGTCGGTCACCGAGTCGCTGTAGGCGTAGCTGCGTGAGAGGTCGTAGCCCTTCTCCTTCGCGAGCTCCTCGATGGCGGTCGCCTTGTTCTGGGCGTAGGCGTAGTAGCCGATCTCGCCGGTGTACTTGCCGTCCTCGATCTCCATGCGCGTGGCGATCACGCCGTCGGCGCCGAGCATCTCGCCGATCGGCTCGACCACCTCGGCCCCCGAGGCCGACACGATGACCACGTCGCGGCCCTCGAGCTGGTGCTCCTCGATCAGCGAGACCGCCTCGTCGTACACCAGCGGGTCGACGATGTGGTGCAGCGTGTCGGCCACGATGTCGCGCACGGTCTGCACGTCCCAGCCCGCGGAGAGATCGGAGAGGTACTCCCGCATCTTCTCCATCTGGTCGTGGTCGGCGCCGCCGACGAGGTAGACGAACTGCGCGTAGGCGCTACGGAGCACCGAGCCACGGGTGATCAGGCCGCCGGCGTAGAAGGGACGGCTGAACGCGAGCGTGCTCGACTTGGCGATGATCGTCTTGTCGAGGTCGAAGAACGCGGCCGGGCGTCCGGGGCGGACGTGCCGACCGGCCCGCGTCCCCTTCTGCGGTTCGGGGGCTGGCGCGGGCAACGTGCTGTCGGTCATGCCCATCGAGATGGCTCCTGAGCGGTGGCGAAAGGGCGGGCGGCGGGGTCGTTCTGGTGATGTTTCGCAGGGGCGGCGCAAAGTAAAGAAAAGCGCTACGATGGCGTCCGCTGCAAGCGCCGCCTTGTCGTGAGGCCTTACAGGCAACACGATACTGGGCGTCAGCAGCCCGCAGTCCCCAGCGGCATCCCCCCGCCGCTGGCCCCGGCCCGCCTCATCCCCCCGAGCGCGGGCCAGCGGCCCTCGATCATCCCCCCCGATCGAGGGCCGCCCCCTTTTCTGCCCGCGTCCCGTGCCGGGCCGGTCCGCATCCACAGGTACGGCGTCCGCGGCCGTCGTCCACAGACGATCGGCGGCCGGGCCGTCGTGAGGGTCGCGCGGAGCACGCTCGGGTGCATGAGCCCGTTCCTGTCCTCCCGAGGCGACCCGACCCAGCTCCCTTCCCCGCTGGCTGCCGTGCATCCGGGGCCGGCCGGGCCCGGCCTCCCCGTGCTCGTCACCGGCGACCCCGACCTGGTGAGCGACCTGCACCGGCTCGCGGCGGCGGCCGGGACGACCCTGGACGTGGTGGGTGACGTCCTCGAGGCGCGCCCCCGCTGGGCAGCGGCGCCCGTCGTGCTGCTCGGTGCCGACGTGGTGGCCGCTCTCGCCGAGAGCGGGGCGAGCCGGCGGGAGCGCGTGCACGTGGTGGCCCGTGGGCCGCTGCCGGACAGGTTGTTCCGGGCCGCCCTCGCGGTGGGTGCGGAGTCCGTGGTCGAGCTCCCTGCTGCCGAGGCGTGGCTGGTCGAGACCCTGACCGACAGCGCCGACGGCTCGGCCGGCCGGGCCGTGGTCGTCGGGGTGGTCGGCGGGTGCGGCGGCGCGGGCGCCACGACGTTCGCCACGGCGCTGGCCGTGGCCGCCGCGTCCGTCGTACACCCGGTCACGTTGGTGGACGCCGACCCGCTGGGCGCGGGGATCGAACGCGTCGCGGGCATCGAGGAGCCAGGCTCCGGCTGGGCGTCGCTGCTCGAGTCCGCCGGCCGCCTTGGGTCCCGCTCGTTGCGGGCCTCGCTGCCCCAGCGCGAGGGGCTGGCCGTGCTCGGCTGGGGCGGCCAGGCCAGGGGCGAGCTCGACCCGCAGGTGGTGCGCGAGGTCGCGAGTGCCGCGCAGCGAGGGAGCGAGCTGGTGGTCGTGGACCTGCCGAGGTACGTCGACAGGGCCGCGTCCGAGCTCGCGGTGCGGTGCGACCACCTGGTCGTGGTCACCCCGCTGCAGCTCGCCTCGCTCGCCGCGACCGCCCGCGTCGTCGCCTCCGTGCTGCCGCTGGTGCCGCGGGCGCTGCTCGTGACCCGTGGCCCGACCTCGGCGCTGGACCCGGCGACGTCGCCGAGGTCCTCGGCCTGCCGCTCGGCGCCGCGATGCACGACCAGCGCGGGCTGGAGGAGGCGGTGGAGCTCGGGCTCGGGCCGGTGCGGAGGAGGCGAGGTCCGTTGGCCCGGGCGGCGAAGGCGGTGCTGGGCCAGGTCGGGTTCGTGGCCCGGAGTGCGCGATGAGCCGCCAGGACCTGCTCGAACGAGTCAGGGACCGGCTCGCCGGCAGCGGGTCACCGCTCGACCCCGTCCAGGTCGCGCGGGCCCTGCGTGAGGAGGGTCGCCCGGTCGGCGACGCCGAGGCGCTCGCCGTCCTCGACGAGCTCCGCCGCGATGTCCTCGGTGCCGGACCGCTCGAGGCACTGCTGCGCGAGGAGGGCGTGACCGACGTGCTCGTCAACGGCCCCGCGCACGTGTACGTCGACCGCGGCGACGGGCTGGAGGCCACCGGTGTCACCTTCGCCGACGACGAGGCCGTCCGCCGGCTGGCACAACGGCTCGCCGCGACGGCGGGCCGGCGGCTCGACGACGCGACGCCGTACGTCGACCTCCGGCTCCGCGACGGGACGCGGTTCCACGCCGTGCTGGCGCCGCTGGCGAGACCCGGCACGGTGCTCTCCCTGCGGGTTCCGCGCGACCGTGTGTTCAGCCTCGGCGAGCTGGTCGAGAGTGGCACGGTGTGCGACGACGGCGCCGACCTGCTGCGCCGGATCGTCGAGCGGAGGCTGGCGTTCCTCGTCACGGGTGGCACGGGCTCCGGCAAGACCACGTTGCTGAACGCCCTGCTGAGCCTGGTCGACCCGGCGCACCGGATCGTGGTCGTCGAGGACGCCAGCGAGCTGAGGCCGGATCACCCGCACGTGGTCGGGCTCGAGGCACGTCCGGCGAACGTCGAGGGAGCCGGCGCCGTGCCGCTCCAGGTGCTGGTCCGCCAGGCGCTCCGGATGCGGCCCGACCGGCTGGTGGTCGGCGAGGTTCGAGGGGCCGAGATCAGCGACCTGCTCACCGCGATGAACACCGGCCACGAGGGAGGCTGCGGCACGCTGCACGCCAACTCCTGTGGGGACGTGCCCGCGCGGGTGGAGGCACTCGCGATGACGGCCGGTCTGCCGCGGGAGGCTGCGCACAGCCAGCTGGCCTCCGCCCTCGACGTGGTGATCCACCTCGGGCGGTCGGCCGGACGGCGGAGGGTGGAGGAGGTCGCCGTGCTGCACCGCGGCCAGGACGGCTTCGTGGTGGCCGAGCCGGCGGTCACGTTCGCTGCCCCCGGCAGCATCCGCACCCACGAGGGCGCCGACCGGCTCGCGGCACTGCTGAACAGATGAGCGTCCTCTCGGCAGCGGCCGCCGGCCTGGCGGTGTGGCTGCTCCTCGCCGGCGGGACGGCCCGGGTCCGGGTCGACCTGTCTCGTCTCGGCCGTGCCGGACCGCGGCGCAGCCTCGACGCGGGCTCCGGCCTGGTGCTCGCGGTGTGCGCAGGCGGCCTGGTGATGCTGCTCGACGGCACGGCCCTCGCCCTCGGCCTGATCGGCGTGGCCGGATCCGCCGCGGGATGGCAGACGGTGCTGCGTGCACGGAGGCGGCGAGCCGCGACGGCGACCGCGGAGAGCGTGGTCGAGCTCTGCGAAGCACTGGCCGGCGAGCTCCGGGCGGGGCAGCCGCCGCACGCCGCACTCCGGCGCTGCGTGGAGGTGTGGCCCGGGCTCGAGCCGGCGGCGACGGCCGCCGACCTCGGTGCGGACGTGCCGTCTGCCCTGCGTCGGCTGGCCTCGCTTCCCGGTGCGTCCGGACTCGGGGAGGTCGCGGCCGCGTGGCAGGTCTCCCAGCGGTCCGGAGGCACCATGGGCCAGGCGCTCGCACGGGTCGCGGACGCAGCACGCCGCCGACGGGCGACCCAGCAGCTGGTCGCGTCCGAGCTCGCGTCCGCCCAGGCGACCGCGCGGCTGGTGGCGCTCCTGCCGGTCCTCGTGCTGGCCATGGGGTCGGGGCTCGGCGGCGATCCGTGGGGCTTCCTCCTCACCAGCCCGCCGGGGCTGGTCTGCCTCGGGACGGGCCTGGCACTGGCTCTGGTCGGCCTGTTCTGGATCGAGCGGATCGCGTACTCCGTGGTGGAGCCATGACCGCGACACCGTCGCTCGTGCTCGCCCTCACCGCCGCCCTGCTGGCCGCGGTCGCGGTGGGTCTGGCCCTTCCGCCGAGGAAGCGAGGGCGCGCCTTCCTCCATCACCCGGGCGGCGGCCCTCCGACGGCGACCGGGCCCTCGACGCCGGGCCGCGACGCCGGTCCAACCCTGGCTTCGGACCCGTCCGGCTCGGGCGGAGGGGCAGGCACCGGGCCCGATGAGCAGGACCTCCTCGGCCGGCACCGCCTGCTGGTGTCCCTCCTCAGCGGCACCGCGCCGGTGCTGCTCGTGGGTGGCTTCGTCGGCGTGGCCGCGCGGTGCGGTCGCGGCGGTCGTCGTGCACCGCGTGCTCGGACGGCGCGAGCCCGCAGGGGTCCGACGGCGACGCGAGCAGATCGGCCGCGGCCTGCCGCAGGTGGTCGAGCTCCTCGGGGTGGCCCTGGCAGCCGGTGCGGCCCCGTCCCACGCGCTCGCGGTCGTGGCGGGCGCCGTCGACGGCCCGATCGCCGAGGAGCTCGAGGCCGCGCGGCGGGGTCTGGCCCTCGGGCGTGACCCGGCGCGCGTGTGGAGGGAGGTCGCGGACCGTCCGGGTCTGGCCGCACTGGGGCGGACGATGGCCCGCGCCGTCGAGACCGGTGCGTCGGTCAGCGACGCGCTGCGCCGGCTCGCCGAGGACCTCCAGGCCGTCAGCCCGGTCGGAGGCAGAGGCCCGGGCCCGCACGGTCGGGGTGCGGGCCGCGGCGCCGCTGGGCCTCTGCCTGTTGCCGGCGTTCGTGCTGGTCGGGGTCGTGCCGCTGGTGGCCGGGACCGTTGCCTCGTTGCTCGGCCGCTGACCGGATCCGGCCGGCCACCTTCCCTCCACAACGGGGCTGGTCCCACGCCTCGTCCCCGGCTCCGGAACGAGCCCTCGATGACCGCCCCGCGATCCACGAAGGTCGAGGCATCAGCAAACGAAAGCCGGCCCGAGACCGGCTCACCCACGGAGGTCCTCATGACCAAGTCACCCGTCGCCCGGCTCCGCGACCAGCGCGGAGTCACCACCGCCGAGTACGCCGTCGTCACCGCCGCCGGCTGCGGCTTCGGCGGCATCCTCATCAAGCTCCTCACCAGCGAGTGGGGGCAGAGCCTGCTCAAGAAGCTGTTCGACTTCTTCCTCCGCATGATCGGCGTCGCCTGAGTCGTGTCCGATCTCGACAGGCCGGCCGGGGGAGCGTGCACGGGACTGCGCGCTCTCCCGGCCGCACCACGGCTGGTGAGGAAGCGATGCAGCCGGGGCGCGGTCAGCGCCGAGACCGCGGTCGTGCTCCCGGTCCTCGTCGCGGTCACCCTCGGGCTGGTGTGGCTGGTGGCCCTGGCCGTCACCCAGATCCGGGTGGTGGACGCGGCACGCGAGACCGCCCGAGCGGCTGCCCGTGACGAGCCGGCCGACGCGGCCGTCGCCCTCGGCCTCCAGGTCGCGCCGGAGGGCGCGCGGATCCGCGTCGACCCGGAGGGCGATGTCGTCCGGGTGCACGTGGTGGCCGAGGTGCGGGGGCCCGGCGGGATCTTCGCCTTCCTGCCCGGTCTCGAGGTGGACGCCGACGCGGTCGCCGCGAGGGAGCAGCCATGACCCGGCGACGTCGGCCCCTCCGGGACCGGTTGGGTCCGCAGGAGACCCAGCGGGGCAGCGCAGCCGTGCTGGTGGTCGTCATGGTCGGCGTGCTCACCGCGCTGGCCCTCGGCGGCTCGGCGATCGGCGGCCTGATGGTCGGTCAGCGCCGTGCCGCGGCGGCGGCCGACCTGGCGGCGCTCGCCGGGGCCGCGGCTCTGCGCCCGGGCCTCGGGTCCCTGCCGACAGGCTCCGGCTGTGACCGCGCCGCCCGGGTCAGCGCCGAGAACGGCGCCCGCCTGACCGGCTGCAGCATCGACGGGCGGGAGGTCGTGGTCCGGGTCGTCGTGGACGTGAGCAACCCGTTCGGCGGCGGTTGGGCGGTCCCCGGGACGGCCCGAGCAGGGCCCGCGGAGCCTAGTGCGAGGGCCGGTTCGGGTCCGTGACTCCGCCGTCGGTCCTCGTCGCCTGGGTGTCGGAGTCCGGGTCCGTCGTCGTCGCGGTGGTCGCGGTCGTGGAGCTCGTGGTCGTGGTGGCGGTCGGCTGGCTCGGCGCCTTCTCGTCCCGCGTCTCGTGCGCCTCGAGCTTCTCCGCGAGGCGGTTGAGCTCCTTCTTCTCCTTGCGGCGCTTGCTCGCGCGCCGTGCGCCGGCCCGGACGAGCTCGAGCCCGAGGACGAGCAGGAGCACCGTCATCGCCCCGGCCAGGAACACCCAGAGCGGTTCCATCGTCACGCTCGCCCCACCGAGCTCGAAGGTGGCAGGAGTCTGGGCCCCGCTCACCACGGCGAGCAGGAGCACGCCGGCGGCGAGCAGGATGAGGATGATTCCGAGAGCGAACATGCGTGGACCCTTTCGAGGACTGCGGCTCAGGCTAGCCCTTCTCGCCCAGCAGCACATCGAGCAGCGCCACGGCGGCGTGCTTGTCGAGCGGGTTGTTGCCGTTGCCGCACTTGGGCGACTGGACACAGGACGGGCAGCCGTCCTCGCAGGCACAGGCGTTGATCGCCTCCCGGGTCGCGGTCCACCACTCGTCGGCGGCGTGGAAGCCCCGCTCCGCGAAACCTGCGCCGCCGGGATGCCCGTCGTACACGAAGACCGTGAGCTGGCCGGTGTCGGGATGCAGGGCCGTGGACACACCGCCGATGTCCCAGCGGTCGCAGGTGGCGAACAGCGGGAGCAGCCCGATGGCGGCGTGCTCGGCGGCATGGGCCGCGCCCGGCAGGTCCTGCCCGGCGAAGCCCGCCTCCTCGAGGAGCGCCGGCGGCAGCGTCCACCACACCGCCTTGGTCTCGAGGACTCGTTCGGGCAGGTCGAGCGGCTCCTCGCCGAGGACCTCCCCGGACGGCACCCGCCGCTTCAGGTACGACACGACCTGGTGGGTGACGCGCACCGAGCCGAAGCTGATGCGGGCGGCGCCCCAGGTGGTGTGGGCTGCCTCGTCGCGGATCTCGATGTCGGTGAGCTCGCGGGCCGAGGTGGAGTAGTCGGGGTTCGCCAGGGTGACCACGGCGACGTTCTCGTCGAGGTCGAGCGAGAGCACGAGGTAGGTCTCGCCGAGGTGGAGGTACACCGCACCCTCGTGCACGGTGCCGTGGGCGGCAGAGTTGTCGACGGTCCCGAGCAGCCTGCCCGTGCCGTCCTCGACGAGCCGCACCGGCGGCCCGCCGGTGGACCGGATGTCGGCGAGGTCGCAGGCCCGGCTGCGGTCGGTCCAGAACCAGCCGCGCGGCCGCCGCCGGAGCATGCCGGCCTCGGTGAGGGCGTCGACCCCGGCGCGCGCGCTGGGACCGAACATCGCGAGGTCGTCCTCGGTGAGCGGGGACTCCTCGGCCGCGGCGCACAGGTGCGGGCCGAGCACGTAGGGGTTGTCCGGGTCGAAGACGTTCGCCTCGACCGGCTTGCCGATGAGGGCCTCGGGGTGCGTGACGAGGTAGGTGTCGAGCGGGTCGTCGCGGGCGACGAAGACGCCGAGTGCGTCCTGCCCACCGCGTCCTGCCCGGCCGATCTGCTGCCACAGCGCTGCCCGCGTCCCGGGGAAGCCGGCGAGCAGCACGGCGTCCAGCCCCGAGACGTCGATGCCGAGCTCCAGCGCGTTGGTGGCGGCGAGACCGAGCAGGTCCCCGCGCCGCAGCGCCTGCTCGATCGCGCGACGGTCCTCGGGGAGGTAGCCACCCCGGTAGGCCGCGACTCGTTCCGAGAGGCCCGGCTCCACCTCGTCGAGCAGCCGCTTGGTGGTCAGTGACACGGTCTCCGCGCCCCGTCGGGAGCGGATGAACGCCAGCGTGCGGACCCCGTCGACGACCAGGTCGGCGAGCAGGTCGGAGATCTCGGCGGTGGCGGAGCGTCGTACCGGGGCGCCGTTCTCCCCGCCGTAGGAGGTGAACGGCGGCTCCCACAGCGCCAGCGCGACCTGGCCTCGCGGCGACCCGTCCTCGGTGACCGCGACGAACGGGAGCCCGGTCAGGCGTTCGGCGGACGTCTCCGGCTCGGCAACCGTGGCGGAGGCGAGGACGAACGTCGGGCTGGCGCCGTACAGGCCACACACGCGACGCAGCCGGCGGAGGATCTGGGCGACGTGCGCCCCGAACACGCCGCGGTAGTGGTGGCACTCGTCGACGACGACGTAGTCGAGCATCGAGAAGAACCGCGCCCACCGGGCGTGCCCCGGCAGCATCGAGCGGTGCAGCATGTCGGGGTTCGTGAGGAGGTACTCGCCGTGGTCGCGCGCCCAGTCCCGCTGCTCCCGTGACGAGTCCCCGTCGTGCGTGGTGGCGCGCAGGTCGGGCACGCCGAGCGACAGGATCCCGTTGAGCTGGTCCTGCGCGAGCGCCTTGGTGGGGGACAGGTAGAGGACGGTGGAGCCGCGCTGCCCGTTCGGCCGCCGCTTGTCCAGCACCGACGTCAGCGCCGGCATGAGGTAGGCCAGCGACTTGCCCGACGCGGTGCCGGTCGAGATCACGACGTGCTGCCCGTCGTACGCCGCCTGGGCCGCCTGCACCTGGTGGGACCACGGCCGCTCGATGCCGCGGCCGCGCCAGGCGTCCACCAGCCGTGTGTCGGCCCAGGACGGCCAGTCCCCGCGACGGCCGGTCCGGGGCGGGAGCAGCTCCAGGTGGGTCAGCCGGTCCTCGCGCCCCGGACCGCTGAGGCGGTGCAGCGCATCAGCGACGGAGGTTCGGGTACGAGCGGCCACCCCAGAATCCTCGCAAACGGTCGGTGACGCCGGTCCGTACCGTCCCGGACGCCCCGGATGTCAGGCGTGACCTGCGAGGTGTAAGGGTGCATGATTGAATACCGAATGCAGGGGGAGGGTGTCGCTTGACGCTCTTCCAGGACTCCGCGCACGCGGCATGGTTGGGAGAAACCACGTGGATCTGTCACTCGAGACGCGTCACGAGGATGGGAACACCATCATCGAGGTCGGCGGCGAGATCGATGTCTACACCGCTCCGCGGCTCAGGGACAAGATCACCGAGCTCGTCGGTGAGGGGCACTACAACCTGGTCATCGACATGGAGAAGGTCGACTTCCTGGACTCCACCGGTCTCGGTGTGCTGGTCGGCGGCCTGAAGAAGGTCCGCGCCCACGACGGCTCGATGCGCCTCATCTGCAACCAGGAGCGCCTGCTCAAGATCTTCCGGATCACCGGTCTCGCCAAGGTGTTCACCATTCACGGCTCCCAGGCCGAAGCGCTCGCCGAACACTGAGGGGAACCATGCCGTCTGGCACGGATCGTACGGCGTCCGCAGTCACCGTAACGATCGCCCGTGACCCTGCCCTCGTCCGCACCGTCCGCCTCGTCGCGGCCTCGGTCGCGCGCCGGGCGGGCCGGGACGAGGAGTTCGTGGAAGAGGTCCGTCTCGCCGCGGGCGAGGCGTGCGCGCTGTTCCTCGGCGAGGGCGGCTCGGCCGGTACGACGGAGGGCGACCCCGTCGCGGTGACCATCACCATCGAGGAGGCCGACACGCTCAGCGTGGACGTCTCGACCGCGGGCCTGGTCGACGTCGAGGACCACCCCGACAGCGACCTCGAGGGGATCGAGGCCTGGGCCCTCCTCCGGGGGCTGATCGACGACTTCAAGGTCTCCCAGGGACCGACCCAGACCACGGTCTCCATGCGCTGGTCGCTGAGCTGACCGGCTGAGCCGGGCCGGGGGCACCACTCCCTGCGCGGTCCGCCCCCGAACCGCCGGTTCCGCATGCCCGAAGTCCCTTACCTCCAAGGGCAGAAGTGGGCCGCCCACCCCCGATCGAGTCACGAGGTTTGCGCGGCCTGCGCGGCTATGCGCCGAGAAATGTGGCGCAAACAACAGAGAGTCCTCTGGCGTGTCGCCTTGGTCTCAGTAAACTCCGGGCCACATTCGTGTCAGGCATCACACTCGGCCTGACCGCTCGCGGGGGAGCTCCGCGGGTTTTCGGCGTTTTCTCGACGGGCCGAAGAAACGGCCCACCGGAGGAGGACTCATGTCCGGACTCACCCTCGCCGCAAGCGGCGCGGATGTGTCTTTGTCCGGTAGCAACCAGACCCTGATCATCGTGGTCGGCGTCATCGCCCTCATCTCCTTGGCGATGGCGTTGATGTTCCGCGGCCAGGTCCTTGCTGCCAATGACGGCACAGAGAACATGAAGAACATCGGCATCGCGGTGCAGGAGGGCGCCTCGGCGTACCTGACGCGGCAGTTCAAGACCCTCGGGGTCTTCGCCGTGCTGGCCTTCGCGATCCTGTTCGTGCTACCCGCGGACGACACCGCGGTCCGCATCGGACGGTCGGTGTTCTTCCTGATCGGTGCCGGCTTCTCGGCCGCCATCGGCTACTTCGGCATGTGGCTCGCGGTGCGCGCCAACGTGCGGGTGGCCTCCGCCGCGCGCGAGCACCAACGCGACGACGCCATGCGGATCGCGTTCCGCACCGGAGGCACGGTCGGCATGTCGACCGTGGGCCTCGGCCTGCTCGGCGCCTCGGTCGTGGTGCTCATCTACAAGGGCAACGCCCCGGCCGTGCTGGAGGGCTTCGGCTTCGGTGCCGCGCTGCTCGCGATGTTCATGCGAGTCGGCGGCGGCATCTTCACCAAGGCCGCCGACGTCGGCGCCGACCTGGTCGGCAAGGTGGAGCAGAACATCCCCGAGGACGACCCGCGCAACGCGGCCACGATCGCGGACAACGTCGGCGACAACGTCGGCGACTGCGCCGGCATGGCCGCCGACCTCTTCGAGTCCTACGCCGTGATGCTCGTCGCGGCGCTGATCCTCGGCACCGCGGCGTTCGGCCAGGAGGGCCTGGTCTTCCCGCTGATCATCCCGGCGATCGGTGCGCTCACCGCGATCCTCGGCGTCTACATCACCAAGCCGCGCGCCGGTGAGAACGGCCTGCGCACCATCAACCGGTCCTTCTACATCTCCGGCGGCGGTCTCCGCCGTGCTCAGCGTCGCGGCGGCGTTCTGGTACCTCCCGGGCAGCTTCGCCGAGCTCACCGACGCGTCCGGCGCCAACGGCGTCCTCGCCTCGCTGCTCGGCACCAACGCGCAGGCCGAGGGCGACCCGCGGATGATCGCCTCGATCGCGGTGATCATCGGCATCGTGCTCGCGGGGCTGATCCTCTCGCTCACCGGCTACTTCACCGGGACCGAGCACCGCCCGGTCAAGGACGTCGGCAAGACCGCGCTGACCGGCCCGGCGACGGTGATCCTCTCCGGCCTCTCGGTCGGCTTCGAGTCGGCGGTCTACACCGCCCTCGTGATCGGCGCGGCCGTCTACGGCGCGTTCCTGCTCGGTGGTGGCGTCACGGTCGTCTCGCTGTTCGCGGTCGCGCTGGCCGGCACCGGCCTGCTGACCACCGTCGGCGTGATCGTGGCGATGGACACCTTCGGCCCGGTCTCCGACAACGCCCAGGGCATCGCGGAGATGTCCGGCGACGTCGACGAGAAGGGCGCGGCGATCCTCACCGAGCTCGACGCGGTCGGCAACACCACGAAGGCGATCACCAAGGGCATCGCGATCGCGACCGCCGTGCTGGCTGCGACCGCGCTGTTCGGCTCCTTCACCAACGCGGTCTCCGGTGCCGCCGAGGACTCCGGTGCCGAGGGCGGCACGGCCGAGGAGATGCTCGCGCTCGTCGGCGTGCTGAACGTCGCGAACCCGGCCAACCTCGTCGGCCTGCTGATCGGCGCCGCGGTGGTGTTCCTGTTCTCCGGCCTGGCGATCAACGCGGTCGGCCGCGCGGCGGGCGCCGTGGTGTTCGAGGTGCGCCGCCAGTTCCGGGAGATCCCCGGGATCATGGAGGGCACCGGCCGTCCGGAGTACGGCAAGGTCGTGGACATCTGCACCCGCGACTCGCTCCGGGAGCTCGCCACGCCTGGTCTGCTGGCGCTGCTGGCCCCGGTCGCGGTCGGCTTCGGCCTGGGCGCGGCGCCGCTGGGCGCCTACCTGGCCGGTGCGATCGGCACGGGCACCCTGATGGCGGTGTTCCTGGCCAACTCCGGTGGTGCCTGGGACAACGCCAAGAAGCTGGTCGAGGACGGCCACCACGGCGGCAAGGGCTCGCCCGCCCACGAGGCCACCGTCATCGGTGACACGGTCGGCGACCCGTTCAAGGACACCGCCGGCCCGGCGATCAACCCGCTGATCAAGGTGATGAACCTGGTGTCGCTGCTGATCGCGCCCGCGGTCGTGGCGATGTCGGTCGGCGTCGACCAGAACGACGGGATGCGCATCGCCATCGCCGTGGTCGCGGCGCTGATCATCGCCGGTGCCGTCTACAACTCCAAGCGGCGCTCGGTGGCGATCAGCGAGCACCCCGAGACGGCGACGGTCAAGGCCTGACCCGACCTCGCAGCACCCGCAGGGCCCGTCGGCGCACGCCGGCGGGCCCTCGGCGTGCCTGGGGCCGCGACAGCAGCTCGCGCAGCGCGTCCGTCTGGGCGCGCACCACGTCCCCGGTCGACGGCGTCACGTCCGACGGGGCCACCGCGAACGCGTCGTCGTCGGCGCGCAGGTCGTCCTCGCTGCCGACCAGGTCCCACCCGTGACCGTGGACCGCCTCGATCGCCCGCTCGGACTCCGCGGCCACCACCTCGCGCAGCTCCCCGGGGATCCGCGGGGCGGGCCCGGTCGCGGAGCGGGCGTGCTCCGTCAGCCGCGCGAGACGCCGCGGGTCGGGCTCCAGGTCGCCGCCCGAGGCCCCGTTGAGCAGGCGCACCACCTCGGTGCCGGCCAGCGCCGCGAGCCCGTCGTCGGTGCCCGCGCCGAGCCGGAAGCGCTGCGGGTCGATGCCCAGCGTCTGGCCGAACCTGGCCCACGTCCGCCCGTCGTCACCGGGCGCCGCGGTGACCACGTGCACCCGGTCGGCGGGCACGCGTGCCTCCCAGCGGGACAGCACGGCCTCGAGGTCGTGGGAGTGCCAGAAGACCCGGGCGACGCGCTGCTGCTCGCGGTGCAGCACCCGCGAGGCGTACGTCGACCACGGCATCGTGCCCCCGCCGTGGACCCACTGCTGCCAGGCGCGGGGCAGCGCCCGCCCCAGGTCCTGGGCGACGTAGACCACGTGCACCTCGGCCGACCCCAGGGACGCGACGACCCGGTCGACCTGCGACGGGGTCGCGTCGGCCAGGAGCTCGTGGGCCACGACCGCCGTACCCCTGCGCCAGTCGCGGACCCCTTCGGCCAGACGGTCCCAGGCGCCGGCGGGCGCCCGCTCCTCCGCGGTGAGGCTGAGCGCGTCGAGGACGGCCTCCCGGTGGCCCCCGTCGTACCCGAGGTGTCCGGGTGGGTAGAGCACCCCGACCCGGGCGAGGCGGCGGCGGTGCCGGGCCAGGGCGTCCCGGAGCGTCGTGGACGGGGCCAGGGGTGCGCCGACGTGCAGGAACACCGTGCTCGCCATGCCCGCCTCCCAGGTTTCGACCGGCCGCCGAGAGGGGAGTCTATGCAGCGTCAACACAGAGCCGGGGGTCACGTTGCGCTGCTCACGGCATGGGAGCGACCCGGTCGGACGCTGGTAGCGTGGCCCGGGTCTTGAACCGAACCCTTCCCCATCGACGAGGACTCGCCTTGACTGACACCGTCGCCATGCCCGCAACCGGGGGACCTGCGGAGAGCACGACCGACGCGGGCTTCCGTGTGGTGCACCGCACGATCATGCGCCCGGACCAGGAGATCGACATCCGACCGCTCTACGTCGGTGGCGTCTCCGGCTTCGGCGCCACCCAGTCGGAGTCGTCCGCCGGCGCGCTCGGCGACACCGCCGACGACAAGGGCGACGCGGTGAACTACACCAACGCCGACAAGTCCGGCGCCACCGAGTCGGTGAGCCTGAGCGGCTTCGGAAAGATCACCGACGAGGGCGCGCTGATCCTTCCCGAGCGCCGGCTCACGTTCGGCACCTACTTCAACGCCTTCCCGGCCGGCTACTGGCGCCGCTGGACGCACTTCTCCTCCGTCCGCCTCCAGGTGACCGTCCGCGGCGAGGGCGCGCTGACCGTCTACCGCTCGACCGCCAAGGGCCACGTCCAGCGTGCCGACGGCGTCACCTTCGACGACGCCGAGGCGACCACCTACTCCTTCGACCTGCCGCTGAAGCCGTTCATCGACGGCGGCTGGTACTGGTTCGACGTCGAGGCCGGCGAGCAGGAGGCCATGGTGCTCTCCGGCACCTGGGGCTTCGAGACCGACCGCACCGCCCCCGGCATCGTGTCGATCGGCATCACGACGTTCAACCGGCCCGACTTCTGCGTGGACCAGCTCGTGGCGCTCGGCGACGAGCCGGAGGTCCTCGACATCGTCGACGAGATCTACGTCGTCGACCAGGGCACGCAGATGGTCAAGGACGACCCCCGCTACGCGGACGCCGCCGCCAAGCTCGGCCCGAAGCTGCGGGTCATCGAGCAGGGCAACCTCGGCGGCTCCGGCGGCTTCTCCCGCGCGATGGACGAGACCGTCGCCAAGGGCGACGCCGACTACGTCCTGGTCCTCGACGACGACGTGGTGGCCGAGCCCGAGGGCATCCTCCGCGCGGTGGCGTTCGGCGACCTGGCCAAGAAGCCCACGATCGTCGGCGGCCAGATGTTCAGCCTCTACGACCGGTCGGTGATGCACGCCTTCGGCGAGACCGTCGACCGCTGGCGCTGGTTCTGGGGCGCGGCCCCGAACACCAAGCACGGCCACAACTTCGCGACCCGCTCGCTGCGCTCCACGACGTGGCTGCACCGCCGCATCGACGTGGACTACAACGGCTGGTGGCAGTGCCTGATCCCGACCAAGGTGATCAAGGAGATCGGGCTCTCCCTGCCGATGTTCATCAAGTGGGACGACGCGGAGTTCGGTCTGCGTGCCGGCGAGGCGGGCTACCCGACCGTCACCCTGCCGGGCGTCGCCGTCTGGCACGTGCCGTGGCACGAGAAGGACGACACGATCGACTGGCAGGCCTACTTCCACCGCCGCAACCGGCTCGTCGCGGCGCTGCTGCACTCGCCCTACGAGCACGGCGGGAACCTGATCGCGGAGAGCTTCCAGACCCAGGTCCGGCACCTGCTGTCCATGCAGTACAGCCCCGCCGAGATGGGCCTGATGGCGATCGAGGACATCCTCGAGGGCCCGCACCGGATGCACCGCGACGTGCTCGAGCGGCTGCCCGAGCTGCGTGAGCTCCGCAAGGGGTACGACGACTCCCGGTCCGAGACCGAGATCGACGCCTACCCGCCGCCGCGCCGGAAGAAGCCCCCGCGCAAGGGCAAGGACACCTCGGCCCCGGTCGGCCCGGTCGGCAAGCTGAAGACCGTCGCCCGCGGCGCGATCAAGCAGGTGCTCAAGCCCAGCGAGCTGTCGATGAAGTACCCGCAGACGACCGTCCCCCACCTCGACCTGAAGTGGTGGAAGCTGATGCAGTTCGACTCGGCGCTGGTCTCGTCGGCCGACGGCACCTCGGTGTCCTGGTACAAGCGCGACCCGCAGCTGGCCAAGGACATCCTGCAGCGCTCGATCGCGATCCACACCCGCCTGGCGAAGGAGTGGCCACGGCTCGCGGAGGAGTACCGCAAGGCGCTCCCCGAGCTCGTGTCCCCCGAGGCGTGGCACAAGACGTTCGAGGCGTCGAAGCACTGACCACGCCCGCACCCACGACGGAGGGCATGCGGCGGCTGCGTGCCGCGCTCGAGCAGGCCGGCTACACCTACGACGGTGTGGCCGGCCTGCTCGGTCCCACGGCGCACGCGGCCCTGTCCCGCAACGAGACCACCCCCGGCCTGCGTCGGACGGCCGACGGGTCGCCGCTCGCCACGCTCACCCGGCTGTGGCTGCTCCAGGCGGCGGTCTCCCACGACGCCGCCGAGCAGGCCCTGCCCGGGCTGGTCGCGCCGCTGGAGGACCTGGGGATCCTGCGACGTACCGGCGACCAGGTGATCGCGCTGGTCGACGTACGCCCCTACGCCGACGAGGACCACGACTGGTGGGTGCTCAGCGACCTGACGCCGGGCCTCGACGGGCGCAACCTGCGGGTCGGGCCCGACCACGTGCTCGGGATCAGCTCCGCCTCCACGTCGCTGGCCCAGCTGACCATCCGGGAGCCCGTCGAGCGGGCCCTGGACCTCGGCACCGGCTGCGGCGTGCAGGCGCTGCACCTGGCCGCCCACGCCCGGGAGGTCGTCGCCACCGACGTCAACGAGCGGGCGCTGTGGATGACCCGGCTCAACGCCGAGCTCAACGACGCCTTCGCCGACCGCGGGCTCGACGTGCGCGACGGCAGCCTCTACGAGCCGGTCGCCGGCGAGCGGTTCGACCTGGTCGTCACCAACCCGCCGTTCGTGATCTCGCCCGCGACCGGGGAGCGGCTCGTCTACCGCGACTCCGGCCTGCCCGGCGACGAGGTCGTGCGCCGCGTGGTCAGCGAGGCGCCCGGGTTGCTTCGGCCCGGCGGCTGGTGCCAGGTGCTCGCGAACTGGGTGATCGAGAAGGACCGGCCGTGGGACCAGCGGCTGCGCGAGTGGGTCCGGGGCACGGGCTGCGACGCGTGGGTGGTCCAGCGCGAGGTCGCCGACCCGGCGCAGTACGTCGAGCTGTGGCTCAAGGACGCCGGCCTGCACGGGAGCGCGGAGTACGCCGAGCGGTACGACACGTGGCTGGGATGGTTCGAGGAGCAGGGCGTCGAGGGGGTCGGCTTCGGCTGGCTCAACCTGCGCAGGACCGACCGGGACGAGCCGGTGCTGCGGTTCGAGGAGTGGCCCTACGAGGTCGAGCAGCCGCTCGGGCCCGAGATCGCCGACTGGGGCCGCCGGGTGGACCTCGAGCGGTCCCTCGACGACGACGCCCTGCTCGGCACCCGGCTGACCGCGCGGGTCGACGTACGGCAGGAGACCTTCGGGGAGCCCGGAGCCGAGGACCCGGAGCAGATCGTGCTGCGGCAGCAGCGCGGGCTGCGGCGCGCCCGGCAGGTGGACACCGCCGAGGCCGCGCTGGTCGGGGCCTGCGACGGCGACCTGACGGTCGGGCAGATCCTGGACGCGCTCGCCGGGCTGCTGGAGCGGGACCCGGCGGACCTGCGGGGGACGTACCTGCCGGTCGTCCGCGAGCTGCTCGTCGAGGGGTTCCTGACCGCCGCCCGCTGACCGGCTGGCGACCTTCGGAACTGTTCGGGTGGCGGTTACCGTTACCGTGGCGTGCGAGTCCCCGGTCCAAGAACGGGCCGGGGAGCACTGATGGAGGAAGCAAGAAGTGGCTGCAAAGAAGACCGCCGAGGCCAACGGCACGGGTCACAAGCTCGTGATCGTCGAGTCGCCTGCCAAGGCGAAGACGATCGCCGGCTACCTGGGCCGGGGCTACGTCGTGGAGTCCTCCATCGGCCACATCCGTGACCTCCCGCAGAGCGCCTCCGACATCCCGGCCGCCATCAAGGGCGAGTCCTGGGCGCGGCTCGGCGTCGACGTGGAGAACGACTTCAAGCCCTACTACGTCGTCTCCAGCGACAAGAAGAGCCACATCGCCAAGCTGAAGAAGCTCCTCAAGGGCGCCGACGAGCTCTACCTCGCCACCGATGAGGACCGCGAGGGGGAGGCGATCGCCTGGCACCTGTACGACGAGCTGAAGCCCAAGATCCCCGTGAAGCGGATGGTCTTCCACGAGATCACCCCGCAGGCGATCAACGCCGCGGTGGAGAACCCCCGCTCCATCGACGAGGACCTGGTCGAGGCGCAGGAGGCCCGCCGGATCCTCGACCGGCTCTACGGCTACGAGGTCTCGCCCGTGCTGTGGAAGAAGGTCATGTCCGGCCTCTCCGCCGGCCGGGTCCAGTCCGTGGCGACCCGCCTGGTGGTCAACCGCGAGCGGGAGCGGATGGCGTTCCGGGTCGCGTCGTACTGGGACATCGAGGGCCGCTTCGACGCCGGCGCCAAGCACGACGAGCGGATGTTCCCGGCCAAGCTCCACTCCGTCGACGGCGCCCGCGTCGCCCGCGGCAGCGACTTCACCGCGCAGGGCCTGTTGAAGGACGGCGCCCAGGTGGTCCACCTCGACCGGCCCCGCGCCGAGGCGCTCGTCGAGGGCCTGCACGACACGTCGTTCGAGATCCGGTCGGTCGAGTCCAAGCCGTACCGCCGTTCGCCGTACGCCCCCTTCCGCACCACCACGCTGCAGCAGGAGGCCTCCCGCAAGTTCGGGTACGGCGCGTCGCGGACCATGTCGATCGCGCAGCGGCTGTACGAGAACGGCTTCATCACCTACATGCGAACCGACTCGATCACGCTGTCGGAGTCGGCGATCGCGGCGGCCCGGGAGCAGGTCCGCGAGCTGTTCGGGTCGGAGTACCTCCCCGACAAGCCGCGGGTGTTCCAGTCGAAGGTGAAGAACGCCCAGGAGGCCCACGAGGCGATCCGCCCGGCCGGTGAGCACTTCCGCACCCCGGCGCAGACCGGCCTGTCCGGGGACGAGTTCCGGCTCTACGAGCTGATCTGGATGCGCACCGTCGCGTCGCAGATGAAGGACGCCGAGGGCCGGTCGGTCTCGGTCCGCCTCGGCGGCACCGCCTCGACCGGGGAGGACGTGGTGTTCGCCGCGTCCGGCCGCGTGATCACCTTCCACGGCTTCATGAAGGCCTACGTCGAGGGCTCGGACGACCCGAGCGCCGAGTCCGACGACCGCGAGACCCGGCTCCCGGCCGTCGCCGAGGGCGACTCCGTCTCGGCCGCGGCGCTCAAGGCCGCCGGGCACGAGACCAAGCCGCCCGCCCGCTACACCGAGGCCACGCTGATCCGTGAGCTCGAGGAGCGCGAGATCGGCCGCCCGTCGACGTACGCCTCGATCATCGGCACCATCCTCAACCGCGGCTACGTGTACAAGAAGGGCACCGCGCTGGTGCCGGCGTGGCTGGCGTTCTCGGTGATCCGGCTGCTCGAGGAGCACTTCTCGCGGCTGGTGTCCTACGAGTTCACCGCGCAGATGGAGGACGTGCTCGACGAGATCGCCGCGGGCCGGCGCAACCGCAACACCGAGCTGGCGGAGTTCTACTTCGGCACCGGCGACGTCGAGGGGCTGCACAAGCTGGTCTCCGAGCTCGGCGAGATCGACGCCCGGGAGCTCGCGACCTTCCCGATCGGCGACGGCCTCGACCTGCGCGTGGGCCGCTACGGCCCGTACATCGAGACCGAGGACGGCAAGCGGGCCAACGTGCCCGAGGACCTGCCGCCCGACGAGCTGACCCTGGAGAAGGCCAAGGAGCTGCTCGAGAACCCGGCAGGGGCGGAGCAGGAGCTCGGCCGCCGACCCGGAGAGCGGCAACATGGTCGTGGCGAAGAACGGCCGCTACGGCCCCTACGTCACCGAGGTGCTGCCCGAGGACGCCCCGAAGAGCGCCAAGCCGCGCACGTCGTCGCTGTTCAAGACGATGACCCTGGAGAACATCACGCTCCAGGACGCGCTGAAGCTGCTGACCCTGCCGCGCGTGGTCGGCGCCGACCCCGAGTCCGGCGAGGAGATCACCGCCCAGAACGGTCGCTACGGCCCGTACCTCAAGAAGGGCACCGACTCGCGCTCGATCGACTCCGAGGAGAAGCTCCTCACGATCACGCTCGACGAGGCGCTCGAGATCTACAAGCAGCCCAAGGCCCGCGGCCGGGCCGCAGCCAACCCCGGACGCGAGATCGGCGACGACCCCGCGACCGGCAGCAAGATCACCGTGAAGAGCGGGCGGTTCGGTCCCTACGTCACCGACGGCGAGTACAACGCGACCCTGCGCCAGGGCGACGACGAGGCCACGATCTCGCTCGAGCGGGCCGCGGAGCTGCTCGCCGAGAAGCGCGCCAAGGGCCCGGCTCCGAAGAAGCGCGGCGCCAAGAAGACCGCCAAAAAGTCGGGGACCAAGAAGGCTGCGTCATCGGGCACGAAGAAGACGGCCGCGAAGAAGACCACGGCCAAGAAGGCAGCCACCAAGAAATCGTCCTAAAGCCCTCGTAGGGTAGGCGCTGTGAGCGACCACGAGGCCACGACTCCCTCGGCCTCCTCGGTCGAGGAGCTGAGGCACGCCAACACGCACTCGCTGCTCGCCGTGCTCCGGATCCACGACTTCCGGCTGCTGTGGGTCGGGCTCGGGCTCTCCAGCCTCGGCGACTGGATCGGCCTGCTCGCGCTGACCGCGATGGCCAACCAGTTCGCGGCCGAGTCGACGGGCGGCTCCTACGCGGCGCAGAACTTCGCGATCGCGGGCGTGCTCTTCCTGCGCGTGCTGCCGGCGCTGGTCATGGGCCCGGTGGCGGGCTACATCGCCGACCGGATCGACCGCCGCTTCGTGCTGATCTGGGGCGACTACGTCCGCGGCGCGCTGTTCATCACGATCCCGATCGTGGGGACGCTGTGGTGGGTCTTCGTGGTCACCGTGCTCGTGGAGATCGTCAGCCTGGTGTGGCTGCCGGCCAAGGACGCCACCGTCCCGAACCTCGTGCCCCGGCACCGCCTCGAGGCGGCCAACCAGGTCAGCCTCGCCACGACCTACGGGTCGGCGCTGCCCGCCGCGATGCTGTTCACCGGCCTCACGTTGATCGACCAGATCTACCGCAGCCTCTTCGACAACCTGCCCAACGGACCGATCGACCTCGCCCTCTACTTCAACGGGGTCTCCTTCGTCGTCTCCGGCCTCGTGATCTCCCGGTTGAAGGACATCCCGCGCGGCCCCGCGACGGGGACCGACTACGAGGGCAGTGCCCTGCGCGTGGTGATCGACGGCTGGAAGTACGTCGGGGGGACGCCCGTCGTACGCGGTCTCGTGTTCGGCATCATCGGAGCCTTCGCCGCCGGCGGCGTCGTGATCGGCCTGGCCCGCACCTTCGTCGCCGACCTCGGCGGCGGCGAGCCGGCGTACGGCGTGCTGTTCGGCACCGTCTTCCTCGGCCTGGGCCTCGGCATGTGGCGGGGACCGCGGCTGCTGGCCGGGCTCTCGCGGCGACGCCTGTTCGGGCTCGCGCTCACCTCCGCCGGGCTGCTGCTCTTCCCGCTCGCGCTCGTCCAGCAGCTCGAGATCGTCACCGCGGTCACGCTGCTGCTCGGCTTCGCGGCCGGCGTCGCCTGGATCACCGGCATGACGCTGCTCGGGCTCGAGGTGCCCGACGAGCTGCGCGGCCGGACGTTCGCGTTCGTCGGCTCGATGATCCGCCTCGCGCTGGCGCTGGTGCTGGCGACCGCCCCGGCCGTCGCCGGCCTCATCGGCGCCCACGAGTACCAGGTCCTCGACCGCACCTTCGTCTACAACGGTGCCGCGTTCACCTTCCTCATCGCCGCCGTGGTCATGACCTCTGTCGGTGTGGCCGCCTACCGTCAGATGGACGACAGGAGAGGTGTCCCGCTCTTGAACGACCTGCGCAGCTCATTCACCGGCTCGCCCGGGGTGTACTCCGCCTCGGGGGTGTTCATCGCCCTCGAGGGCGGTGAGGGCGCCGGGAAGTCCACGCAGGCCCGCGCGCTCGCCGAGTGGCTGCGGGGGGAGGGGTACGACGTGCTGCTGACCCACGAGCCGGGGGACACCGAGGTCGGCCAGAAGCTCCGCAAGATCGTGCTCGACCCCTCGACCGGCGACATCTCCGACCGCACCGAGGCGCTGCTGTACGCCGCGGACAAGGCCGAGCACGTCGAGAGCGTGGTCGTCCCCGCGCTCGCCCGCGGCGCTGTCGTGATCACCGACCGGTACGTCGACTCGACGCTGGCCTACCAGGGCGCCGGCCGCGCGCTGCGTGACCGCGAGGTGGAGAAGGTGGCCCGCTGGGCGACCGGCGACCTGCGCCCGCACCTCACCGTGCTGCTCGACCTCGCCCCCCAGACCGGGCTGACCCGGTTCGAGGAGCGCGACCGGATCGAGGCGGAGTCGCTGGACTTCCACGAGCGGGTGCGCCAGGCGTTCCTCCGGCTCGCCTCCTCGCAGTCCGAGCACTACCTCGTGGTCGACGCCCGCCGGCCGGTCGACGAGATCGCCGCCGCCGTGCGCTCCCGCGTGGCGCCCCTGCTCGAGCAGGCGACGCGTCGGAAGCCGCTGACGGCCGGCCCGGCCGTGCCGGCGCAGGCGGGGCCCGAGGCCCCGGGCTCGGGCCCGGGCTCGGGGCCGGGCTCGGACCCGGGCTCGGACCCGGGTTCGGACCCGGGTGAGCCGGCCGACGCCTCGTCGGAGCCCCACGAGGAGAGGAGCCAGCCGTGACCGTGTCCACTGCGCCCTCGGTGTGGTCGTCGCTCGTCGGCCAGCAGCACGCCATCGCGACCCTGCAGCGTGCGGTCGGCGGGCACGGCATGACCCACGCCTGGCTGTTCACCGGCCCGCCCGGCTCGGGCCGCTCCAACGCCGCCCTCGCGTTCGCGGCCGCGTTGCAGTGCGAGCGCGGCGGCTGCGGGCAGTGCCACACCTGCGAGACGGTCCTCGCCGGGTCCCACTCCGACGTGAGCATCACCCGCACCGAGACGGCCGTGATCAAGGTCGGCGGGATCCGCGACCTGGTCCTGCGCGCCTCGCTGTCCCCGGCCCAGAAGCGCTGGCAGATCATGATCGTCGAGGACGCCGACCGGCTGAACGAGAGCTCGGGCAACGCGCTGCTCAAGGCGATCGAGGAGCCCTCGCCCCGCACCGTGTGGCTGCTGTGCGCGCCGACCGTGGAGGACGTGCTCCCGACGATCCGGTCGCGCTGCCGCAACGTCGTGCTGGCCACCCCGAGCGCCGCCGAGGTCGCCGGGTTCCTGGTCAGCAAGGACGGCGTGGACCCGGGGGTCGCCGCGTACGCCGCCCGCGCCAGCCAGGGCCACATCGGCCGGGCACGTGCCCTCGCCGCCGACGAGGCCACCCGCAACCGCCGCCGCGAGGTGGTCTCCATCCCGGCGGGCCTCACCTCGCTCGGCGCCTGCATGAACGCCGCGGCGAACCTCGTCGAGATCGCGAAGGTCGAGACCGAGGCGGTCGGCGAGCAGGTCAACAGCCGCGAGAAGGACGAGCTCGACGCGGTCTTCGGCAGCGACCGCAAGGCCCGCACCTCCCGCTCCTACAAGGCGGCGCTCTCCCAGCTCACCGAGAGCCAGAAGCAGCGCGGCAAGCGCCGCACCCTCGACGTGGTGGACCGGTGCCTGATGGACCTCGTGTCGGTGTACCGCGACGTGATCGCCGTGCAGACCGGCGCCCCCGGCGACCTCGTCAACGAGGAGATGCGCGGCGACGTCACGACGCTGGCCCGCAGGTCGACGCCGGAGCAGAACCTCCGCCGCATCGACGCGGTGTTCGCCGCGCGGGAGAAGATGATGGAGTTCCAGGTGCCGCCGCTGCTGGCGCTGGAGTCCATGATGCTGTCGCTGCGCCTGTAAGTTGTCCGGTTTTCGGTCGCGGCGCGCCTAGAGTGGCTGCGTGCCCACGACCTCCGCTGCGCGCCGCCGCCGTCTTCGCACAGCCACCCTGCCCGTCGTACTGGCGGTGGCGCTCGGTGGCTGCCAGCTGCTGGAGCGAGCCGGAGCCCCAGGCGCTGCCCTCGCCGACGCTGTCGGCGAAGCCCGTGCCGGAGCCGACGGAGTCGGAGAGCGCGGCGGTCGACGGCCTCGAGCGCTACTACACCCAGGACGTCGAGTGGGCGTCCTGCCGTGGGCAGTTCGAGTGCACGGAGATCCAGGTGCCGCTCGACTACGAACGGCCCGACGGGGAGACGATCACGCTCTCGCTGCTGAAGGTCCCCGCGGGCAGCCCGAAGCAGCGCGTCGGCTCGCTCGTCGTGAACCCGGGCGGGCCCGGCGGGTCGGGCATCGAGTACGCCGCGAACACCGCGCTGTACTTCGGGACCGAGGTGCGCCAGGCCTTCGACATCGTGGGCTTCGACCCGCGCGGGGTCGGCCAGAGCACCCCGGTCGACTGCGTGCCGGACGACCGGCTCGACGAGTTCGTGGCCAGCGACCCCGACCCGGACACCCCGGCGGAGATCGCCGCCAGCGACCGGATGGCCGCCGAGCTCGGTCGGGGGTGCGTGCAGGAGAGCGGCGACCTCGCCGCCCACGTGTCGACGGCCGAGGCCGCCCGCGACGTCGACATCATCCGCGCGCTGCTCGGGGACCGCCGGCTGACCTGGTTCGGCGCCTCCTACGGCACGTTCCTCGGTGCGACGTACGCCGAGCTCTTCCCCGCGCGCGTCGGCCGGATGGTGCTCGACGCGGCCCTCGACCCGAGCCTGTCCAGCGAGGAGATGAGCCTGGCCCAGGCCCGAGGGTTCGAGGTCGCGCTGCGGGCCTACGTCGGCGCCTGCGTCGAGCGCGGAGGCTGCTTCCTCGGCCGGTCGGTCGACGAGGGCGCCCAGCGGATCCGGCAGTTCCTCGACGACGTCGAGCGGCAGCCGATCGACGGCGACGGCGAGCGGATGCTCGCGGTCGGCAACGCGGTGCTCGGGATCTGGGCGCCGTTGTACAACGACGGCTACTGGCCGCTGCTGGACCAGGCGCTCCAGCAGGCGTTCCGCGGGGACGGCCGCGCGCTGCTCGGGCTGTCCGACGCCTACACCTCGCGTGGTCCGAGCGGATATGTCGACAACTCGCTGGAGGCGCTCTACGCGGTGAACTGTCTCGACACGGACGACCCGGTGCCCTCGTCCGAGGCCCAGGAGCTGATCCCGAAGTTCGAGGACGCCTCGCCGACGTTCGGCGCGATCTTCGCCTACGGCCTGTCGAGCTGCGCCCAGTGGCCCGTCTCGAGCGACCGCGACGCCCGGCCCGCTCACGGCGGCCGGCGCCGAGCCGATCCTCGTCGTCGGCACGTCGCGGGACCCGGCGACGCCCTTGGAGTGGGCGGAGGCGCTCGCCTCGCAGCTGGAGTCGGGGGTGCTGGTGGCCCGCGACGGCGACGGACACGGCGGCTACAACGCCGGCAACGACTGCGTCGACGACGTCGTCGAGGCCTACCTGGTCTCCGGCACGGTCCCGAAGTCCGACGTCACCTGCTGACGGGCGGGGCATGATGTGCCCATGACCCGGTACGGCCCGCAGTACGGCCCCGACCTCACCTTCCTCGGCGTCGACCGCTGCGACCTCGACGACCCCGATTCCCTTGCCGCCGCGGACGTGGTGATCGTCGGCGCACCCTTCGACGGGGGCACGTCGCACCGGCCGGGCACGCGGTTCGGGCCGATGGCGATCCGGCAGGCCTGCTACCTGGCCCACGACGGCTCGCGTCCGCACCTGGCGCTGCGCGTCGACGCGCTCCAGGACATCAGGGTGGTCGACGCCGGCGACGTGGAGATGTACTCCGGCGACGTCGAGCGGTCGATCGCCTCCCTGGAGGAGGCGGTCTTCAAGGTCAGCTCCGCGGGCGCCGTACCCCTCGTGCTCGGCGGCGACCACACGATCGCCCTGCCCGACGCCACCGGGGTCGCGCGGCACCACGGCCTCGGCCGGGTGTCGATGCTGCACTTCGACGCCCACGCCGACACCGGTGACATCGAGTTCGGCTCGTTGTACGGCCACGGCCAGCCGATGCGCCGGCTGATCGAGTCGGGTGCGCTGCGCGGCGACCGGTTCCTGCAGATCGGCCTGCGCGGCTACTGGCCCGGCCCCGAGACGCTGTCGTGGATGGCGGAGCAGCGGATGCGGTCCTTCGAGATGACCGAGATCGGAGCCCGCGGCCTGTCCGACTGCCTCGACGAGGCCTTCGAGATCGCTCTCGACGACTGTGACGGCATCTTCCTCTCGGTCGACGTGGACGTCTGCGACCCCGGGCACGCGCCCGGCACGGGTACGCCCGAGCCCGGCGGCCTGTCCGCGCGGCAGCTCCTGGACTCGGTACGACGGATCTGCCTCGAGCTGCCCGTCGTCGGCATCGACATCGTCGAGGTCTCGCCGCCCTACGACCACGCCGAGATCACCGCCTTCCTCGCGAACCGGGTCGCGCTCGAGGCGCTGTCGGGGATCGCGGCGCGGCGGAAGGGGCTGTCGCACGACCCGGCGGGGCCGCTGCTCGAGGGGCGCTGAGCCCTCGCACATCGTGGGTGAACGGGCGTCTCAGGGGCTTCCGGCCCACCGACTCGGCCCGGTTTCGGAGAATCCGGGCACCTTCCGTATACTCGTCCGGCGTGCCAGGCTCCGGCCCGGCACTCGCCGCCTTAGCTCAGTCGGTAGAGCGATTCACTCGTAATGAATAGGTCGTCGGTTCGATTCCGACAGGCGGCTCCACCTAAAGCCCCAGGTCAGAGGCCAAGTTCCTCACCTGGGGTTTTGTCATTCTCGGCACCAAGTGACTTCGGTGCCCCGAACTTCGCGGCCGCGTCCCATGGTCGGCCAGCTGCTGCTTGGCGGTTCAAGCTCCGTCGTGCGCCGTGACCGCCACAGCGCGGCCGGGCGGTTCTAACCAAGGCGCCGCGGTTGCGCTGCATCCGCGCACCGGCAGGCCAGGAGACTCGAACTCCTCGGCGGGCCGTTAGCTCCGGTATCTGTCGAGGTGTCTCGTCCTTGCAGGGACATCGAGCAGTAGCGGTCCTGCGGATCCGGGTCGACCGGAGCCGGTCGCTGCCGGAGAACATCGTGGTCGACGTCTCGCCTCGCCCAACACCGTCTCGAGCGGCGACTAGCTGCTGGCCACCGGCGTCGTCTGGGCCGAGGCAATGCTCCAGCCTGCGGCCCCCTTCACTACGACATAGGTCAGCACTCCCCGTGTTGCTGGAAGGGGAGTGCTCTCATTCTGACCACGCTGATCACGCACTGTCTTGGTGCAGGAGACGACTGCGACCGCGTCCGACAGCAGTTCAATGCGGTCAACTGTGACGCTTGTGAGTACGTCACGTAGGTCGCTGGACAGTGCATGCCCCATTGCCTCGCGGAACGCGTCCTTTCCGAACAGCCTCCACCCGCCAATATTGATGATGCTCACCCTGTCGGTATGCAGCTGCATGAGGGCATCAACATCGTTCTGTGCTTCTTGGGCGGCCTGCACCAATGCGCGAATCTCTCTGTCGGCGACAGTGCCCTGTTGTCGGGTCATGAGAACTCCTCGGTTGCAGTTGTCGTTGCGGGACAACCCAACAAGTTCGAGTCGACTTGAGGTCAACCCCCATGTCTCACCACTGGCGGTCTCGGTGAAGCCGTGGCGCGCATACGGGCGGCGCCCTGCGGGTCCGCCATCAGGGTTACAAGGGCATCTGGTGGCGCTCCTTCTTGCTCGTTGGCGGGATCAGGGAACGTCGGACCCGCCGATGAGTTTTCGGGGAAGCCGCAGTCTCTTTGTCGGGCCGGGCGAGTAGCGTCATGGCCGACCGGAACTTCGGAAGGGACAGTCGATGGGCGGCACACGTGTTTTGGTCGGGACCCGCAAGGGCGCATTCGTTCTCACCTCGGACGAGAGGCGCACCGACTGGAAGGTCGACGGCCCCTTCTTTCCCGGGTGGGAGGTCTACCACCTCAAGGCGTCGCCCATGAACCCCGACCGGGTCTATGCCTCGCAGACCAGTGGGTGGTTCGGTCAGGTGATCCAGCGGTCGGATGACGGTGGTGTGACGTGGGAGACCGTCGGCAACGACTTCAGCTACGACGGCGTCCCCGGCGAGCACCAGTGGTACGACGGGTCGTTGCGGCCGTGGGAGTTCCACCGGGTCTGGCATCTGGAGCCTTCGCTGCACGACGCCGAGACGGTGTATGCCGGGGTCGAGGACGCCGCGCTGTTCAAGTCCACCGACGGTGGAGCGTCATGGGCCGAGCTGTCGGGACTGCGCCAGCACGGCACCGGTCCGCAGTGGCAACCGGGCGCGGGTGGCATGTGCCTGCACACCATTCTCCAGCACCCAACCGACGCGGACAGGCTCTACGTCGCGATCTCGGCCGCGGGTGCATTCCGCACCACCGACGGCGGCGCCACGTGGCAGCCGATCAACAAGGGCCTGCGTTCGGGTGAGATCCCCGACCAGGACTCCGAGGTCGGCCACTGCGTGCACCGTCTTGACATGCATCCGAGCAACCCCGACGTGCTGTACATGCAGAAGCACTGGGACGTCATGCGCAGCGACGACGCCGGCGAGGTCTGGCACGAGGTCAGCGGGGACCTGCCGAGCGACTTCGGGTTCCCCATCGCCGTGCACGCCCACGAGCCGGAGACTGTCTACGTCGTGCCGATCACCAGCGACTCGCATCACTTCCCGGTGGACGGCAAGCTGCGTGTCTATCGCAGCCGTACCGGCGGCGACTCCTGGGAGCCGCTGACGAAGGGCCTTCCGCAGAACCACTGCTACGTCAACGTGCTGCGTGACGCGATGGCCGTCGACCAGCACGAGTCGTGCGGTGTCTACTTCGGCACCACGGGTGGACAGGTGTACGCCTCCAGCGACTCAGGGGACACCTGGTCACCCATCGTCCGCGACCTGCCGGCGGTCCTATCCGTCGAGGTCCAGACCCTTTCCTGAGGGCATGATGAGCCATTCGGTACGCCTGACCCTGCCGCCGAACCTGCGGGCTTTGGCGCAGGTCCACGGCGAGGTGCTTCTAGAGGTCGCGGGCGAGGTCACCCAGCGGTCGGTGCTCGATGCTCTCGAGGGGGAGTACCCGATGCTCCTCGGCACCATTCGTGATCGTGCCACGGCCCGTCGGCGTGCGTTCGTCCGGTTCTTCGCCTGCGAGGAAGACTTGTCCCACGACGACCCCGATACACCGCTGCCGGAGCGCGTTGTCGCCGGTGAGGAACCGTTCATGGTCGTGGGCGCGATGGCCGGAGGCTGACCAACCGCACGCCTGCTGCCCCGCTGGAGAGGACACCGATCGGGCCGCGACCTTCGGACCTCTGGCCCTGGCAGGGCCCGTCCCGAAGGGTCACGCTGTGGTCATGTCCAGTGATCGTGAGGCACATGCAGCGGTGGCGCGCAGGCGGCGTGCACCGCTTCCGCCGCGGTGGTTCATCGTGGCCTTCTGGCATGGCCATCGCGCGCTGTTGCGCGCGACCGGCGGCCGGTTCGGTCTGTGGCGGCCGAAGCCGGGACGGTGGGGGACGCTGCGGCTGACCACGACGGGCCGACGCAGCGGGATGCCACGTCAGGTCGTCATCGGCTACTTCGTGGACGGTCGCAACCTGGTCACGATGGCGATGAACGGGTGGGGTGCGGCTGAACCCGCGTGGTGGCTGAACCTGCAGGATCATCCGGACGCCATCGCCCAGACCCGCGACGGAGCACGACGGGTTCGTGCGCGCCGCGCCCAGGGCGAGGAGCGCGAGCGGCTGTGGTCCCGGTGGGCCGAGATCGACAAGAACCTCAACGATTACGCCGCCCGGCGACCCAACGAGACCGCCGTCGTCGTCCTTGAACCGCGCGCCGCCGCAGAGCCTGGCGCTTGAACCTGCCACCCGAGCGCATCGCGGCGAAATGACGTAGTCCGTGACGATCGTCTGCTCCGAACTAAATGCCTGTTCCTGAAGCCCTGGCAGGTCTAGGTTCGGCGGATGACCTTGGAATGGGAACAGGTAGTTGTTCACTCGGTAGATCCGGTGACCTTGGGGCAGTGGTGGGCCGAGGCTCTTGGTTGGGTTGTGGTCTACTCCTCTGCTGACGAGTTCGAGATCCGCCCGGAGCCGGATCGCATGCCGGGGTTGGACTTCGTCCGGCTTGATGAGAGCAAGAAGGCCAAGAGCCGACTGCATCTCGACTTCAGGCCTGATGACCAGGACGCCGAGGTTGCTCGTCTGGTGGCTCATGGCGCACAGCGTGTGGATATCGGCCAGGGTGATCAATCGTGGGTTGTATTGGCAGACCCAGAAGGTAACGAGTTCTGCGTCCTTGGCGCCCCCTTGACGGCGTAGCGCACGTGGGTGGCGTACTGCGAACTCCAGGTGCCGAGAACCTCGAGGTCGAGATCCTGCTCGAATCCCTCGAACAGCCGCTTCCCGCCACCGAGCAGGAGGGGCGCGGTGGAGATCGCGAGCTCGTCGACCACGCCCGCCGCGAGGCCCTGGCGGATCAGGTCTGCACCACCCCCGAGGGAGACTCCGCCGTCGCCCGCCAGCTCGCGCGCCTTCAGCAGCGCGGCGTCGAAGCCGTCAACGAACAGGAAGCCCGTACTCGGATCGGGCTGGTCGCTGGTGCGGTGGGTCAGCACGATCAACGTGCCGGGGAACGGGTTGGTGCCGCCCCACGCGCCGGCGGCGTCGTACATGTTGCGGCCGACGATCCCGCAGCTCAGCCCCTCGGTGATCGACTCGTAGTACTCCCGGTCCGCGCCGTGCATGCCGTCGGTGTCATGGCCGTCGTCGGCGTACGTCCAGGGGCCACCCATCACCCAGTAGTGGAGGCGCTCGCCCCCGATACCGAGGCCGTGCTTCGGCCCGTCCTGCGGCCCCACGATGTAGCCGTCGACCGAGGTCGTGATGGCTGCGATGACCTTGCCCATGGTTCCTCCTTCGTCCGGGTACGACAGATCAGACCATCGCGCACGCCCAGAGTCATCGGTGCTGCAAGGGCGTCGGCAGGGTCACTCATGCACGATTCGCCGCAGGATGATCTCGCCCTCCGGGTCGAGTTCTCCTGTCGGAACGAATCCGAGCCGGGCGTAGAAGCCGGCCGGACTCCCCTCGCCGGGCACATGGCTGGTGAGCAGCTCGGTGGCCCCCTGGTCGCGCACCAGCTCAACGATCTGCCGCACGACCTCCCGGCCGTAGCCCTTGCCCTGATACCGGTGGTCGATGAGCAGTTTCCAGAGGAACCATGGGCCGATGATCTCGGGCGGCTGAGGCTCGACGTCCACCCGCCGTGTCCGGCCTGAGCTCAAGCGCCCAACACCCGTAGGAGACAGGAGCGCAAGGTCCAGGCTCTGACGGACTCTAGGGTCAGTGCTCGCTCGGCCGGCGCGTGCGGCGGAACGTGTCAGTGAGGATCTCGTCGGGAGAGCGTTCGCGTCGTACGAGCGACTGGGCCACGTGGCCGAGCTTGAGGTTGTTGTTGCGGGCGAACCCGCGAATCGCGGCGAAGGCGGTGTCCATGTCCAACTTTCCGTGCTCGGCCAGGACGCCCTTCGCCTGCTCGATGACGATGCGCGTGTGGAGGGCAGTCTGGAGTTGCTCTGCGAGCAGCGCGGATCGATGGACGGAGCGCTGCTGGAGGATGCCAATGGTTGCGATGTCAGTGAGCGCCCGGGCCAATCTTTGGTCTTCCGAGCCCAGCGACGGCTCGTCGCCGCCGAACAAGTTGAGAGCCCCGATGGTCTCCTCCCGCAGCCGCATCGGTACCGCGTGCACGGAGCTGAAGCCGACGCTCAACGCGGTCTCGGCGAAGCGTGGCCAGCGGGTATGGGCGGCGAGGTTCTCCACGCTCACCGTCTCACCGGTCCTGGATGCCTCGACGCAGGGACCGCCCTCGAGGCTCTGGATCTGGAAGAGCTCCACCAGGCGAGTGGCCTCGCTGGAGGAGGCCATCAGGTGCAGGTCACCGCGCTGGTCGATCAGCATCAGGCCGGCCTGCGAGACCCCAAGGAGCTCCACGCAGGTGTGGACCAGGCGATCGAGCAGGTCGACGATGTCGTAATCGTTGACCAGCGTGTCTGCGAGCGAAACGAAACTCCGCGCGAGCAGGTTCTCTCGAGCCGCGCCAGGGACACCCGCGACCGAGGTGTCGTCGTTCATGTCGTGTCCTCCTGAAGTCGCCGGACGCCGATGATCACATCGTTCGCCAGGTCGTTGATGGAGATCCCCTCGGCGTAGGCGGTGGCGCGCAGCCGCATGAGTGCCTCCTCGATGCTCGTGCCGAGCTGCTCCATGACCATCCCGGCCGCCCGATGGACGGCCATGCCGCTCAACCGATCCAGGTCGAGCCCCGAGCTGGGGGTGCCCTCCCCGTCCAGGAGGGCTGAGGCGATCGCGTCCACAGTGGTCAGGGTCTTCGCGAGATCTTCCCGGTGCAAGGGTCCGGGGGACCGTCGGTACAGGTCGATGGCGCCCAGCGAGATGGCACCGATGCTCACAGGGAAGGCGAACACGGCCCGGATGTCGGCCTTCGCGGCTTCCGCGAGGAACACCGGCCACCGCTGCCATACTCCGCTCCCCGGGTCGTCCAGGTCCGGGACCAGCACCGGCGACCCAGACGCAGACGCGTCCACACACGGACCCTCACCAACCGTGAACTGCAGCCGCTCCATCACCTGGGCGGTGTCGTCCGAGCCGTACAGGGGCTGACGCGTTCCGGTCGCGGATACCAGCGACATCCCGCCCCCGTCCACAGCCACCGCCGCGATGCACGCCATCAGCAGTTCCTCGATTCGGGTATGGACCGAGCCATCACCCGTCATCGCGTCACCGAACCTCTCCCCGAGGCTCCGCCGCCCTCGTCGCGCTGCGCACAGAGGCTGGCGCAACCAGGGCGTGCAACCAGCATACGACTGCGACGCGCCACACCCCTGATCGAAGACCGACGGGTACGACGAACGTCACGACGTCGCCGTGACGCCGTCCTCGACCGCGAAGGCAGCCCACACCGACTTGGGCCCGCCCGGGCGACTCGTCACGCCCCATTCGCTACTCACGACGTCTATGATCACCAGCCCCCGACCGCCTCCGTCCATCGTGTCTGCCGCGCCCATCACCGGCACCAACGGCGAAAGGTCCCGCACGGTCAAGGTCACCGACGGGCCAGCCCGTTCCAAGACCACTGTGAAGGGCGTCTGGGCGTGCGTGATCGCGTTCGTGACGAGTTCGCTGACCACCAGACGCAGATCGTCTTGTAGATGAGGCAGACCGTTGCTCAGGAGATGAAGGCAGACAAATTCACGTGCCTGAGACGCGCTGGCGGGCACGGCCCTCAGCTCTACTGAGTGGGACCAAGAAGGCATCTGACCCATATGGGACCCCCTGCGGTCGTACGCGTTCCTCGGATCGGACAACGCAGGGATCTAGACGATGTCGTGACATCTTTCAAAGCACTCTACCCCGGGTCTGCGGTGCCTAAACCCCCGATGATGAGCGGCATCGAGTGGCGTCACCGACGCCAGCCCCCGCCGGACGAGTCGGTCACCTCGGGATGAGAGTGGTTATCCCGAGGAGCGGATCGGATGCGGTTCGATCACGTCCCTGGCGATGTTCGGAGCGGCTGCCGGGTGTTCCACCAAGGCGAGGATCCTGCTCGCCATGAAACGGGCCGTGCGAACCGGAGTGCCGCTGCGCGTCACCTCAGACACCGTGACAAGGCCGCGCCCGGTTTCGATCTCGACCCTGCGGCCGTTCCTGGTCGCGACGATGTCGTAGGTGCGGACCTCCCCGCCCGCATCAATGACGATCTCCACACGGTCGCCCCGCACAAGTTCACGGTACTCCGCGCACACCACATCACCGGAGCGACGCCGAGGGGGCCGCTTCATGCCTCCTCGAGCGCGGGTGGCGCTGTTGGACAATTGGCCCCATGGTCGAGGTTGATCCCGAGCGGTTCGAGGCGATGGTCAGGGAGGCGCTCGATGGGCTACCCGCAGAGCTCGGCGAACTCATGAGCAACGTGGCCGTCACCGTGGAACACAACGAAGGACCAGCCGGCCTACTGGGGCTCTATCGAGGCATTCCTTTGACCCGTCGCACGACGGCGTACGCCGGTGTACTTCCCGACCGGATCACGATCTACCGACGTGCCATCTGCGCGGTCTGTTACAGCGACCAAGATGTCGTGGAGCAGGTTCGCCGGACAGTGGTCCACGAGGTCGGCCACCACTTCGGCATCGAAGACGCGCGGCTGCGCGAACTCGGATGGTGAGGCGACGAACGCCGGCTCATACCGCCATGTCACGCGGGCGGCGGCGTGCGTCATTCGCCGCAAGCTGCCAGGCAACGGCGAAGGCTGGGTCGGCTACTACGGGACGACTGACGCTGCCGCTACGGTTCAGAGGTGAGCGAAGACCACCGTGTGAGCAGGAACCCCCGCGAGCCGGGGAAGTACGCGCCGGCTGGTGCTCAACGGTGGGCGGACTACCTCGAGTGGCTGCGTGAGGACATCATCGCGGCCGTTCTGTCGCTGTCATCGGTGGAGCAGCGTGAGATGCGCGTTCCGAGTGGCTGGTCACCGCTCGAACTGCTGAACCACGTGCTGCACATGGAACAGAGATGGTTCCTGTGGGGCTTCCTCGGCGAGCCTGTGGACCACCCCTGGGGCGACTGGAACGTCCCGGAGCCTTGGGCTTCGGACGACAGCGACGAGACGAAACAGTCAGCACACTGGCAGGTCCCCGAGGACGTCACGGGTGAAGCACTCGCGACTCGGCTGCGTGCCCTGGGCGAACGTACGCGCGCTGTCCTGCTCGAGTACCAGCTCGACACCCCTGGAGCTTCCGGTGGGCGGTTCGGGGAGGACCCTCCGACGCTTGAATGGATCTGCTTCCACGTGTTGGCCGAGTATGCGCGACACGCGGGACATCTCGACGTCAGCACTGAAATCTTGCGCGGTTGACGCCAGCAGGCGTGCGCCTGGAATCCCGCCTCGGCAGCGGCCGCTGAGCGCGTCTGTCAAGTTCCCGCTTGCCCTGAGGCCTCAACCGCCTGAGCCCCTGAGGGAGCCTCGTCGAAAGCGGGATGGCGGCTGGCCACCTTGCGTGCTTCAGTCAGGTGCCCGCCCAGGGGGCAGCCGGGAGGTCGCCGACGGGGTCACGCACCCATACTGTGGGCTCTCGGGCATCCTGGCCGGGGACGAAACAAGGGAGGTCGATCGTGCTGCTCGATCAGTGTCCAGCTCCGGTGGTGCTTGCGCCGTTGGCCGGCGGGCCCTCGACGCCCGAGCTGTGCGCGGCCGTCAGCGAGGCGGGTGGGCTCGGGTTCCTGGCCGCCGGGTACCTCCCCGCACCCGAGGTCGCCACGCGGATCAGCCGGACTCGTGAGCTGACGAGCAAGCCGTTCGGAGTCAACGTGTTCGTGCCGGGGCCGCCCGGGGACACCGCAGCCGTGCAGGCTTACGCGACGCACCTCGAGGAGGAGGCCGCGGATGTCGGCGTGAGCCTGGGCGATCCTCGGGTGGACGACGACGACTGGTCAGCGAAGCTCGACCTGCTCACTGCATCACCCGTGCCACTCGTGTCGTTCACGTTCGGCTGCCCGTCGCCCGAGGTGATCGCCGACCTGCAGCACGTCGGGACCGAGGTGTGGGTGACCGTCACGAACATCGCCGAGGCGGAGCTTGCCCAGTCATCCGGTGCCGATGGTCTCGTCGTGCAAGGCGCGGAGGCCGGCGGGCACCGAGGTGGCTTCGCCGAAGACGACGACGAGCCGTCAGGTCTGCTCGCGCTTCTCCAGCGCGTCCGTGCGGTCACGTCCCTTCCGCTGGTCGCGGCCGGGGGCATCATGTCCGGGCCCGGCCTTGCTGCTGTCCTTGCCGCCGGTGCACGTGCGGGAGCAATGGGGACCGCCTTCCTGCGGTGTCCGGAGGCCGGCACGTCGCCGGTCCACCGGGCGGCACTCACGCGCGACGAGCCGACCGCGTTGACCCGGGCGTTCACCGGTCGGCTGGCTCGTGGTCTGCGCAACCGCTTCCTGGACGAGCACTCCGCCGCTGCGCCGCGGGCCTATCCGCAGGTCCACCACCTGACCGCGCCGCTTCGCGCGCACGGCCGCAAGGTCGGCGACGCCGATCTGGTGAATCTGTGGGCTGGACAGGCGTACCCGCTCGGGACAGACAACGGGGCGGGCGAGATAGTCAGGCGCGTGGTCGAGGAGGCGCGAGACGCGCTGGACCACGCTCGCCAGATCTTCGGATGACGAGCGGGGTCGGCCGGCACCTTGGGGTCACTCCGAGCCGACGGAGTCGGACACCTCGATCGGATCTGCGTGCCGCACCCGGACCGATCGGGCGTAGCCGTCGACCAGGCCGACCACGACGTCGTACTCGTCTCCCGCGGTCGTCCGCAGGCTCACGGTCCACGAGTTCGCTGCCGGGTGGTGCTCCTCGGCGCTGAGCGAGAGCGTCTCCTGGTCCAGGGCATACGCGGTCGT